>JAGAHT010000045.1:0-185046 GCA_017626945.1 Fibrobacter sp.
AGGTTCGGTGTAGAAGACGGTCACTGCAGTTGCGGGTTCAGTCCAAGTCGGGTCGATATTCTTGAGGCCGGCCTTGCCACCGCAACCAATGAGGGAGAGGGAAGCTGCGCAGAGGAGAAGCGCTGCAAATTTTTTCATGATAAAGTCCTCCTAATGGAGATTTTTTAGAAAACGACATTGTTTTCTTGACAGCACAAGATAGGAAAAATTTGTTCTAAAATGGAGAAGTTTGGACTGAAAACAGAAATTTTTTTACTTTTCGAGCAGAAATTTTTCTATATGACTCAACCTGAGACATATACGACACAGAACGTCAAAGCAGTACAAAAAAGGATTCCTAAACCCTGTTTTAGCGATCTTACTCGTGGCAGATCGGCAGCGGGGCGAACGGCGGTTCAAGCTCGATGCTGATCGGGCAATGGTCCGAACCCATGATTTCGGAATGGATTTCGGCACTCACGATATTCGGCACCAGGCCTTCGTCTACAAAGGCGTAGTCAATGCGCCACCCCACGTTGCGCTTGCGTGCACCAAAGCGGTTGGACCACCAAGAATAGCGGTCGCGTTCATCGGGATGCAGCTTGCGGAACGAATCCACGAATCCATTTTCTACATACTTGTCCATCCAGGCGCGTTCGATAGGCAAAAAGCCGCTCACGTCCTCATTGTCCTTGGGACGTGCAATATCGATTTCCTTGTGACAAGTGTTATAGTCGCCGACAGTCACCACATGCTTGCCATCCGCCACCCAGCGTTTGCTGTTCTCGAGGAACGCATCATAAAAGCGGAGCTTGTAGTCCAGGCGGTCGTCGCCCTGGCCACCATTCGGGAAATAAATGGAATTCAGCACCCAGTCCGGGAACACGAGCTGGAGCACGCGGCCCTCTTCGTCGAATTCCTCGATGTCGAAACCGTAGTTCACACGGTCGGGTTCAATCTGCGTATAGATGCCTACCCCGCTGTAGCCTTTCTTGCGGCGACACGGGTTCCAGTAGGCAAAGTATCCTTCGGGCTTAGCGACCTCGTCAGGAATCTGGTCCACTTCGGCACGAACTTCCTGCAAGCACAGGATATCCGGCTTCGTTGCGGCAAACCAATCCGAAAAGCCCTTCTTGAGGGCGGAGCGGAGGCCATTTACGTTCCAACTGTAAATATTCATATAAACCCAAATCTTAATCCGCGCCAAAAATACATTTTTTTACTGCACAAATGCGTAAAAACTTTTCGAATTCACCGCGAAACAGAAAACAGGCTCAAATTTGACTCAAACAGCAAAAAGGAAAAAGAAAATTTACAGACTTTATTCAAATTTTATCACAATTCTAAAGAAAAAATATGCCAAACGGAATAATAAAATTATATTTAGCATATGAAATCTTCAATTTTGTTCTTCTCTGGTATCGCTTTACTCTCCCTCCTTTCCGCCTGTGCCGGTTCAAATTCGGGCGAAAACCTGGAAGTTCCCACTAATATGCCCCCCATCTGCCGTGAAATCGACTTTGTGGAACAACCTGACATGCGTGAAATGTGCGGCGTCCGCACGGTTCGCACTTTTGCCTATAAGAACATCCCGCAGCAGCGCTACCTGATCAAGCCGCAAGAAACTTCTATCGTCAAATCCAACGGCCAGTTGGAACTCCGTTTCCAGAACAACCTTCCGCTGTACCTGGACGGCCCGATCATCAACGAAATTGAATTCAGCCAGCAGAAGCGCCTCGAGAAGATCAAGAACACTTACGACTACCACGAGATTTACAACAAGGGCGCAGAACGCATCCGCATCTTCAAGATGGGTATCCCGACCGACAAGGGCAACACCTACGAATTCTGCTTCCGCATTCCCGAAAAGAGGGGTAACGCCCGTACGCGTAGCGTCGCTATGGGTAACCACATCGAAGCTTTGAGCTGTGCCGACTTCGACAGACTCGTCGCCGAAAACGCGAAGACGAAGTAACAACATCTGTCATCCTGGACCCTCGAAGGGGGGACGGGATCCAGCACTGGATTGCAACTTTGAAAACGCACCCGATGGTGCGTTTTTTTTCTACATTTACAGCCGAATTCGCTATGGCAGAAAGCAAGTATATTCATAACGCATTAAAGCAGGTTCACCTGGAGACTTCGTGCACGACCGTCTCCGGCTTTTCGATTTCGGGACTTGCGACCTACATCCAGCTCCCCGAATTGGACTTCTGCATCGACATGGGTGAATGTCCGCTTTCGGCAACCTCCATCAACCATGTGTTTTTGACTCACGCGCACGGCGACCATGCCCGTTGCCTGATGCGTCACCACAGTCTGCGCAAGATGATGGGCGTTGAACGCGAAAGTGTCTACTACATGCCCGAATACATTTGCGATGGAGCCCGCGACTGGATCCGTTCTGAAGCCATGTTCGAAGGCGTGCCCGAAAACAAGTTCCGCTACCCCGAAATCGTCCCCGTTACGGCGGGCGACATCCAGTTCCTGGAACACCGCAAGGACCTTGCATTCGAAGCTTTCGACGTCAAGCATTCGATTCCTGCAATGGGCGGCACACTGTACTATTACAAGAAGAAGCTCAAGGACGAATACCTCGGCAAGAGCGCCGATGAAATCATCCAGCTCCGCAAGCAGGGCATCGAAATCACCCGCGAAGTCTACGATCCGCTGGTGAGCTTTATGGGTGACTGCATGGGCGAAAGCCTCCTGGAAAACTATCGCGTATTCCAGTCCAAGGTGCTGATTACGGAATGTACCTTCCTCGCCCCCGAAGACTACGAGATGAGCCACAAGAAAGGACACACGCATATCCGCCAGATAGCCGACGCCCTGAACCGCATGGGTGACCGCGTAGAATGCGAAAAGATTATCCTCGCGCATTTTTCGATGAAGTATTCCGAAAAATACATCCGCGAAATGATCGCGAAAGAAATCCCGGAGAGGTTTATAGATAGAATCGTAGCACTTATTTAAAAGAGACCAATCAGGATCCCCTCCCGTTGGTCGAGGATGACGCATCTATTTAAGTCATCCTGGAATGTAGCGAAGCAAAATGACGGGATCCACAGGTGAACGATTTTTTTAAGAAAAAGAATATGAGCGATATCGAAAACATTGAAGACGTTGAAAAGGAAGTCATCATTCCCGAGTTTTTCCGCGACTTGAAGGAAGATCCGGAATCGAAGGGACTTTGGCATTACGTATTCCGCACGCACGGCGACCGAAAGCCGATAGCAACACCCGACGGACTCCCCCACAAACTTGACTTTGAGTGGAAGGACATGTTCCCGCAAATCGCAGGCAAGGCCGACGCCCGCGTGGAAATCGAAATCGGAAGCGGCAAGGGCGGTTTCCTTTCGGAATATGCCCCCAAGCACCCGGACCTCGTAATCATGGGTAGCGAATGGGATTACACCTGGGCCAAGTTCGCCCAGCGCAAGATGGACAAGGCGGGAGCGCTCGCCAACGCCACTATGCTCCGCGGAGATGTTTTCTACTTCTTGCGCGACTGCGTCAAGGACAACACCGTCGACGCATTCCACATGTATTTCCCGGACCCGTGGCCGAAAGAACGCCACCACAAGAACCGCCTCTTGCGTCCTGATTTTCTGGTAGAAGTCGCTCGCGTACTTAAGCCGGGCAAGCGCATTTTTTACTGGGGTACCGACCACCAGGAATACAACGAGGTCGCCCTTGAGGTTTTCGACAACTTCAAAGGTTGCAAGATTCTAGAGCGCAACACGGCCGAACCCACCGAAGGGATCATGACCGGTTTCGAAAAGAAATACCGCAAGGAAGGCCGCCCCATTTACAGGAGCGTCGTAGAATTCGAAAAATGACACTTCGTGTCAAGCTAATTTGCTAATTTATCGTCGTATGTTAAAGCACCTGTCGATTAGTGGATTTACTTTGATTGCGCAAGCGGAAGTCCCCTTCCGCGAAGGTTTTACGGCGATTACCGGCGAGACCGGCGCAGGAAAATCGGTTCTTCTTAAAGCACTCCGCATCGTATGCGGCGACAAGGCCCAGGCATCGATGGTCCGCACCGGCGAAGAAAAGGCGGTCGTCGAGGCCACTTTCGACATTTCGAACGAACCTCAGGTGAAAAGCGTTCTTGAAGAACTGGAACTGGACGAGGGCGACGAACTCATTATCCGCCGCGAGATCCAGGAGAACGGCAAGAGCCGCGCCCGTGTGAACGGAGCGATTGTCGCACTCCCCGACTTGCAGCGTCTGGGCGAAGAACTTATCCAGATGCACGGCCAAAGCGAACAGCTCCTGCTTCGCGACACGCGTACCCACACCAAGATGCTTGACGACTTTGCAGGGAACGGCGAACTGCTCAGGGAATACGGGACGCACTGGACCCAGTGGAACAAAATCCAGGATGAAATCAGGGCGACCGAAGAACGGGCGAAAAATCTCGCCGCGCAAAAGGATTTTTTAAAATTCCAGTTCGACGAACTTTCAAAAGCAGCCCTCAAGGAAGGCGAAGAAGAAGCCCTCGAAGAAAAAGTCAACAGCGCAAGCAAGCAGGAAGCAGAGACCCGCTACCTGAACGAAATCCAGGGAATGCTCGGCGGAGAAAACGGTCTCCTGGACCAGGTGCAAATTCTCACGTCTAAGCTGCGCTCCTTGGCGACAAAGCTTCCCGACTACGAAGATTATTTGAAGTCGCTCGAAGAAGTGACCGACCCCTACGAAAGCGTCTGCAAGGACCTGCTGAGGCTCCGCCCCGCTGCGGCCATGAGTGCTGCCGATATCGACCGCGCCAACGCCCGCATCGCCGCGATCCAGAAACTCAAGCGCAAGTACCGCACCGACGTCGCGGGCCTAATCGCCTTGACCGAACAACGCGGCAAAGAACTTTCGAGTCTCGAGAACCTGGATGCCGACCTCGAAGAACTCACAAGGCAATCCAAAAAGGCGCTCGATGCGTTGCAGGCGACCGCCCTCAAGCTGACGGCATCCCGCCAGGAAGCCGCCGCCCGTTACGACAAGGCGGTAAGCGACATTTTGCACACGCTCGGCATGCCGAAGGCCATCTTTACGACCGCGATTACGATGCAGTCCCTGTCACCGAACGGTGCAGACAAGATTGAATTCACGCTCGCCCCAAACCCCGGCGAAGGTTTCAAGAGCCTGCAAAAGGCGGTTTCGGGCGGCGAACTTTCCCGCGTGCTGCTTTCCATCAAGAGTGTCATGGCCGACCTCGACCGCGTCCCCCTCTTGATATTCGATGAAGTAGACTCCGGCATCAGCGGCGAAGTCGGCAACAGCATCGGCATCGCTCTCAAGAACTTAGGCAAACACCACCAGGTGCTCACGATTACGCACCTGCACCAGGTGGCAAGTCGCGCCGTAAACCAGCTCGCCGTCAGCAAGGACGAAATCGACGGACGCACTTACACGCATGTAAAGGAACTCGACCACGAAGGCCGAGTCGATGAACTTTCTCGCATGCTCGGCGGCGAAAGCGACACCGTTCGCGAACACGCAAGACAACTTTTAGAGGCTTAAATGACAGAAGAACAGACATCCGAAATCCGGTTACGCACTCGCATCTGGAGCGTATTGCGCGCGGCAGTCTTTATCGCGGTCATCGTGTTTATCTGGATGGGCATGGCCAAAAGCGCCTGCGCCCTGGTCGCTGTAGCCCTTATTATGGGTTGGGTTAACTTGTACCAACTCCGTTCGCAGGAAATCGAAAAGCCTTATTACCGGCTTTGGTTGAATGTCATCGATGGTTTCCTTTCATTCGCCGTGATGACAAGCATCTTCGTGCGTGATCTGCTGCAAAACGACCAGACCGAAAAGTTGCTCGCCGTCGGATGCGTATTCCTGCTCGCGCGCCTAGTCGCCCACACGCTGTTCAGCCTCGGGGTTCTCCGCGAAGGAAAGTCACTCCCCCGCAAGCGACGCTGGAGCAAGCTTTCGAACATCGTCATCACCATTACGATGGGCGTCTACCTGCTGAACCTCGAAGACTACCAGCAGATTTGCATGGTATCCTCGATCCTCCTGATTATCGCATCGACCGTCGCCTACGCCTACTGGTACTACCGCGACCCCGCTCACCGTAAGCCGCTTTCAATTGCAAGCCAGCTCACCATGAGCCGCATCGTACTCACGCCATTCTTTTTGTGGGTATTCTTCTACGACAACGACCTCGATTACAGCAACAACAGCATCGTTTTCAAGAGCCTAGCCCTCATCATGGTGCTCGGGTTCATGCTTACCGACTTTCTCGACGGAAAACTCGCCCGTGCAATGGGCGAAGTCAGCACGCTCGGCAAGTACCTTGACCCGTTCAGCGATAAAATATCGAACATGACGATTTTTATGTGCTTTATCGCTACGGGATACGCCCCGGTGTGGATGGTCGCCCTGATTTACTTCCGCGAGTCGAGTGTAGAGACGCTCCGCACGCTCGCCGCAAGCGAAGGCCTCATCATGCCGGCCCGCCGTAGCGGAAAGTGGAAAACGGCCCTGCAGGGCATCGGGATTGTCGCAATTCTCGTTGGGGCACTCAACCCTATGGAATCAATTATCCCCAATTACCAGGCTTTCTGGAACGTATTCCCGAAGGCCGTGATGGGGTGCATTACAGCGATTACCATCATTAGCGGAATCGACTATTTCGTCGCCAGCAAGCACATTCTGAAAAAATTCGTTTAGCAACCCTTGACATGGGTATTAAAAATTTCTATATATGGGCTAACCTCGACGCGGGGTAGAGCAGTTGGTAGCTCGTCGGGCTCATAACCCGGAGGTCGCAGGTCCAAGTCCTGCCCCCGCTACTAATAAGAAATCCGTCCTTCAAAGGGCGGATTCTTTTTTTAATTATTGTATTACTTTAGACTGTACACCTCTTTTTTATCACCACGAAAATAGACATTTCTGTTCCCACCCGCTTTTTTGTAAATTTACACCATATATGTCACGCCTTACAGAATCCGAAGCATTAAACTTATTCTTGAACGCCCCGCTCGACGAACTCTGCGCCCGAGCAAACGCAGAAAAAGAACGTCGCCACGGCAAGTCCGTGTACTGGGTGAATAACCGCCAGATTAATTACACCAACGTGTGCGTGCTGCACTGCAAGTTCTGCGCGTTTTCAAAAATCAAGAAGGATTCCCCCACTGCCTACGACTGGGACTACAATACAATTCGAAACAAGGCTGCCGAAGCGATTGCAGGCGGAGCCCGTGAACTGCATATTGTAGGAGGGCTCCATCCGGACCATCCGTTCGACTACTACATCGAAATGTTGCGCAAGCTCCGCGTGGAATTCCCTAAAGTGAACCTGAAGGCGTTTACCGCCGTAGAAATTTGCCACTTCGCGAAACTTTCGGGGCAGACGCCGCTGCAAATTATGACGACGCTGAAAGAAGCAGGCCTTGACGCACTGCCTGGCGGTGGCGCCGAAATCCTGGTGCAAGATGTCCGCAACCAGATATGCCCTGGCAAGGAAACCGGCGAGGAATGGCTGGATGTTCACCGCGCCGCCCACAAGATTGGCATTCCGACAAACGCGACGATGCTTTTCGGGCACATCGAAAAAATTGAAGATCGCATCGCCCACATGAAGATGCTCCGCGACCTTCAGGATGAGGCCCCCGGATTCTTCGCGTTCATCCCGCTGGTGTACCACCCGGAACATAACGCGCTGCACAAGATTGTCCCGAACATCACCACCGAAGAAGACATCCTGCGGACGGTCGCCGTCGCAAGGCTTTTCCTGGACAATTTCCCGCACATCAAGGCCTACTGGATTCAGATGGGCATCGAGACCGCGATGAAGGCGCTCCACGCCGGCGCCTCTGATTTGGACGGAACGATTATCGAAGAAAAGATTACGCACGCCGCCGGCGCCACGGTCCCCGTGGGCATGAGCCCCGAGCGTATGAAGAGTCTGATTTTGAAAGAAGGATTGGAACCGGTCGAACGCGATGCGTTATATGAAAGATTCTCTTAACGAGAATCGTTCGTAAAAAAAATGCGTAGCATTTCATCGAAAAAGGCCGCGATTGAATCGCGGTCTTTTGTATGTAATCGTATGGATTCCCTCGTGCATAGCACTCGAGAATGACGCCAAAGGCGGCACTTCGGCAACGCTTCGACAAGCTCAGCGCACCGGCACAGTGACCTTACTTCACGCTGGCGGTCAGCAGTTTAGTAATCGCGGACACATATTCAGCCGGGTTCGGGAGCGGAGAACCTTCGGCAAGCAGAGCCTGACCGTAGAGGGCCTTCGGCCAATCGCCCAGGTCTTCCTTGGCTTCAGCTTTCTTCTTGAGCATTTCGCAAATCGGGTGCGTCGGGTTGATTTCCAGGATGCGCTTGCTCTTCGGCAAGTTCTTCTGGCCCATGGCCTTCATCATGCGTTCCATCTGGGCGCTCATGGCGTCTTCGCTCGTCACCAGGCAGCAGGGGCTATCCTTGAGGCGGCTAGACACGCGGACTTCCTTGATGTCTTCGTCCAAGACTTTCTGCAGGTTCTCGCAGAGCCCCTTGAAGATTCCCTTGTTCTCTTCTTCGGCCTTCTTTTCGTCTTCGGTCTTTTCGAAGTCCACGTCGCCGCGGGCGATGTCGTGGAACTTCTTGTCGCCGAATTCCTGGAGGCTAGACATCATGAATTCATCGATGCCGTCGCTCATGAGCAACACTTCGTAGCCCTTCGCCTTGAAGGCTTCGAGCATCGGGTTGGACTTCACGGCATTCTTGTCACCGATGAGGTAGTAGATTTCCTTCTGGCCTTCCGGCATGCGCTTTACGTATTCGTCGAGGCCCACGAGAGCGTCGCCTTCGGTCTTGGTGCTTTCGAAACGGAGCAACTTCTTGAGTTCATCAAGATGTTCCCAGTTCATGTAGAAGCCTTCCTTAAGGACCATGCCGAGTTCGCGCCACCAGGCGTTGTACTTGGTGGCATCCTTGTCGGCCATGTTCTGCAAGGTATCGAGCACCTTCTTGATGACGTGCTTACGGATGTTGGTGATAATCTTGTTGTTCTGCAAGATTTCACGGGACACGTTCAGCGGCAAGTCTTCGCTATCGACCACGCCGCGCACAAAGCGCAGCCAAGGCGGCAGCAAGTCCTTGCAATCGTCCATGATAAAGACTTTCTTCACGTAGAGTTTCAGGCCATGCAAAGCATCGTTGTGCCAAATGTTGAACGGAGCCTTAGACGGAATGTAAACCAAGCTCCAGAATTCCTGGGAACCTTCGGCGTGGCTGTGGCTCCAGGCGGCCGGTTCGTCGGCTTCGTGGCTGATGACGTTGTAGAAATCCTTGTACTGTTCTTCGGTGACTTCCTTTTCGCTCTGGCGCCACAAAGCCTGCTTTTCGTTCAAGCGTTCTTCGGGCTTTTCTTCGAGTTCGCCCTTGTCGTTCTTCGTTGCTTCGGGGTGGAAGTAGATGCCGTAGCTCACGAAGCCGCTGTACTTCTGGACGATGTCCTTGATTTTCCATTCGCTGGCAAAATCTTCGGCATCTTCGTCGTCCTTCAGGTACAAAGTAATCTTGGTACCGACCTTGTCGCGCGGGGCTTCAGAAATTTCAAATTCGCCCGTGCCTTCGGAAGACCACAGGTAACCCTGAGTTTCGCCGGCCTTAAGGGTCAAGACTTCGACCTTCTTCGCGACCATGAACACGGAGTAGAAACCTACACCGAACTGGCCGATGAGATCGACGCTGCCCTTGTCGCCTTCCTTCAAATTCTTGATGAAGTTCTTGGTGCCGCTACGGGCGATGGTACCCAGGCAGTTGATCAAGTCTTCCTTGTTCATGCCGATACCGTTGTCTTCCACGACGATGCGCTTGCCTTCCTTGTTCACCGAAATATCGATGCGGAGCTGCGTACCCTGCGGGAGCAGGTCAGCGTTCGAAAGCGAGAGGAAACGGCGCTTGTCGAGTGCGTCAGCTGCGTTTGAAACGAGCTCGCGCAAGAAGATTTCCTTGTTGCTGTAAAGGGAATTGATCATCAAGTTCAGCATGTCGCGAACTTCAGTCTGGAATTCCATCTTCTCTGTTGCCATATAGATCTCCTATTTGGATCGCACTTCGTGCTTTGAGGTCGCTGCGCTTTGGGGTCGGGGCTTTGCCCCTTTGAGGTTTGGGCAGCTTAAAGCTCTATTCGCGAAGGGTTGATGTTTAATTTTCGAGCGGTCTAGGCCACCATAATGTTTCAAAATGAAACGAAATAACGGTCCTGCCTTGTTTTCGCACTAATAAATGCAAGAACTGTGCCAATAAAAGACCGTTCGGCTCTACCGAATAAACAAGAATACGATATCGCCTCACTCTCGCAACCACGCCTCGTTAATACGAGGCGCTTGTCGCTCACAAAAGACCGTTCGGCATAAAAGAAAAAGGGGCTCGATTTGAGCCCCGACATCCAAATCGCTTTCGCAATCTTACTTGATAAAGATCAGTCCGAAGATACCCACGGCCCACACGTACCAGGCGAAGTGCTGGAACTTGCCCTTCTGCAAGAAGGTCATGAGCCACTTGAGGGCGATAATGCCAAAGATAAAGGAGACGACCATGCCCACCAGGAGTTCCGGGGTAAAACCACCGGCCATGGCGCACCTCATCGCCTTTTCAGAAATGTCCTGCGCCTGTTCCGGTGTCGCCGCATTGTCTAGCGCAAGCTTAACACTTTCACCAGTCATCGACTGGCATTTGATCCACTTGATGCAGTCAAGGAGTGCGGCACCGCCCACGGCAGGAATACTCATGAGGAAGCTGAATTCGCCCGCGTACTTGCGGTTCACGCCCATGAACATCATGGCGCTGATGGTAGAACCGCTGCGGCTGATGCCCGGAATGCAGGCAATGCCCTGCACGACGCCCGTCACTAACGCACGCCACCAGTTCATCTTGACGCCTTCGTTATCCGGATGCTTTGCACCGGTCGCGCCCCACTGCGAGCTAAACAAGAGCAAGCCCGTAAAGAGCTCCGCCACGCACACGGCACGCGGATTTTCAAACAGGCCCTCGAGCAGGTCCTTGAAACCGAGGCCGATGAGCGCCGTCGGGATGCTTGCGAGAATAATGTAGCCCGCTTCGCGGAGCTGGTCGCGGTCACGGCGGAGGCAACCGACGATGATGTCCGTAATCTTCTTGTGAAACACCACGAAGATGGACAGCAAGGTGCCCGCGTGGAGCATGATGTCGAAGAACATGCCCGCTTCGTTCATGCCTAAAAGTTCGTGTCCGATGACGAGGTGACCGGAACTGGAGATGGGGAGAAATTCGGCGAGGCCCTGCAAGAGGCCGAGAATAATAGATTCAATCATAGTAGGGTAAATGTAGCTTTTAGACGAGAGACAAGAGACGAGAGACGAGAGATTTTTAGTTTTTTCATTGCGCGAAGCGCCATTATTTCACTTTCGTCTCTAGTCTGTAGGACCGAAGGTCCGTTCTTTCGTCTAATATTACTATCTTCAAAGTCATGGCTCGTAAATTTCTTCTCTGCTTTCACGATTTCAGCGTCTGGAATTACCAGAAGGTGACCCCGATCCTTGAAACACTCAAGGACCTTGCCGGAGCGCCGTTCAGCATACTGGTCATCCCCGATACCGAGACCGCCCCTTCGGACACCGTCCGGGATTTCCGAGCCACACTCGCCCAGCTAAAATCGGAAGGGTTCGAGCTCGCGCTCCACGGCTATAAGCACAAGGCGGAATTCAGCCAGGGCCGCAGCTACGTCGGACTCATCGCCATGAACCTCACCCAAGGCGAAGCGGAATTCGCGGGCCTCAGCGAGTTCGAATCCAGCAGACTCCTGCACGCAGGACTTGACGCCTGGGAAAAGCTTTTTGACAAACCCGAAAAGCCCACCGCATTCATTCCGCCAACCTGGTACAGCAACAAGTTCCTGCCCACGCAAGTCCATGCAGAAAAGATGCTCTACGAAGACAGGTTCGCGCTCGTGACCTCTCGTGGCAAACGCTACGCCTCACCTGTCGCAAGTTTCGCAGGCATCCCCGATTTCATGACGAAGGCCGCCTTCAAGTTCGGCGACATCATCCTGAAAGTTCCGGTGGGCCTCCCCCGCATCGCCCTACATCCGGTGGACTTTCCCCAGCACGAAGTTCAAATCAAGAACCTCATCCGCACAGCCCTCGGTTGCGGAAGAAGACTCACGCAATACAAGGACCTGTAATCAAGGATTCAAAAAACAGCAAATAGAAAAACCGGCTGCGTAAGCAACCGGTTTTCAAATTTCAAGCGAGACTTAGTTACTTGACCTGAAAGTAGTAGGTCTGCAGGGTCTTGCCATCCTGGGAAAGCTGGATAATCTGCTTGCCCTTCGGGAGGTTGCCCGTCACCTGGAACAGGTTTTCGGCCTTGTATTCCACGTTCAGAGTCGTGCCCTTGGCCTTGTCCACAAAGAGACCGGTCTTTTCGTCGGCACCGAAGCCCTGGCAGTCAGCATGGTCAGCCACCTTGCCTTCGACAGCAGGATAGGTCGTAGCAACGAGCGGAGAAGTCACGGAGCTTGCATTCACGAAGAACACGTTGAGCGCTGCGTCCACAGCCAGCGGAGCCGGGAGATTAGAAACCTTGGCGGCACCCTTAGCAGCCTTCTTCTTCTTATCGGCCTTCTTGCCCGGAACCTTGCCAGCATCGGTATTGATGGGCATGGTCAAACGGTAACCGGCAACAGATTCGTTGCAGCTCGTGGAGTACACGACCCACTGGTTATCGATCTTTTCAGGACCTTCAGTCGTACCACTCTTGTAGAGACCCGGCTTGACCTGGTCGCTGTATTCATACAAAGTCACAGAGAGGTTCGGGTTCTTTTCGTCGGTCGTAATCTTCTGCTGGCCAAGAATATACTTGGAACGGCGAGCTTTGATCAGGTATTCGCCAACGGGAACCTTTTCAAACTTGAACTTACCCTGCTGAAGGTCGCCCTTGTAGGGGTACTTCGGGTTCTGCGTACCAAAGATGGTGGAATCCATCCAGACGGTAGGCATTTCAACAGCCTTGCCAGTAAACGGATCGAGGACGACACCTTCGATGGTGCCGGTCTTCTGGCAACCGGTCATAGCCATGGCCACGAGAGCGGCTGCACCAATAAAGAGTTGCTTCTTCATGAGAATCCTTTTTGAAAAAAAGGCCCCCTTCACTTAAGCAGGGAGCCCAATTTGTATGTAATTATTCGGCGTCTTCAGCCTTGGCCGGCGCAGCCTTGCGGGTCTTGCGCTTTGCACCAGTGATGTTGCCAGCGAAACGCTTGTTGAAGCGATCGATACGGCCAGCCGTATCCACGCGATGCTGCTTGCCCGTCCAGAACGGATGGGTATCAGCCGTAATTTCAAGAGAAATTACGCTATATTCAACACCATCGATAGTCTTCTTTTCGGCGGAAGACTTCGTGGAGCGGGTGATGTATTCTTTACCCGTATTCGCATCGACGAACACGACCGGTTGATAGTTAGGGTGGATACCTTCTTTCATTTTTAAACTTCCTGTGAAGTAGTTGATTTTGAGAGCCTAAATTTAGAAGAATTTGGCCATTTTGGCAAGGGAAATAGTATTTTTGGGAGCATGAAGACATTGTGGACGGCACTTTTTATTGGAATTCCAGCGATTTTCACCGCCTGCGGGAACGATGCACCCGTGGCTAAAATCATCGTGACGGACCAAAAGATGCCGCTTACCGAATGGCCCGACAGCGCCTACGTCGCAGGTCTCGACTCGATTCTCGCCCTGGAGCCCATCAAGAAGAACGCCGAGGCTGAAGCGAACATCAACATGAACGTTTTCGAGGTACCCGTCTTCAAACTACCAGGGTCGGTCACCGGCAAAAAAGAAGCTTCCACGAAGGCGAACCACGCAGGGAAGTCTGCGGGAACAAAACAGGCTGCCGCCCCCAAGACGGACAATTCCGCCGAAGCATTTGCCGACAAATTCGCCACGGCGCTTTCCAGGTTGCAGTCCGACCCGGGCAACGCTAGCTTATACAAAACGGTCACCGCCAACGAAGGCGATGATCTGTTCAAGCTGCTGAAGCGCACCTACGGCGCCGGAGTCCAAGGGCTCCCCCGCTTCTACGTTCTCTCGGCCCTACAATCAGTAAACGCCGGCGTCGTGCTGGAGCACTTGAACGCCGGCGATAAAGTCAGGGTACCGAAGATTTAATTATTACAGCACGCCCTTGCTGCTGGGAATGCCCTTCACGTTGCGGCTCGGGGCAATCGCCATTGCGACCGCACGGGCAAACGCCTTGAAGATGCTTTCGAGGCAATGATGGTTGTCGTTGCCGTAGAAGAGTTCCACGTGCAAGTTCATGCGGGCGTTTTCGCAAAGGCTCTTGAAGAAGTGTTCGAACATCGAAGCTTCGATACCGCCAGCCATGGCCGCCGGGAGCTTCACGTTCCACACAAAACCGATACGGTTGCTAAAGTCGATGCACACGCGGCTCAAGGCTTCGTCCATCGGAACGAAGTAGAAACCGTAACGTTCGATTCCCTTCTTGTCGCCGAGGCATTCCACTAGCGCCTGGCCGAGCACAATCGCGATGTCTTCCATGCTATGGTGCATATCGACATGCACATCGCCCTTGCAATCCAAGTCCAGATGAATTCCTCCGTGAATTTGGAACAAGTTAAGCATATGATCCAGGAATCCGTTGCCGGAGCTGATCTGCCCAGGCGTAGAATCATCCAGATTCAGGGACAACGTAATGTCGGTTTCGCCGGTCTTACGAGAAATCGTCGTGCTACGCATAACAAGGACCTCAATTATTTAACGATACGGCCACCGAACACGCGGAAACGCGTCACACGGCCAAACTTCATTTCGGGAAGCGGAGTTTCGACTCCGTTCAGGTACATTTTAGCAATCGCCTTGGGTTCGCCGATGGTCACGCACAAAGTATCGTTCGTGTTGTACACCATCTTGACACCCGCCTTAGAGATATTCGCTTCCTTAAGGAAGGAATTCGAATCTTCGTGGCGCTTGAGTCCCACCCAGGAAAGAGCTTCGCCCGAACCAACCAGCAAGAAATTTGTCTTCTTGGTCTTCGGAGTTTCTTCAACTGCAACAGAATCCTTCTTGGAATCCGAAGAAATGAAAATCGTTGCAGATGCAGGCAAATCAGACTTTTTCACCGCTTCGTCTACCACCGCCTGGCTCACCGTTGCATTGACATCAAAACGGTTTGCAGAGGAATCCTTGGCCACAGAATCGCTCACCACAGAATCGGCAGGAACCGCTTCGGCACCATCAGGAATTTCCTGAGTCATCGAATCTTCGACTGCGGCCGGAACATTTTCAGAGGGCTGCTGTTCGCTCGCCTGCTTCGTCGTCAAAGATTCCAAATCAAGGAAGTGAGACGCAACTAGGAATGCCAGTACGAGAAGCACGAGCACCACGGGCACAACCAGGTTCTTTTTCTTGCTTTCGCCTTCATTGATGGGAGCAAGCTTCTGGTCATTCGAGACGTCTTCAAAATCATTTTGAACCGGGGCACCGCTTTCGGCATTGTAAGCCTTGAGCACCTGCTGCTGATTCAAATTCAACTTGTTACTAATGGAATGCAGATAACCGCGAACGTACGCCGCTACCGGGAAGGCCTTCCAGTCCCCCGCTTCAATGGACTTGATATAAGCGACAGACACCTTGGTCGCCGCAGAAAGTTCTTCGACACTCATGCCGCGTTCTTCGCGGACTCTTGCAATAAACGCGCCCAGCTTTTCATCGGGGCTTTTTTCTGCCGGATTCAACATTATACCTCTACCTTCAAATCATTCAACATCTGGAGCATCCTCGCCACAGGGAGTCCTACGACGTTGTAATAACACCCCCGAATAGCCTTGATAAGCCTTGCGCCACCAGTTTGAATTCCGTAAGCGCCCGCCTTATCCATCGGGTCCCTAGAATTTACATATTTTTCGAGTTCCTGATCGGAACAGTTTCTAAAAATGACCTCTGTTTCCTCGCATTCCGCCTTGAGAATTTGCCCACCATGGGCAATGGCAACACCGGTAATTACTTTGTGCGAACGATTGTTCAACTTTCGTAGCATCTCCAGCGCCTCCGCTTCGGAGTGAGGCTTTCCGAGGGGCACTCCATCCAGAAACACGAGCGTATCAAAGCCGAGAACAATTTCAGCGGGCATCTTGCGCGAAACGGCAAGCGCCTTGATTGACGCATTTTCTTTCGGAAAATCGAGGGGATTCGTCGAAGTCGGCTTTTCTTCTTCGTTCGAAACCACCACCTCAAAATCAACGCCAATCAACTGCAAAATTTCCTTGCGTCGCGGCGACCCACTCGCTAAAATCACTTTCGTTTTTCCCATCATAGCATCCTTTTTTACTCAGAGGGAGCTTTCTGCGACCGCTCTCACTGCTCAAAGCACCGCAGGTGCGCCCTCATCGCTAATTCGTCTCCGTACTACCCGCGTTCAGCTTGATGTCCGGCAAATCCCTCACGTAAATCGAGAAACTCCAGCCCGCGGCAGGCCCCGTAGGCGTCCAGCTAAAGTCAAGCTGCCAGCAATGCAGCGTACGGTTAAAGGTAAAGCTATGCGTCACGAAGCGGCCTTCGTTATAGTTATAGCGGGTGCTGTAAGTCATTTCCCAGTTGCGCGTCGGCTGCAGGCTCGCGCTGATACCCGTCGAATGCGTCACGCGATCCTGGAACAAGTCGCGCGCTACGCGAGTGCTGCTAAAGCTATAGCTGTAATCAAAGCCGAAGGTCCACTTAAGCATTTCGTACTTGCCCATCTGCGACGGGAGGCCACCATTGAATTCGCCACTCCAACTAAAGCGTTTCGAAAAATCGTAGCCCCAGTAGGTCAGCTCCGGCACCTGCACCTTGTTCGGCTCGTCCGTAAACTTATGGTAAACGCTATGCCGCGTATTGATGGTGAACAGGTAATCGGGCAGAATCTGGAAACCGAACGAAGAGGTAATATCAGAGAACTGTAGGGAATCTGCCGCGAAGTTATACGAGACGTTATGGCGAGTGGTGAGCAAGCGACGAGTCCCATACTGGTCTTCAACCGCCTTCGCCGTATCGCCCTTGGTGGTATCGGCCGCATGTCCCACCACCTTCAGGTACTTGATGTCGAAATCGTTGTTGAGGCCAAAGCCCACCGTTTTCTGTTCAGTCTGGTAAGGCGTCTGTCCCAACAGCGGATGCGGCGCAAATTTTTTCACCGTATCAATTTCAGGCGCATACGTATAGGACACGCTCGGCGAAAGCACATGTCGAGCCCCGGTAAACCGTCCGATTTCAGGGACCCAAATACCGTAAAGCTTTGTATCCGCCGTAATGCTGTAATTGTGGTTGTAGGCCACCTGGCCATATTCATCGTGTTCAGGATCAAGGCTCATATAGCGCTTGCGGTACTTCAGCGAATCCTCGGGATTGATCCACCCCGTTCCCGTCCAGTAGCCCGTAAAGCTTGCGCGCGGCGTAATGTTGATGACATCGAAAAGCGAGCCCGAATAATCCAAGGAATATGTTCCCGTGTAGCCCACATATTCAGCAGTCGTATCGACCGCATTCACCGTGTCGCGTGCCCGCTTGGTGTAATAGTTGAAACGGTTGTTGAAGCTATAGTTGAACTTTTCCATGTAGCTGATGAACGAACCGTCCTCGTAGGCTTCCTCGTCCTCGTCGACCTCGAAGGTAAAAAGCTGACCGCTCATACGGTACTGGATATCAGGAATTTCGCGTTCCATCATGTCGGTCACCAGGTTGTGGCTCTGACGAGCCTTAATCGTCAGGCTCTTGTTAGTACCGAACTTTCCCGAATAAGTCAGCTGAGCGTTCGCCTGCTGGTTCAGGATGGTTTCCGCATCAAGCGCCTTGTCCTTACGGATACTCTGGCTAGAAACGAACGAGCCCGAACCGCTCAAGGTCTGCTTACCGTCGGGAGTCAAGTTCTGGTTATGCGTAAAGCGGATGTCGTATCCACTATTTCCCAGATCAAACTCTTCAAGATACGCCGTATAGGAGAGGTTTCCATCGAGCACATAGCGTTTCTTGTAGCGGACTTCACCCGTGAGTGTCGAACGTTCAAAGCGAGCTTCGTCACCTTCAATAATGTCACCCTTGACCGTCGCATCCCAGTAGTCGTTCGGTGCATAATAGAAGCCGATATTACTCATGTAGTAACCCTGCTTCTGGTCACCGCCGAACTTAGGCGTCAAAAGACCCGACTTGCGGCCGCTCTTCAAGGGAGCAACAATCATCGGGAGCACCGCCACGGGCACATCGGCAATGTTCAACACCACCGGACGCGCGGTAATGGTTTCCTTGGGTTTCACCACCATTCGGCGGCCGTAAAAATAAAAGTGCTGGTGCGTCGAATCGTTGCAGGTACTAAAGTCACCGCGCGCGATTTGAATTCGCTGGTCCGGAAGCCTGCGCACTTCCATGCCGTTCAGCTGTTGGTTGTCCTGATAGGTGGTCGCATAGTAGATTTCACCGATGCGACTTTTCATGTTGTACTTGAGGCGCATGCCCGAAAGCGACGGATTCTTGGTTTCGCGAAGGACCGGATCACCGCTCGCCGCCAAGATGCTGTTCTCTTGGTCGAACATAATCGTATCGGCATCCAAGGTCGCCGTGCGGTACTTGAGCTGAGCGCTATTGTTCAAGTTAAAGGTCGACTTGTCCACATCGTAAACGAGGTCCACCGCACGGTATTCGATCGTGTCGACACCGGTCGTGTCATTCATCCAGTCGACTTCAGTCGTGTCCTCTTCGACCTGCTCCCGTTCTTCGAGTTCAAAGCGGGTCATCTCCTGGCCGAAAGCGGTCGGAGCGGCGATGGACACAATCCATAATGCCAAAAAGGCCCACAGAATACGATGGGTTCCAGATAAAATCACGTTGCGGCATAATGTAGCAAATAGGAGACCATTAAAAACAACAAAAAACACTTTGTTCCCTAAGAAAGAGCTTCTTGGAGGCCTCCAAAAGGGCATTTTTCCAACACTGTACCTATAAACGCAACCAAATGACAGCATTTATAGGTACGATGTTACTTTGTACAAACTCGCCATAAGCATTGCGTCATCTTTTTTTACCTATAAACAGCTAAAGATTCCGGTTTTTATAGGTACAACATTTCATTTCCTTTACAATAGGGCTTACAAAGAGTTGTTAGTTTATTCAAAAATTCTGAAAATGTACCTATAAAACACCGTGGTCAGACCATTTTATAGGTACACCCTGCCCAAAACAGGTCTTTTATTTTCCCCAAAACCCCTCCAACAACACCATCCAAGCAGTTCGCACAAAAATGAGGCCCCCGACTTCGTCGGGAGCCTACATCAATAGCGACTTATCAGCAATTAAAGGCGATCAACTACTTCAGAACGGCGTTCTTGCCAGAGACAGAGCCGTTGTGGTCAATACGAACAAGGTAGCGGCCGCTCGGGACATTTTCACCGTTCCAGCGGAGCGTGTTGAAACCCGGCTGGGCGTTGTCGGCGCGGAGGGTAGCCACTTCAGCACCATCGGAGTTCAAGATCGTAACGACAGCATTGCCTGCAGAAGACAGATTGAAGCTGATCGACTTGCGGTTGAAGCCCTTCAGCGAAGAAGAGGCTGGCTTATTCAGCTGCTTGCTTGCCTTGGGAGCGAATTCATTCGCGCGTTCCACATAAATGCCGTTCAGGTTCGCTGCATTCACGTTCTTGTCGGTAGCGACCAGCGAGCCCTGCTGGAGCACGGCAACGAGCTGCTTGCTATTGCTTTCGGTAGCGGCAGCATAGGTTTCAAGTTCCTGAGCGTTGAACTCAGACTTCTTGTACCAGGATTCCACCTTTTCGCTCTCCAGGTCCTTCACGGTAATCTGGGCGCGGCGGATGACCGTCGTATAAGATTCACCTTCGCTCGTATAAGTAATTTCGAGCGGCTTGTTCACCTGACCGCGGAGCATGGACTTGGACTGTTCGATGTCGTTGCCCTTGAGGCTCACACCGTCGACGGCAGTAATCACGTCGCCGGCCTGAAGTTTGGTTTCGGCGGCGGGAGTGCCCGGAATGACTTCCGCCACCTTGACACCGTCGCGAGTCTGGTAAATTGTCACGCCGATACCGCCGAATTCTTCGTCAGCCATAATCGGAGCCGCAAGCATCGCTGCAACAAGAGAAGCCTTGATAAACTTGTTCATAAATTCTCCTTGAAAATCCATTCAACCTAAATATATATTATTTAATCGTTTCGGCAACTCCATTTGTCAAGAAAACATCCCAAAACGGCAAACAGTTGACAAAAACGAAAGAAGAAACGCATCCTTTATTCCATAACCGATCCTCAGGGGCCGGTTTCACGATTTTAGGTCGCTTTTTTACAACAAAATCGACAAGTGTCATCTTTTGCCATTCCAAAAATCTATATTTTGGATGAAAATAGAGTTTTTGCTCTTGTTCTCCTCTTGAAAACTAGACACTTTCATGGTTGCGGAGAATGGGGCGGACGCTCACGTCTGCGACCGGCGCAAGCCTGCCGCATCGTTTTGGTACATGCATATTTTATAAATCTGCCTGTAGGCAAGCGGCCTTTATGGGGCGTGAGTTGTTTGCGCTTATTGTAACCAGGCAGTCTAGGCCTTCAAGAGGTAAGTGCATTCAACTCCACGCCTTTTTTATATCCAGAAAAAGCTTGGAAGAGTCTGCAAGAACGAGGGTGAACGCTCGTTGAGTATCGCTCTTGTTCTTCTCTTGAAAACTAGACACTTTCACGGTTATAAGAATAAGACAATGACTCGCCGTCGCCCATGGATTGCATGGGCGTAGTGTACCCTGGGCGTATTGTACGCTTAGGGTGTTGTGCCGCATCATTGCGAGCCTGTCATTCTGGAGCCCTGGAGCATAGCGATGGGGCGATAGAATCCGGCGAAGCAATCTCTGGTCGGCATCGCGGGTGTATTGTATTCTTTTGAAAATGTCGCGCTTTTAGGCGAGGAGTGAGTCGGCTCCCCGCCTTTTCTTTTTTGCCCGCACCCCGGTCACGCGAATCGGCCAGAACCGCTCCCGCGAGAGTGAACTCGTTCACTTTCAAGGAGCTATTGTGGCAAAAAAAGACGAACGCTTAAATCTAGTATCTCTGTTTTCTGGTGGTGGCGGCTTGGACATTGGTCTTGAAGCCGCTGGATTTAGAACGAGATTCGCTAATGATATTGTCCCGCATTGCTGCCGAACTCTAGAAGCGAATCTGCCTGATAGTCCAAGTGTAGTATGTGAGGATATTTCTTCGCTTACAGCAAAAGATATTCGTAAAAAAAGCAATTTGTCCAAAGATGCCGAAATAGATCTTCTTGCTGGAGGACCTCCTTGTCAAGCATTCAGTATTATCGGTAGAAGAAAAGGAAGGGCTGATCCTCGAGGACAGATGGTCTATCAATATTTCCGCATTCTTGCGGAATTGAAACCTAAAGTTTTTGTCTTCGAAAATGTTTTTGGTCTGCTTACTGTTGAAAAAGGTGAAGTCTTTAATGTTGTCTGTGAAAAACTTGCGCAGCCATCGGAAAAACTCCATTATGACATCAAAGTTTTCAGAGTCAATGCTGTTGATTATGGGGTTCCCCAATTCAGAGATAGGGTGATTATCATAGGTTCTCGCATCGGAAAAAATGTTGAAAAGATAGACCCGATAACTTTTGAAAACCCACAAAAGGGACAACTTCGCTACAGAACGGTCACAGACGCTTTTAGAGACCTTCCAGAACCGAATGAAGAAAAACCTGCCAATCATACAGGAAGGATTCATAGTGAACAAATTATAAAACGTTACGCAGGATTGGCTTTTGGCGAAAGAGACAATCACACACGCATAAATAAACTAGATCCAAACCGACCAAGTTTCACTATAATTTGCGGTTCCAATTGTGGTGGAGGAAAGGGGCATGTCCATCCGTATCAGCCTAGAGAAGTTACGCCAAGAGAAAGTGCGCGAATTCAAACATTTCCTGATAGTTGGTCATTTGATGGTCATGGTCGATACGCTATTAGTCAAGTGGGAAATGCGGTTCCTCCGCTTTTAGCATTCGCTATCGGAAATGCAATTCGAAAACAAATTTTTGGATTTAAGGAAATTTCTTTCAAATCCGCTCTAAAACAAATGGAACAAACTCATTTGTTCCCTGAACTTTTCAAAAAAGAGGTGAACGATGTCTGATTATGCAGATTGGCAAGGAATTGACCGCGGTCACGAATGGTACTGGCATCGTCCTACTTGGATTGGTGTGCTAACAGCTTTGAACGAATGTGGCGGAAGTGCGGATTTTTCAAATAGAAATTCCATAATTTATGCCAAGTTCAAAGAACTAACACCTCAGTTTCCTGGATTTTCAATAAAAAACGGTGAATGGCGAAGTGATTTTCGAGATGGACGTGAACCATGGGTAGGAACGGGTGTAATTTCATTTGACGATAGCCAAATGAAATTAACAGAAAATGGGAAATTGCTTCTCTCTGGACAAAAAAAATATAATGAAATATTTTTCGAGACTATCCGTAATTACTCGGAAAATGGTGAAAATCCTTTTGCTGTTCTAGCAGATGTGTTTTTAAGTTTACCAATATATCAAGGCTTATCAATAGATGATGCCGTGAAAATAATGCGACATTATAGGCCGAGCAAAAATGACGATTTAAAAAGTACGCTTCTAGGTAAAGTAGAAGAAATAAGTACTACTAATAAAAGGCGATTAAGACACATTTTAAGATTGCTTACCTTTACTGGAGGCATTGTTTTAGACACCGATGATATATATTACGTATCCTCAAAAGAGATTCTTAAAAGTTTATGCAAAAATAACTCTTTGTCTCCAGAACAAACGAAAAAACAATTTATTCTTTGGCTTAAAGATAATTGCAAGGGCACAGAATCATTTAGAGATGATATGGTCAAGATAATTGAATCTTGGCTAGATCAAAAAATGCCAAATGACAATATTGGAAATCTATTTAGATTTTCTAAAACATCTGAATATGAACAAGAAAAAGCGCGTATTACAAATTTACCCCTATTTGAATCAGTAAATCGAGGAAATCAAAATGGGCGACCGAAAACAGCTTTAAACCACTATACAAACTTTCTCGCTTATTTAAATTCTTTAGAAGGCGGTCAAGAATCTTCTGAATCTACTTCAAACAATCCTTCTAGGCCCTTTACTCCCTCTCAAATCATCTACTACGGTGTTCCTGGTTGCGGCAAGAGCCATGAAATAAAGAAGAATCTAAAAAATGTTCCTGACTACAACAAAATACGGACGGTATTTCACCCGGAATATTGCAATGCAGATTTTGTAGGACAAATTCTCCCCGAAGTCAACATAAATGCAGACGGTCGCTCGATAGTCGAGTATAAATTCAAGCCGGGTCCATTTACGGAGATTGTTCGTCGAGCCTACCTCAATCCCGATGAGAAATTTTACTTAGTAATTGAAGAAATTAATCGTGGTAATGCTGCTGCCATATTTGGCGAAATGTTCCAACTATTGGATCGACTTGATGCTGATGAAAATGCAGATGAGGTATCTTCGGAACACATCTATGGAAAAGGATGGAGTTCTTATGGCGTAGATAATCAGGATGTAAATGCATATATCAGAAATCAAGTTGTCATTTCACAAGAAAAACCTAAGCATTGTTCGAATGTTACCGGCTCTGCGGGAGACTTAAATCCAAGACTTTATAAATCCATGGATATTGAATCTGAAAATGTGACGGTCACATGGAGAGAAAAGAACGAAAATGGCTTTACACCCAAATCTAAACATATTCATTTTACGGCCAATACGGCCATTCGTCTTCCGCCGAATCTTTCCATCTATGCAACGATGAACACCAGCGACCAGAATGTGTTTACGCTTGACAACGCATTCCAGCGCCGTTGGGAAATGAAACAAATCCCGAATGACTTGAAAAATACAGGAGATTCTGCTGCTCAATACTGTCGAACAATTAAAAAGGTCAAAAAGACCGAAAGCGGAGAAGAAACTATTGACACAAATGTCCAGTGGGGCGACTTCCGTAAGGCGATAAACGAAGTCATCATGGATTCCGCACAGGCGAATGGCCTTTCTAGTATGGAAGACAAGCGGCTTGGCGGATGGTTCTATACGGAATCGGACAATTTTGCCGAAAAGGTGCTCAAGTACCTTTGGGACGATGCGTTCAAGTTTGATAGGCCGAACCAATTCAATGATGTAACTACATTGGAAGAACTGGTTGAGAAATTCAATGGGGATGATGGATTCAATGTGTTTAAAGATGGGCGCATAAGCGAATTACAGAAAGATTCTTTGACTACGCCTGACACCCCCGCTCAAAATGATACTTCCGTAACAAATGGCTAATCTGGAACCGAAACATTCTCGTCCGAAACTTAGTGATGTTTGCGTCTATGGGCGTAAGCAGGAGGACGAGTTTGTCGGCATCCGTTATAACGATGGAGAACTGAAAGTATTCTTCCCGTTCGGCTATTCAAGACCATCCTCTGATGAGGAACAAAAATATCGTGACGACATTTTGAACCTTGTCTCGGTGCTTTCCGCATATTCCAAGGAATGCTTGGGCGTAGCAGAAAATCGCATGCTGAATGACGAAAATGTCCACTTTCCGATACATGCCTACATCCATGTATTCAACTATTTTCTGAATCATGGCTATTATGTGGAAAACGAGCCGGTTTACAAGCGGGCGAAGGGCGGAAAAATAAATTGGTCGAAAACAATCAAGCAGGTGCGTCCGCAAATTGCCGGAGATTTTCCGAACGAGAGCGTTGTCTATCTTGATTTTGTAACAAGGAAGTCAGCTCACAATGAAAATGAACTGATAACGCAGATTCACAAGTTCTGCGTCTATGAGGCGTACGAAAAGATTGGCTGTCTTTTTGGCTTTATGCAACCCGAGAAGGAGACCGTGCCGTTCAACGCGGAGCTTTTTGTCTCGGTGTTGCGCACGCGCATGGCGAACACTTTCAACGAAAAGCATCTGCTGCTATTCCAGAACATGCTCGACATCATCTGCTATATGGGCAAGCGCGAGGATAATCGCAAGGCGAGTTTCGGCACGAATGACTTTGAATATGTATGGGAAGGACTGATTGACCGTGTATTCGGTATAGATGACAAGGAGAAGTATTTCCCGCATTGCACCTGGAAAATCGGCTATGATAAAAAATCGCTTGACTGGCGGAGCGAAAAGCGGACCGCCTTGCGGCCTGACACAATCATGGAGTTGTCTGACGATTGCAAGAAGATATTTATTCTCGATGCGAAGTATTACCAGTATCCAAGAACATTGCCAGGAACAGGGTCCATTCTCAAGCAAATCGCCTATGCGGAATTTATTGAGACTCAGTTAAGGGATATTCCCGACCAAGCCGGGAATGACATCTTTAATGCGTTTATTTTGCCGTATGCGGCAGAAGACGGGCGTAATGTTGAGACCAGTTATCGTCTAGAAAATTTTGGTTATGCGGAATGTGATTGGCGAAAGGGCGATGCGCAAGACGCAAAGCCCTATGAACGCATTTACGGAATCCTGCTAGATGTCCGCTCCATTATGCAGCGGCACCCAAAGTGTTCTAATGAGGATATTGCGGAACTTGCCGCAAAAATTGACAATTATTCAAACATCATGCCTTCGTCTTCGTCGCTTTCGCCGTCGTCATAGTCATCCATAGACTTGTCGCCGCCGGGGACGATGATAAGGCCGAGCGTCACGGGGTCGCCCTTCATGTTCAAGTAGGCTTCAAGCCACAAATTCGTGGAAAGGCGGAGCAGGCGAAGGTCGAGCATAGTGCCGCCCTTGTGAATGCTTTTCGGGTTCAAGTTGAAAAACAGGAACTTCTTGTTGATGTACTCGAAGCGGTCGTTTTCATAGTTGATTGCCCAGTCAGAATTGCCGTCGTTTTCCTGACGGTAGGTACAACGGTCGTTATCGATGTCGCATTCGAAGCTTGCACTTTCGTGGTAGCGCTTGTTCCATTCGCGGCTAAAGGCGCAGCTCTGCACGCGGCCAGCCCCGTTGCGTTGCTTGTTCAGCTGGTCGTTAATGACCACATAGTCCATCTTCTGATTTTTAACTTGTTCGTAAACATTCATCAAGATGACATACGCCTCGATATCCTTGGGGCATTTGCCAGTCAAGTTCACGTCTTCGTGGGCTTTTAGGAGCGTCTGCTGCAGGTCTATGTCAATGGCATCGGGGATTTCACTTTCCTTGATTTTATCGAGCACTTTCTTAGGCGGAACAAAGACCACCTTGTCGCCCTTCTTGATGGCATAACCGAGCTGATCGCGCACATAATCCAAGCACTGCTGCACGTGAATATGCACCGTATTGGAACCGCCAGACACAAAGTCCACGCCAATACGCACGTTCCATTCGCCAGCACTGCTGCCGGCATTCTTATCGATTTCGCAGAAAGGATCTTCGCGGATACCGTCGATAAACACGACCTTCGCGTTGAGCTTTGTCACGAGCGATTCTTCTTTATCGATGACACCACCCAAGCTCCAAAAATTCGGATTCAGGCGAAGTACTTCGGCAAAGGCCTTGTCACCATCAAGGGCAGGCAATAGTGAATCGTTACGGGCATTCTTTTCTTTTAAAAGTTCAGAATACTCCGTCACGACAGTCATGTTGCTAAAACTGTTGCGCTTAGCAGGTTCAGGCATTGCGGCGGCAAACGACACCGCCAAAAGGGAAATTACAACTATAAAGGCAGGAATTTTCATACAGGAAATAAAATACAAAATCTTGGATCCCGTCGCTACGCTCCAGGATGACTGAAGCTGGGCATTTCAGCCCTTCGGTCTCGCACCCGCTCCAGGATGACTGCATATTAAAAAGTCATCCTCGACAGAAACAGCCCACTCTTTCCCCGAAACGTCATCCTCGACCAAGCGTCAGCGCGGGAGGGGATCCACACTGGATCCCGTCGCTACGCTCCAAGATGACTGAAGCTGGGCAATTCAGCCCTTCGGTCTTGCACTCGCTCCAGGATGACTGAAGCTGGCAATTTGCAAATCGCGTAAATTAAGCAAATGCGGAATGTGATAATCCACCCAATCGGGGGTGTCGGGGGTCGGATTCACAAAAATCGTCGTCCAGCCGCGTCGATGCGCCGGTTCCAGGTTACGGAGCGAATCCTCGAGCAGCACAATTTCGCGCGGATCCTTGGGCATCGAAAGCCCCATCTCAGCAAGTTTTTTCGCAAGCCACTTTTCCATTTTTTCGTAGGCGCTGTCGTGCGGCTTTCCAACCCAATCCAACTGTTTTAGGTCAAACACGGCATCAATCGCCGAATCGATCCCCATATGAGCCATGCCCGCCTCACTCCAGTCGTGGCGACCGTTCGTAAACACGAAGCGCGGCCCTTTCAGGCTCTGCAGCAGGGCCAACTTTTCCGGAGACTTCTTGGGGTAAATCAAATATTCCGGCTCATGAATGAAATCAAAAAAATCGTCGGGATCCGTACCGTGCATCGCCATAAGCCCCGAAAGGGTCGTGCCAAAACGTTCCAGGTAATCGGTGCGCACCTTATGGGCCGATTCGAAATCACCACCCACCGTCTTTTGCACAAACAGCGAAATACGGTGGTCCAAGGAATTAATGACGCACCGTTCTTCGGTTCCGTATAAAGTTAAATCGTAATCAAACAGCCAAACCATACGGACTTAATATCCCATGGCAAGGCCGCCAATCTGACGCGCAAGGTATGTCGCGTAGTTGTCCGTCATGCCACTCACAAAGTCGAGCACCTGATGGTAGGCTTCGGCAACCGTCACGCTTTGGCCAATTTTCGCCTGACCAATGAGTCGCACAATGCGGTCGGCGCGGTAGGAATTGTTTCCGTTCAGGCGGTAGTCGTAAACGCCGTTGATAAAGGCATCGAGCACAGTGGCAAGCGTCGTATAGCTACCCACTTCAAGTTCGGTCTTGCGACGGTCGGGGTAGATGCGTTCTACACCCAAACGCTTTGCGATGCGGATCCCTTCCATTACATCGGAGCGGGAAAGGTTCGTCAAATGCTTGACGCGTTCGCCACTCATAATCGCTTCGTAATTGTTCACGAAAGTCACTGCCACATCGTCAATCAGGTTCTGGATAGCGAGTCCACGCACGCTGCTCAAGAAATCGCGGAAGTTCTGTCCGTTTTCGCGATACTCGCGGTCGATATCCACATCGGGGCCGCACAGGTAGCTGAACATGCCACGCACATCGCCGTAACTCAAGATGCCAAGCTCGATGGCGTCTTCCACATCCAAGATGCTGTAGCAAATATCGTCGGCGGCTTCCATCAGGTACACCAGCGGATGGCGCACCCACTTGCCCGTTTCCACTTCGGGAATACCAAGCGTGTACGCCGTTACGCGATAAAGATCCGCTTCGGTCGAGAAAAGACTTGTGGGCTGTCCAAACTTTGCAAGCTGCGGATACTTGATCATAGCCCCCAGAGTCGCATAAGTCAAGCGCATGCCGCCATCCAAAAAGTGGTATTCCAGCTTGCTCAAAATGCGGTGTCCTTGGGCGTTGCCATCAAAGTTTTCAAAGTCAGCAATCTCAGTTTCACTCAAGTCGCGAAGCGGTGCGGAATTACGGTTCTTGCGGAACCATTCGCGAATGGCCGCTTCGCCGGCGTGACCAAAAGGCGGATTTCCGATATCGTGCGCGAGGCAGGCGGACTGCACAATCGTTCCGAAATGATATTCGTTGATGTACTTGGGCAGATACTTTTTAATCAGGTGGTACACCGTAATCGCGAGGCTGCGGCCCACGCTCGACACTTCGATGCTGTGAGTCAAGCGACTGTGCACATGGTCATTCACCGAGAACGGGTGCACTTGGGTTTTACGGCCAAGGCGCCTGAACGCTGTCGAAAAAACAATACGGTCGTAATCGCGGTGAAAGTCAGAACGGTTCGGGTCCAAATCGGCGGGGTGCCCGTAGCGCGTCGCAGAAAGCAAAGTATCCCATTGAAGCATACGTAAAAAGATAGTAATTCGCATTGCCCAACTTAGGATTTCGCCATGCATCTTTTACTAAATTACCGTATATGATATTCCACCTTCTAAAAATGACCCGTCCCGTCAACATCGTCATCGCCATGGTGACGCTCGCAATCGGCTACTACCTGCTTTCGGCCATGCCGACCCAGGAAACGGGCATCAGCTGGACAACGCTGATTTTGCAGAGCATCGGATTCGCCTTTGCGATTGGATTTGCAAACATTCAGAACGACATTCTTGACCTAGATAGTGACCGCCTGAATCGCCCGGAGCGCCCCCTTGTGAGCGGGAAAGTCTCGGAGACTGTAGCGCAGAGGGCGTGGATTATACTGATTGCCCTGACGGTTGTTTGCGGAATCGCCGAAAGCCTTGTGACAAAGACTGGATTCACTTCCGCCATTTTCTTTGTCCTGCTCTGTCTTGTGCTGATTGCCTACAACAAGTGGCTCAAGCATATCCCCCTTCTCAAGAACATGACCGTCGCCTTCTTATGTGCGACCCCCCTTATTCTTTGCCTGTTCTATCCCACCGGATACAAGGAAACCGAAGATTTTGCGATGGAATTTGCCGACAAAATCGGCTTTCTCTATCCCGCTATGTTATTTGCATTTTTATTAACAACATCTCGCGAAATTTACAAGGATCTCGAAGACGAAACCGGAGACCTCAAGGCAGGAATCATGACATTTCCGCTGATTGCAGGAACAAAAACGGCAAGACGCCTCGCCGCCTTTATCACCATTTTCTGCTGGGCAATCCTCCCGCTCCCCGTCGTTCAGGGGTACTACCCTATGCTGTTCCTTTATATCACGGAAGCAGCCTTTACCCCGATTCTTGCAGCCATACTCGTATTTGCGCACAAGAGAAACTACCGACGCGCCCAAAAACTCGTAAAGGTCGCGATGTTTGCCGGCCTCGTCGCACTCGTCGTCAGCTGTTAGGCTGACGAACGGTTAGCTACATCCATTAGCGGTGTTCGTTAGTAGTCGGATTCAGCCCGCGGAAAAAGGCCAATCCGTCAAAATCATTTTTCAGGGTCTGAACCGTTTCGCCTATCATATAGAGGCTCCCCGTCACCAGCACGGGGACATCTTTATTTTCGGCAGAAGCAGTCTCTGCGACTCGATCTAAAAATTCGCGGCTGAGTTCGCCTTCGCTAGCCACTTTCAATCCAAGGCCTGTCAGCAAACCACGCAAATCATCCAGTTCCCGGAATCGCGGGTACGGAGTCTTGGTAATATGCCAATGACTCACGTGCGGAGCCATGAGCTTTAACATTTCCCCCACGTCCTTGTCCTTGAGCGCACCGAAAACGCAGTGGAATTTGACCCCGGGATAATACTCCGCCAACGTTTCTACTAGGCGCTTGACCGCATGAGAATTGTGCGCCCCGTCAAGAATATAGCGGACGCGCCCCGAGGCATCCGTCAATTTCTGCATGCGCCCCGCCCACGAACGAGTCCTGAGAGCGGAAAGCGCAAGGGCATCATCATAGGTGCAACGACCGCTCCCGTTTATAAAACGCTCCGCAGCCGCCAAAGAAAGGCTTGCATTCTCGATATAATGATGTCCCAAGTTCGGGAGTTCGATATCGTCGCGGATTTTCGGGACAATACAGTCGGCATTGTGCGAGGTGGCAAACTGACGTGCTTCGGCAAGCAGGCTTTCAGAAAGTCCCCCAACAATAAAAGTCTTCCGGATTATTTCGCTCTTCGAGCCCGTAATGACGTTCTGTTCAGAAGCATCCACAACAGCCATCTTTTCCTTAAGAATGGCACTTTCGGTAGGTCCCAAAACCTCGGTATGTTCAAGTCCGATACTTGTAAGCACGACGAAATCGCCACAGGCCACCGCAGTACTGTCGAGGCGGCCGCCCATTCCCGCTTCCATGGCGACCACATCTACGTCCTGTTCTGCGTAATAGAGGAACGACACCAAGGTCAGCACTTCAAAAAAAGTCGGCTCAACTTCAGCCTTCACCGCTGCATCACGCACGCAGAGAAGCAGGCGATCCAAATCTTCGTCGCTAATGGGAATGTCGTTGACGCGGATGCGTTCACGGAGACTGACCAGATGCGGGCTCGTAAAAAGCCCGGTCTTGAACCCGTGCGCCTGCAAAATGCCCGACAGGTAGTAGCTCGTAGACCCCTTGCCGTTCGTACCGACAATGTGGATGGTCTTGAACTTGGTTTGCGGATTTCCGAGAACTTCGCAAAGTTTTCTTGTCGATTCAAGCCCCGGCACCATGCCGAACATGAGCCGAGAATTCAGATAATCCATACCGAGAGATTGCATGCGACAAAAGTAGAAATTAACTAAATTAGCAAAGAGGGTTTATATGAAAAGAATTGGTACATTACTGCTTTTGGCGGTTTTTATCGCTATTGCCTGGTCGCGCGTCGATCCCGAAGAAGCACCGCACCACTACAACTACAAGCAGGCCTCGCAGCAGATGCGTCGCATTTACTATGGCGACCTACAAGAAACCCTTTACTGCGGCTGCCGCTACCAAGACAAAAAACACGTCGATTTTTCCTCCTGCGATTTTGCACCGCGCGACAATCCGAAGCGCACCAGTTTCAAGCGCGCCCAATCCATCGAATGGGAACACATGGTCACGGCCCACAACATGGGGCAACATCTCCCCTGCTGGCGCGATGGAGGACGCAAGAACTGCAGCGCGAACGACACAACCTTCAAGCTGATGGAAGGCGATCTTCACAACCTCTACCCCGCCATTGGCGAGGTGAACGGCGACCGCAACAACTTTATGTATAGCCAGTGGACTAACGACCCGGAGCCTATGTACGGTAACTGCAAGACGATTGTCGATTTCAAGCTCAAGAAGGCCCAGCCCCGTGAAGAAGCCCGTGGAATCATCGCACGCGCCTACTTTTACATGGAAAAAACCTACGGAATTAATTTGTCTAAACAGGACCGTAAACTGTTCGAAGCCTGGGACAAGATGTACCCCGTAACCGAAAAAGAATGCGAGCGCGACCGCCGCATTTTCAAGGTGCAAGGGGACCACAACCCGTTCGTGTACGAAAAATGCAAGTAAAAAATTGCCTCTGGCACCATTACTTGATACTAGTTTATAGTTACTAAAGACCTGATTGTTAAAAAACAAGTAACATCAGCCTTACTTTTATATATATTTACATTAGAGGTCTGTATGAATAAAGCCCTGTTTCTTTTTATTGTCTTTTTTGCGGTTTCGACGTTCGCCCAGGTGGAATTTCCCATGGGTTCCAAGATTGTCAATGTCACGAAGGATCCCTATTTCGCCAAGGGTGACGGCAAGAATGACGACACCGAAGCCATTCAGAAGGCCTTGAACGACCATCCCGATGGCGACTATATTATTTATCTTCCGCATGGCATCTACAAGATTACCGATGCCCTCGTCTGGCCGACAACCAAGAAGCAGGAATCTTCCAGCAGAAGGACTATTTTGCAGGGGCAGAGCATGGGCGGAACGATCATCCAGCTCGCCGACAGCACCTACGGATTCGACAATCCTGATTTTCCCAAGGCGCTCATTTTTACGGGCGAAGGCCCCTCTCCCAAATACAGAAACGCCATACGCGACCTCACCCTGCGCACAGGCAAGGCAAACCCCGGCGCCATCGGCATCCAGTTTAACGCATCTAACCAGGGCACCATCAACAACGTGAAGGTCTATTCTGGAGACTCTTCGGGCGTCTACGGCATTGACCTCGGCTTTACCGAAGGAATCGGTCCCCTGCTTTTGAAGAACGTTGAAGTCCGCGGATTCGATATCGGTGTCTATGCCAAGGGTGAAAACGGAGTCGCAACCCTGGAACACGTGACCCTGGGCGGTCAACGCAAATACGGCCTCGAAAACGAGAACATGAACCTGTCCGTGCGCGCCCTCCGTTTCAAGGGATACACCCCCGCCGTATTCAACCACGGTGAAAACGCCATTATGAGCCTAGTTGACGGCCTACTCGAATTCGACAACGACAAGAAGAAGGTCAAACCGACCACCGCTATCGTCAACGAAAGCCACCTGTTCGCAAGATCCATGAAGGTCTCGCGCTACAAGACCATGATCCAGTCCAAGAAGAAGGGCTACAACGAGGAAATGATCCAGGGCGAAATCATCGAGTTCGCCACGCAGGAAACGCACCAGCTCTGCCACAGCCCAAAGCAGTCCATGAGACTCGCCGTTGCTGAAACGCCGAACTACCCGGAGCAGAAAGCCGACAACTGGATTACAATCGCAGGAGACTATGGTGGAAAATCGAATACAGGTGCCGACGATTCCAAGGCTATTCAAGAAGCGATTGACGACGGTGCAGAAACGCTCTATTTCCCGCCCGGCGGCCGTTGGACCATCAACCGCGACATCTACATCCGTAACCGCGTCCGTAGAATTCTGGGTATCGAAGGCCGCATCGACGGCAAGGGCAAGTTCATCATCGAAAGCGGAGCCTTCGGTGAACTCACAATTGAACGCTTCTCGGAATTCGGAAGCGGCATCATCCTGAAATCCAAGCGCAACCTGTTGCTCAAGAACATGATGGTACGCGCCCTCGAAACCGACGAACTCGGTGGCGGCGACATCTACCTGGAAGACGTGACCATCGGAACTATCCAGCTGAACTACCAGAAACTCTGGGGCCGCCAGGTGACCATGATGGGCGACACCAAGGGTCCCAAGATAACGAATAACGGCGGTGACATTTGGATTCTGGGTCTTACCGCCAAGAAGGGCAACACGATTCTCCAGAACTTCAACAAGGCGAACGCCGAACTGATCGGCGTCGAGATTGTCGCAAGTGACAAGGCGAAAGACCGCCCCATGTTCATCAATGACAATTCAGGACTTTCGATTACGGGCCTCCGCGAAACCCTCACCCGCGGAAACGCCTACCAGAAAATCGTCGAAGAATCGAGACAGGCCTCGGCTATCAAGTCGCTCTACAGCACGGACCTGCTAAAGACTCCTAACGGCGGAACGCTCCTTCCGCTATTCGTCGGATACGCTCCCAAGCAGGGCGCCAACGAAAAGCCCGTTGCAAAAATTCCTCACGAAATGCTCATCGTTCAGCCCAACCTGCTCCGCATCAAGGGAAGCCTCGAAGATGACGGGCGAGGCGACGGCCTCTGCGAAGACCCCGTTCGCTGGAAAAAGGGACTGGGCCCCGGCAAGGTCGTTTTCTCCGACAGTATGGCCTACGAAACAGACGTATCATTTACCGCGAGCGGCCGCTACAACATCATCTTTACTGGCGATGACGGCTACCAGACCGGTTCCGACACAGGCAAGGTCTATGTATTCGACAAGCGCTACACCACACTCGACAACACGGGCGACGGTCTCCCCAGCGGACGCGGTGCCGCCACCTGGATTTCAGAATTTGACAACTACAGCCCGCACAATTCCGACCCGGAATTCCATATTGCAAACGTTACGGGCGGCAATGCTGGCAAGCTTTATCTGCGCTTCGACCTTTCTGCACTTCCAGGTCCACTCTTCGATGCTGCCCTGAAACTGGAATTCAACCAGGACTCCGTCAAGAAGCCGATTCAGCTCAACATTTTCGGATTGAAGGAAAACTCCAAGGAAATGAACTTCGGCGACCAGAAACTCGGCGTCGACTGGGCAGACTTTGAACTCACCTGGGAAAACGCACCGGCGAACATTCCGCAGGCAGGCGGCCAATTCAACATCCGCAAGAATTCGGGTGGTGGTGTCGACACCAAGTACGCAGACTTCCTGGGCATCATCACGCTAAATCCGAAGGCCCCGCTGGGCGCATTCCTGCGCACCCCCTCGCTCACGGAATTCTTCAAGCGCAAGCATACCTCTAACCTGTACACGCTGATTTTGACGGCGGTCGACCAAGGAGAGACCATCCTCCCTTCTGCCGCGGCAGGCAAGGAATTCGCCCCGTCGCTTTACGTCGGCTACTTCGACAACACGCGTTCCGTCGGTGGCGAGGCCATGGACGGCGGCTACACACTCTCGAAGGTGAACATCGACATCTACAGTCTCGAATGTAATTTCGACCTGACCGTGGGTTACCCGCAGTTCGTGCAGATTGAAATCGTAAACGAATTCGGCAAGCGCATGCTGACCGTTGCGGCACGCGACTTGGCTGGCGAAAAGAAAACCAACTTTAAATTCAAGGCGATGGCATTCCCGACCGGCAAATACGTGCTGCGAGTCATTGGCGAAGCCTTTACCGCCGAACAATCTTTCTACATCTTGAACTAGGAGCGAACCATGAAAATCAGTCACATTTTCCCACTCGGTTTCGTCATTTCCAGCCTCGCCCTCTTTGCGGCTTGCGGAGATGATTCCAGTTCTTCGGCCAGCGACGAAAGCAGTTCGTCCGTAGCTTCCTTCAGGTCCAGCAGTTCGCTCTCGACCCGCGCCGACATTGACTACAAGGACACCCTGAAACTCGGCGACACCGTCCGCGTTTACATTGAACTTTTCGATGGCGACAGTTCCAAGATGGACGAAAGCGAAATCTACATCGACAGCGCCGCCAGCAGCATTCCCCTGTACCTGGGCGAATTCTCCAAGGGTAGCCGCGTCAAGGTTTACGCCTACACATCGGACATCGACGAAGACCGCATCCGCATCAAGAATGAATTCGGCGACTACATGCCTGCATTAACCGCCGTTCCGAAGAATGAATCCGGCAAAGACTCCATCTACGGGAATTACCTTGCCGCAAGCCTCGGTTCCGACACAAGCGGCACCTTCAAGGATTCCAACCAGTTCGTCATCTTTAGCGACAACCACTATTACCTCGAAATCGGCGGAGCGTTCAACAACGAATCCAGCCTGCGCCTCAAGGTAACCGTCGATACCGCCTACTACAAATACACGGGCGACGAAGAAAACATCTCGATGAAGATGAGTGACACCCTGCGTGGCATTATCGACATCGACAACAGCCCCGAAGAGATTTCCATTGAATTCTCGGCAACCGAAGGCTACAGCATCAACCTGAAGACAACGGGCAAAAACATTGTACAATACAAATTAACTAGCAACGATTCCCTACTCGGCAAGTTCGCAAGCAACATCGACACAATGCTCGTCACCAAGGATTCCATCCGCTGGAACCTCAAGGTCTCTGCAGAATCGTTCTCCAATTTCTTGACCGGTCCCTATGCCTTCTTCGAAGCAACGACCAAGGCTCGCGAGCTGGAACAGGGCGAATACTTCTCGAAGCCAGATTCCATCCCTTATCCGGGCGAAGCCTATCTGCGTACACGTCCCAAGGACGATCCCAACAAGGCCATCTACAAGTACAACCTGCGTCAGGAACAATTCGTCTGGATTGGCGACTACAAGAAAGGCGACTCCGTTCTCGTGAAGCACTGGATTGCGAACTACAGCGATGATGGATTCACAAGTCCGGTCACCTACGAAATCTTGGACAAGAACCAGAAAGTTCAGGGAACCATCAGTAGCACCTACGGTGGCGCATTCGTAGTCAAGGGCGACATGCCCGAAGGCCCCTACTACCTGCACTATCTCCGTCTGAATTCCGATCCGCTCGACCAAGTTTATGACAGTCTGCGCTACGTGCTGCAGCTCTACACCATGGTTCAGCAGCCGGGACTTCTCAAGACTCTGGAATTCTATAACAGCGAAACGGACAACACCTACAACAAGACGACCCTTTCTGCAGGCGACACCATCCGTTTCAGCAGCATTCAATTCATGATGGAACCCATCAAGGAAACCGAATGGAAAATCATTGGGTCTGACATCACCTGGTTTGTGCCCTGTGAATCGCTAGCCTTCCTGAACAACAGCAGTAACTACAAGGTGGAAAGCTGCGACAGCGAACAGGAAATTTCTTCGGATTACCTGGTTACTCAAGATGCAGGCATCGGTGAAACGGCGACTCTCATCGCGCAAAGCGTCGCAGACCCTGCCATGCGAGACACGCTGAAGATTTCGATTATCGCCAAGGCGAATTAAATAACGGATTAATCTTCCCAGATCTGGTTCGGAAGCTTACCGATATCACGGAAGTCTAAAAGTCCCGCCGAAGGAGCATTTACGCTAACGAGGCGGGCCAAGGGCTTGCCCGCACGTTCAATGACAATTTCTTCGTCCTTGATCGAAACCTGATTCAAAAGCGAGCCGAAATTCTGGCGGACTTCCATGGCAGAAACTACTTTAGACATGCCCTAAAAATAGTATATTCTGCGTATGGAAACCGAAAACAAGTCCTATACCGTCACGCAATACATGAGGGCCCTGAAGCAGAAGGTGGAATCGACCCCTGCCGTTTGGGTGCGTGGCGTGATTACCCAGATTAACGAGAAGGCTCGCGTCGTCTATCTGAGCATTGCTGACTTTGAAGAAGGGAACGTGAACCCGCTTGCGACGGTTCCCCTGTACTGTTATTCGGCAAAATTCGCGGCCATTCGAGCCAAGGTCGAGAATTACCCACAGCCGTTCACGCTCAAGGAACAGCTCAAGGTGAGTTTCTTGATCAAGGCGGACCTTTATGTGCCTTACGGAAAATTGCAGGCACAGATTCTGGATATTGACCCCGTTTACACACTCGGCGAACTTGCACTTACTAAAAGCGCCATCCTAAAGAGGCTCGCGCTCGAAGGCTTGTTAGAAAAGAACAAGGCATTGACTCTCGCCGATGTTCCGATACGCGTGGGACTTATTACCGGCGAAGGGACCGCAGCCTATAAGGATTTCACCACCAAGCTCGCGGAATCGCCTTTCGCCTTCAAGGTAAAAACCGCCTACGCCAAGATGCAGGGCGCAGACACCGAGCCGACCGTACTTGCGGCCCTCGAGGAACTCGCCAAGGATTCAGAACTGGACGTCGTGTGCATTATCCGCGGAGGCGGCAGCAAAACCGACCTAAACTTTTTCGATAGCGAAGCCTTGTGCCGCGCCGTTGCAAACTTTCCGCTCCCTGTATTCACTGGAATCGGGCACGAAATTGACCGCAGCCTGTTGGATGAAGTCGCCTACCAGTCCTGCATTACGCCGACCGACACAGCAAAGCGCCTGATTGACCGCGTTGCGGACAGCTGGAACAGGATGCTTTCGCTAGCGCAAAACATTGCGTTACAGACAAAAGAAACACTTGTCACGGTCAACCGCGACCTGACCAACAAGGGAAATCGTCTGCAGCAAAAGGTGAACGCCCTGATTCAAAAAGAGGCCGTAAAGCTTTCGCTATACAAGGGCAACCTGCAGAAGGACCTGCAGTTTATCTTTAGGGGCGAACGCGAACGCATCGCACGCGACACCGAAGGTCTTCACCAAGGTTCCCGCAAGATTCTGGACCTTGAAAAATCAAAGTTCAGCCTCATTGAACTCCGCGTGAAAAGCGCCGATCCCGAAACAACTCTTTCAAAAGGCTACACACTTACACTCGACGCCAACGGCAAGTTCGTTCGCAACAAGAACCAGCTCAAGCCCGGCGACACCCTGACCACAAGGTTCAAAGACGGCTGCGTACAGTCAATCGTGAAATAAAATATGCCCCAAAGTCATTCTGGAGCCTCCGGCGACGGAATCCAGCACCGACATTTAAGCACTAAAAGCGGGAAGCTTATCTATTTTCTTAAAACGCTTGGTGGCGGCATCCAGCGCAAAGTAGCGCACGGCATCGCCCAGAGACAGCATCACGTACTTTGGCGAGAGCACCTTCAAATACTTGTTCAGCTGCACCTGCAGGGCCTCCCACGTATATTCGCCGGGAGCCTTGCATTCCACCAAAAGCCACGGGTGCCTTAAATCCGCATTGTCCTTGAAGCTCTGCACCAGGATATCCACACGGTCATCGGTCGAAGGTTCCACCGTCGAAAGCGCAAACTCCACAGCAATCAGGTTCTGCGGAACCTTAACCTCGTCCATCAGGAATTTGATAGTCGCCTGGCGCACCCGTTCTTCGGGAGTAGCGGGCACCTCTTTTTGGCGAATCGGGTCGTAGAGCATATCGTGGGTCATGTAGCGCAAAATAGAAAAAAAAGCCCCAAAACAAAAAACTAAACAGGAATTCACAATTTTATTATTCTATAATTACATTGTAAAACAAGTGAATTTTCGAAAACTCCATAGGAGCAAAAAATGCGCAGAAGATTATTGAGCGAAGGAGCCAAGGAACTCTCTTACGAAATCCGTGAGATCGTGAAGAAGGCGAACCAGCTCAAGGCACTCGGCCTCCCCATTCATTGGGAAAATATTGGAGACCCCATCGAAAAGAAATGTCAGATTCCTGACTGGATTAAGGATATTGTTGTGGACTTGGCCAAGACAAACCGCAGCTACGGCTACTGTCCGTCCAAGGGGATGCTCGAAACCCGCGAATTCCTGGTGAAAGAAAACAACAAGCTGGGCGGCGCCCAGATCAATGTCGAAGACATCCTGTTCTTCAACGGCCTCGGCGACGCCATCGCCACGATTTACGGTCTTCTTTCGATGACGACCCGCATTATCGGACCGGCACCGGCCTACTCCACTCACAGCTCTGCTGAAGCGGCTCATGCCCACACGGCCCCGATTACCTACCGCTTGCAGCCAGAAAACCACTGGTATCCGGACCTCGAAGAACTCGAAAACAAGGTGAAGTACAACCCGAGTATCGCGGGCATTTTGATCTTGAACCCGGACAATCCGACGGGCATGGTTTACCCGCTCGACATTCTCCAGAAGATTGTTGACATCGCAAAGCGCTACGGTCTGTTCATTATTTGCGACGAAATCTACAACAAGATTACATACAACGGAGCACACGCCTACGCACTCGCCGAATATATCGGTGACGTTCCGGGTATCGCTCTTAAGGGTATTTCCAAGGAATACCCGTGGCCGGGTGCTCGTTGCGGCTGGGCCGAATACTACAACCGCGACAAAGACGAACAGTTCGACGCTTTCTGCCGAGCGATCGACAACGCCAAGATGGTGGAAGTCTGCTCGACCACGCTCCCGCAGATGACGATTCCGCGCGTTCTCGGCGATCCGCGCTTTATGGAACACCGCACGGCCTTGAACGAAAAGATTGGCCGCCGCAGCGCCATCATCAATGAAATTCTTTCGGACATTCCTGAACTGTATTTCAACCCGACCTACGGTGCATTCTACAACACTATCATCTTCCGCGAAGGAACGCTCAACAGCCACCAGACCTTGAAGATTGACAATCCGATCATCAAGAAGAAGGTGGAAGAATGGTGTAGCAAGACAACGAACCTCGACTACCGCTTCGTTTACTACCTGCTGGGCGCAAAGGGCATCTGCGTTGTGCCGAGCACGAGCTTCTGCACGGACCTCAAGGGCTTCCGCGTGACGCTCCTGGAAGAAGACGAAGAAGAACTGCGCGAAGTGTTCACCACAATCCACGACGCGATTGTGGAATACCTGCACAGCTAGATTAACGGATCAAGTTTCAATTCAATTTTACACTGTCTGCAACAAGGCAGTGTTTTTTTTATAAAAGGGCACATATCCTATCTAAAATTTACAGAAATAGTGTGATTTAACATCAAAGTTTTCTTATATTCTTATTACATTAAGGATCTTTGACATGAAAACGCGAATTTCTACACTACTCATTGTTTTATTTTGTTTTTGGACAACAATTCTCTTCTGCGGTTGCGGCGATAAAAGCCAGCAGCACCCCAAAGTTATTTCCGTCTTGACCTACAGCGAATATTTCCCCCAAGAAATGATTACGGACTTCCAGATGAAAACGGGCTACCAGTTGCAGCTCGACCTATACGAAGCCCAGGAAGAAATGATTGACAGGCTCCGCGATAAGGGGACCGAGAAATACGACCTCATTATTGCGTCCGACGTCGTCATCCAGCAAATGGTGCGGCTCGGACTCATTGCCGCCATCGACACGAACAGGGTTCCCAACAGAGTCAATGTCGCCGACCAATTCAAGAGTCCTGCCTACGATCCCTCCAACACCTATACGCTTCCCTACTTGTGGGGAACCACGGGTATCCTTTACCGCGACCCCGCCATTAGGCCAGACAGCGTAAGCTACAACATGCTGTTCGACCCCAAGCAGACAAAGGGAAATTTCAGTCTACTCGAAGAAGCTCGTTCCATGCTTTCGATGGCGCTAATCGCCAAAGGCTTTAGTGCAAACAGTACGAAGATTGCAGAAATTGACCAGGCCGTCGAGCACATCCTTCAGGCGAAGAAGGACCCCCACTTTATCGGTTTCGATCCCTCCGAAATTTCCAAGGACAAGGTTCTCGCCAAGATTGATTGGGCTGCCATCGTCTTCAACGGCGAAGCCATGGATGCCATCAACGAAGATTCAACGTTACAGTACGCCATTCCCGTCGAAGGAAGCTTTATGTGGGTAGATGCAATGACCCTCAGCAGCAAAGCCAAGAATCCAGATGGAGCCTACGCTTTCATGAATTATATTCTTGGTGCCCAGGTTGGAGCTGATCTTGCCAAGTCGGTCTACTTTGCAAGCCCGAACAAAGCAAGCTACAAGCTCCTTGACGAGCAGTTCAAGAACAACAGAGTCGTCAATCCGACCAAAGAAGAAATTGACCGCATGGTATTCCTGCGCGACCTGGGCGACGCCTCGATGCTCTTTGATGGAGCTTGGACGACCGTCAAATCGAATTAATTAAAGAAGCCAAAGTATTTTCTAAATTTGCGGTCGCAATAAAGAGGCCGCTATGAACTTTAGAGATTTTGGCAAATACAACCAGTTCAAGGAACAATTCGCCAGTATGTCTCCTGAAATGAAGGAGCAGATGATGAAGATGGCGAAGGAACAGATGAAGGCGCGTTTAAACGCCTTTATCCAGAAATGGTTCTCGCAACCTGTATTGATCATCGTTGCTCTTTTCCTTGGAGCACTTGTCGGAGCGCTTACGGCCTTCTTCGGTCAGGTGCTGCTAGCCGTTTCTGCCTTGCGCGACGCGCATCCCCTCTACTGGATTCCCGGACTTGCGCTCATCGGCATCGCCATCGTTCTTGGATACAAGAAGTTCGGCAAAGGTACGGAACGCGGCATGGACATGGTCTTCGGAGTCGCTCACGGAAAGGAAAGCGAAATTCCCCTGCGCATGATTCCGATGGTCGCCGTAAGCACATGGCTCACCCACTTGTTCGGCGGTAGCGCCGGCCGCGAAGGCGTCGCTATCCAGATTGGAGCGACCCTCGGACACAACATCAGCAAGAAGATCCACGTCGAGAACGCTGGGAAGGTTCTACTGGTTGCAGGAATGGCGGCCGGTTTTGCGGGACTTTTCCAGACACCCCTTGCGGCGATTGCTCTTGCGCTTGAAGTTTTGCTTGTCGGTCACTTGGAGCTTGCCGCTTTGTTGCCCGCAGCGATCGCTGCATTCACGGCCTACAAGGTTTCCGAGATGCTCGGGCTCGAAAAATTTTCCGTTGACCTGAATTCACTTTTCCCTGATTGGAATGTTGCGAATTTGCTCTGGAACGAAAACGGATTCAATATCCATTTTGTATTGAAGCTTGCGCTGCTCGGCGTTCTGTTCGGAATCGTTGGAGGCGGCTTCGCCAAGCTGCTTTCGCTCGCGAAGAAATTTGCAGCAAACAAGTTGCCGAATCCGGTCAAGCGCATCGCCTTCGTAGGAATTGGAATCAGCCTCTTGCTGTTGGTATTCTGGCAGGGTCGCTACGCAGGACTCGGAACGAACCTAATTGACCTTTGCTTTGCTGGCTCGCAGTCCGCAGATGTAAATGCCGCGGGAAACGCCGCAACAGTTTTCGCCTGCGACTGGATTCTGAAATTTGCACTCACGATTGCAACGATTGCCGTCGGTTTCAAGGGCGGAGAGGTCACGCCATTGTTTGCCATTGGCGCAACCTTTGGCGCTTGGATTGCAGCCATGGTAGGCGTTCCCCTGCCGCTTGCAGCAGCCCTCGGTTCCGCGGCAGTCTTTGGCGGCGCGACCAATACGCTTTTCGCCCCCATTTTCATCGGTGCAGAAATCTTCGGTTTTGATACTTTACCCGCATTCTTCATCGTATGCGTAGTCGCCTTCGCCTGCAACGGCGGTCAAAGCATCTATGCGCAGAAAAAATTGAGGATAAAGTGACACAGAGCGTCATCCTGGAGCGTGTCATCCTCGAAGCGTAGCGGAGGGGAGACGGAATCCAGCATTGGATTCCCTCCCTTCGGGGGTCATGCGCACTAAGACAACAAGTTGCCAAGTGCTGTCCGACCTCCCTTCGGTCGAGAATGACAGAATCGAGAAATCTCTACTAAAAGTTCATGAACTCCGTCTATATTGAAATCACGAACGTTTGCAACTTGAATTGCAGCTTTTGCCCTTGCGGCAAAAGGAATTCGTCCGCACCGCCGGATTCGCATGCATCAACGATTCCGCCCCAAAATTCAGCACCCAAAGAGCCGCGCGAATTTATGAGTTCGGAACTTTTCGAACGTTGCATTGCGGAAGCGTCAACCGTAGCCGAAAACGTCTACTTTCATGTACTCGGCGAACCGACACTGCATCCTGGATTCGGGCTGTTCCTGAAAAAACTGGAAGCAACTCCGCTCAAGCTAAACCTGACGACAAACGGAACCACGATTGCCCGCACCGGCAAACAGATTCTGGCCACCCCCGCCATCAGACAAGTTAACTTTTCGACGCACGCTTATGCGGAACTGCCGCGGGAACCGGCACTCGCGCACTTGCAAGACGTCCTTGACTTTTGCAAGATGGCAAATGCAGTGCGTCCCGACCTGTACATCAACTTAAGACTCTGGAACGTTGGCGATGCGGCTAGCCAATCCTGGAACGAGACGATGCTCGCCAAGGTCAACGAAGCTTTCGCCGAAACCAAAGACAGCTCTTCTGACGGCACCCAAACCGCGCCACATATTTCCCTGGAACATTTCTGTAGCCGCCACAAGAGTTTTCCACTCGTCGGAAGAATCTACCTGCATCAGGACAGCCGATTTGAATGGCCCGCCGCGTCATCCACCACCGAACGATTTCCCGTCACATCATCCCCGACTGAACGAAGTGATGGAGGGGATCCGTCAATTACAAGCACAAATTATAGTGTATGGATTCCGTCGGGGCAAAGCCCCTCCAGAATGACTGCTGCGGGAACCTGTCACGCGCTTGACACCCATGTAGCAATCCTGCACGACGGCCGTGTTGTCGCCTGTTGCCTAGACCACAGCGGACAAATAACTCTTGGAAAAATCACCGACCAAAGTCTTGCGGAAATTCTTGACTCGCCCATGGCAACGAACCTCCGCGAAGGATTCAAGAAACACGAATTGCGCCACCCGTTTTGCCAGAGTTGTTCCTTCTGCAAGCGTTTCGGAAAATAATAGAAAGCCAAGTTCTTTATCAAGCGGCATCTTTCCTTTTTGATTTACATAGACTTTGCTATATTTCTTTTCAAAGAGGAGTTTATACAAATGAGAAAAATGTTCTTTACCATTATCGCCGGAACCCTTTTGCTTGCGGCCTGCGACGACAGTTCCACCTCGGCAAATTCGACAGATATGCCGCAATCGTCCGATACAACGGTCACGAGTTCCAACTCGAACTCCTCTATTTCTTCGGATTCAAAGACGCCGACTTCCAATTCGGGCGCTGCAAAATCTACGGGAAAATGTTCCAATGCCTCGGATGATCTAGTGGATTCTCGCGACGGACAAATTTACAAGACCGTAAAAATTGGCGACCAAATTTGGATGGCCGAAAACATGAATTATGCAAGTCCTAATAGCTGGACAAACGACAGCCTCGACAAAGACGGTGCCATCTACGGTAGATTCTATACCTTCGAAGAAGTAAACACGGTTTGCCCCGATGGTTGGCATCTGCCTTCCAGCAATGAATTTGGCGAATTACTTCGTTACGTAGGTGATACCGACGTTTACAAGGACAGTTCCGGAACAAAATTGAAGACGACATCTGGTTGGAACTGGGATGATTATGACAATAATGACGGCAACGGTACAGACTCATATTGTTTCGGAGCAAAGCCTGCCGGAGTGGGTATTGCCCCTAACAAAGTAACCAGAGTTGGAGAGCGAACCTATTTTTGGACTTCTACTTCCTTTATGGGGAAAAAATGGGATAATTTTTGGAACAAGGAAGTCGAAACGGGAATGGAATCCAGTTACCTATTGATACAATATAATACCGAATGGGCAAAAGTCGATCATTGGAGCGCATCAGAAAACGGGAATATCCGCTGCATCAAGGGTTATGTAGAACCCAAAAGTTCTTCATCCGAAGATGAATTCATCACCGTTCCAGCACCACTCCCCGATTCAGTACAGAAAGAACTTGATAAGGCCATACGAATAGAGCTCCTCAACAATCAAATTGCAAAATTGACGAACTTATCGGAATGTGAAACCATTGAGTCCATCACCGAAGATGAAATCGCATATTGCAAGACAAGATTCTGCTTACTTCATCCTGAATTGTTTGAATGTGAAGAGTATTAAAATTACCGTCCAGGATTTCACTGGCGTTTACGCAGAGCAGCCCTTTATGCAGGGGCTGCGAAAAGCTGCCTCAACTGACGGCGAAATCCGCTGGTTTGATTGCACCCGAATCGACGGCACCGACTGCTACTGCGACGACGAAGCGCAGGCAATTCTCCGAAAGCAAATCACCGAAGCGAGCTCCATAAGTACGCCGAGTATTCATTTTTTCGATAACGGCAATTACCATTACATGAGCAAGCTCTGGACGGATTCAATCCGCGAGCCGTTTGACCTTGTGGTGTTTGACCATCACCCCGATATGCAACCGCCCCGCTTCGAAGGAATATTAAGTTGCGGAGGCTGGATAAAAGAAGTTCTCGACAACAATAAATTCGTGCAGAATGTCACCGTTATCGGAGTCGCCGACCACTTGGTTGAAGAAATCCGCGAAGACCTTTCGCAAGCAAACGCCGCCGAAATTTTGGATCGCGTCACTTTTATCCGCGAAAGTGAACTAACCGCTGTCACCCTGGAGGGGCGTAGCCCCGATAGGGTCCATCTCACATCACACACAACACCCGTCTACATTTCCATCGACAAGGACGCCCTCAACACGCAAGAGGCCGCCACGAACTGGGACCAAGGTTCACTCACCTTTGAGCAACTCGCCGAGACTCTCCAAGCGCTCGCCCAGAACCGAAAAATTCTAGGTATCGACATCTGTGGGGAACGCGCCCGCGACATGGGTTTCGAGGATACCGCCGCAGCAGACGCGCTCAACAACGCGTTGAATGAGAAACTATATAATCTACTCCAAAACATCCATTACATCATATAAAAATAAACTTGACAATAGGGACAACGCATATTTTATTTCTACGGGATCTCCCTTGTTAGTGTAGTGCCATAAAAAAACTATCTAAATGTTATGTCACCATATATAAAAATACTATCTGTTTTCATTGAGCTTTGATTAGCCAAATATAACTTAAAGCCATAACTTTTTCCCCAAGAAGAATCGGTGCCGACAATAACGGACTTTTGCTCTGTACTTTGATAATTGCATGCAAAAATACCCTGACATAAGCTATCATAAATTCTATGGGTACTACAATAAGGACACGCAATTGAAATTTCGGTAGTCCCATTTTCCGGCATTTTTATTTCTACGGAATCGCCTTTGAATGTGTAGGAATGGAGTATTTCGGAAAGGTCGATGTCATACGATTTTTCAACATTGTTCTTGTCAAAAAGCGAAAAACGGACATGCTCGTCAGAATCCAAAATGTTGTACAAGGTACTATTTTTATGGATTTTTTCTGTTGTATTTTTTGACACAAATTTATATTCGTAATCTGCGTAACATAAATGAGAAGAATCAGAATGGTATACTGACCCAAAAAACAAAGACGAATATATTAAATCTATTCGAAGTTGTAACATTTGAGGATGAATTTTCAATGTTCCTTTACATTCCCACGCAGGAGGAGGGTCTCCACCAACGGTAGAAAATCCGCAAGAAAGCAAACATATAAATATACCTATAAAAAGAATTTTTCGAATCATATTATATTCTCCTTCTTAATTATTGGTGTAATAAAATGATGTTTGCAGGCAAGTAAATAGAATTATGTTTTCGAGAAACCGCAGAACCATTTAGTTTTTCGTAAAGAAATGTCCTTCGGGATAATTTTACTGATTTCAATTTGACATCGCTCCCATTTTCTTCTGTAGTCAACTCGCCATCCAAGATTAAGTCTAAATTTGAAATCCATTCTTTATTTGACGATTTAACGAGCATCGTAATTGCAGAAGACTTTCCTTTGTCGGTACATTCATTTTTTGGCACAGCATCACACAATTCAAATTTTTCATTCAATGGAGGAATTATTATACGCTTATCCTTTGAATTATTTTCAAAACATTGACAAAATTCTGGACAATTTTCGGCCACCTTGACAAAATCATCATCTACGGCATAGGTCATTACGAATGTATTCGCTTTTTTGTCTCGAACGGAATATGAGTTAAGAGTCAAATCTTTTGTATTTTTTTCTTCATTCCAATAATCATTTCTTGCCATCATTTGATCAATCAGCAAGGCATCTCCAGCCACCTTGCTAGAATCAATTTCAGTAGATCCATAAAGACGTAATCCAGACTCTTTCATATCAGTCCATTTTACAATCGGAGAATTCGCAAGCCACGTAAGGTCCGTTGCATTCGGACGGTCGATTACCCAGAAACTACCGCCAAAGTATAAGATAGAACGGTGGTTCGTCAAACTGTCCTCAAAACTCGTTGTTGCCGTATAGCCCACAACGCCTTTTTCTGGGCGATCTATGAAATGTTCGCCAATAGCAGCCTCGGCTCCACCCTCTACTGAGAAATCATACAGAGATTTTTGTCTTATATAGGCATAGATTTGGTATAATTTGTCAACGAGTAGAATTAATGCAGATTCCTCATCGCCCACATATTTTTTTGTAAAATTTGACACACGTTCTCTTATTTGAGTGTACGAAATAAAATGGTTTTCCTCCTGCGTTTTACCATTAGGCAGAACAACATTGTGGTTTGAATATTGATGGAAATTTCTATTTTTCCGATCCCTGAAATCTGTATACCCCCTATCCTGGATAATAAAGCCGTTCCTATTACTGGTCAACGTTATCGACAGGTTGTCCTGCTGGTCGTGCGCCTGACCGTTTTCCCACAGATCTCCCTTTTCGGCAACCATAGAAAGTGCAACCGTATCAGCATCAGAACTATCTCCATGTACAGCTGTAATCATAAGGAGACCATCCTTATTGCTTCCCCAAAGTTTACCTCGGTTTGGTAATTTTATTCCATACACTTGTTGTTCCGTATATTTAGCAAGATTTGGAAAACCAAATGCAGCCAACACATTCTTTTTTTCTGCATCACGCAGGGGGGCATATTCACTCATCGTCAAATACTTCGGATCGTTTTTCAACTTCGCCCATACGCGGTAATCAGGATTGTAAGTACACCCGTCATCGACTTCCACGGGAATAAAGCCATAGTAAGAACCATCTGCACTTTTGCCGATAGGCCTAGAGAATTCAAAAATGTAGTCCGGGGATTTAAGAAACTTCTCCTCGATTTTTAATTTTTTGCCTTTCGACGAATACGCATCCATCAATGCACTTAACACATAAGGGACATCATCCCAAATATACTGGGAATATCCCATCCCTTCCGAATAGCCTCCGTTTTCACCATAATGTTTTTTTAACGACTCATTCAGCAAGTCAAGTTTCGATGAACCTCCTGTGAAAATATACTCATAAAGAGCCAAACTAGCACTTGCTTTCGCGACTATATTATTGCTAAGCAGGAACGGATCTGCCAATACAAGCCAATCTTGCAAGCCATCGTAAGCTCTTTGATAGGATAAACGCAAAAAATCCCTAAAGACGGTTTTATCTAGCCAAGCAAGCAAGGAAATTCGAACCATCACCTCCGATATGTCAATAAGTTTATCATCCTTATTATCCATCATTTTTCCTACATCATATTCCTGCCTTATATTTTGCAATGAAAACTGCGTACAACTAAATCCGTCGTCAACAACCTCCTCCGCTGTCCCCATCAAATCTGCCGCCCTGAAAAAAGCCTGGCAAGTAGATGTATAATTTTTAAAGCTGCTAGAGAAATCAATCCATTTCTGAATCACAATTCCATCATTATTAAAGTATCCCAAACATTCCCGAAGACCCTTGACTAGCCATCCGGCTCGCTCTACAAACGGGCTACTTGTTTTGAAATAGTCCTTGAAAGCAATTGTTTCACCTGAACTTTTTTCTATAAGGAATTGTTTTTTTTCTGTACCATAATAAGCTTTTGTATAATTTCTAAACGAGCCCTTGGGTTTTAAGCCATCATTTCTTTGCGCAATAATGGCGTCAGCTAAAAGAATATCCAAATTATTCCTTGTTACTTTCCATTCGCAGTCTTCCCTGTTTTCCTTATCCTTACATATATCTTCTAATTTTTGGGGAACATCATTCCTTCTTGCTATCAAAATGTTATAAATTTCCGAAAAACCCGAGTCATTACCAGGCCAAATAGTATTAAAATCCAAATGCCCAGCGACAATGCTAGGCCATGAGTTTTCATTTTCCGTTTCAATTTCAAACAGTCGTTTAAATTCATCGATATCCAGGCAGGCGACATCAGCGCCAATTTCCTTTAACTTATCAACAAAAAAGAAGGCTGTGGAGGATGTGGATGATATGAAATCTATTTCAGATTCAAAAGCTTCGCCTGCCGCATCGCGACATGTTTCCGAAACAAGGTAACTTAGAGGCCCCCCCACATTGCAAGCATACCTCTTAGCGCCATCAAAAATGTAACTCCATATAGAAAAACTTGATGTCCTGAAATAGGCAAAGCCATCCACGACACTATCAACAGGAACAATTGTCCACTTGCCATTTTCCTGATGAATCATGGAAATTGAACCCATATCAGGGACATACTTGAAATTCAACGGAAGGGCAAAAGTTACAGGCCCAGAATTCGCCAATTCAGCGCTTATATCGTATACATCGCCGGTGATCCCGTACGATTTCAGAGAATCAACCCTAAACACGCCATTAGGATTGAATTCCAATTTTTTTACCGTAGGAATTTTTCCATTAACAAAATCGTCTTTGCGGAATCTTAAGGCCACATTCCGGTTGTGATGAGTTGAATTTTCAAACGTGTAAACAGCTTCAACTGAATCCCCCATATCCTTTGCGACCAATTTGACAGGTTCTTCTTTTGGAGAATCTTTCACGGCCCACCACTTCAACCTGACTTTTCGAAATTCGGGAAAAGCCAGTTCGAAAACAACAGGAAAATCAGTTTTTAAAATCAGGGGGATATTGGCAGACCATCCGGCAACCTTACTTTGTTGCGACCTCGAATACAGGTATCCATCTAGTTCGCGACCATCCATCGGCTCCACCTGAACATAGATGCGGTTAAAGTTCCATTCAGGGAGAGACGTTATCTTGAACAGTCCAGACGGGCCTTCGAAGCCGGTAGTGGATTCTACAGGGCCTAGATCTTTATATTTGGCAGTCTTTGTTGCAAACAGAAACTTCATCCGATCTTTTTCGGCTTGCCACAAGGAATCCTTTTTCAGTACATTTTCTGCATTTTCGCATTTAGCCGTCAAAGGTGCGGAATCAACCCATCCCTGAATTTGGATTTGCTGCATCGGTCCATAATACCTTGCAGAAGCGCCATTTTCAAAGCCAAAGTCGACCAGCTTATAGTTGCCATTTAGTTTATACGCACAGTTCCTGATAACGAGCCGTCCTGTCAATTTGTTTTGGGAGACTGAATTGACGCCTAATGCAATACGCGAAAAGCTCCAGTCCGAAGGCAAATTGGAAAGAACTATTACATCACCATCTTGCAGTGTGATAACAGCGGCTTTATTTACTTCAATAAAGTGGTCAAATGCATAAGCATTTGACAATGCTAGAATAAATGCAAATAGGAAGAACACCTTTGTATTCATTGCAGAAGCTAGTTTTCCGTTAAGGTAATCGACATTATCGGACAATTTATTGAATAGGGAATGTCGTCAACGCGATTCACATAGCACTGTTGGCTCTTGGTATTCGCCTTGTAGCTGCTTTCGTTCTTGAGCAGCTTTGCCGCCGGATTCATAAAGATTACATTCACGGATGCCCTAGTCGCATATGCCGTATGAATCAGGGACATAGCCGCATTGTACCCAGCATCATTCGATAGTATAAAAAAGCGTATGGGTAAGACGGGTGTATTTTGGTCCAAGGGAACACTTGCAGACGAAGGCAATGCATCCTTGGAAATCAGCAAGTCCGCAACATCGAAGAAAAACATGTTTGTACCACTAGTGCCAAAATTCTGGCCAAAACTAAACCGAGAAAACGTTATCGAACAGGAATTTTGAGGATTTCCGACAATATTGCAATCGGCATTTTCAAACACTGTTTGCGAATGTGCGAACAGTACGGATAGCAGCACTAGCAGAATCGTCTTCTTCATATCATCTCCTTCTGTTATTTTTTTATAAAATAAAAAAGATTCACTTTCTTGGCAAAAAAAATTATTTTTCATGTATGGATTTTCACTGCAAGCACAGCAAAGCAAGTAAGCAGGGTGCCCACGGCGTCGCACGCGTCATCTCTAAACGCGGCTATTGCAGCCGTAGCCAGGCGGAAAAGTTGGTGCGCGAAGGCCACGTAATTCTCCGAGGTAAGCCCACATGCGATCCAGAAGCACCCGCCTACGAAAACGACGAAATTCTTATTGACGGCACTCCCGTTACCGTAAGCGAATTCGTCTACTTCGCCATGAACAAGCCGCGCGGGTTCGTCACGACCGCAAGCGATGAAAAAGGGCGCAAGACCGTGATGGACCTGTTCCGCGAAGAATACGCCAAAATGTTTCCCGGCAAGCCCATGCCGCACATTGCGCCCGTAGGGCGCCTCGACGCTGCAAGCGAAGGCTTGCTGCTATTTACCAACGACACGAAATGGGCGGACGACATTCTCACCGACGCAAGTCATCTTAAAATCTACCGCGTGCAAGTCAAGGGCAAGCCCTCCGCCACCGAGCTTTCTCAAATGGAAAAAGGCTTCAACGTCGCGCCCCGCGTATTCGGCGAAAAAGAGGAATTTATGCACGCCGAGCGCGCCGTACTCCACAGCGACGGAGAAAAAAACTGCTGGCTAGAAATTACTTTGTCCGAAGGCAAGAACCGTGAAATCCGCCGGATGCTCGCCCACCTCGGCTACGAGGTTCTGCGCCTCATGCGCATCCAGTTCGACAAATACACACTGGGCAATTTAAAGCCAGGCGAAATCCGCGCCGTTCAGGTCTAAATCAAATCTCTGTTCAAGAGTTCGCCGTGGTCAAGCACCAAGCGGCGGAAAGGGCTATTCAAGTAAAAGTCCGGATTATGAGTCGCCATCACGACGGTTGTACCACGGGCATTAATTTCCTTGAAAATCTTGAAGACTTCTTCGGCGTTTTTCGGATCCAGGTTACCGGTCGGTTCGTCCGCCAAGAGCAGGTACGGATTATGCACCATCGCACGAGCAATCGCCACACGTTGCTGTTCACCGCCCGAAAGTGTGTAAGGCATCGCAAAGCGCTTCTGGCTAATGCCCACGAGCGCCAAGGCATCGAACACCGCCGCATTAATCTGCTTACTCGGAGTGCCCACGATACGCAAGGCCAACGCCACATTTTCGAAAACATTGCGATCCGGTAGTAGCTTAAAGTCCTGGAAAATAATACCCATCTTGCGGCGGAGCGACTGGATTTTGCTATCGGGAGTGTTCTTGCTGTCATACAGACAATCGCCCGTAAACTTCACCATCACCTGACCGCCGCGTTCCTCATCGGGGCGCTCGTCCATGTAAATCAGCTTCAAGAGCGTCGACTTACCGGCACCCGAATGCCCCGTCAAGAAGACAAATTCACCCTTGTGGATACGCAACGTCACATTGGAAAGCGCCTTCCAATTATCCTCGTAGGTTTTAGTGACGTGGTTAAAGTGAATCATAAGGCCCGCGACTTATTGTTTTAACGAAAAATAAATTACTCCGTCATGCGGATTTCGATGTGGACTTCCTCGCGCCATTTCTTCACGAGCGCCTGGAGCTTCTGATTTTCAAGATGCGTTGCCGCCATCTGTTCAATCTTGCTGTAATCTTCTTCGAGGTTCAAGTCGCGAGTCTGGCGGGAATCGTCGAGACGGAACAGGTGGTACGCACCGTCAATCAGCACGGGTTCCGAAATTTCCCCCACGTTCAAGTTCGCCACCGGATCCACATAGGCAGGCTCCATTTCGTTACGCTGGAACCAGCCGAGGCGTCCACCGGCAAAGTTGCTGGACTTGTCTTCACTAAACTTCTTGGCCGCAGCGGCAAACGCTTCGCTCGTCTTCAGGTTCTTCTGCAGGGAATCTGCAAGTGCAACCACCGCAGCGGTATCCTTCGCCGTCGGAATCGTACGGAGCAGAATCTGCGCCGAACGCACGCCGTCTTCCTTACGGCCCAGCACGCGCGGAATATGCCATCCCAGCTTCGTCTTTACCGGATTAGAAGCATACTGACCGTTCTTCAGGGCATCAAGAGCACGTTCAAAGGCGGGGTCCAGCTGACCGCGCTTAAAGTAGCCAAGGTCACCGCCCTTTGCGGCAGACGTGTCCTGCGAATGGGCTTTCGCCAAAAGTTCAAAGCTCATGCCCAGGTTCAGCGTATCGATCAAGGCATCGGCAATTTTACGCACCGAATCCACGATTGCAGAATCGGGTACGATCGGCAACTGGATATGGCTCAACAAGACGCAGTTGAACTGCTGCGGAATGGAGTCCTTGTATTCGGCAAAGAACGCATCCACTTCCTTTTTCGTCGGATTGATGACACCCACATGGCGCTGGCGCACGCGGGTCATCTCGATATGTCCACGGATTTGCTTGGCGAGCTGATCACGGTACTGCGCCATGCTAATCCCCAGCTGCGCACGAATAGCCTTTTCAAGTGTAGCCAAAGTCGTGTTCTGACTGGCAGCAAGCTGCGACAAGTGAGCGTTCACGCGCTGGTCCACTTCGGCATCCGTCACCACAATCGAGTCACGGTCGATTCGGCTCAACAAGACCTTTTCTTCAATCAGCTGATCCAGCACATACTTGCGCTGATCCGCTTCCGACATCGCGTTCCCTTCGGGAGTTTCCTGGTAGCGGTACAGGGCATTCAAGAATTCCGAACGCATAATCGGCTTGCCGTCCACAACGGCCGCAACGCCTTCCATCAGCACAGGTTCAGCCATCGCAAGCGAGGCCACGCAACCAAATACAAAAGCAATCCGTTTGGCAAAGGACTTCATTATTTTTCCTTTTCACTAAACACGTTCATCTGCGAGAAAATCGGGCGAGCCTTTTTCCATTCCTTTTTCAAGCGAGAAAGCACCGTTTTCTGGTGTTCCACCCAGGCTCGCGTTGCCACATCTTCAACCACTTCGGCATAAGGCAGCACATCGGCAGAATCAAGCCTCGACACGACGACCGCCATCTTGAGCGCACCGCCACAGACCTTCATCACCGAAAGCTGACCGAGTGTCGCATCCTTAATAGAGGGGATCATACAGCTATCAGGACTTACCGTCGCCGAATCAAACGCCTCAATCTTTTTCACGAGCCAATGTTCCGCAGGCAAGGAATCATAGACAATCTTCTTATGTCCCCTGTAATACTGATCCGCCGACTGCCAATCCCTAAAATAGAGGATCGCACCCTTGACCATCGTTTGCCCACGCAAGAACAGTTCCGGATGCGCCTGGTAAAAGTCAAGTTTTTCAGCATCGCCCACCATCATGGTATCGGCAAAACTCTGCAAGAAATGGTCAACCGTCATCTTGCGTTCGGTACGGCGGATTTGCGCCTGCAAGTCCTCGTCCTTCAGCATGCCGTTCGCCACGGCTTCCTGGTAAATGGTCTCTTCGTCAATCCAATGTTCCAGGAAAGTCAGCTTTTCACGATCGGTCCAGGAATCCCATTCCGGAGCCACACGGCGGATTTCCGATTCACGGAGTTTCGCCTCACCCACAGAAACGACAACAGGATCTTCCTTAGCGAACGGGACGTCGCAACCGGTCAACACGACCAGCGAACACGCGCACAAAGTCAGCAAAAAACGGAAAATAAAATTCATCGAGGCTAAATTTAGAAAATTTGCGACCCGCAGCCCATAAAAAAGGGGACTTTCAATCCCCAAACCCTACTTTCGGACAACCTTAATCACGAAACCGAAAGACTTGGTATTGAGGGGAACATCGTCAGTTGGCATATTTCCGCCCTTATACTCGTCGCCTTCCTCGTTATTAAACGAAAGAACCGTCTTGAACGCAACACCCACAAAGAAATGTTCAATAAACTCCCAAAGGTACCCCACCTCAAAACGGAATGTCATTTCCCAGTCTTCGTAATCCATTCCATATTTCTTTTCGGCCTTATTCTGCCCGTACAAATACGTCGGCCCGAGCGAGAACCCCGCAAAGGTACCGTTCAAGAAAGAATACTTCGATGTCGAATCAAAAAACAGATTAAACGGAAAGAAAACCGAGCCGAAACCTAAATAATACCGGAGTCTGGAATCATGTTCCAAAAAATCTTCCTTATCCCGCGAATAGTACTTGTACCGGTAATCGCCCTTGGCCAAGAACAGGTCGTTATCTAGAAACACTCCCCAAAACCGAAACAGGTAAGCGCCCGCACGGAACCCCACATTGTACGTCCACCCATCAAAATTGATGATGTTGTAATGCAGGTCCTCGTCATAGACCATCTCGTCTTTTTCTCGGTCGTGGTAATAATTGATTACGGACGCCGTTTGATTCTTTGAATTAGAAGACATTGCGCCGCCACTGATTTCAAAATAAGGCGAAAAGAAATCCGAGAGCGTATGGCGCTTACGTGGAGGAGCCTTTTCCGATGAATAGACGCTCGCATCTGCCACGCACAACAGACAAAGTATCAGCAAAGCGATGTGTTTCATCTATCAACGACTCCGTCAACTTTAAGCACAGCGAAATTCACGAACTTGCCACAGGAAGTATCTTCGGGCGACAGAAACCTCTCCAACTTAAAAGACTTGTTCAATGGTTTTTCGCGTTCGTTGACTTCCCTAAAATAGTACGACAACGACTCGACTGAATCCACTTCCGCCCCATAAGACGGCAGCTCGATTGCACGTCCATTGCAATAAAAAGCGAGACGAACTTCCAGTTCATTTTTTAATCCCAGATCAAGCGAGTCGTAATCTCTGCGGAACACAACCTTTGATGTATCAAGACGACCGCTACATTCCCTATATAAAAGGGAATCCCTAAAATAGACCTGCATTTCAAGCGAATCAACACCGGACGGTTTTTCGGCAAGTACATTAATGGATTTTGGCGGATCAACCCACCAATCCGGATCGCAACCCATGCCACACAGGCACAGCGAAAGTATCAACAAAAGTCCCAAAAAGGGAAGACGAACCCACCTCACTAACATACAAATAAAATAAACATTATCCAAAACGCGGTCAAGTAAAAAAGACTTAACCCGTCCCACAATAATCGGCTACAACCGATTACGACAGCTTACAATCGTCCGAAGCGGCCCTTGAGTTTTGCCAGGGCATCGTCTTCGATAATTTCTTCGGAATCGTCGCCCTTGCGCTTAAACCGAAGGATTTCGAATTCCTCCAGCAAGGCAGAAGCCTGCAAGTAGAATTCCGGATACTCGGCCTCGTCGCTCTGCATATGCTCCATTTTTGAAAGGAGATCCCGAGCCTTTTTCAGCTCGTGTTCCTTCATGAAACGGGCCTTGAGGAAGGGGCGGAACTTTTCGCGGAGCGTGCGCACCGATAGTTCGGGTTTTAAGGGAGCCTTGTCTCGGGGATTGTTCGGTGCGCCCGCACCCAGCAGCTCGCCCAAGACACAAAGCCTTTCGAACAAAGTTGTTTCCTTATCTTCGGAATAGAGGGTTGCAATCTTTGCAATCGAAATTCCTGCAGCGGCCACCGCATCGCGGGCATGGTCGCCCCCTTGGCGCATAGCGACCGAGAATTCGCGAAGCACATCCCAGAACTTGACAAACGCATCCGCTCCGAGCAACGCCGACTCGTAAGTCGCCCGCACCAGAGCGAGACGAACTTCGTCATCTTCGCTGCGCGTCTTTGCAGCGAGGTTCTTGAAATCGTTGATTTTCTTGCCTCGGGAGAATTCCAGTCCCGAAAAACGCACGCAGCGGTTCGCATCTAAATTATCTGCAACAAGGGATTTAACAATCCATTCAGATGCAACACAACGTGTCATCCTGAGCGAAACCGCAGGCGAATTCGAAGGATCTAGGCTTGCAAAAGAAATAGAGTGTTCTAGGCGAGAAACGAGCGAAGAAACATTTTCATCTAAAGAATGCACTGGATCCCCTCCCGCGCTACGCTTGGTCGAGGATGACATTTCAACCCGCTTTCGGAAAACTTGCCAGAACGCAGATTCCGCCGGAGTCATCAGAGCAGATTCACCGAGACGCCAGCCAAAGCGCATTTCATCCAAGGCAAAGTCGATACCGAATGTCACCACCACAGGGCGAACCGCTGCAAACAGGTTAAAGCTCCCCCATTCCGGCGAAAGTTCAAACGAAAATTTAGGAGAAGTGTATGGATCCCCTCCCTCGCTACGCTCAGTCGAGGAAGACTTTTGGGCCTTGAACACCTTTATGTGAAGGCGCAAGTGATTTTCCTTTTCAGGAGTCACCGTCGGGATGTCGCAATCAAGCTGTTTCATACCCGCAAAGACTTCGTACAAGAGCAGGAGTGGCGATTTGTGCGGATTTTCCTTGAGCTTGTCACAGAAGGCATCGTCAATAAACGTGCGACGGTTTTCAAGTTGTTTCTTGGCCGCCTTGGGCATTTCGCGAATGATGGACTCCGCCATCCACTCACGCCACTGATGAATCGAAAGTGCAATTTTAGCAGGCGTCAGCTGCGGGAGCAAATCGTAAGGCAGCTCCAGCGTAATTCCGTCGTATTCCTTGGTCGCATCGAAAACCATCTCGCCATTAACCATGCGGCAAGAACCATCGAGACCTTCAATACGGAACTGTTCGATGCTCCCCCCAAGAGAGGATTTTGGGAGCGACTTTTTACTATGCGTGTCACCCTGAGCGGAACGTAGTGAAGCCGAAGGGTCTCTATTTGCTTTTTCAAAAAAATCACCTAGAGATTGCTTCGCACCACCGGTGTTCGCAATGACACCATCTACGGCACTCTCATTCTGCTCCAGCCAGAACTTGGCATCAAATTTCAGGAACTGGTCAGTGTGCTCCTTGATGTAGTCCTTGAGCGTCTTGATGGAATTGACGCTGTGAGCGATGCGCACGTAGTAATCCACCAGGGCGTCTTCGCTCGGGGCGAGTCCAAACATTCGCTTACGCGCTTCAAGGGCATGCAGGTCTTCAACCACATGCTCGTTATGCGTCATAAACGCAAACGGGCGCGCCATCTGGCCTAGCACCACGGCCTCGCGCCAGAAAATTTCGGCACACTCATCAGGGTTCACGCGGGCATAATCCACGCGGTGACCGCGACTAATCACAAGTCCCCTGAAGCTCACTTCTTCCACCGCTTCCACGAATCCGCGCTCCTGGTTCCACATCGGCGAATACCAGCGGCGAGTGCAGAAGGGTTCCGCCACCTGCATAATCCATTCGGGCTTAATTTCGGCGGATTTGTTCAAGAAGATGCGGCTCGTTTCGCGCACTTCGGCGCTGAATAGCCATTCCACACTCTTGCCGTACAAATCGCTACCGGGGAATACGTGCGTCTCGCGTCCGCTCACCAGTCGATAGCAGCCATTTTCGATATCGCGGCGGGCAATACCTCCGAGGAACCCCGAAAGGAGCGCAATGTGCAGGTTGTCGCCGTGGAAAGAATCCAGCGGACACACTCGATTTTCGAATTTCACGTCGAGAATGCGACTGAACTGTTCGTACAGATCGATCCATTCACGGCAACGCAAAAAATGGAAGCTGAACTTGTCGCAGAACTTGCGCAACTTGTTCCAGGACTTGCCATCCCATTCGGAACAGAAGGCATTCCACATGCTAATGTAAGTCAAGAAATCGCTCTTGTGACCCGCAAACTTTCGATGTAGCTGACGGATACGGGTGCGCTCCGGCTCCTCGCCAGGAACCACTCGCGGATCCTGGATGCTCAAGGCCGAACAGACAATCAGTGCAGGCTGCAATACCCCCGCCTCTCTCGCCCGCAAAAGCACCGCCGAAAGCGCCACGTCCATCGGAAGCCGCGTCATTTCGCGGCCAAGTTTAGTCACATGGCCGCTGCTATTGTCAGCGGTCAGGGCGCCTAGTTCAAAAAGCGTCTTGTAGGCGCCTCGGAATGCAGAATGCGGCGGAGACTGCAGGAACGGGAAATTCTCCAGCTCAAGTCCCAGGCTTCGCAGCTGAAGCACCACGTTCGCGAGATTACTGCGCCGGATTTCCGGCTCCGTAAACTCGTCTCGCTTCTCGAAATCTTCAGGTGAATAAAGTCGAATGCAAACGCCAGGCTTCACGCGCCCCGCACGCCCTGTGCGCTGCCGGGCACTCGCCTTCGAAATATCCTCGACAGGCAGCCCCTGAATTCTGGACTGCGCGTTGTACCGCGAGATGCGGGCCGTTCCCGTATCCACCACATAGGCGATTCCCGGAATGGTCAACGACGTTTCGGCAATATTGGTTGCCAGCACCACGCGGGTCTTTCCCGTATGCTTAAAGATGCGGCGCTGTTCATCGGGACTCATGCGCCCGTAAAGCGGCAAGATGTCGAACGACGCCGAATCGAGTTCATGCGCCAATTCACCCGCCAAGTCCTGGATGTCGCGTTCCGTCGGCAAAAAACACAGCAAATGGTCGCGGTGGCGCGTTTCCAGGTCAAGAATCGCATCGCGCGCTTCATCGAGCAGCCCCGAATCGCCCTTGCCACTGATATCGCGCCCCAAAACCCTCTCGTCTCTCGTCTGCAGGGCTCTGCCCGTTCTCTCGTCTGAAAAATAATACTCCACATCGACCGGGTACGTTCTGCCCTCGGCTTCGAGCACGCAGCTGTTTTCGTAGAATTCCTCAAAGAGCTTCGCATCCAGCGTCGCGGAGGCCACAATCAGCTTGAATTCGGGACGAGCCTGTAAAACCGTCTTGAAAATGCCGAGCAGAATATCGATATTCAGCGAACGTTCGTGCGCTTCGTCAATCACCACCGCCGAATACTGGCGGAAAAGCCTGTCGCGGCGGAATTCCTGCAACAAGATACCGTCGGTCATCACCTTGATAGGGGCGTCACTCTGTCCCTGCTCCCAAAAACGGATCTTGGTGCTAACAAGCGTTTCGTCCTTCAATTCTTCGCGCAAGCGATCCGCAATAGAAATCGCAGCCAAACGCCTCGGCTCCGTCACACCGATTTTAAACTGTGGATCCCGTTCGCCTTCGGCTCCAGGATGACCTTTTCTTCCGTCAATAGACCGCTGTGCGCACTCTTGTCTACTATAATATTCCAGCAAGAACTTCGGCAACTGCGTCGACTTTCCAGAACCGGTGTCCGCCTTGACAATCACCACCTGATGCTTCTCGAGCATCTCGAAAAACTCTTCCCGATGCTCAACGACAGGAAGTTCCGGGTATTCGATTTTCAGCGAAGACAAATCCATACAGAGACTACACCGACTTGACGAGTTTCGCGCAATAAATAGGGCCGCGGCCCTCGGAACGGTCCGGCAGAATATGGACACCGAATTCCGTGCGGTCTGCACCGGGCAGCAGATTTTCAATCTCAACCATCCGCATAGACGGGCGCTTCTTCAGGATTTTCTTCACCACATCGTCATTTTCCATCGGCGACAGGGCGCAAGTACCATAGACAACCGTTCCACCCGGTTTCAGCGCATCAACTGCCGAAGCAAGGAGTGCCCCCTGCTCCACCGAAAGCCTTTTTACGCGCTTGGCGGACCACACCTCCAAATGCGCAGGGGAATTCAATACATGGCGGTCCGAGGAACAAGGCGCATCCAGAAGAATTTTATCAAAGCACTCTTTCTTGTGGAGTCCAAACTTCATGCCGTCGTACCCCGTCACCTTGATGATTCCGCGCCACGCTTCCGGCAAGGAATTTTCAATCACGTGCTGCAGTCGCAGCCTTCTGTCAGGCGAACGATCGTTACTCTGCAAGGATCCTTCCCCTTTCAACAAGGACGCAATCACCAGGGTCTTTCCACCAGGCGCCGCACACATATCGAGTACATCATCTCCCGGCTGCACATCCAAGGCCTTCGCCGCAAAAACCGAAGCTTCATCCAAATAATACGGTTCAAGGCCTTCGCAAAAACGCAATTCCGTCGCACACCCCTCCCCTTTCAGGGATTCCAGCAAGGCCGGCCAGCGTTCACCGAAAAGATTCTCGTAGTAGTCGAAAAATTCCATAATTTTAAAGATAGAAAGTGATTCGCGCCTATTATAAAGAAAAAACTCTCTGCTCAGGGGTGTGAGCAAAGAGTCTTCGTTGAGCTACCAGGATTCGAACCTAGACAAACAGAGTCAGAATCTGTTGTGCTACCATTACACCATAGCTCAATGCGCCACCAAAGTTAGTAAATAAAATTCACTTCGGCAAGGGGTTATTTGAAAATATTTTGACTTGGCGGCGTATAAGTCATCCATTGCTGCTGCTGAACGCCACCTTCGGGCAACGAAACGGCCGTAAAAGTCACGTAAAATGTGGTCGGAACCTCCGATTTACGCAATTTTGCCATCACCTTGGGGTCACCCGAATAGAGAACCACCTGCTGGTCTCCCGACGGAAGCCCATCCAGCATGAGCATATAGCAGGTCACATCGCGCACGAAATGCGAGGTTCCCTTGATGCCCACCACCACACTATTGACCATACAGTTGTTCGACTGGGTCGTATCTTCGCGATCAACGACCAAGCTCACGCCACTCACTAGGGAAGAAGGCTTCGAGAGGGTCGTCTTTCCGATATCCAAGGTATCCTTCAGTCCATCAATGTCCTTCTTAGTCAGGTAGCGGGAAATTCCGACCTGAGCCACCTTTTCATCCTTAAGGCTGCGGAATTCAACCCTGAAGGAGTCGCCCGGCAGGGAATCCGGAACCGGCAACCACCAACGACCGAGACTGTCGGTCGTCGTCTGCGCCACAAATTCCAGGGAATCGCCTTCCACGAATTCAAATCCGTAAATATCGCGAATGGTCATCACCTCGACACCCTCGCACGGATCGCCATTCTTGCAGAGAACAGTTCCCGAAATTCTCGAGACATTCTTCGTTTCCTTTTCCGATTCCTTGATCAGGGTATCTGCCTTGGCCGTCACGCTCCACACGATAGGACCAGGACTTACCGTATCGCCCTCGTACATCCGATTCAGGCTCAGGCTACGATAGATTAGGCTATCCGCAAAGCCCAACGAACGCATACGGGCAACCGTCAGGGAGTCACCCGGGAAAATTTCCAGGTCCCAGTTACCAGCAGGCACCAGCATATAGAAGCTATCGGCAGCAAAGACGTCGTTACAGAACGGCGTTCCCGAAAGGCAGGTCACAAAGTGTCCGCCCACCGAAATAGAGGAATCTTCAACTTCATCAAAATAGAGCACACTGCTCACCACAGCCGCCTTTTCAAGCTGGATGCTGTCAAAGGCCTTCGCCTTCAAGGTCGTACGCGGCAAGAAGAACACTTCCACCGCCGAAGTATCGATCACGGCAAGCTGGAACGTATCCGCAATCGCCGAATCAAAGGCGTACACGCCATCGGTATCCGTCACTACTTCAATCTGTTCCGGCACATGAAGAACGCTGTCGATAACAGCCATACGAGCCATGCGAACGACCGCTTCAGATGCGGGAGTTCCATCGACACGGAGAACAACGCCTGCCACCTGATAATCAGCTTCAGCAACCGTATTGCCCGTATCCGTCACCGTACCGGCAGCCTTGTCGTTACTGCAGGCCATCAAGGTGAGCACTGCAACCAAGGCAAAAGTCGCAAATTTCAACTTTTTCATTTTTCCTCCTCGGTTTCCGGCGGAAGTTCCACCTTTTCCTTGCTCAGCGGGAAAAACTGAATATTCATCTGGCAAACCATCGTCTCGCCCTCGTCGGAGCGGATGATGTCGACCACTTCCTTGCGGAACAGGTCAATCTTGCTGATGATGCGTTCCAGGCCTTCTGCAGAAACGCTCATCGTCATACAAGATACATTTCTGCGTTCGGTGCTGTAATGGTCCAGGGCATCTTTACCCAGATCCATCATCTGTTTTTGGAACTGATGAACGAAAAGCGACGAAATTTCGGAACCGCTAAAGATAGCCTTGTTTACCGAGCGGTAAAAGCCCTTTTCATCCAGCTCGATCAGCTGCATCGACAGGAGCAGCTGGATAGCCTGCTTTGCCTGCGGAAGCGTGATGCGCGGATTGAGGAACAGGGCCAGTTCCTGGATATTCTTAGGGCCCACATCGAGAACGGACAGCGCCTCGCGGACCGCCACATAATACCACTTGCTATAGTACTCCTGCTGGCTCTTGGTCAGCGACTTGATGGCACTCGGGAGGAGCGCGGACATCTGCTCGAAGATCGCCTGCTTGGATGCCGGCGTGGTCGCATGCGTAAAGTCCACCATCAGTGTAAAGTAGCGGCCTTCCTTTTCGTTCAGGCCGAGAGCCGCAATAAACTTGGGCAACATCTGGGGCGTAAGCGACTTGCGCCCGCGGACCAGGTCCAAATAGAATCCCGACGAGGAATACCCCGCCTTCTTGGCGAAGGACCTGTAAGAAAAGTAGCGTTGCACGGACTTACGGTAATCGTAATAATCCTGCAAATACTTTCGGTAGTTGTAGTAAGCGTATACGTTCATCACTTTTAAATATAATTTTTTCTTCTTTTTTTGGGAACACCTTTTTTTCTTACATCGGATTAAAATTGCGTAAATTTCCGTAAATAGAACAACTTGAGAACACTTTTAATTTTCGAAGTGATACGCTCGGCCATTTTTTTAGGTATATTCAAGGAACACCCAATCCCATCCTTTGGACTTTCGTTTGGCAACAGGCGAAAGTCCTTTTTTCTAAATTGTGACGCAAATGGAAAAAATAAAGCTTTTTCTCAGGAACACCCTCTTTCGGGTTTTGCGCATCGCAGGAATTCTCCTAGTTATCTACGTCAGCATGGTCTTCTACCTTGCGCTCACCGAACGCAGGAACGCTTTTCCACGCGCCATCTACCATAAAGAAGCGAACGAGGCCATCCAGGGAAAGGCAAGGCCCCTCACCTGCACCCTCGAAGACGGAGTTTCCCTGAACGGATTCAGCATGGGTAACGAAAGCGATCCCGTCCTGCTCTACTATCCCGAAGCGGACGAAGACGCCGCGCAGTTCCTGGCCCAGGTAGAAAAGCTTCCCGGCATCCACATCGTCACCTTCAATTACCGAGGCTCCGCACAGAACAAGGGAACACCTTCCGAAGAAAATTTCGAAAGCGACGCCAAACAGATCCTCGAATGCGCTTCCCAGGTCAACGGAAACGCCCCGCAATACCTTGCCGGACGCGGGATGGGAGCCATTTCCGCCATCAACCAGTCGCGTACAGGCCAGTCAATCATCCTGATTGACCCCATCCTGGACATCGCCGACGCCATTTCCCAAAAATACAAGGCGCTGTACCCCAAGTTCCTCATCCGTACCCAATTCAAGGCAGACGCAAATAAACTATCTGGCCTCACCAACCTGTCCGTAATCTACGACAAGAAAGCCGTCGAACAGCAGACCAAGGCTGCTACGACGGCCATCCCTGACAAAATGGAATTTTTCAGGAACGGACAGTCCCTTGCCACAATCCTCTTGCAAGTTATAAGTAAGAATTTATCACCATAAACGCAAACAAATTCACCCCCAACTACATTACTTTACTTACAAAGCCCTTATTTTTCGAGAGTTTTTTTGCATATTTTTTCTAAATCACTTGCTTTTGTTAATTTTTTTTATTAGTTTACCTTGAAAACCACAAACAAAAAAAAGAGGTATTATATGGACAATATTATTGTGAAGATGGATATCCGTGGTTTCCTACGGTTTCCGGAGCAGGCCATCAAGGCGATGAAGCTCGACAAAATGGCAAAACAGGGGACTGCAGCCAACGGCAAGACGGTTGAAATCGGTCCCTACGCAGACATCGAGGTGGACCCCGTCGGAAAGCGCTTCTCCATTACCCCCACTAAAGAAGCGAAAACGACCTCCTTCCGTTTCATAGTCGGCGTCAACTCCACCAAGTCCAAGTTCCTGTATGTCAAGGGCGCCCTGAACGCCATTGGCTCCAAGATTATCACAGGCGCTTACACCTTGGAAAAGGAAGGCAACCGCTACATCTTCACGGCCAAGGGCGAATCCAAGAAAAAAGGCCCGTGGCAGCTGATTGCCTGCCGCAACTCCATCGCCAACAAGACGATGCTCTCGATTGACTCTCGCGGCACAATCATCTTCAACCGCCACACCAGGGACGCCGTGAACACCCAGGTGAACAAGACCATGATTGCCGAATACGACCGTGCCAAGAAGGTATTCAAGCTCACCTTCAGCAAGGACAAGGGGTTCATCAACGTGCGCACGATCGCAAGCCACGCCAACGCCTCCTTCATGGGCACGTTCTCGTCTCACGGAATCGCACTTCCCAAGCAGAGTTTCCGCACCGAATGCAAGGTTGAAGGCAAGACGATTTCCTTCAGCGTCGCATCCCTGATCGCCGAGCAGAAAGCAGCCGAAAAGGGCTCCAAGAAATAATAACCGAGGTCAACCATGATCGACATTCTCAAGTTGTTCTACACGACCCACTATAATCTGGGTGCACTTGCGGTCCTGATGTTACTGCTTTTGATTTTCTTCCTCACCAAGAAGAACTTCAAGGGCGCCATCATCGTATTCATCCTTCTTATAGTATACAATGTCGGCATCTATAAAAGGACCGAGGGCAAATCCTGGACCATCGAAATCGATCCGCCGGAAGTGGCATCTAACGGTTACGACAGCTTCAGCAAGCCGCAGCCAATCAAGATGACCTTCTCCGCTACTCCCGAAAAGTGGACCATCACCGATAGCAAGGGCGAAACCCATCACTGGTGCTGGCTCGACGCGGCATGGGACAAGGTTGCCAATACGGACGTTGTCGCCTGGATTTGGGGTGAAAACTCCAGCAAGAAAATGATGAAATCGACCGAAAGCCGCGCTAACGACGCACAAAACGCCGACTAGCCGACAAATTCGAATTCATTGAGCGTTATCTCTCCTGCTTCCATCCGGAGGTAGGAGAGTTTTTTTATCCACTCGCCTGCCGAGGCGACCATACCGCCATCGACAGTCCAAAGTCCTGAAATGTGGTGATGCCCGAGAACACAGCAGTCGCATTTATTTTCGCGGAGCATGCGTTCTGCCCAATGCAGGTATTCTTCCATCTTGATGATGCGGGACTCCCCCACCTTGCGGCTATTGCGACCGACAAAGCGGGCAAGCGCCATTCCCCAATCCGGGTGGATTTGGCGGAAAAGGAAACGATTCAACGGGAAATCGAGAATCCGGCGGAAAATTCGGTAACCGAAATCGGACTTTGCCACACCGTCGCCATGTCTAAAAAAGACTCTCTTCCCCTGGATTTCCAGTACAACTTCCTTATGGACCTGGGCGCCAATGCTTTTCGGGAAAAAGTCTCCATACGCAAAGTCATGATTCCCTTGCAACAGGTGGACTTCGCAGCCGGACTGCACCAGTTCACGCAGCGCAAAGAACAGGTCAAAGTGATTACGGTTCACGTAGTCATTGTACTCGTACCAGAATTCAAACAAGTCGCCCACGATTACCAGGTGCGAGGCATTTCCCTTGAGGGACTCCACGAAACGGACTAGGGCTTTTTCGCGGTCAGGAAGAGCTCCCGGCGGATTCACGCCCAGATGCGCATCGGAAATAAAGTAGGCGGGCAAAGTCATCGGTTACGAATATAGAAACTATTCAAATCTATCTGGGAAAAACTCTTTATTATATTTTGTCCCGATGAAACCGCATTGTGCAAAAACCGCATTTTTGTTTGCAATGGCAACAATCTGTTGCGGATTTTTCGTAAGTTGTTCCGTAAGCCTCACGAAATACGATCTCCAGGAATATCCGAAAACGGCAACCTTCTTCGAGCCAATCGAACTCACCTTCGGAGACAAGACTTCCTATCTGGATTCCAATCTGCAGAATGCCTATTCGGCCGCCATCGACACCACATTCTATCCCATGGGGAATTGCCGCGGCACCGCCCATATTTCGGCAAAGGTCCTCCCAGACAACGAGACGAGTGACTGGGGCATCGGAGCGGCCTTTATTCCCTTATGGCCGGCACTTCCCGTCAGCGAATCGTGGCATTACCACATGGACGTGCAAATTCTCTGCAACGGAGCATTGGCATTCTCTGCAGAATTCGAGGAAAGCGAACATGTAGAAGCCTTCTGGTTCGGGCGTATGCGCGCAGACCTCGTCAACGACGCCTCGCAGGAAATGCACCGGAAATTAATTGAGCGCCTCAAGTTCGAGACGCAGATGGGAAGATACACCGACCTCAACTCGGCGCAGGATTTTTAAGTCAGGCGACCGCCACCTTACGCGTCTTTCTCGCCTGCAACCAGGCCACCAGCAACGCAACTAGCAAATACAGCACGCCGAAAACGAGCAGCATCATTTCCACCGCATCGCCGATATGCGTGTAGACCGTGTCGCGAGTCCTAAGCGGGACCTTCCTCTGGATAACGCGGTCAGTAAAGATTTCCGTATTTCCGTCAAAATGGCCGTACTGGTCAATAAACACCGAGACTCCACTATTTGCAAGGCGAGCTACGGGCATTCCTGTTTCAACCACACGGTAACGGATCAAGTTCAAGTGCTGGTAAGGGGCGGAACTCCGGCCGAACCAGCCGTCGTTCGTAATGTTCACCATCAGGCGTGAACCGCTGCGGATAGCCTCGCGCACCAAATCACCAAAAATGGCGTCATAGCAGATGTAGGGCGTCCAATGGAACGGACGATAAACGGGAGTTTCCTTGCCCGCCACAAAATCGCCCTCGCCCAAATCCACATAGTTCAGAATCGGGAAGACTTCGTCGAAGGGGATTCGTTCGCTGAACGGAACCAAGTGCTTCTTGATGTAGCGATCGGGATAGCCTCCGACGCCCGGCGTGAACAGGAATGCGGCGTTGTAGATATCGAACTTGCGCACGCTTCCCGGCGGATTTCTCCGATAGTCGAGGGCGCCCGTCAAAATGCTAGCCTTCTTTTCGTCAGCAGTTTTGTGCAGAAGATCAATCACACGAGGTTGCCTGCGAATGTGATCCGGTATGGCAGTTTCTGCCAGAACAATCAAGTCCGCGCCATCCTTAACGCTGTCGTTCACCATGCCGACCGTCTTTTTCACGATGGCATCAAAACGTTCCTTGCTCCACTTGGCCCCCTGCTGGATGCTCGGCTGCACCAAGGCAATATTCGGAGAGCCTTCGCGATCCGTACCGTAAAAAGGTGCCGCCTCGGGTTTCGAGAGCACGACACTCCCCTGCACAAGCAGCGCCACAAAAATGACCGCCGGAAGCGCCAAAACGGGAGCCGCCTTTTTCAGGTTCTGTGCCTTGCAGAACACATGCGCCACAGCCTGGTTCGAGGCCACCACGAGAATCGTATAGCCGAAAACACCGATATAAGAGAGCATCTGGATCAGTTCCAGCTGGTTTCCGAAAACATAACCCAGATGACTCCACGGGAACGCAAAGTCGCCGTAGGTACGCGTCATTTCAAGTCCCGCATAGAACACCGGATAAAGCAGCAGGAAAACAGGGCGGAACTTTCGCGGAGCATCCTTCGCAAGAGTATACGCAAAACCCGCCAAGGTGTTGTAGGCACTAAAGAAGGCTATCAACAGAATCAATCCGAAAAGAATCAATCCCGAAGGCGCTGTTTCTACATGCATCACGTTATAAATCCAGTAGTAGTTGACCGCATTGTAGAGCATGCCCGACCAGAAAGTCGCAAACATCGCCTGTCCACGCGTGTAACGGTTCAGGACTATAAACCACGGCACCAGCAACAGCAAGGCGGCGGGGCCAAGCGGCATTGGCGGATACGCAAACGCATACAGTCCCCAGCCAAAAGAGGAAAGCAGGAGCGCCACGAGCGAATCGCGATTCCTCAAGTGCGAAAAATTCCAAACCGCAAACAAAATCAGCCAGAAAAGCCCTATAGGGCAAAACGCCAGGACTACCTGGACAAGCCCCGCATGCCCAGCACCTGCAAAATCACCTATATTATAGTCCAGCGCCAAGAACAGGAACGAAAGCAGCGCGAACGCATAAAGCATCCGCTTGAAATTCTGACGGATGCCCCTAAAAATCAGGAACGGCACCGAGAGCGAGAGCGGCAACCACTGCAAGTTCATCGTGTAAAGCCCCGGCGTATCAGGCCGCATTGCAAACACGACAATTTCTGCGACCAAAAGGACCGCTACATAAATCCAGTAAATTTTCGGGAGCGCTTTCAGCAGCGACTTCATTCTTTCAAGCATCAGAGCCCGCTCTTGTCCTGGGGATTGAAAATCAGCACGAATTCACCCTTGGGCGGATGCGCCTTGAAATGCGCCGTAATCTCGCTCGGAGTCCCGATCAGGTGTTCCTCGAACTTCTTGGTCAGCTCGCGCATCAGGGCAATCTTGATTTCACCGAAAACCTGGCCAATTTCTTCGACGAACTTGTCAATATTGTGCGGACTCGCGTAAAAAATCTGCGTAGCCTCCTCGTCCTTGAGCTTTTCGAGGAGGTGAATGCGCTGAGCACTCTTCTTCGGCGAAAAATACTGGAAGCTGAAATGGTCCGTCGGCATACCGCTCGAAACCAGCGCTGTAATCATCGCACAGGCACCGGGAACCGCACGCACGTCTATACCTTCGCGAACGCACTCGCGCACCAGATTGAACGCAGGGTCTGCCACACCGGGCGTTCCCGCATCACTCACGAGCGCAATGTCACCTTCATTCTTCAGGAATTCCACATACCGAGGAGTCACCTTTTCCTTGTTGAAGTCGTGGTACGCCTCCATCGGGGTATCGATGCCGTAATTGTCAAACAGCACCCGCGTATGGCGAGTGTCTTCGGCAAGCACCAGCGGCACTTCCTTCAGAATCCGCACGGCGCGGTAAGTGATATCTTCCATGTTCCCGATCGGGGTCGCGACGATATAAAGAGTATGCATAATAATACCTACTCCAAAAATAGAAAAAGCAAATTATTTTCCGAAAAGCGAATCCTTTATCCCTTGAAAAAATGATTTTGTCTTGCCGCTACGCACGACCACGACAATCCTGGATGTCGCGTAGTTATCGGTAAAGTCAATCAGCTGCTTACGTTCTTCGGTCACAGAAAAAGCGGCAAAACCGAGGTCAGCCTGACCGTCGCGCACGGCATCGATAATTTTCCCGAAATCCATATCGATAATTTCGAGCGGGCGTTCCAGGTAATCCGCCACATAACGGACAATCTCGACGTCGGAACCAACAAGCTCCTTCTTTTCATTATAGTAGACAAAAGGAGGAAATTTCGCATAGGTCGCCACTTTCAGGACAGGTTCATTCGCAGGGCCCAACGGGCCCCTATACTTGGCATCTCCACCGACATAAGATCTCACAATAGAATCGTAAACACCCGTCGCACGCATCTGAATCAGTGCCACGTTGACCGAATCAAGTAAGCCCCATTTTTCCTTAGCGATAACCCCCGCATACGATTCTTCCTTAAGCGCCTCATCCAAAATCCGCAGCGAGGGGTCACTGTCAACAAGAACCTTTGCCGGGACATCGTCACTCAAAATCGCGTCCAGTTCCCCCTGAAGCAGGGGCTCCACCATATCTTTGAGCGACGGATAAGATTCGAGTTTCATATCCATGGAACCTTTTCCCAGCTCCATCGCATAAGCCTCGGCAGTCGTCCCCTTAATGACGCCCACCTTCTTATGGGCCAAGTCACTTACGGCGAAGACCTCGTTTTCAGGAGACTCGCCCCTGGAACACCCCACGACCAATGCCAGCGTAAGCAGCACAAAGAAAAGCCTAACACAACGCACCATCACAAAAACCTCACAAAATTCTTACATTATTGAATATAATAAAAGAAAGGCGCAAGATTCCATAAAAAATAAGGAAAAAAGCTATTTTTTAAGGCGCATGCCAGCGATTGGGAGAGACCAAAAGTTCGTGCAGCCGGAGAAACCCATGCCCTTAAATCAGGAAGAAGAATTTCAGCTCGAGTGGATCAAGAACCACCACATGGAAGATAAGGACGAGCAGGCGCGGAAAGAAGCCGAAGCGAACGCCGCCGAACGTCCCGCGCGCTCCCCGCGCGGGCGCAAGATGCGCCGCAACCCCAGCGCCTGGGAACTGCCCGTACCCGAAGATGAAATCGACCTCCACGGCATGACCTCGGACGAGGCGGCGGAAGCCGTCGAGCGGCGCATTGATGACCTGATGATTGCAGGCCTCAAGGTACTGCGGGTCATCCACGGCGGCGGCAATCCAAGCTACGGCAACGTCAAGCGGATTATCGACCGCAAGGTCCGCTCCGAATGGAGCAACCGCATCCAGCTGTACAAAGTCGAGCCCGACAACGCCGGTTCGAGCATCATGATTCTAGGCAAACCGCTCCCCGCCCCCGCAAAACGCCCCCAGAAGCGCCTGAAAAAGTAAAAAAAGAAACCTTTTTTCACTTTTTTGCGCCTCTACCCTTTAAATTTCTTTCACTTTTTTCTATTATTGGACCACCGAACCGGAATATAGCTCAGCCTGGTAGAGCGCTTGCTTCGGGAGCAAGAGGTCGTGAGTTCGAATCTCGCTATTCCGATAAAAACGAAAAGGACACCATTTGGGTGTCCTTTCGTTTTTTTATTGCAACTAGCGCGAGATGAGAACTCACGAAGTGAGTTCGATTACGCTCTAAGTGAACGAAGTGAAACGCTGAGCGGAAGCCTTGACCTGCAACGAAGTTGCAGGCAAGCCCGAAGGGCGAAACGGGAATAACAAGACCGTTTCGGCAATCTCGCTATTCCCAATAAAAATATAGCGAGATCAGGAACGAGCGACGAAGTCGTGAGTTCGGCTAACTTGCCCCATGAGCAAAGCGAATATCGGGCAAGTTAGAGATTTTGGCGCAAGCCAAAACCCGCAGGGCAAAGCCTGAAACGAAGTGAAGGCTTTGTCTAATCTCGCTTCATTCAATAAAGGCTTGACTAAATGCGAAATGAAATGAGCATTTTGTCTAATCTCGCTTCAACAGGCGTCGATCTCGCTATACCGGCGCAAAAGTCTTGATTTTGTTCAATTCCTCAGCAATTTCAATTTTAAGATTACGAATGTCAATATCATCTTGCAATGAGATGAAGTAATCGTCGGAAACACCGAAAAACCTGGCGAGTCTCAAAGACGTATCAACCGTAATTCGCCTGCGATCGTGAAGAATGTCCTGAATTCTTGAAACAGGGACATTGATGGCCTGGGCGACTTTGTAAGCAGACAAACCCATAGGCGTAAAAAACTCTTCATTCAGGATTTCTCCGATAGTAGGCGTTTCAATATGCTTGCTCATGGTTTGCTCCTAGTGGTAGTCAACAATCTCAACGTTATAAAAGTTTCCTTCGTTCATAGAAAAACAAATGCGCCATTGATCGTTTATGCGAATGGAGAATTGTCCTTCTCGGTCTCCATGCAAAGCCTCTAAACGATTGTTCGGAGGAATCCGCAAATCGTTCAAATTTTTGGCGTTGTCTATCATCATGAGTTTTCTCAAGGCGACCTTTTGGATTGTATTTGGCAACCGTTTTGAAATCTCCTGATTATAGACGAGTTCTGTTTCTCTGTCTGCAAAACTTTGTATCATCCAATATACCTATTTTATGTGTATATGTCAAGTGGGTAGAAGACATTTATAAAGCCCTCTATTACTATACACGCTCTTTTGAGGCGTTTGAATACCAATTTTTTGAAAATTTATTTCTTTTTACAAAACGAAAAAAAATTGCAACGAAATCCATATAATCGGTCGCGAATTGCGGCAAGTATAAATTTGATTATTTATATTTGCCCCAAAATGAATGTTTGGTGGGATTTTACAACTGGAGGTTTTCTGTGAAGATTTTTGCAAACGCTTTGGCTCTGTCCATTCTTCTTGCCCTGCTTGCAGCATGTGGCGATGAATCTAGTAGCTCCGCTCCCGATCCAATCGGTGAAATCTCGTCGAGTAGCAATGACGACAATGGTTCTGCATCCTCGTCTTCTCAGAAAGATTCTAAAAAATCCAGTTCCTCGGTATCAGAAAAAAATTCTTCTAGCTCCGTAAGTGGCAAGAATAGTAGCTCGAGTGTCCCAAATCCTGTAAGCTCCAATGAAGAATCTTTTTCAGGAACACCATGTGAAAAAGATGAAGAAGGGTATACTGTGTTTATTTCACAGGAACAGGTGAAATATATCTGTCAAAATGGATTTTGGATACCGATGTCTTCTAGCTCTGTTGTGCAACAATCCAGTAGTAGCAAATATTATGACATGAGTAGACAGTTTAATGCCAAACTCAGCTATGGTGAATATATTGATCCGCGCGATAATCGTGTATACAAGACTATTCGCTTTCGTGTTCCCTTTGTAACGGATTCTGTGGATTTTTTTGCTGAAAATTTAAATTTTGGTAAAATGATTTCTGGTGGAAATCAACAAGGTGATTCAACCAAGTATTGCTATAATGATGATCCCTGGTATTGTGAAAATGGATGGGGTGGGCTTTATACTTGGGCGACCGCTATGGCTTTCTCGGCAGCATGTGATAGTAATTCCATGGGAAGTTCTCTTTGTCCTGATACTATAGATTTGACAAAAAATCAGATTGAGGAAATGAAGGGTAACCCTGATTGTGTGTTTCATCAAGGTGTTTGTCCGGTTGGTTGGCACATTATGAATCGAGAAGAATGGGCTTCTGCTATAAGCGAAAGTGGCATTATGAATCCAAGTGGATACCTAAGTTCGGAAGTTTGGAATGGAATCATGGAGAATCCAACGGGCTTTTCTCTCTTGCCTGCAGGTTCATATGATTTTACAAATGGCCGGTTTGAAAGAATTATGGAATATGGGTATTATTGGATTCCAAGAGAATATTCTGATGAACCTGAATTTTTAGGAAGTTGCACCTTTGTTGCGCATAGTTCGTTTAATAGATATGCAGAATTTGAAAAAAAAGGTGCACTTTCTATTCGTTGCGTAAAGGATTATTGATCCTTTAGTGTTATCCGTTAATTTTAAACAAAAAACGGGCTGTGTTTAAATAGCGTGCTAAACGAGCGTCGTGACAAAATGCTTGCATTTTGTCGTGACCGAGTGACACCGCGGACGCCGTAGGCGTCAAATGCCCATTGGGAGTTATTATGTCCAAGAAGAACGTCAAAAAAAACAAGAAAAATTCTACCCGCAAGAACTACAAAATCGAAGCTCTTGAGCCTCGTTTGATGATGGATGCGTCTATGGATGGTTAGAATCATGAACTTGATATTGCGTCAACTAACTTTAGTAATGATTTGACAACGGTTGCTTCTGCTGAATGGAAGAATTCCTATGTAGAAACGTTACAGACTAGAGATTCGTCTGACGAATATATTCAGACTAAGGCGGAAGAAAATGTGTCGTTGAGCGAACATTAGAGGCCGAAGGCCGAGGCCATGCGAGCGTGCGGAGCAGGCTGAGCCGGAGCGTTGCTTGCTAAGCGTTTTCTCGGATGGAAAGGTGACCCCGGAACAAGTCCGGGGTGACATCCGGGGGTGTTAGGGGGTGGAACCTCCTAGGCGAGAGGGTGCAGAAAGACGTTTTGGACGCGAGTAGAAAAGGAGATCCCACCTTGGTGGCCATGCGCACTAAGCAACAAGTTGCTAAGTGCTGTCCGCCCGGGTCAAGCCCGGGATGACAATCAGCAGAACACGCGGACAAAGCGGCTGCAAGCAGGGGGATGCCTCCCCCTCCTAAAAATAATCGCAATTTTGCAATCAACTGATTGCACGCATTAGACGTTTCTTGTTTTATCTTTGGGCAAGAATTAAGGAAATTGCGAAAAATGACAAGGATGCCCACTTTACAACATTTACACCACAGACACTTTACAAACGCAACTAATTGTTGTATATTTAGAGGTATGAGTACCGTGGTAACAAACATACGAATCGACAAAGAGCTTAAGGCTCAGGCAACCGAACTATTCAACGACTTGGGTTTGACGCTCTCCCAAGCGTTTACGGTTTTCCTGAAGCAAGCCATTCTGCACCACGGCCTGCCTTTTGCCGTTACAAGACCTCCGTCCAAAGAACTCCTCGAAGCCATCAAGGAAGGCGAAGAACTCGCCCACGATCCTAATGCAAAAACTTATGCTTCACCGCAGGAGCTATGGGACGAGTTAGGCATATGACAACTTTATACAAATACACAACTCGTGCAACAAGTCGGTTCAAGAAATCCGTCAAGCGAATAATTAAACGGGGAAAAGATTCCCAAAAACTAAAAGATGTCGTTGAAATTCTCGCTAAAGGGGAATCCCTTGCGGATTCCTATAAAGACCATCCTCTTGTCGGAAAATGGAACGGCCATAGGGAATTACATATTGAATCGGACTGGTTGTTAATCTACAAAATCGAAGAAAACATTCTTATTCTAGAACTTGTAGACACCGGCTCTCATGCCGATTTGTTCGGGAAATAATTACCGCACGCACCGTACAGAAAAGCCGAAGTTCTTGGGCTTGGACATGTAGCCAAACGCCATGGATTTGCTGGTGAGGTACCACACGCGGGCAGAGCCGGGAGCAACTCCTTCGGAGGAATCGTCAGCGCTCCAGAAGAAGGCGAACTTGGCGGTGTTGCCGTAGGTTTCGTCGTCGAAACGGTTGCCGGCGGGCATCGCCGAGAATTTGAGAGTGTCGTTGCCGTTGGTGTCACCCGACCAGCCGTAATCGGCCTTGATCAAGTAGCCCGCGTTAAAGTCGGCGCCCGCCGCAGTCCAGAGGCTTTCGAAGTCGGCATGCGTGGGCAAGCGGAACCCGGCGGGGCATGCCTTTTTGGCCGCGTCCCAGGTGTAGAGCCTGCCGTAAACCATGCACTGGTCGTCATCATCTTTGTAGCAGAAACTGCCTTCGGTTTTGTAATTCAGGTTGTCGCCCAGCCATTCGAGGCCGGCAATTTTCACCGTGCGGTACGTCTGCTTGTCTCGCGGGTCCTTGAACTCGTTTTTCTTTTTGGACTTGGGCGCCGCAAAAGCAGAAACAGCAACAATAAACAAACTAACAACAAGAATAAACCATTTTTTCATATTAATCCTCTATAGATTGCCGAATCACTGCAGCGACATTCCCCACCGGCGTTCAGGATTAGGGCAATGATCCTCATGACCGTCGGGCCAAACCCATACTTCGTCTTCGAAGGGACAAGCCACACACTTTCCACCGACAGGACAAAGTCCTGCGTCCTGCTCAAAAAACAAGCTGCCCCCGTGGCACACCTTTACAGAGCGAAGCTTTCCCGACCGCAGCTCATTCCGAAGCAAGTCCAGCACTTTTTTATCCACCCTGAAACGATCCCTGATGGATTGTGGAGCTCCTTCCAGAATCACCACCGGATTCCACTTAATGCGGTGAATGTCATTATCCTCCGCAAAAAGCAACATCTCTTTCGCCCACTCAAGGGCAGCCGATTCGTTCGGCACATTTTCGCCATGCAACGTCACCTGCAACGACACAGTCGAAAGCGGATTCTCACCAGCTTCATTCTTCCGACGACGGTATGCCATAAGCCGCTCTACGTTTTCACGCCACAGCGCCTGGCTGATTCCTCCCATTTCGTAGGAGAGAGTGCTGATCTTGATATCCGAGCAGGATCCCAGAAGCCTTTCCATGCAGCTGTCGCTCCCCCACGGACCAGGAAAGGTTCCGTTTGTCGTCAGGTTCAGTTTCAGTGATTTCGCCTCACATACCTGCAACAACTCGTTGAACTTCGAATAAAGTAAAGGTTCCCCCATCGTCGAGGGAATCACTTCGCGCAACAGCCGATTTCCATATTCATCGCGTTCCGACGCATACCTTTCAATAGCCGCTCTGGCCACCTCTATAGGCATTTCGCCAAAGCGTCCCGAGACACAGCACTGATTCAAAAAACACAGTGGGCAATGCAAGTTGCACAAATCTGGGTTTGTAAGGAGTGTTATTCGCCGCATAGGGAAAAACGACTGAAGCAGGCTAGGCCCAGTTATTCAACCGAAGCCTTACTTCCTATGTTCGCGCAAGTACTTAATCGCAGCAAGTCCCGCCTTTGCACCTTCGCCCACGGCTACGGCGACCTGGAGTGTTCCACCGGTACAATCCCCCGCGGCAAACAATCCGGGAACGGTCGTCTGGAAGTCCTTGTCGAGCACGAGCATTCCACCGTCAAATCCGGCACCAGCCTTTTTGGCGAGGTCTGTCGCGCTTGCACTTCCGAGCGCCACGAAAAGTCCGTCAAAATTTTCTTCGGTACCGTCTTCGTAATGAACGCCGCTGAATTGGCCTTCACCCACCAGCGACTGCAAATGGCGTTTTTCGATCTTCACATTTTCAGGGAAAGCAGCAGTCAGTTCAGCCCCGTTCGTCAAGAGCGTCACCGAGTTCACGACCTGCAGGAGTTCCTGCGTCTCGTGAAGGGCATATTCGCCACTTCCAAGAACGGCCACGTTCTTTTTACGGTAGAAGAAAGCGTCACAGACGGCACAGTAGCTCACACCATGACCTTCGAGTTCGGCCATTCCCGCAATCGGATGCTTGTTACGGGCCGAGCCCGTCGCCATAATGCAGGCCCTTCCGCGATATTCACCCGCAATGCCTTTCGCCACAAATTCCGTGCCGTCAAACATCAGATCTGTCACTTCGTCATCGGCAATCTTTGCGCCAAGGTCCAGAGCCTGTTTCTTGCCGACGTTCATCAGGGCTTCGCCCGAAAGCGGCTTTTCCAGGCCATAATAATTCTGGATCATGTGCGCCTTGGCAAGCGCACCGCCATCCTTTCCGACCAGCTGCACATTGAGTCCAGCGCGGAGTCCATAGAGTGCGGCAGAAATCCCCGCGGGTCCGTAACCAAGAATTAACATGTCGGACATAAATACCTCTTTGTTTTTTAATTCATTCACTATACAAGATACAATTTATTTATTTTAAAAGTGGTTGTGTTGGGAAATCGAATTGAAGGTTAAATATGCAAAGATACACCCCGCGCGATATGTTCGTCGAAGCTGGCTACGGTCCCAGTTTTGCGGCACAGCTTATACAAAATGCCTATAGCAAACTCTTCGAAGGCGATCCGATTAACGAACGGGTCTGTTTCGATGCCTCCGATGACATGAGCTATATCATCGATATCGGCCATGACGACATCCGCTCCGAAGGCATGAGCTATGGAATGTATATCACTGCCCTCACGGGCCACGAGCGCCAGTTCGACAAGTTGTGGAACTTCTCAAAGCGTTACCTCCGCAATGATGACGGCCCGCACGTAGGCTACTTTGCCTGGCAAGTTTCCACGACCGACTTCAGCAAGATGGACCCAGGTGCAGCCCCCGACGGCGAGGAATACTTCGCCATGGCACTCCTGATTGCCGCCGAAAAGTTCAATCGACCGGACCTCAAGGACGAAGCTATCGGCCTTATCAACTGGCTACGCAACAAGCCGAACAACGGCATTGTCGGTCCTATCATAGACCCCGAAAACAACCTTGTCAAATTCTCCCCTGTTCTCGGCAACGATTTTACCGACCCGAGCTACAACACGATTGCCTTCTACCGAGCCTTTGCCGAAGCCACCGGCGACGAAAGATGGCTAACGACAGCAGACAAGAGCCTCGAATACCTGCAAAAAGCAGCTCACCCCGTAACAGGCCTCTGCAGCGAATACTCCGAATACGACGGCACCCCGCGCCCCACCCCTTGGTATCCCGAAAGCGGATGCTTCAGCGGCGACGCATGGCGTGTAGCCATGAACCTGAGTCTGGACTACGCGCTGTTCCACGGTCACGAGTGCGAAAAGAATATCTGCGAACGCCTGCTATTCTTCTTTGAAAGCCGCCGTCCGTACCTTGCCGACTACGCCATTGACGGAAGCGACTTTCCACGCCAAGGCCGCAACGCAACGCCGGGAGTCATCGCCATGAACGCAGCGGCCACGCAAGTCCTTCCCGAAGGGGACCCGCTTATCAAGCCGTTCGTGAAAGATCTCGCTGCGCTTTCCGTCCCTTACCGATTCTGGCGCTACTACGACGGCATGCTCTACTTAATCGGCCTTTTGGCTACGGCTGGAAAGATTCGTTTTTAACAATCATCGGTTGGAGTTTTGGGACAAAAAAAGGAATAGAAGATGAACAAATTAAGCAATTTCATACATCCCGCAATTGTCGCGGGGAGTCTAGCAACCGCTTTGTTCTTCGCCGCCTGCGAAGATGTTCGCACCGAGGAATACCCGAGCGGTAAAATTCGAATCCAGTCCACCTACGTCAAGGACAAGAAGGAAGGCCCCGAAAAGGAATTCTACGAAAACGGCAACATCAAGCGCGAAGCGAACTACGTGAACGACCGCCGCGAAGGAATCGTCAAGGAATACTACGAAGACGGAACCGTCGAAGCAGAATACAACTACGCCGATGGTTATATCGAAGGCCTCGTCACCCGTTACCACAAGAACGGCAAGGTCGCCTCTAAAGCTCAATACAAGCAGAACAAACAAATCGAATTCGGCGAATACTTCGACGAAAACGGCGAACCTGCTACTAGCGGAAGCTACAAGGACCCGCGCGACGGCTACGCCTACGAATGGATTCGTATTGGCACGCAGCTCTGGACCGCCGAAAACATGAACTACGCAACCGCCGCGGGTTCACTCTGCGCCCAGTGCAACCACTGGGGACGCCTCTACAATTTTGAAAACGCCAAGAAAGCCTGCCTCGATGGATTCCACATGCCCACCAAAGAAGAATGGGAAGTGCTACTCACCTATGCCGGCACCAGCAAGCCCGTCGGGATCGTCCTCAAGGCCGGTTACGGCTGGGATCCCATCAAGGGTACCAACAACTACGGCAACGGCAAGGATGAACTCGGATTCGGCGCCAAGGCTGGCGGCGGACACTTCGCCAACAGTGACGTTCCCCTCAAAGAACGCAAGCTCGAAGGTGCAGGACAAAAGGCTTACTTCTGGACCGCCGAAGGTGAAGTCCTCGTATTCTTCCACGACAAGGACATCGCCAAGTTCGAGAAGTTCAATCCCGAATACGGCGCCAGCCTGCGCTGCCTAAAAGACTAACGGCAGTCATCCTCGACCGAGTGTAACGAGGGAGGGGATCCAAAGAAACTTTTCAAGCAAAATAATCTGTCTACGGAATCAGACATCTTTTATAAAGCAAAACTCCTCGGCAAAACCGAGGAGTTTTTCAATCACTGGATTCCTCGCCCCTTTGGGGCTTAGAATGACAATTCTTTTTTCAGATTACTTTGTAACCAATTACGTGGTGTATTCAGCATTAATCTTCACATAGTCATAGCTCAAGTCGCAAGTGAATGCGCTTGCACTAGCGTGCCCGATGTTAAGAACGAGCGTTACTTTGTATTCACGCTGGCGGACTACCGCATGCAGAGCCTTCATCTGTTCTTCGTCGAGCTGCACCGGGCGGCCGTTAGACAGCACCTGCACATCGCCAAAGAAAAGGTCCGTATGTTCGGCGACCATGTTGCAGCCGCTGCTGCCTGCACTGCTCAAGATGCGGCCCCAGTTCGGGTCTTCGCCGAACATAGCGCACTTGGCCAAGTTCGACGTACCGATGAAGCGGGCCATGCGCAAAGCCTCTTCGTGGCTTTCGGCCTTTTCGATGCAGAGTTCAATCAGCTTGGTCGCACCTTCACCGTCGCGAACGATATCCTTGGCGAGTTCCTTCATCACAAGCATGAGGGCTGCGCGGAATTCACCCTGTTCAGTAAGCGTCAGGTCTTCGTACTTGAGGCCGCTCATGCCGTTTGCAAGGAGAATGCAGGTGTCGTTCGTGCTGGTGTCGCCATCGACCGTAATCGCATTGAAGGAATCCGCGATATCGGCGCGGAATTCGGCAAAGAAATCAATCGGGAGAGCCAAGTCCGTGGTAATAAAGGCAAGCATCGTCGCCATATTCGGGTGAATCATGCCCGAGCCCTTGCAGGCGCCACCAATCGTCACCACACCCTTTTCTGTCTGGATTTCAACGGCATGGCTCTTAAGCGCAAGGTCAGTCGTCAGAATGGCACGACCAAATTCTTCGGAAGCATCGGCGTGCAGCTTTTCCACAAGCTTCGGAATACCGGCTTCGATCTTGTCCATCGGCATCAGGTGGCCAATCACGCCGGTGCTGCAAACGAGCACACTCTTCGGAGTAAGTTTCAAGGCTTCTTCAGTAAGGGCAGCCATGCGTTCTGCATCGCGGAGACCCTGTTCACCGGTACAGGCATTGGCGTTACCACTGTTCACCACCACTGCCGATGCAAAATGAGCATGTTCAAGGGCGGCCTTGTCATAGAGCACCGGAGCGGCCTTCACCTTGTTCGTTGTAAACACGGCAAAGCAGCGTGCAGCCTTTTCACTCTTCAAAAGCGCCATGTCGGCGTTACCGCTGGCCTTGATACCGGCACAAATTCCAGACGCGGTGAACCCCTTCGGGGAACAGACGCCGCCTTTTTCCAATACAGTGTACATAGAATCTCCTATTGTTTTCTACCTCATAAATTATAGAAAAATGCAACAATGTTGAACACCCCCCACATCTGCCCCGCAAAAAAATTCTAATTTAAGGTCATGGCAAAAACACCCTGTACTAAAGAAACTTACGACAAGCTGGTTGAACGTTACACCTTCCTCAAAAAGGTCGAACGTCCCCGCGTTGTCGATGAAATGGAAGAAGCCCGCAAACAAGGCGACCTGAGCGAAAACGCCGAATACCATGCCGCCAAGGAAATGCTGGCTCATATCGATCTGGAAATCCCCAAGCTGGAAGACCAGATTTCCAACGCGATTATCGTTGAATTCGACGCAAACTCCGACACCGTCCGCTTTGGCGCCACCGTCACTGCCAAGAATCTCGCCACCAAGAAAGAAGTCGTCTATCAGCTGGTGAGCCCCGAAGGCGTTGATCCGATGAACGGCAAGATCAGCTTCAAGAGCCCCATGGGTTCCGCTTTCATGGGCAAGAAGAAGGGCGATATTGTTGAAGTCGTGACCCCCAAGGGAAAGAACCGTTTCGAGATCGTCGACTTCAAGTAATCTATGATTGTCGCCCTTATCGGTAAGGACCAATTCTCCAAGGACAAGCACATCGACAAGTTCCTGTTCGAGGCCCTTGGAGACAACATCAACGACCCGTTTGCCAAACAGGTCGTGTATGCTACCGATATCAACATTCCTTCCGTAGCGAACCTCATCATGGAAAGCTGCGGCACCGTTTCGATGTTCGCACCGGAACAGGCTGTGGTCGTCCGAAAGGCGAACGAGATGAAGGCGGACGACACCAAGGCGCTCGCCAGCTGGCTGAAAAACGCCCCAGACTGCAAACTTTTGCTGGATTTTGACGAACTCAAGGCCACCTCCGAACTCTACAAGGTTCTCCAGAAGGTGGGTACGGTCGCCAAGTACGAAGAACCTCGGCAGTACAAGATGCAGGAATGGATTTCAGCGACTATCCCCAAGTTCTTCGGAAAACCGATTGAACCGGCCGCCAGCCAGTACCTGGCCGACGCCCTCGGCACCGACACCAAACTCGTCTGTGAAGAAGTCGAGAAAGCGCTCATCTACGCCCCCGACAGTCCAAACATCTCCTACGACCTCGTCAAGACGATGATCACGCCCCGTCGCGAAATTCCGCCTTACGAGATTCTGAATTTCTTCGGGATGCGCGATTCCGTCGGTTATGTGCGCAAGCTCCACGAAATCCTCTACGGCAACAAGAATACCGACGCCATTGCGATCGTGAATGCCCTTTACAGCCATGCGGTTGACCTGCTCAACTTCATGATGCTTTCTCCGAAGATGGGCGCCGAAGAAGCCGCCAAGGCACTTGGCAAGAACTACTTCCTATTCTGCAAGCAGGGCAACGCCCCCGAATGTTGCCGACGCTGGGGCAAGCCGCTCCTTTGCCGCGTCATTCGCCGCCTTGCAGACCTCAACTACGAATTCAAGAGTTCCAGCTGGACCGTCACAAGCCAGGAACTCGCCCTCGCCGCCCTCGTCGTGAGATAATCCTTCGTTGGACTATTAACCGAGGCGCTCGACCGCAGATTTTTTTCCTATAAGAAAATCCCCGAAGCTATCGCTCCGGGGAGATTTCTTTTTAAGTAGGATTTAAACTAGTTCCAGTCTTCCACTTCTTCAACTTCCGGTGCAGCCGGAGCCTTGGCAGGAGCGGACTTTGCAGCCGGAGCAGCCTGCGGAGCCGGCTTGGCGGCAGGAGCTGCCTTCTGGTCAGAAGGAAGCTTACCCGTTGCAGGAGGTTCCTTTTCAACCAGTTCCGGAGTGGCCATAGAAGGTTCGGAAAGTTCCACGTCACCGATGTAGTTACGGATGATACGCGGAGTGACGAAGATAATCAGGTCACGCTTTTCGACCTGGTTTCTCGTATACTTGAAGAGGTTGCCGAGCAGCGGAATATCCTTGAGGAACGGCACGCCCGTTTCGCTCTGGGTATTTTCGTTACGGGTCAGACCACCGATTACGACCGTTTCGCCATCAGCCACGACCACCTTGGTCTTAGCTTCCTGCGTACTGATAACCACCTGTCCCTGCGTATCGTAACCGTAGGAATCGTTCTGCGGATGGAGATCCAGCAAGATGCGGTTGTCGCCGGACACATGCGGAGTCACGGTCAGCTTGATACCCGCTTCCACAAGCTGCGTCGAAGATTCACCACTATCGTCAATCACGCGGATAGAAATCTTGTCACCCATATAGACAACGGCTTCGGTATTGTCGAGAGTCGAAACCTGCGGAGAAGCGAGCACTTCCGTAGCAGCGTCACTCATAATGTTTGCAATCGCGATCTGGAGGTTGTTATCCAGGAGGCTAGCCGTAATAGCAGTCGGAGCCGGATTGTCGGCCGTTGCACCCACGGCATTCAAGCTACGAGACGGCAACGAATGAGCGCCCATGCTTGTACGGGTCGCACCCACTCCACCACCGCTAAGACCATTCGCATCGGTAATGGATCCCGGAGAAAGGGCCGTAGAACCGGAACGCAGGGCCCAGTCCACACCAAGTTCGCGGGACTTTTCGCTACTCACGACCACGAGCTTTGCCGTAATCATGATCTGCAAGGTTTCAACGTCGAGTTCCGTCAGGGCCTTTTCCATCTGTTCGATCTTACCATCGGTATCGTAAACGATAATGGAGTTGGTTCTTTCGACCGTGGTAATGCGGCCACGGTTCGACTTCATGCTCTCGAGGACCTTCACCAGTTCATCGGCCTTCGCATGACGGATGGGGAAATTCTTACGCACAAGCGGAGCGTTCTGCTCGGCCTGCGCTTCTTCATCCGCAATCTTCTTCTGCTTGGCCTGGTAGGTGCTGGACCTCTGGATCATGATATACTTGTCTTCGACAACCCAGGTCAGGTCGTTCATGCCGCAGACGATGTCCAAGGCTTCTTGCCAAGTCTTCTTGGTAATATTCAGGCTCGTCTTACCCTTAACTTCGGGAGCAAGGATAATGTCGATTTGTGCCACCTTGGAAACCGAGTTGAACACGGCATCGAAACTCATATCGACGAAACTGAAATCATACAGTTTCGTATTGGGGGCTTTCACCGAACCTTCGGCGGGAGCGGCGATAGATATACCTACCGCCAAGAGAAGAACAGTCAGTATTTTTGTCATATTTTTCACTTTTGACCCCCAAATTTATCGGGAAGACCCATGGTGTAGCGACGGCTCACCCCGAATTCCTGAATCAGGAAGAGGACGTCAGTTTGAGTAATTTTTAAGACCTTTCCATTAAGAATCTTGTCGTCTTCCTTAAGCGTGTAGGAAATCGACGGATTCTTCGTATCGACCAGGATTGCCATCGGCACATCAGATTCCCAAATGATACCGACCAGTTCCACCTGGTTGATGTTGATACCTTCTTCAACAAGACCCTTGACTTCGACAAACGGATCACGACGGCCGAAAGAGCTGTAAGTCACCTTGTCTTCGTAGAGTCCATCCAGCTGGCTCGTGATAGCACCCGTATTGGCAGTGAGGTTTGTTCCACGATCCAGATCGACCTGTTTCAGACGTTCCGCCTGCACCGAGGTCAATTCATCGTAGAATCCCACAGAACGGCGGTTCACATAACCCACGCGGTTGCCATATTGCACCTTGCGGTAAAGACCAGTAAGGTCGAGGCTAACCAGGCGGTCACCGAACACGAGACGCTGCAGAACCTGAGAATTTTCATTGGGAGCGGCGTAGAATTCAATTTCGTCGGCCACCACAATGAGTTCACGCAGCACAGGACGCAGATGGAATGTCTGCGAGCCCGAAATAATCTTCTTGCTATCCTTTTCCATGCGCTTGACGAACACGTCAAAGTCAGGCTTTTCTTCGACAGCCCTCATCCAGTCGCGGATAAAGATTCCGTCCGGACGGGCGCACCAGGAAATCAGGCCATCCTTGTTGATCGCATTTTCTGCAACCTGCAGGACCAGCACACCGTCCTGCACCAGCATCACCGGCTTCACCGCCGTCTTCAGCTGGATCTTAATGCCGTTCGCACCCCAAGTGACAGACTTCACCAAGGAACCCGAACCAATCCTGAACAGCGGAGACTTCTGGGGACCAGCAAGGCTAACCGTAATTACATTGTTCTTGTCGGGGCCAGAGACATTGCGAATGTCGATCGGGCTGTCAGCCACCAGGCGGAACTGTTCCATACCGGAGCCGACAAGAACCGACATTTCCTTCAGGTTCGGGAGAAGAGCAGAAATCTTTCCGCCTTCGTTGATGGCCTTATCCAGCTGCTTTTGCTGTTCGGCCAACAGTTTTTCCTGTTCGCGAGCAGCCTTTTCGGCAGCCTTCTTTTCTTCAGCCAAGCGCTTCTTCTCTTCGAGAGCAGCCTTTTCAGCGGCTTTCTTTTCTTCGAGAGCCCTCTTCTCGGCGGCCTTCTTCTCTTCGGCTAGGCGCCTTTTCTCTTCGAGGGCGGCCTTTTCAGCGGCTTTCTTTTCTTCGAGAGCCTTCTTCTCGGCAGCCTTCTTCTCTTCGGCCAGACGCTTCTTTTCTTCGGCGGCAGCCTTCTGGGCGGCCTTCTTTTCTTCAAGGGCCTTCTTTTCGGCAGCCTTCTTCTCTTCGGCTAGGCGCTTCTTTTCTTCGGCGGCAGCCTTCTGAGCGGCTTTCTTTTCTTCAGCGGCCTTTTTCTCAGCAGCCTTCTTCTCTTCGAGAGCGAGCTTGTCCGCCTGCTTCTTGCGATCGGCAAACAGCTTGGAAAGCGTCCAGGACTTACCGCCCTTGTTCTTGAACTTGATCAAGAAATTGGACTTGTCCAGAGCAATCTCATTCTTGTCCGTAGAGATCGAGGCGCCCACCGTCATTTCGAACTTCAGGAAGGCAGAGCCCTTATAGGTATCCTTAACGACACGGACGGACTTGATGAACTTGGAGTCGGCATCGACATCAAAGTCGCCTTCGCCAAGGGCAAAGGAGGTTCCCGAGAAACCGACCGTCAGCTTCTTGGCAGACGCATCGAACTTCTGGTAGAAAGACGGCAAATCCTTATCGGATGCAAAGGCGAATACCGTCTGGCATCCCTTGGCATCGCAGACAAAGCGCACATCCTTAATTTGAGCGGCATACGTAGCGGCCGCAAGCGACATCAGTAAAAGGAGGGACTTGCACTTCATCATTTACCCACCTTCTTGGAAGTGTAAGTTGTCAAGTTGAACGTCGCCGACATGGTAATCGGAGTCCAACCATGGGTTTCCGCTTTCTGAAGTTCTGCGGCAATACCCGAATAACGGCTCAACCTCAGGTTAGAAATGGAAGTCGGATACTTAAAGTTCGCGATAGCGGCAAACAAGTTACCCAACTCATGGTAACCGGAGTTAACCGCAATAGAATAGCGGTTTTCCTTGTAGTGTTCCTTTTCGGCCTGACCTTCGGGGTTGAACTTCTGGATAAGCACACCCGTGCTGCGGATCACGGCGTAAAGGTCCTGCAAGCGCAGCGGCACCTTTTCGTCTTCGGGGAACATATTCTTCAGTTCCTCGAAATCCTTTTCGGCCTGCACCAGTTCCATTTCAAGACGGGCAAGGTCATGCTTCTTGGCATTGATCTTGTTCAGTTCCGCCTGAGCGGATTCCAGTTCTCTTTCAAGGGATTCCCTCTGGTAGACATACGGATCCCACATGTAGTTATACACTAGATGGGCCGCCACCATAATCAAGAGGCTGATCGCGATGGCGTATACGTTTCGTTTGTCTTTAAGATCTATCTTACCCATTATCACCCTCCCCAGCATTGAGGTCCTGACGCAGGACAATCTTGATGGTGAAGTTGTAGGCTTCGTCGCCATCGATCTTTGTCGTAGAAATGGTGACGAGAGAAACAGACTGGACACTCACCTGCTTTTCGAGCTTAACCATATATTCGGCAACCTCGGGGAAGTCCAGCGTGACGCCGCGCATTTCCATGTCGAATTCGCCCAGCTGGTTGATACTGGTAATCCACATGTTCGGCGGCAGCACCGAGGAAATGTTTTCGAACAAAATAACCCAGCGTTTCTTGCTCACCTGGATTGACTTGAGCGCGTTGATCTTGGTCGTCACGACGCCCTTCTTTTGTTCTAAATCACTGATCTTGGAAAGCAGCGGACGTTCGCGTTCCACTTCTTCCTGCACGCGACTCAATTCGTCGCTCAGACCACTGATGGTCTCGTTGATAAACGCCTGCAGCACCAGCACGGCAACGATAGCGACGATAGCCGCCACGGTCGGCCAAATGATACAACGGTCCGTAACCCAGGTAAAATCCTTCTGCTTCTTGCGGTACTCCGGCGGAAGCAGGTTGATGGATATCGCCAAGGTATTCTTAACAGGTTCTTTTTTATTAGACGCCATTAGAACTTCCTCATCGCGAGACCCAATGCAGGGGCATAGATATTAGACAGCGCAATAGAAATACCACCTTCACCGAACACCTTGGAATCACAGGGAACGAGCCTGAACGGGTTCACTGTATCGGTTTCGATTCCGGAGCGTTCCTCGATAAAGTCCTTCAGACCGGGAGCGGCGGCTCCACCACCACCCAACAGGATCTTGTTGAGCGGCTTAGAGTCTTCCGAAGACGAGAAGTAACGGATACCGATATCGATCTGGGCCATCAGGTCCTCGTAAGCCAGTCTAAGCGCGGCCTCCACTTCGGCTTCAGAAAAACCATCCACCACCGACAGATCGCCCTTACTCAAAATCTCATGGCACTTTTCGGAATCAATACCAAGGTTCATGCAGGTCTTGCTGACCACCATATCCAGCGAGCCACCGGCCATAGCACGCATCGAATGGAAGACGCCGTCCTGCACGAAGGCTACGCTCATCTTCTTTTCGCCCACGTTGAACAAGGCGACCGTCTGATCGCGGTCCTTGTCTTCCATGGTAGCCACATAGGCATTCAGCATTCCAAAAATATCGACATCCAGCGCCGCCAGTTTGACTCCGCGGCGGTTGAAGAACTGAGCCCAGGAATCGAGCAGGGCGCTCTTGGCGGCCACCACGTTCACCTTGAGATCGTCGTTCTCGCGGGATGCAATTTCATAGTCAATCACGTTGTCCTGGTCATCGAAGGGCGGACGGGACTGGGCGGTCTGAAGAATAATTGCCGCCTCGTTACCATTCTTGGGGACCTTCACGGAGATCTTGTCGACCAGGACGCCACCGGCGCCGGCACCACAGTTCACGGAAGCCACCACATCGCAAGAGTCATCAATCGGATGGCGGAGCAACAATTTGTTCAAGGCGTCGCTCAAGAGTTCCGCGCCGTCTTTTTCGCGCTGACCGTTCTCGTTAGTAGGAGCGTCGCCCTCACGCACCTGGATTTCGCCATTGACGATAGAGCCATCAGGCACTCGTTCCAGGTCCGCATCGACCACAATCTTGTTTCCGCTGGCCCCGTGCAAGACCTTGACGTACTTGATGCTGTAATGACCAACATCAATGCCGACTGTCTCGCGCATGCCGCGGATTTTTGAAATCAATCCTAAAGCCAAAGTAAACTCCGATTGTAAAACAATTCCTTACTAATTCTACCTTTATAATAGACGAATGTCAAGCGGAAAATTCATCTAAGTCATTGAAAATGAACTAGTTAGCCCTCTTTTACCCACTTATTGGACTCTTTTTCGGCCTTATTGACCTCAAATAGATACTGAAGGACCCTTTCCTGGGTCCAGCCGAAGGCTCCACGGAACGACGCCGTATAGCAGTTGTAATGGGGATAATCCTTGTTTTTTCGCCCCAAATTGCGCAAAACCTCAATTTCGATGTCCTCATCGCCAAAACTCGGCAGCTCGAACTGGATACGCAAATGCTGGCCGGGATAGCAATCCCTGGGGAGTCCGACCATGATACCGCCTGCGGAAAGGTCCAGGAGAGTCCCCCCGATATTGGATCCGTCATCAAAGACGGCCGTCACTGGGAAAGCTACCTGTCGACGAACCCAGCGACGCAACTGGCGCTTATCCAGGTTCGAAGAGTGCAAAAGCACCAGATGCCCCGCTTCCGCATAACGGACCGGCAACACAGTCGTATAAATGGCATCGTCAGGTCTTGTCCAGCGAACCTTGATTTCCTTGTTCACCAGGGAGAACGACGAGCCGTCGCTCGTATCGAAAGAAATCGTCCAATCCCTTTCGGTGCGGGCCATGATTTCGGAAAACTTGACGCGGAGCCCGTTTTCAAGAAGCAGGTCGATGCGGTCTCCCACGTTGAACTGCCTTGTCGAAAAGACTTCCGCCAGCGGATTTGACGCCGTGAAATTCAGTTTGACACGGAGCCGTTCTACAGCAGCAAGCGTTTCACGAGTTTCTTCGCTGTCGTCAAATACATCGTGCTTGTCATAGTAGGCCATTACAGCCTGTTCAAATAGACCCGATGAATTCAAGATGGCATCCTTGTTTTCAAAGGATGACGCTCTTATTATTTTATCCAAAGTTTCCTTTTCACTGTCCGAAAAACCGTTGGCAGCGGTCTGTTCATCAAAGACCGCGGTGCCAAACATCACCTCGTTCTCGCGCCGGTAGTTGATGCGATGTATTTCAATCAGCACCAGCAGCGCGAGACACATGCAGGCGATAAAGGCAAACCAGACAAGTTGAAGAGGCTCAATCATACTAATTCAGAATTCGGAGTTCAGAATTAGGAATTCAGAATCGTTGGAATTCCGAATTCCGAAATCTTAATTTAACTTAGTCCAGACTCCGTTGATGTAGGTCGCAAGAATCGAAGACGGGAGTTCCTTGCCAAGGAGCGGAGAATTGCAGACGTGGCCAGCAAAGTCGCTTTCAACGACCACGTGCGGTTTGTTCGCCGCAAGGACGACCACAGCGGCAGCGTGATTCTCGCCAAGGACCGCATTTGCCAAGCGAGCAGGAGCCGTCGAGAGAAGTTCAATGGCATGGGCATCACCCACGCGTTCGCTCAACTTCTTCCAGATGGCAGGCAGCGCAATTTCAAGAGAGAGCGCACCCGGTACGGAATCTTCGAAGTTTACCACCTTGTCCTGACGGAGCACCGGCGTATGGTTCATGCTGATGGCATTCACCGTACCGTCTTCAATCCCTTTCCACAGAGCCTCGCGGTCTCCCGCGGAACGAATCGGCGGCAAGATGTGGTATGCAGAGTCGAGCGTTTCGAGGCAGGAATCATCGAGCAGCAAATGGTAAAGTCCGACATCGCAGGTCACATCCATTCCCTGCTTGCGGGCGTTACGAATCAAGTCCAGAGTCTCGCCGCAAGTCACCTGCTTGAAGTGGACAGGCACCTGCAGGAAACGAGCGGTTTCAAGCACCGTGTAGGCAGCAATCGTCTCGGCAATGCGAGGAATGCCCTTCATGCCGAGCATATCGGAGAAGGCGCCTTCGTGAACACATCCGCTGTGGCGGAGCGTCTTGTCCATCGGCTGGAAGAAGAAACGCTTGCCCGTCATCTTGCCGTATTCCATAGCAAGGCGGAGGAAACGGGAATGAGGAATGGCGGCGTTACCATCACCGAACCCAACAACGCCCGGAGCAAGTTCCATCATCTCGGCAAGACTATCTGTACCAAAGCCCTTGCTGTAAGCGCCGAGGAAGCGGATATTATAGGCAGTTCCACCAGGACCTTCATTTAAATCGCAGGGTCTACGGTTTTCTGCAGCGGTCAACTTATCGACATCGTCAATCGGGTTGGCGGCGCTTTCATAGAGAGCTCCATAAAAGCCGCCCCTACGCAACGCATCGACACCATCAACATAGGTATAGACGTCATCGCGGAGCGGTTCCATAAAGTCAACACCAAGAGCAAAGAGCGCAGGCAATACAAGCGCGCCATTGCAGTCATATTCAAGAGAGTCTTCGTTGCTAGTGGAACCCGTCAAGCGGACTTCATCACGCAGTTCAAAGGACTTGCCGTTCCAGAACTTCGCATTTTTCAAGACAACATTCGCATAATGTTCAGAATTAGGCTTACGCGTTTTCATTGCGGCCTCCTGCCAAAAGGAAGAGAACGGCCATACGGACTGCAACGCCGTTGGTCACCTGATCAAGAATAACAGAGTGTTCGCCATCGGCGATGTCGGAATCGAGTTCCACGCCGCGGTTGATAGGACCCGGGTGCATGATGATGACCTTGTCCTTGGCGCATTCCAGGAGATCTTCCGTAATGCCGAACGTATTGCGGTATTCGCGCATGCTCGGGAGGAGGGCATCATCCATGCGTTCCTTTTGCAAGCGGAGTGCGATGATGGCGTCGGCATTGGCGACAGCCTTCTTCACGTCCGGTTCCCATGTCACATGGTTCATGAGGTCCGTGTTGCGCGGGACAAGCGTCGAGGGTCCGCAGAGCGTCACATGAGCACCCATCGTGGACATGCCCCAGAGGTTACTGCGGGCCACGCGGCTATGGCGGATATCGCCAATAATCGTGACATTCTTACCTTCGAGCGTTCCGAGCTTTTCTTCGATCGTCAGCATGTCGAGGAGAGCCTGCGTCGGATGTTCATGGGCACCGTCGCCAGCATTCACGATGATTGCGTTGCTATGTTCGGCAAGGAACTTGGGAACTCCTGTCCCCTTATGGCGGACGACCACGATATCAATCTTCATGGACTCGATGTTGCGGAGCGTATCGACGAGCGTTTCGCCCTTCTTGACGCTGGAGTTTGAACTCGTGAAGTTCACCGTGTCGGCAGAGAGTCGCTTTTCGGCAAGTTCGAAGCTCGTACGCGTACGGGTGCTGTTCTCGAAGAAAAGGTTCACCACCGTAAGGCCGCGAAGCGACGGAACCTTCTTGATGGGACGTTCCAAAATTTCACGGAACTGCTTGGCGTTATCAAGGATAGTACGGATATCCTGCTTGGACACGCCCTGGAGTCCAAACAAGTGTTTAATCTGAAGCGCGCTCAACTTAAGCCTCCACTTCTACAAGGTAAACGGAATTTTCTTTGTCGATCGGTTCGATCTGCACTCGGACTTCCTGATCCTGTGCGGTTTCAACCGTAAGTCCCACGCAATCGGGAGCAATCGGGAGTTCGCGATGTCCACGGTCCACCAGTACGCAAAGGCGAATGGCAGAGGGACGGCCGAGGTCGAGGATTGCCTGCATAGCAGCACGCACCGAGCGGCCCGTATAAAGCACGTCGTCCACGAGAATCACCGTCTTGCCTTCTACAGAGGCCGGCATTTCGGTAATACGCATTTCACTGGAACCCATATGGGTGCGATAGTGGAAATCGTCGCGGTAGAAGGTCGCATCGAGGCTCCCCATCGGGACAGTCTTGTTAAACTTTTGGCTCAAGCGCTCGCAAAGCTTTTTCGCGAGAGGGATTCCGCGGCTTGCCATGCCGAGCACCACCATGTCGTCGGCAGTCGGATGCATCTTGGCAAGCTTTGCCGCCATTTCGTCGAGGGCGAATTCCATCGCCTGCGCAGACAGCAATTCTCTGATCTTTTTGCAGTTGTCTTTCATATAGGTAGTAATATTATTTTTCAGGAGCGTCATCCTGGAGCGCAGCGACGGGATCCATTGCAAAAAGCTGGATTCTCCCCTTTCGGGGACCATGCGCACTAAGGCAACAAGTTGCCAAGTGCTGTCCGCCCTCCCTTCGGTCGAGAATGACTTCCAATATATTTCTTTTGTTAATCTAGCATTTTTTACGGTTTTTCGCCTTACCATACGGAAATTGACCCCATTTTTTTGTATATATAAGAAAAAAAACATTAAACCCCGACAAAGTTCTGTCGGGACATTGATAGGAGATTCTATGTTCAATCAGTTGGGTAAACCGGAAGCAGGCGAAACCATCGCCATCATGAAGACCAACCACGGCACCATGAAGCTGCGCCTTTTTGAAGAACTCGTCGGCGAATGTGCCACGAACTTTATTGAACTCGCCAAGCAGGGCAAGTATGACGGTGCCCCGTTCCACCGCATTATCAAGGACTTTATGATCCAGGGCGGCGACTTCACGAACCGTAACGGTACCGGCGGACACTCTGCCAAGGGTCCGGGCACCACGATCGGCGACAAGTACGATTCCCGCCTCACCCACATGCGCGGCGCTCTTAGCTGGGCAAAGACCGCCATGCCGCACAGCATTGGCAGCCAGTTCTTCATTGTCCACGGCGACAATGTGCATTTCTTGGACCACGACCAGGTGGGCCCCGGCCCCGCTGACGGTTACTCCGTATTCGGCCAGCTCTACGAAGGCTTCGAAGTCCTCGACGAAATCGCAGGTGTCAAGACCGACCGCCGCGACGCACCGTTCGAAGACGTGATTATCGAATCCGTGACGATCGAAAAAGCATAACCGCACAAGGCAATTGTCTCTTGAAATTTGCCCGCCCCAAGCGGGCTTTTTTCGTTTTTTTCAGGTTTTTTTAATGGAATCGTAGAACCAGAAAAAAATTTTCATTTTTTTCTTCCTACCCCCTTGACAAACAAAAATATTTCTTCTATATTTGGCGTGTCCTTTCGGGGTTATAGCTCAGTTGGTAGAGCGCCTGCATGGCATGCAGGAGGTCAGGAGTTCGACTCTCCTTAGCTCCACTGAAAAACCGCTTGATTATCAAGCGGTTTTTTTTTCATTTACAACAGCATTTGAAATTCCGAATGCAACACATTCTCGAAATTTATTCTTTTTCCGGAAATTTTATTCCAACATCGGAGCGACCGTCAAAACAACGAGTCCGATAAGCACCGCATTCAAGAAGAAAAAAGAGCGGCGCACAATCTTGTAGAAAAGAGGCAACCAGTGAAACTCATGGTCGGACGGCTGTAACAATTCCTTGAAACCGAGGAAAGCGCTGATGGCCCCCGTCACGATCATCATCATTGCGCCTACGAAATACCCCTCGTTCCAGACGGACACCGTAAGGATTGTACCCATCAACATGGCAATGATCCCGATAACGACACCAATGCGCAAAATCAGCTTGTTCAATTTTTCCAGTTTCAAGGGAATTCCTCTAGGTTGGGGTTCTTAAATATAAAAAAATAAGCTCCGATTCAAATTACAAATCTGTAGTAGCTCCGCTACGGTAACAATAACAGCGCAAAAATGTAACTATGATTTTTCAAAAGACGTTTCTAATTTTGCTCCATCCAAAATTAGGATTCTCCATGAAAGCCCAAATCATCGCAGTTATTACGGGAGCAGTCGCGGCATCTGTTTTTGCTGGCGGCCTGAGCACAAACACCAACCAGTCCATCGCCTACCAGCGACATGTGATGCGGTACGCCACCACCGACAACGATGCGCCCATTTTCAACCCCGCGGGAACCGCGTTCATGGAAGACGGATGGCATGTATCCCTGAACTCCCAGGCATTCTGGCAGACACGCACCATCTATACCGAATCCCCGCTTTTTGACGAAGAAAAGAAATTCGAAGGCAAGGCGCAAATTCCTGCAATGCCGAGCCTGCTCGCCACCTGGCATCGCGGAGATCTCGCCATTTCGGGCTACTTTGGAATCGTGGGCGGAGGTGGAAAGCTCGACTACAAGAAGGGCATTCCCTCTTTCGAAGCTGCCGTGGCACAAATCCCGGGGCTTTTGACCAAGAACGGACTTACGACCACCGACTACAGCGCCGACCTTTCGCTCAAGGGAACCTCGTACATCTTCGGTTTCGGACTCGGCGCCGCATACCGCATCAACGAAATGTTTTCCGCGTATCTGGGAGCCAAGTTCAGCTATGCCATCAACCATTACGAAGGCAAGCTCCAGAATGTACAGGTGAACCCCAAAAACGCCCAGCTCGGTCTTGACGGAGAAATGGTCAAGGCTGCAGCGACCTTCAACCAGCTCTCCGAAACTTTGGCTGGCTATGCAGAACAGGCCGCCGAAGGCGCCCAGAAAGCCGCAGCCGCAGCCAAGCAGTATGAAGCCGCGGGTGACAAGGCTACCGCAGCCCAATATGCAGCTCAAGCGAACGAACTGAAAGAAGCCGCCAAGGAATACACCATCAAGTCCAAGACTTTCGAAGCCGTCGCAGAACAGGTTTCCGACAAGGAACTCGACGTGGAACAGACCGGATGGGGCATCACCCCGCTCGCCAGCATCTCCTTTAAATACAAGGACCTGACCGCCGGTATCAAATTAGAGTACAACACCTCGATCGAAATGAAAAACGACACCAAGAAAAACGAAGTCGGCCTTGCCGCTTACGATGACGGCGTCAAGTCACACAGCGACATTCCCGCCTCGATTTACATGGGCCTAACCTACGCCCTCTTCGACAACTTCCGCATCAGCGCCGGTTACGGACACTGGTTCGACTGGTATGCCGATTTGCCGGGCGATCAGGAAAAGCACGCCGAAGGTACCGACGAATTCTTGGCTGGCGTCGAAGCAGACATCTTAACGCGTTTGACTATCAGCGGAGGCTTCCAGATTTCCCAATACCACCTGGATGACGAGTACATGAGCGACATGAGCTTTATCATGGACAACGTGACTCTCGGCTGCGGCCTCGCCTTCCGAGCCACCGACTGGATCAAGATTAACGTAGCTTACTTCCATTCGATTTACGACGATTGGAAAGAGAAGGAAGCCTACGGCAGCAACACCTACAAGCGCACCAGCCGCGGCGTCGGCATCGGTGCTGACCTAGACTTCTAACCCACACCCCTTAAAAAATTTGGTGAGCCATAAGCGGCTCTGCGCAAGCGAGCCGTGATGGCGAGAGCGAGCGCTTCGGGGACGAACTTAGTTATTTGGGCGCGAACGGTCTTATAAGGAGAAGGCTTCCTCTAATAGAGGAGGCTTGTTGCATTTGGGAAAGGAGGGTGTTAGGGAGGGCGAAGCCTTCCCTAGTCGGAGAATGCCTCCGCTGTTAGCGGAGGCATTCAGATAAGGGGCAGTTGTAAGCCGGGTTTTGTTCCTTCTTGCGAAGGCGATGACCATCTCTCTGGACGAATCGTTACCGACCGCCTCAAGCAACCTACCCGAATTCCAGCTGGTGCGGGCCGCCCCAGGTTCACTTGCGTGAACGGAATTCTGCTTGGTCTTGCACCGGATGAGGTTTACCGTGCCACCCCTGTCACCAAGAGCGCGGTGAGCTCTTACCTCGCCATTTCACCCTTACCGCGCAGAGCCGAAACCCTACGAGGCGGTTTACTTTCTGTTGCACTTTCTGTCGTGTTTCCACGCCTGGACGTTATCCAGCATCCTGCCCTGCGGTGCCCGGACTTTCCTCCAGCATTGCTGCCGGCGGCCATCCGCCACCCCAAAGTCAAATATAGGAAATTACCCCTAAAAATAAAAGGGAGAACTATTCCTTGATATGCCCACACTTGTCGCAGGTGAGCTTGTAGCTGTTGTCAGGGTCGACAACCATCACGCCGTCGCATTCAGGAACTTCACACGGGAGCTCCCCCGGCATCACTTCGCGGTAAGTCTGCTTTTCAGCCATACTATTCTCCGATTTCCTTGAGGTAGCGAGCGAGAGCATCCTGCCAAGTCGGGAGCGGCTTGAAACCAGCTTCAACGAGCTTGCTCTTGTCAAGTCTGCTGTTGAACGGGCGCGCAGCCTTGGAGAGGCCATATTCCGCCGTTGTCACCGGAAGCACCTTGGTCGCAAGCCCCGCCTGCTTGTAGATTTCGCAGGTAAAGTCGAACCAGCTGATGTATCCGCCTTCGTTGGTAGCATGGTAGTAGCCGTACTTTTCCGTTTCGTTCATATCGATGAGCAAGCGTGAAAGGTCCAGCGTATATGTGGGCGTACCAATCTGGTCATTCACCACGCGCACGGTATCGTGAGTTTTCCCCACATTCAACATCGTCTTGATAAAATTCTTGCCATTCAGGCCGAACACCCAGGCGATTCTCACGATAAAATACTTCTCAAGCGTGTTGGCGACCGCAAGTTCGCCTTCGAGCTTAGTCTGACCGTAGACATTCAGAGGCTTGTAATCCTTGCAGTCGGGTTTCCACGGTTCCGTTCCCTGACCATCAAACACGTAGTCCGTGCTGATGTAGGTCATCTTGCAACCGAGCTTCTTGCAGGTATTCGCGATGTTCTGTGTGCCGCCTGCGTTTACCGCACGGACCTTCGCCACATTCGCGTCATCTTCGGCCATATCCACCGCCGTCCATGCAGCACAGTGAATCACCGCGTCGGGCTTCACTTCGGAAAGGACCTTGTCGACTGCAGCCGAATCCGTAATGTCAAGTTGCACATAAGGCATCGTTGTCACGGCAGAACCGTCGGCAACACCACTATAGGCAGGCGCCATATCGGACCCAACGCCCGTATGTCCGCGCTTTGCAAGTTCATTCATCACATCGTGACCAAGCTGGCCACCTACACCTGTCACAAAGAATTTCATCGTTTGTACCTCGGACTTAAATATAGTTAATAGTTGACAGGATCTACAACCAAAAAACGCTCCGCCAAGCGGAGCGTCTTTTGTTTTCCTTAATATAGGAGTGCTTAGGAAACAAACCTTAGCGGGTCACGCGCACCGTCTGGAACTTGCTACCCTGCTTGACCATGTAGATTCCAGCCTTCTGGAACTTGGCAAAGAGAGCTTCAGTAATGGATGCACCGTTTGCGACATCGACTTTACCGAGCATACGGCCCTGCATGTCGAACACCTGGAGAGTCTTGCCAGCGGCGTTCAAGCGCAGCGTCGATGCGATTGCCTGGGGATTACCACCTTCGCTACCAGTGGTGAAGACCAGCTTGACGTCACTAATCTTGACTGCACCTGTAGCTTGTCCCAAATTGAAGGCAAACTGAGCGGCATCATCAGAATCTTCTTCCATATCAAAGATAAATGTGTATTCCTGTTCCGTAGTGGTAATGTCAAATTCCTTAGTGGCATATGCACCCCAGGGGTCTACGGATTGTTGGAAATTAACTTCAATCTTGCGATCTACATCAGCGCTAGCCTTAAAGGACAACTTGTACTTCATGCCCTTATCAAGAGCCAGATTGTACTGAACAAGCTGCGGCTGGTAAGTTTCTGCACCAATAGTGGTAACGTCAACCGTAGCCGTGCCACCAGAAACAGATGTCTTTGCAGCAGAGTTACCCCAGTTTGTACCCTGACCCAGGAACCAAGATGCATCTTGGCTTGTAGAAATCACGCTGCTGCTCGGGAAATCACCATCCTTAAGAAGGTTCACTGTGGTTTCGCCGACCAATTCAAACTTGGCGACAACAGACTTTTCCTTGTCCATGGTTACAGAAATGGTTTCGGTAGAGCCGGTAACATCACCTTCCCAACCCACAAACTTCCAACCTTCGTTGGCTTTGGCGGTGAGCTGTACAGCTGTTTTTGGAGCATAATAGTTAGCTTCGGGGCTCTTTGTCACAGTACCTGCAGCAGCCGGAGATGCAGTTACATTGAGGCCAAGTTCATCGGCACTGCCACCGATTTTCAGCAGGTTCTTCTTAACGGTAGCATGACCTTTTGCAGAGCCCGTATTTCCGGTGTAGGATTCAATTTTCATGGAAGCAACTTCATACAGTCTACCCATCTTCATACCCACTTTAGCCCATTCGCTGAAGTGCTTGGAAATAGAAATGGTGCCCTTGGTGCGATGCTGGCTCGTATTCTTCGGGATGGACCAATACTGCTTAAAGGTGCTGGTACCCGAAAGAGAAGGTTGCTGAATACGGTCGGTAGTATAGAAATCATAGTCAATACCATCGATCTTTGCAGAACCAAAATATTTACCGTTCGAGGTAGGATTGTAGCTTCCGCGATCCTGGATAATGTAGTATTCAATTTCATCGGTGAAACCACTGGGAATGTCCGCCTTGTCGTAATAGCCCCAGCCATAGACACTGACATACTTCACGTTGTCGTTGGAACTCCATTCCACTTCAAATTCGGAGGTAATATTCCCCACATTCTGTACGGTAACAGTAGAGTTAGCCCCCCAACGCTTTCCGGAACGGGCCAACATGTTGATAGTGCCACTCCATTCAACGGAAAAAGCACCACCATTTTCGGTGCTCGGGTTAAGCGTCATAGTTGCGTTACCGGCACCATTCTGGCTCCAGAGTTCGTAATCATAGCCAGCGCCGCTACCCATTTTCTGGGATTGGCCATTAGAGCAGTTAAGGGTGGTCTGCCCCCAGGAAATGGATGACGAAATTGCGGCCATGGCAAAGGCTGTTGTTAAAACTTTTTTGATACTCATACTTTTCCTCTCAGGGGGTGGTTTGTATTCCCTTCTAATTTATACTATTCTACATAGGCAATCAAGTTCTACTGGATAAAATCCGTTGTAACCTTTTACAACAGCTACAACAGGTAAAAAATCCCCTTTTTCTGGCAATTTCAAAAAAAAATCTCATTTTTCAGACAATCAACGAAAACATTCTTTTACAAAACAGAAAAAATCCCCGTTGCAACAGAATGCAGCAGGGATTCATGTTTTGAAGCGGATCTAGAACAGACTACAGTTTATCCTATTGCTCTTCGCTTTCGCTAGGAACACCAATCTGCTGTTCCGGCTTGTCTTCGACCTTTTCGACAGAATCGTCGTCAACTTCGACGCCTTCCACCTTGTCGAAGGTTTCCTTCGCCTCGGCGCTATCCTGTTCGATATCCTCGACGCTCGGGAGTGCGGTCGCATCTTGCACCACATCGCCTTCGCGCAGGCTGATGGCCTTGACGCCCTGGGCGTTACGGCCCGTGAGGCGGATATCGGCTGCCTTGATACGAATCACCTGGCCTTCGCGGCTGGTAATAATCAAGTCATAGTCATCGGCGACGCTTTCCACGAACACGGCGGAGCCCACCTTGTCGGTCACGTTCAAGTTGCGCACGCCCTTGCTACCGCGGCGGGTAATGCGGTAAGTCGAAGGTTCGCTGCGCTTGCCGTAACCGTTTTCGGTGATGGTCACGATCTTGTTGCCGGCCTTGAGCCACAACAGAGAAATCACTTCGTCGCCTTCGGCCAAGGTAATACCCTTCACGCCGTGCGTGCCGCGGCCCATGGCGCGGAAGCAGCTAATCGGGAAGGTCACGGCCTGACCGTTCTTGGTCGCAAGCATCAAGAGGTCCTTCGGAATCGGACGGCCTTCGATATCTTCGGCGTCTTCGGATTCCTCGGCGATGGCGGCCTCGGCTGCCAGTGTTTCGGCTTCAGAATCGGCTTCTTCGCCTTCGGCAGCCTGGCTAGCCTTGAAGTCTTCGGCAGACATGCCCACGAGCTGCACCTTCACCAGTTCATCGTCTTCGTCCAAACTGATGGCGTTCACGCCCGCCTTGCGCGGACGGCTGAACAAGGTGAGGTCCATCTTGTTGATGACACCCTTCTTGGTCGCAAACACGAGGCAGAAGTAACCGCCGAACTTGCGCACCGGCACAATCGCCTGTACCTTTTCGCCTTCGGTAAGGCCGATAAAGTTGATAATCGGGCGGCCCTTGCCGTTGCGGGTTCCTTCAGGCAAGCGGTAAACCTTGGTCCAGTAAGCGCGACCCTTGTTCGTAAACACCAGCAGGTAGCTGTGGGTGCTTGCGGTAAAGATCTGTTCGACGTTATCCTCTTCCTTGAGGGTTGCGCCGATAATGCCCTTGCCGCCGCGGTTCTGAGCCTTGAAGGTATCGATCGGCAAACGCTTGATGTAGCCTTCGCGGCTGAGCGTAATCACCTGTTCTTCTTCGGCAATCAGGTCTTCGTAATCGTAGTCGTCGACAGCGTCTTCAATAGAAGTACGGCGGTCATCGCCACACTTGTCGACGATTGCATCGAGACGGTCGAGCATAATCTTCACGCGGCGTTCGCGCTTTGCGAGAATGTCCTTCAAGTCGGCAACAGTTGCAACGAGTTCGTTGTATTCGTTTTCCAACTTTTCCAAGTTCAGGCCCGTGAGCTGAGCAAGACGCATGTCCACGATAGCCTGCGACTGGATTTCGTCGAGGTTGAAGCGGTCCTGCAAGCCCGTCTTTGCCGCTTCGGTCGTCGGGCTCGACTTGATAATCTGCACCACTTCGTCGATGTTCTGCGTTGCAATGCGCAGGCCTTCGATAATGTGCAAGCGCGCTTCGGCCTTGTTCAAGTCGAACTGCGTGGAACGCGTAATCACTTCCAAGCGGTGATCCACGTAAACCTGGATAAGTTCCTTGAGGGTCAAAAGCTTCGGCAGGTTGTTCACGAGAGCGAGGTTATAGATGCTGAAGGTCGTCTGCAACTGCGTGTTTTTGAACAAATTATTCAAAACGACTTCGGCAACCACATCCTTGCGCATTTCAATCACGATGCGCATACCTTCGCGGCTAGATTCATCACGAATGTCAGTAATGCCGTCGACGCGCTTGTCCTTCACGAGTTCTGCAATCTTCTTACAGAGCTCGGCCTTGTTGACCATGTAAGGAATTTCGCTCACGACAATGCGCGGCTTACCGCGGCTATCGACATCGATTTCGGTACGGGCACGCACACGCACGCGGCCATGGCCAGTCAAATAAGCATCACGGATGCCTGCGCGGCCACAAATCACGCCACCGGTCGGGAAGTCCGGACCAGACACGTACTGCAAGAGGTCTTCGCCAGAGATATCCGGATTTTCAGCCACCGCATGAATTGCATTTGCAATTTCGCGCAAGTTATGCGGAGCCATGGAAGTCGCCATACCCACGGCAATACCCGTGGTACCGTTCACGAGCATGTTCGGGAGAGCGGAAGGCAGCACCTTCGGTTCTTCCAAGGATTCGTCGAAGTTCGGCCCCATGTCGACAGTATCTTTTTCAAGATCTTCGAGCATGAGGGCGCCCATGTTGTTCATCTTGGCTTCGGTGTAACGCATTGCAGCAGCGCCGTCACCGTCGATAGAACCGAAGTTACCCTGACCGAACACCAGCGGGTAGCGCAGCGAGAAGTCCTGCGCCATACGCACCAAGGTTTCGTACACGGCAAAGTCGCCATGCGGGTGGTACTTACCGATCACGTCACCCACGATACGGGCGGACTTCACCGTCGGCTTGTTCGGCACCACGCCGAGCTTATGCATACTGTACATCACGCGGCGGTGCACCGGCTTAAAGCCGTCACGCGCATCAGGCAAGGCACGTGCAACAATCACGCTCATGGAATAGCGCAAGTAGCAATCCTGCATGTCCTTTTCAATCAAGGACCTGATTTGCGAACCTGGTACCAATTCTTCTGACATTAGATTTCCTCTATCATTTCACTTATTACTTCTAAACTTTCTTCGTCGGTCTGGTCGATGCGGTGGGGAGTAATCGTCGCATAGCCCTGATTCAGCAGATAGTCGTCGCTATCCTTGGGCTGTTCATCCCACAGTTTATCGCCATCCAGTTGCCACAGTCCATGTTCGTGGGAGTAGTGGTCCGTAAACATTCCAAGAGCCATCTTGGTCGCCTTGTACCCCTTGAAGGTCTCGGCGGTAGCCTTTGGAAAATTCACGTTCCAGAAAACACCAACGGGAATCCGTTCAAACAGGCGGTCCTTGACCACCTTCACGGCAAATTCCTTTGCGGTTTCGAGCATGTTTGCGGTAGTGCCCCGGAGTGAAAGCGCAATGCCCGGCACGCCCCAGAGGGCAGCTTCGCGGGCGCCAGCGACCGTCCCCGAATAGAGTGACGACACGCCGGAATTTTCACCGAGATTGACTCCCGAAAAACACACGTCAAACGGCCTTTGGTCTAGCCCCGAACCGGCCCCCTCGGTGGAAAGTCCATGGGTAGCAAAATGGCCCAAAGCAAACTTGACACAATCGGCAGGTGTTCCAGACATCGAATACGCCTCGATTGACGCATTCTCTGCTATTTTCACCTTTTTGACCGAAAGCCCACGCCGAACTGTAAAGGCGTGCCCTACCCCGCTCTGCTCCACTTCGGGCGCAAAAACGCACACGTCCGCATAAGGAACGAGCGCACACGCCAAAGCAAGCATATAGCCACTCTGGATTCCGTCATCGTTTGCGATGAGGACACGTGTCTTCGGGTAGTCTTGCATGTAAGAAAAAAGATAGAAAATTCGGGTAAAAAAGTCATTGATTTTCGAGTGTTTTTAGCAACGAATCAAGGCGCAAAGTCAGCTTTTTTGCCCCTACATCACACAGGTGGTCATAATCGTTAGCAACATCACCCAAATAATCGTGATTTCCCATTTTATTCTCATCCATCAGCACAAAATTTTCTGATTCCGCAGCCACCTTTTTCAGCCTCTCAATCAGTTGTTCCGCAACGGAGCGACGCATACCATGGCGGCCATAACTTCCCGTATTCCTGTAATAAGGACTCAACGGTAAAATCAACCCAACAACTTTCACTCCGTGCAGTTCTGCAATCTTTAAAATATTATCCAATTGCGCATAGTTCTGTTCATACCGGTGACTATCATCTTTCCAAGTACTGTCCACAAGCACCTCTGCAAAGCCTCTACCTTCGGAACCCCAATCCTCAATACATGTTTGCATCATCCAACCTCTTTCATCGCGAATCGAGGCATATACTTCATAGGCCGAAGCTATTTCAATAGTACGTTCCACAAAAGCATTGTCTACGCCTTCTCGCCAGTAGTCATGATGGATATCGTACTGAAATCCAGGGGCATCGCCCATATTGAGCTGAATACTTTCGCCAGGCTCAAATTCGTTCCACAAGTCAAAATCTATTCCGATAACCAAATATTTAAGGTGCGATACTTGTGTCGAAATGTAGGTTTCATAAAGATATTCAATGCAGTGCATATCACAGGGAACGGTCGCAATATTGATTGCAAAAAAACTCAAATGAGCCGGAGCAACTCCCGCCTGTATGTGAGAGTTACCCAAGCACACCACTTCGGCTGAATCACGGTACTTCCATAGAACAGGCATCTTCTGCGACAGATAATGCGTTGCTTGACCATTTTCAGTGTAATAAAGCCCTAGGCTATCGTTATCCCATTGAGTGTCAACTTTTCGATCATGAGTCCACAAGCTCGGATGCCACAATTCCTCGCCTTCGACCAAAGGCAACATTTCTCCCGTATAAGTATTCGTCAAAACAATTTTTTGATGGCTCCCCTTGGCATTAGTCAAAGTCGCCACAAAAAACGAATCCGAAAACGAGACCCATTCCGTATGGTCAAATGTGTAGCCTTCAGGTGCTGCCACCGAAGCAATCAGTTTTCCAGTACTGTCTGCGACCAAGGCTCGTTCATGAGTGACATACGAGGCACCCACAAATTCATGACCAGTCTTGCCTCCAAAATCAAGGAACAACGTAAGGTTCGCATCCCCACGACTTAATGATACATTACAGGCCTGTTCGCCGTTGTACCAAATTTCATTTTTTCCATGAACTCTCGCACGCAGAAGTCTAGCACCTGTCACAGCCAAATTGTTGTCATCGGCAACACCCCCATGGTACGCGCCCTCAAAAAGCTTTTCAGGTTCACCAAATTTGCCGTTCGAAAAGCGAACCTGCCATGTTTCTTGCGACAAGAAATTTGCATCATCCTTATTGTTTCCTGCATCAGTCACATACACAATGGCAGTATCACCATTTTCAAGAATCCGCCAGCGCGGAATCGCCGCCGACTTCGCCGACAATTTCACAAACACATCCGCATTTTCATCTAGGCCTTTCACATAGACATCCGATTCTCCAGGCACGCCCTCAAGACCGGTACAAAACGCAATGTATTTCCCGTTAGGCGAGATTTCCGGATGATATGCCGAAACACCCAAATCCAACTCCTGCATACTCGGTTTAGCGGCACGAAAATCAACATAGACCAGGTTCCCGTTAAAGTCGTCCCTAAATACAAGCTTTGTCAAAGGTTTACCCACAAAAGTTCGCAATTCATTCTCGATTGTCAACAGCGTGTTTCCTCCTTCAACACTTCGGCCATTTGCATCCAGATAAATCGGAGCCGGAATCGCGCCGAATGCTAAACGGAACCCCACATAAGGAGCCTTTGTCGAGGATGTCACCATATAGACATCTCCGCGACTATGCAGATGGATTAACGCGGGATCGTTACGATAGCTACCACCCTTCAAAACGCGTTCCTCCATTCCGGCACTATTTTTACCACCCATAAAGTCATTTACCGGCGAATTGACAAACGGGACCAGAAAATCCCCCACCCACTCCATCGCATTGCCTGCCAAATCACAAATTCCGTTCGTGTCTATTTTCGCCGTACAGACAGGATGCAGGTTGTATTCGGAGTTTACATTATTCCATGACTGTTCCGGAGCCCAATCTAATGATGCTGCATAAGCCCATTCGGCCTCGGTCGGCAAACGATAAGCGTTCTTTTTCGGATTGAAATTAAACCGTTCCAAGCCAATGCAAGAACCCGTTGCATCAAAAATTGCCTTCGTATAGGAATAGGCTGTATCAAAGCCTTCGGCGAGGCTTCGTTTGTTTGCAAATAGCACCGCATCAAAGAACGTCACATTGGTTGCAGGCAAATCTGCCGCATCACAAACAAGATTCATTTCTTCGCAAGAAACTTCGTGTATTCCAATAAGAAAATCATAATCAAAAGAAACCTTCATCGCAGGGCGTTCATTAACCGGTGCCGATTCGTCGTCGGTTCCTAAAGTCACCGTCTGGCCTTTAGAACGAATCAAGACCATATCTTTTAACGAGAGTGTATCCAAATACTCTACAGGGGGACGGGTATCGTGAACCGATTCCGAATTCGAACAAGCGCACAAGACAAACTCCACAAGGAGAAGCGCAATATAATAAGTCTTTTTCATAAACGCAAATATACTTTTTTCTACATTTTTTTCATGTTTTCCGAAAAGAAATTCCTCGCCACCAAAGAGACATCCAAGGCCAAGCGCATGGCCGAACTTTTGCGCGTCATCATTTTGCAGCTGGGCGACGACGTGCCCCGCGCAAAACGCGAATTCGAGACTTACGCCGAATGGATGAAACTTCCCGAAAACGAACGCCTGACGGGCAAGAATCAGGCCCAGATGATCGACCTATACAAGACTTTCCGCACCAGGGCCGGGCTCGGGTTTGAACGAGACGTGTACCTGGAGCAAGAGCCGGGCGACAGAGAAGTCGCTAACGAAGCTCCGCTCCCGTTCGCCGTACTCGTGCACAACTTACGCAGCGCCTTTAACGTAGGCTCCATCATTCGCAGCACGGACTGCTTCGGGCTCGAAGGAGTCCACCTGAGCGGTTACAGTTGCGGCCCCGACCATGTGACGGTCAAGAGCGCTGCCCGAGGATGCCAGGAATGGATTCCAATCAAGCGCTGGGAATCGCCATTCGATTGTATCAAGTGGCATAAGGAAAACGGCTACGAAATTATCGCACTTGAAACTGGCGAAGACATCCCTAGCATCAACGAAGTCAAGTGGCCCGAAAAAGGCTTGATCATTCTCGGAAACGAGGAACTCGGAATCGCTCCAGAGCTGATGGCCGAAGCAACGATGAAGGTGACCATCCCGATGGCAGGTCGCAAGGCAAGCATGAATGTCGCCGGGGCATTCGCCATCATGGCCTTCAAAATAAGATCCAACTCATAATCCAGCCCAAAATTTTATGCGAGCAATACTTCTTCTTGTCCTATTCTTTTTTTGGGTCAGTTGTTCCAACAGCGACGACCCAGATACTTTAGACGAAGAATCAAGTTCCTCCATAGAATCCTCCGAATCCTATTCTTCCAGCGAATCCAGCAGTTCCGAAGAATCTCGCTCTTCTAGCAGCGATTCTGAAATATCAGAAAAGATGTCGGAAAACGCCCACCCCGACTTCATCAAAATCATAGCGACCGACAAGGTTGTCGAAATAAGGGACAACGGGACCGAATATCAAAACGAGGTCTCCCTAAAGGTCAAGCTCACCTACGACTACCTTATCGGAAAGCATGAAGTTACCTGCGGCGAATACAAAAGCATCACAGACACGTCCCTAACCTGTGAAAATGATTCGCTTCCAATTACGAATGTTTCCTATATCGACGCAATCCTTTACGCCAACGCCAAAAGCAAGGCAGAAGGATTCGACACGGCATACAGCTACACTTCAAAAGGATGCAATAGCTACAACTGCACGCAAATTGAAGGTCTTCAGTTTAAGCCCCAAGTAAACGCCTACCGCCTCCCCACCGAAGCGGAGTGGATGTTTGCCGCGCAACAAGGTTGGGATCCTAGCAAAAGCTGGACTGCAGAAAACGCAGGATCAACAACGCACACCGTATGCAGCAACGGACAAAACGACCTCGGAATTTGCGACCTCGAAGGGAACGTCACCGAATGGGTCAACGACTGGCTCGCAAAAGTTTCAGACACAATCGTAGTCAACTTTATCGGATCTAATGACGGAGGCAAACTCGGAGAACGAGTCATTAAGGGTGGAAACATTCATAGTGAGGCTGGCTCAACCAGTTTCTATACACGCAGGGACATCTACACCGTCACCTCTTCTACCACAAGCGACTATTTGGGATTCAGACTCGCTTTCGGGGAAATCCCCGACGCACTTTGGATGTCCAGCAAAGGATTCTCTTCCAAGACGGCCATCACACTTACTTCGAACGCAGGAAGCGTAAGAAGCAAGACATTGACCTTCAAAACAAAGCTCGCCTTCCGCAACGATGAATCAGGGAATCTCGTCTACATCGATTATTCAAGCGAAGATCCCTCCCCCATCGAAATCATCGACACCCTCAATGTATTTCACCCAGAAATATCCCCCAACGGAGAACACGTCGCCTTCTGCACGAATGTGGAAGGCATTGACGGAAAATCAGAGATATTCGTTCGAGACCTAAACACGGAAGGAACCAACCTGGTAAAGCTTCCTGTAGAAAATGCGGCAATCCCCCGATGGAAAGTTCTTAACGAGAAAGACACCGTCCTCATTTATGTTTCTTCTGCACAAAGCAACAAGAACACCTCCCTTTTCATGACCCAATCCACGTGGATGGTTCCTTTTGCAAACGGACAATTCGGTTCACCGCAAAAATTACTTGACGGAGCCTATCACGGAGGCATCGATGACAATATGATGTTTGCCGTTTCCGGATCCACACTCTTGCGAGCCCACACTGCCAATTCAACGGACACCATCTGGTACAACTCGGAACAAGCTTGCAACGTCAGTCTTTCCAAGGACGGGAGCAACAGAACCCTGTTCCTGGATTTCGGCGGAAAAACAGGGCGAAAATTTGCAGGAAGAAACTACAGGACACACGAGCAGCTCCTTGTCGTCAACGGCAACGGAACCCTGATCCAATCCATTCCCGCCCCCAGCGGTTATTCGTTCGACCACACCGAATGGGTCGACAGCAACCTAGTAGTAGCAACGTTGACCTCCGCCAACGGTCATCACGAAAAAATTATCCTCCTGGATATTTCGGATTCTTCCGTAACAGACCTTGCCCACGGAGACGAGCTTTGGCACCCCGCCATGTGGATCAACGACACCCGAATCAAGCAAGTCAAACTGGACCTGGATAGCGCAGGCATCTACTGGCAGCAAGCATCAGACCCCCTACTAGCCTATAAGATGAACGCATTCTGGGTCTTGAGCGATTCCATAGAGGTGATAGCCTTGGGTTCATCCAGAGTAAGCCAGGGCTTCGCCCCCGAGCTCATCACTCACGGCAGAACCTTCAATATGGCAACGGTCCCCTCCGACATGGACGTATCTTTCCTCCAGCTTTACCACTATATATTCCCGCATTGTCCCAAGCTAAAGGCTATCGTGATTTCGCTCGATCTAGACCTGTGGTATGAACAACCCAACATCAACTTCAGCAAGAACATCCTGATGCTTCCGGGATTCTTCTACGACATCAACCATAATTTCTGGATAGATCAAGACGTATCCGAACTCAAACAGATCAGCGCTCAAATCCTTTCGGAACAGGAACCTCTCCAAGAGGTATTTAACAACTCCGGATTCGTCAAGCAAGAGATAAAGAACTCCTGGTCCTACGGCTTGGTGCCCATTTTCCTGGCAAACGATTCCACCTGGAGTCTTTCGGATGAAACTTACAAGTACGCCCTACTTGAACTTGAAACCATCATCAGGATTGCACAGGAAAAAGACATTCTCGTTGTCGGGGTTGTCTATCCGCAAAGTCCCGATTACAGAAATACGGGATCCTTTGGCAGACACGGAATGATGAGAAGTACAGCAATCGAAATTCTGGAACAAATTGCCCAGTTTGACTCCACCTATTCCAACTTCATTTTCATGGACGAAAACCAGATGGGATACCATGACTACGCCGATAGTCTCGCGTTCGACCATGACCATATGAACTATTGGGGCGCGCGCGTCATCACGTCCCGTATCGATTCCGCGATTACCGCGGCAACTACTTTGAAAGAGCCTTAACGGCTTCGGTCAGGCGATCAATCGCCTGGATGAGTTCATCCATCTTGGCTTCGCTGACGCCACCCTGCACGACAGCGGCGGCATTGGCGGCCGTAGCAGCAACCTGCGCAGCTGCGGGAGCATCCTTCACCGGAACCTTGCCAAGCCAGATATCCGGCCAGCGGTCGTTACCCGTGTGATACGTGATACGCGTTGCCGATTCCACCGGTTCGCCAATTTTCCAGATATAGAGTTCGTAGTCGAACAGGTCGTGGTCGTGGCCCTTGTCGGTTGCGCCCCACACGAGCCACTTGCCGTCGGGAGAAAGGCGAGGGAAATATTCGTGACTGCGACGACCAGGCAGATCCATCAGCTTTACGTTCTTCGGAATGCCAAAGAAGCCCACCTTTTCAATCTGCTTGCCATCCTTGGCACTGAACCAGAGGATTTCACTCGGAGCAGCCGTGCCGCCGTTACCCGTCGGATTCACGCGATAAAGCTTGCTACCGTCAAAGTTCCAGTCAATCTGGCAACCGTCGCCAGACTTGGTCCATACATTCTTCGACAAATCCCAGACACCCGTTTCGCGCATGGAACCGCGAAGCGTAATCGCCAAATGTTTGCCATCGGGGCTCATGTTCGGTTCCTGCAGAATCACACCGGACTTGTTGAAAGCCTTTTCGCCATCAAGCACCAAGGTTTCCGCCTTACTTGCGAGATCCATAGTGAACACCTTGCCGGCGCGGCTAAACACAATCGACTTGCCGTCGGGTCTCCAAGTGCCCCATGTGGCGTTGTCCACCACCTTGCGAGCATTTTCACCAGAAATGTCGACCATCCACAAGTCCCACTTTTCAGGATAGTTGGCATCATTTTCGGGAACCCAGCCACCCTTGCTGCGGTTAAAGAGCACCGTCGATCCATCGGGAGAAATGCGCGGGAACCAGTCCACGTTGTCGCCACTCGTAAGAGCATGCGGATTCGAACCGTCTGCATTCATCATCCAGATATCGTGATGACTGTTGGCGCGGCTCGTGGCCCAGACAATGGCACCTTCAAGCTTACCCTTGAGAGCATCGAGCGCCTTCTGTTCCTCGGCAGTCGGGTCAACGGCGGCACCCGTCGGAGCCCCCTGCTGGGCAAAAGTAGCCGAGAAAGCCAACAAAGCGGGAATCGCAAACTTCATCACGTTCATATAAACCTCAAAAAAGGGTTCGTTCCTAGGAGAACGGACCATACTATACTGCGTAATCTAGTAAAATGCCTCTAAAAAACGGCACCCAAAGCCCCAAAAACATGACAGAACGCACACTTTACACATCCGTAAACAAAAAAAAAACACATTTTTTTCCTATTTACCGAATGAAAATTTATTTTCAACATAAAAAGGGATGCCTATCATGAAAAAAACACCTAAAATTGCATTTCTGTCGTCTTTGGCCCTGTGTACCTCGCTTGCTGTAGCCCAAGACATCACCCCCACCCGCGTGGGTCCTGTCAGCCAGTACGGTCAGCTGATGACCGGCAAGAACTCGCAGGGCAAAGGCCGCATCTACGGCAGCTGCGAAGGCGTCAAGGACGGTGCGGAAGTCCAAGTGCGCGGCATGAGCCTTTACTGGAGCCTGTTGCCCAAGGCAACTGAATTCTGGACATCCGAAGGCATTTCCACTATGGTCCGCGATATGAACATTCAAGTCGTGCGTGCCGCCATGGCAACAACAACCGATGACTGGTGGGGTTGCAAGGACGGCTCGGAAAGCTGCGGAGACGACAAGTCCGCCCATATCACCGGTTACGCATCGGATGCGGAATTCCAGACGAACCTCATGAACACGGTCGTACAGGCCGCAATCGAAAACGACATTTACGTCATTATTGACTGGCATTCTCACCAGGCGCACTCTGAAGTTGACAACGCCACCAAGTTCTTTACCGAAATGGCCCAAAAATGGGGCAAGTACGACAACGTCATCTTTGAACTTTATAACGAGCCCATATCTACATCTTGGAGCGAGATCAAGGCTTATGCCGAAAAAATCGTTCCCGTCATCCGTCAGCATTCCGACAACCTGATTCTTGTCGGCAACAGGCAGTACGACCAGAATCCGCAAGAAGCCATCGGCAATACAGTTTCTGGCGAAAACATCGCCTACACATTCCATTATTACGCCAATTCTCACTGTTGGAGCGGACAGACCTCTTGGGGATCCGCTTGCGAAGGCGCAAATGCACAGCAAGCAATCGATGCGGGTCTTTCCGTATTCGTTTCCGAATGGGGCACGGGTAATGCCGATGGCGGTGGCGAACCGGACCAGAGCAAGAACACGGGCTGGCAAAACTGGATAGACGGCAATAAGCTTTCCTGGGCGAACTGGTCCGCTTCCAAAATTAGCGAAGGAACCGCCGCATTCCAGGGTTCTTCGAGCAAGTCCTCGCTCCAGTACACCACATCCGGCAATATGGTCAAGGGCTACCTTGCCTCCAACCCCACCAGCTACACCAAGTGTGCGAACGGTGGTGAAAGCGGAGGAGAAACCCCGATATTTGCCAAGACCGATCTGAACTACAATGTAACCTTTGCGGGCAAGACACTCCACATTGCAGGAGTTCCTGCAACCGTTGAAATATTCAGCATTCAGGGCAACCGTCTGATGGTCATTGACAATGTGAGTGGAACACTTTCGCTCGCAAGCCTCCCTGCAGGCAAGTATCTCGCACGCATCAACAGAGGTTCTTCCAAGTTGACGCGAGCATTCCAGATCAAGTAACTTCGTTACACAAACGAGAGAGAAGGAGGTGCGACATCGGTCGCACCTCTTTTTTAATGTTTATCAAATACTACGAAATACTCGTCACGGTAAACAGGATGCCAGCGGGAATCCTTCTCTAGCGATTGCAGCAATGTTTCCCAGCGGGCATAGTAACGCAACGGGAAAATTGCGCGGTCCATATTCAAAGAATCGGCATCCGACAGGAAGCGTTCCGGATAGGCTGCGTATGCGAGATAATTTTCAAAGAACTCCGCCGTTTTCAGGATAAATCTGCCGTCAATATAAGTTGAATCGTCGGGATTCACGAAAGCGAGATAACCGCCAGCACGATCATCGTTGAAAAGCCTGCCAGAATGCGGGTGTTTCTGCATCCAGTTCGCCGCATCTACGGGAACACGCTGGTAAGCGACCATCGAGAAATCATATGCGGAAAGGGAACGCGCCCAGAGACCCAAGATGAAGAAAGTAGGCAGTAGGCAGTAGACTGTAGGAAGAGGAACGCGAGGGATGAGGGACGAGGTCGCAACCTTCGGTTGCTTTGAGGAGGTTGTCAACACTCCTATTAGTACCGGTAAGAACAGCACAAAGTTGCGCTCGGCAACAAGAGCAAGGATGGCTGTTATCATAAGCCATATCAATTCTGAATTCCGAACTCCGAATTCTGAATTACGGCAAACGAAACGTTTTATTGCAAAAAAAATTCCAACCAAGCACAATACAATCATCAAGGCACTTTCCAGAACATTCTCCCCCGCCAATAGCAGGGTTATCGGAGAACGGTTCTCGGCGATTTCACTCGCAAAGATTGCTGCAGAAGGAGTCAGGCCCAGCAGACGGTCCAGCAGGCCGAACGGATACAGAAATAGATTCAGCCCCTCGCGGTGCAAGAACGGCATCGCAAACAATGCCAGTACAAAAGCAACGCGCCATGCAACGGCCTTCGGCGACAATTTTTCTCCACCTTTGCGAGAATTCCATATTTTCGCAAACAGCACAAGCAACGCAAAAAGCGGGCCGAGAATATAAAGCCCCTGAAACTTGCACCAGAGCCATTGAATCGCAAGAATTAAGGCAACAAAACAGCAACGAGAGATTGCCGCGCCCCTACGGGGCTCGCAATGACAAGCCTCACATTCAAACGACGCTGTTACCGCGCCCTTGCGGGAATCGCTACGACAATCTTCAAAAATACGTGGCAAGATGTTCCAATAGATTCCAAGGAACAGGAGCGAAAACAGCACCGGGCGAATTTCAAAATGGTAGCGGAATATAAAGAGAAGAACAACCGCAACGAGAGATTGCCACGCCCTACATCCAAACAAAGCAAACACCGTCCCCCAAAGAATTGCCTTGAACGCAACGAGGAGCGGGGCACCACCGAGGCTGTAGACAAAGCCTACCACCAGCTGAAAATATTCATGCACATTCACGACGGGCATTCGCACTGGAGTCCATGTCGTTACCCACTCACGAGCGCAAGCCAAATGCCACCAAATATCCGTATCAGTCAACGGAAAGATGGAAAAAAGTATGACGGCAATCGGCAGCAACGGCATCTATGATATTCCAACGTATTCAAGAGCGAATCCAATCGAGCCGTCAAGTATTCTGCACCACTAACACTCAAATGATCCGTATTGAGCGCCATCTGGTCGGTATAATCATGATTTCCATTTCGATTTTCATCGAGAACCTCAAATCGAGAAATACGCCCCGCCAAGGCCTGAACGGATTCTATATACTTTTCAGCAGCGGAACGCTGTGGACCATAACGGCCCCAGGAACCAGTTTCGCGATAACGGGGATTCTGGGGGAATATCACACCAACCACATTGATTTGCAAGCGATCCATTTCCTTCACAAAAGATTCCAAGCGTTTCAGATTCCAATCCAACGAGTTGGTGTTCGTCAAAGACCAGTTGGAATCGGATTCCACCAAAGGGGAGCCCCATTCAACCGATTCGTTTTCGAGCCAGCCCCTCGATTTCCCGTATGCATTGATTGCTTCCATAGAAAAAGGCGAAACGGCCTCGACAATCTGCGAGAAATCAGCCATATCCTCATTTTTCCAGAAGGAATGGTTCTTGTCATAAATATAACCAGGTGTATTCAGAAACAGGTAATCAGAAAAAGCTGTTTCATTTTGCCATAAATCAAAGTCGAGCGAAACAACAATCGTTTTCAACTTTTTCAGATGATTCACCCCATAATTTTCAGCAACAAAGAGAGAGGCGTTCATATCATTTCCCGAATGTCCCATATTCAAGGCGAATCCCGACTGAATCTTGTTCGCGACAATCCCGTCCTCGGTTCTGGAGCTACCGACGCAAAGAATTTCCACCTGATTCGCATATTTCCACATCAGGTTCATCTTATAACCCAAAGCCTCGTGCGGCCAATCCTGGCCTTCCACAAAATACACCCCTGCACTGTCCAGGTCAAGGACAGACTCGTTCGTCGAAGTCTGGACATCACTACTCCACAAGGTCGGATGCCAAAATTCATCCCCTTCGACAAGTTCCACGAGGGAACCATCCGTCAGATTGACAAGAACAATCTTCGTATGAGCCCCGTTCGCATTCGTGAGGGTCGCCACGGCAAAATTACCATTCGAGACCCATTCGCTATGGTCAAAGGAATAACCCGCAGGAGCAGCAAGAGTCTGAACCAGATTGCCAACACTATCGACAACGAGAAGACGTTCGTGCGTACCGTAATTCACACCCGCATATTCGCGGCCCGTTTTCCCGCCGAAGTCAAGGAATAAGGTACGCTTGGACCTATCCTTGGCAAGCGATGCGTTGCAAGCCTGCTCACCACCATACCAAACAGTATCACGCCCAGAAACGCGGGCACGCAAAAGTTTCGCCCCCGTTACGGCAAGGGCATTGTCCGCGCTAATGCCGCCATGATAAGCTCCGTCAAAAAGCTTTTGCGGTTTGCCGAATTTACCATTCGCAAAAGGCACCTGCCAGGTCGATGCGGACTTGAAAGCAGATTCCTCTTTATTGCTACCCGCATCTGTCACATAGACAATTACCGTATCACCCGACTCAAGTACACGCCAGCGCGGAATCGCTGCCGATTCAACCTCTAGCTTGACCAAATTGGAACCCGTCGCATTCAAGTCCCGAACATAGAGTTCCGACTTTTCCGACACACCTTCGAGTCCCGTGCAAAAAGCGACATATTTGCCATCAGGAGAAATTTCAGGATGGTGGACATCAAGCGAATCTTCTATTTCATGCACGGAAAGATTCCCGCTGGAATAGTCGATATATGCCAAATTGCCCGAGTTGTCATCCCGGAACACCAATTTTACCCTATAGGTTTGAAACAGGAAACGCATCGTTGCAGAACTCGCCAAAGGAACGACGCGGCTCGATGCAACCTTGCCATCGTTCCTCATCCAGGTCGCTCCAGGAATTGCACCGAATGCCAGACGAAAGCCCACATAATCAGCTCGCGTCGACGAAGTCACCGTGTACACATCCCCGCGACTGTAAAGTGTAATGGATTCCGCCGAATTTCGATAACTACCGCCTTTCACGATGCGCTGCCCAAGCGCGCCTCCATCGGGTGCTCCGACAAAGTTCGTCACTGTCGTATCGCGGAATTTTCCGAGCCAGTCGTTCACCCACTCCATAGCATTCCCCGCGATATCGCAGACTTGACTAGACGAATCTGCTTTTTCGCAGACAGGATGCAACTTATAATCCGAATTTTCGGAAGTCCAAGCGCCAGACACATTCCAATTCGCCTTCGCCACCAAAATCCATTCCGCTTCGGTCGGCAAACGATACGCATCCTCTTCGGGGCGGTACGCAAAACCTTCCAGGTTCGTGCAGCGTCCTTCCGAATCAAAAACTGCGCGGCTGTAAGTATAGGCCGTATCAAAGCCCTCGGACTTGCTTCGTTCATTCGCAAAAAGGACTGCGTCGTAGTAGGTAATGTTCGTCGCAGGAACAGATGCTTCGCACGACAGGGAAAGTCCCTTTGCCGTCATCAAATCGTTAAATTCAGCACAGGTAACTTCAGTGCGACCCATCGAAAAATCATAGTCAAAGCGAGCCTTCATCGACGGACGCTCATTGACTTTCGCCGTTACCTCGTTGGTTCCCAAGAGAACCGTTTCGCCGACAGCCTTGATACGGAGCATTCCCGCAAGAGAATCCTCCTCCACTTCGATTTTCGAGGAATTCCCCGAAGACACCCCTTCAGAATTGGAACAAGCCGCCCAAAAGACGAAAACTAGGACCAGAAAAACAAATCTCAAGAAGTCCTCCCTACCCTATTCCAAACCATTTAAAAGGATATCAACTGTTTCCGTAAGGGACTTGGCACCTTCGATGCACAAATGATCGTCATCTACGAACCACTCGCTCGGATAGCCGTGATTTCCCATTCTATTTCTATCAAGGAACTTAAAATTGGGATAATTTTTTTCGAGCTCCACAAAACGGGAAATAAGTTGTTCCGCAGCACTCCTGCGTAACCCATAACGGCCATAGGCCCCCGTATTCTGATAAGCCGGATTTTGAGGGAAGAGGATTCCAACGACAACGATATTCTTATTTTGGGCGCTTTGGATAATGTCTACAAGAGACTCAAGACTTTTTTCGTACAGATTCTTTTCCGAATCATACGCAGTGCTATCGCCTTCAACCAACGGAGGGTTTGCCCAACCGCCACAGTACTGGAACATTGTCGCGCCACGGTCTACTTCGTGCACCAAGTACGGCTTTACATCCAAATATTTTGTCGTATACTCCAGCAACCCTTCCGGATAACCATCGCGCCAGTAGTTATGATTTTTATCATAAACATAGCCCGGATATCTGCGATAAGCATTCTGGAAAAAGTTATCGCTTTTCTCGCCATCAAGTTTATTCCAGAAGTCAATATCCAAAGACAGCACAACGTATTTCAGCTTTTTCAGATGAGGGAACAAGTAAAGTTCCAGGAAATCCCTTGACATATGAATGCTATTGGGAGTCTGCGCAAAATTCACCATAAAGAATCGCTCGCTCATCAACGACGGCAACAAGGCGTACAGCGGTCTCGAAGAGCCTACCACGGCCACATTGATGGAATCCTTGTATTGCCACAGCAGCTCCATATTGTAGCGCATCAGGGCCACACCCCAGTCATCGCCATCGTTCATGTAAATTCCAGCACTATCCGAATCCAGCGAGAAATTCACTTCACTATTTTTTTCTTGATAGACCCACAAGTTCGGGTGCCAAAGTTCATCACCTTCGGCAAGTTCCACCACGTTCCCTTCGGTCAAATCAATCAGCACCATTTTCGTATGGGCGCCGTTCACATTCGAAAGAGTCGCAACGGCAAAGTTTCCGTTCGAAGCCCATTCGCTATGGTCAAAGGAATACCCCGCCGGCGCAGCCAAGCTCTGAATCAGGTTGCCGATACTGTCGACGACAAGAAGCCGCTCGTGCGTTCCATAATTTTCTCCGACATACTTGCGTCCTGTCTTACCGCCGAAATCAAGGAACAGGGTTCGCTTGGAACCATCCTTGGCGAGAGATACGTTGCAGGCCTGTTCACCCTCGTACCATACGGCTTCTTGTCCAGAAACTCGTGTACGCAAAAGTCTCGCTCCCGTTACGGCAAGGGCATCATTTTCGCTGATTCCCCCATGATAAGCCCCGTCAAAAAGTTTCTGCGGCTTACCGAATTTACCCTTTGCAAAAGAGACCTGCCAAGTAGACGTCTTTTTGAACGCAGATTCTTCCTTATTGTTTCCCGCATCGGTCACGTAGACAATGACCGTATCTCCCGAAGCAAGCACGCGCCAGCGCGGAATCGCCGCCGATACGACATCCAGCTTGACCAGATTCGAGCCATCGGCGTTCAAGTCGCGAACATAAAGAGTCGACCTTCCCGACACACCTTCGAGACCAGTACAGAATGCCACCCGCTTACCGTCAGGAGAAATTTCCGGATGGTAGACCGACATCGTATCCGCAATTTCATTCACCGAAAGAATTCCGCTAGAATAATCCACATAAGCCAAATTCCCCGTCAAATCGTTTCGGAAGGCGAGACGAGCCTGGTATGTTCCCAACACAGAACGCAAAGTTGCAGAACTTGCAAGTGGCACAATTCTGCTTGATGCAGCCTTTCCGTTATTTCCCATCCATACTGCAGAAGGAATTGCACCAAAAGCGAGTCGAAAACCAACATAATCCGCGCGGCTCGATGAAGTTACCGTATACACGTCGCCTCGACCATACAAGGTAATCGACGTGGCGGGATTGCGGTAGCTACCTCCCTTGACAATGCGCTGTCCCAGGGATCCTCCATCAGGAGCGCCCACATAGTCCAAAACCGTCGTGTCACGGAAAAGGCCCAGCCAATCGTTGACCCATTCCATGGCATTTCCCATCATGTCGCAGAACTGCATCGTCGAATCCGTCTTTGCGCAAACGCGGTGCAGCTTATAATCAGAATTTTCGGCTGTCCAGCTATACTCCTCATTCCATTCGGACGACGCCACCAGAACCCATTCGGCTTCCGTCGGCAAACGGTAGGCATTCACCTCCGGTCGATAGGCAAAACCGTCCAAGGCCGTACAATGCTTTTCAGTATCAAACACGGCCGATGTATAGGTATAGGCCGTATCAAAGCCCTCTTTCTTGCTCCGAGCATTCGCAAAGAGAACCGCATCATAGAAAGTGAGATTTGTCGCCGGAAGGCTATCATTATCACAATCTAAAACAAGTCCAGAAACATTTTCCATCACCGCATTGAATTCGCCACAGGTCACCTCATGGCGTCCCATCGAAAAATCGTAATCAAAGCGGACTTTCATTTTGGGGCGTTCATTCACCTTTGCCTTGGAATCCAGAGTTCCAAGAACCGTAACGGATTTTAGTGTCTGCACACGCTGCATTCCCGCGAGGGTATCCGAGGAAACGTCCACCGGAGGCTTTTTTTCAGCCTGCACGCCCACCGAATTCGAGCAGGAACAAACCAGCAGGGAAAAGAATCCGCATATCAACGCAAGCCATTTCATATTCAAATTTCCTTTTCCCTAGCAGTGACAAGTCCTACTCAAAAGTCTTCAACACGGCATTAACCCGTCTCGTCATGATCGTTGCACCAAGAAAACACAAGTGGTCTGTGTCGGCTGCATACCCATCAGGATAATCGTGGTCGCCCATCTTATTTTCATCCATGAACTTGAAATTGGGATAAGCCTCATCCAGTTTCTCAAATTTTTCAATCAATTTCTTGGCGGTACTCCTGCGAAGTCCATAGCGACCAAATGCTCCCGTTTCCTTGAAAGCGGGACTTTGTGGGAAAATCACCCCGACCACATTGACATCGTGTTCTTGCGCTTTTTTGATAATCCCTTCCAAGGCAGCCATATTATCATCTAACAGATACTGCTGATTATCATAGAGAGTCGAATCCATTTCTGCTTCTACATCTTCCCCCCACGAACGGCAATTTATCCCTAGAAGGCGCCCGCGGTCTCTCACAAAATTAGATTCATCCGAAACCGTCAAATAGTTTTCAGTATACTCCAGCAAACCTTCTGGATAACCATCGTTCCAGTAGTTATGATTTTTATCGTAAACAAAACCAGGATAATCGGCATAACGGGTCGCAAAGAAGTTATCGCCCTTGGGACCGTCGATTTTATACCAGAAATCAATATCCAGAGAGATGATGATATACTTCAGTTTCTTAAAATGCCTGTACACATACAGGTCAAGAATGTCCCTTGACGTATAAATCGAATTCGGCGTTTGGGCCAAATTGACTGCAAAAAATCCCCTGTCTAAAGACCAAGGAGAAACCGAATTCAGCGGCCTCGAAGAACCTACGACAACCACATTCGCCGTATCGCGATAGCGCCAAATCAGTTCCATATTGAAGCGCATCAGAATTGCAGGCACATCGTCATCGGCCTTCATATAGACACCCGCGCTATCGGGCTCAAGTTCATACTTCGAAAAATCCGTCGGAGTGTAAGCCCAGAAATTAGGATGCCACAGGTCTTCCCCTTCCACAAGGTCCACGATTTTGCCATCATCCATCTTGACGAGAACGATTCTTTCATGGGAGCCATTCGCATTCGTCAGAGTGGCAACCGCCAAGTCCGAACGCCCCTGCACCCATTCCGCATGATCAAAAGTATATCCGTCCGGGGCCGCCACCGACTGGACCAATTTTCCGCTACTATCTGCGACTAGAATACGCTCGTGAGTTCTGTAGTTTTCACCCACGAATTCCTGTCCCGTCCTGCCACCAAAATCAAGGAACAGAGTCCGTTTCGCAGAATCCTGCGAAAGCGATACGTTGCAAGCCTGTTCACCACCATACCAAACCGTATCGCGAGCATTACCCGTCACTGTAGATCCCTGTTCTGCAATCCTTGCGCGAAGCAGGCGGGCTCCCGTTACAGTGAGTCGCTGATCCATTGATATTCTCCCGTGGTAGGCGCCATCAAACAACTTTTTCGTCTTTCTGAAATTACCCTTTCTGAACTGGACCTGCCAAGTTTCCGTTTTCGCAAAGGTCGAATTTTCCTTGTTGTTCCCCGCATCGGTCACATAAACGATAACAGTATCGCCATTTTCAAGAACGCGCCATCTCGGAATTGCCGCACTTTCGACATCAAGCTTTACGATGTTTCCCTTTTCAAGATCAAGAGACCTTACATATATCTGCGACTTACCCGAAACACCTTCAAGCCCCGTACAAAAAGCGACAAACTGTCCGTCAGGAGATATTTCCGGATGGTAGACCGGCATCGTATCCGCAATTTCAGAGATATAAAGCACGCCGCTGGAATAATCCAAAAGCGAAAGGTTGCCCGATATATTATTCCTGAAGGCAAGTCGCATCTTATAGGTATTCGTGTATTTTCGGATGGACGCCGTATTCAAGAGCGGAAAGGCACGGCTCACGATCGTGTTTCCCTTATAGTCAATCCATGTCGCTTCAGGGATACTACCGAAACCAAGACGGAAACCCACATATGCCGCCCGCGTCGAAGACGTCACCGCATAGACATCTCCGCGTCTGAATATAAAAAGGTTCTTTTGCGTCGTCTGATACGAGCCGCCCTTAATCACTCTTTCACCAAGGCTCCCTCCATCTGGCGCACCCACATAATTCACGACAATCGTATCAAGGAACTGGCCGAGCCAATCGTTGGACCATTCCATAGCATTTCCCACCATATCGCAGGGAACGTTTGCATTTTTTTCTAGAGAACAGACCTTGTGCAACTTGTAGTCGGAATTTTCAGCAAGCCATCCCTTTTTTGTATTCCAATTCTTACTCGCAACAAGCATCCATTCCGCCTCGGTGGGCAAACGGTACGCCTCGACTTCAGGGTGAAAAACAAAGCCCTCGATTCCGACGCAATGATGCAAATCATCAAACGACACCTCGGTATAGGTATAGGCCGTATCCAGGCCAATCGCCTTGCTCATTTCATTCGAATAGAGGACCGCATCGTAATAGGTAACATTTGTCGCAGGAAGGTTATCGTTCTCACATTCCAGCTCAAGTCCCGTCGCAGGGACCATTATTTCATTGAATTCGGCACAAGTGACCTCATGACGCCCTAAAGAGAATTCATAATCCATCTTTACCGTCATGGCAGGGTGTTCATGGTCCAGCGACAAGGGAGCGTTCGTTCCCAAGACAACTGATGCGTTCGAAGTCTTCACGCGGAGCATTCCCGGAAGAGAATCCTGCTTAAGTTCCACACGCATTTCATCGGGAGTTTCCGGCCCTACCGAATTTGAGCAAGCAAGCAGCAAAAATGTTATGGCAAAGACAAAGAACAAACGCATTTGCCAAAAATAGCAATTTTGCCCTGCCGTTGCCCTTACAAAAAGGCTACAAATGGTCCGGCAGACGGCTTTTCGCGATTTCCTGATTCACCTTGATTCCTGGATACTCCGAGAAAAATTCTTCGGCCATGCGATACCAGGTCAAGGCCCTGCGTAAATCCGTATCTAGGTAAAGATTTCCCATATCAAAAGCGGCCAATCCCACAAACTGCGTAGAGGTCAGCGGCTTAAATTCAAGCCCCGTCCAGGGGCCCGCCTTGTACTTTTCCTGGTACTCGGCATCCGTATAGGAAAATCCCCGTCGGTTGGGTTCCAAATTGACAGCCGACTCCGAATTTCCGTAACGCAAGAACACATGCCCCGGAAGGAGAATCACCGAAAGCGGAATTTTCCGTTCCTCGGCCACCATCATCGCAAGCCACGAAAGTCCCATGCAGCCGGATTTTCTTGTATTTAGCACACGAAGAGGTAATATTGCATTTTCTGAAACAGCGGAATCGCCCGCCCCCGCAAATTTAATGTTCCAGTATTCCCACAAAAGGGACTTTAGACTATGCAGGGTATCCCCAGACTGAGCAAGCGAACTGTCAAAAAAAGCGAGTCCCGCCTTCCACGCCACAACCGAATCCATGCAGCCGGGCATTTTGTCTTCAAAGGAACAGGCCGCATCGCGGAACCCCATCGTTTCTGTGCGACCACTCCAAAGCACCAGTGCCAAGGACATCGCAAACACGAGAATCAACACCGGCCAAAACAGGCGCTTCGCAAGACGGGATAACCTAGAGAACATCCTGATCTACAATCCGTCCCATTCCATCGGGGATTGCCAGAAGTCACGGGCGGTCATCATGTAAATGACCAGTCGCTTGCTCTGCATATCCTTCTTCATTTTCATCATACGGTGATACACGCCGGGGCCGCCACCCCAACTAGTAAGCACCTGCACATCGAGGCCCGTTGCATAGGCCAGGAGCGACCCTGGGCCACCGCTCTTCTGGTCCACGGATTCAAACACACCCGTAAACGAATCGCCCATCAAGAGAATCGGCGCATTCTTGCCCCCCTTGTAAGCTTCGGTGCCCTTGAATATCTTCATTACAGACAAAGTGTCAGCAGGATACTTGGACTTTTCGGCATCGGGCATATGAGCCACAAGGTCGCCCTCGCGAAGCGTCTTGGTTTCCTGCATATTGAGCGTTCCCGGTTGAGCTCCAGATTCGCTGTACCAGGAATACTGCGTCACGCGGGAAGCCAACTGTTCAAGCGCCGCAAGCATTCCCGGAAGCGCCCAGTGCGTATCGTAGCGCTGGTAACTAAAGTGGGGCGGTTCATCCCCCGCCTTTGCGGCCATGAGCGCCGGGTAGACATCCATGACATCAAGCCCTGCCGCAAGCATTTCACGAGTAAATTCACGACCCGCCGGGTTCACGCAGAGGTCCGCGGCAGTTCCCTCCACAAGGCGTTCCCCGTAAATTTCTTCCTTCACGGGAATCGGAACCACCAGCAGCTGGACGCCGAGAGAGTCCAGATACTTCTTGAGCTCCAGGAGGCGCGGCAGCGGATTGTGCAAGCTATCCTGCGCCGTAATCTTGTCTGCAGTCAGATAGTTAGCATTGCGACGGAACCAGAGCATTCCATTCGACGCCCACGCATTCTGTTCCTTCGGCAATTTCTTAAGGGTTTTCGAAAGTTCGTCGCGGAACTTTTTCGTTGCATCGTTCTCCGGGCAGGAACCTTCGACCGAAGCAAGCGTCTGCAGGCGGAACGCGGAACTCGTATCAAGCATGCGATTCACGGGAACCACCTCACCCGCCTCGGCCAGGGAATCGGCTGTACGCTTTGCACGCAACGCCTCGTCACTCAAGCGGAAGGCAGGAGCCTCAAACGCGATCCACATCGGAGTTCCCATCGGATTGCCGCGCATCACCGCAAACGGCCTGTTCTTATCGCCTTCCCAAGGAGATCCCGCCGTATGCGGTTCCAAGTCCGTATTCAGGGTCGGATACCAATAGGACGACAACGTTCTTGCCCAATTCATGGCATCGTCAATATTCATTTCGCCCGTCAAGTAGTAATTCAAAATTTCGGCAGTTTCACCCTTCGAGGCCAACTTCAGCTTTCCGTAGAACACGGTACGCCCTGTCCACAAGGCAGGCATCACTTCCACCCACCATTCCACGGAACCATCGCTCAAGGGCACACCCCACAAGCGAGAAACCGTCTGGAACGCACGGAATACCTCGGGTTCATTCCACTTGACCGCCTCGACCGCACTCAACAAGACTCCCAGCGAATCGTTCCCGATCTGCGCATAGAGAAGCTTCGACAGTGGCTCCCAAGCCAGGGGCTGCCTTTCTGCAACTACGGCGGGTTCATGTTCCGAAAGCGAATCGAGCATCGGGAACGGATATTCCGCCAGTTTTGCCGACGACATCTTTCCCGCGTAATTTTCAGGCTTTTCGTCCTTGCCCGCCTGGCGGATCGGATTGTTGAAATACGCCGCAAAGTCAAGCGCCGCCATGGTCGGCTTATCGACTACACGCACCTGCTTGTCAGCACTCATCACCTTCAGTTCAAAAACCGTAACCGGCGTAGAAGGTTGCGGCGGCATCACCTTCGGGCGTTCCGATTCCTGCACCGCAGCAGAACTTTCCACGGCATCCGGCTTACTGGAGGCACAGGCGGAAAGCCACACCGCAGAAGCCGCCACAGAAGCGACCACCGTCAAGCCAAACATCTTCTTCATAGAAAAATTCATATTTCAAACCTTATTTTGAAAGGCACTGGGCCGCCCTAAAAGTCCCCACAAATGCGACAGAGGCTACAGTTAAAGACAAAAATAGGGTTTTCAATAAGTTCATAACGCACCGTGTTTTAGTGAAAATAGAAAAAAGAGCGCTTCAAATTACTAAATTTGGGGTACTATGAGCTTAAAATTTGAAACCCCCATTACCGAAGTTCCGCTGTTCCACCAGGGCAAAGTACGTGACATGTACGACCTGGGCGACAGCTTCCTGATGGTCGCCAGCGACCGTCTTTCCGCTTTTGACGTGGTGCTCCCCACCCCGATCCCTGGTAAGGGCAAAATCCTGAACCAGCTTTCGCTGTTCTGGTTCCAGCACCTCGGCATGAAGAACCACCTCATCACCGCCGACGTGAACGAATACCCGGCCGTGCTCAAGAAGCACGCCGACTACCTCCGTGGCCGTTCCATGATCGTGAAGAAGGCTCACCGCCATTCCGTGGAATGCATCGTCCGCGGCTACATCGTGGGTTCCGGCTGGAAGGACTACCAGAAGACCGGCAAGATCTGCGGTCATATTCTCCCGGAAGGCCTGCAGCTCTGCCAGAAGCTGGAAAAGCCGCTCTACACGCCGAGCACCAAGCCCGACGTTGGCCACGACGAAAACATCAGCTTCGAACAGACTTTCGACATCGTTGGCGAAAAGGTCGCAACGACTCTCCGTGACATGTCCCTCGACATCTACACGAAGGCCCGCGACTACGCCGCAAGCAAGGGCATCATCCTCGCCGACACCAAGTTCGAATTCGGTGAAATCGATGGCGAAACCATCTTGATCGACGAAGTGCTGACTCCGGATTCCAGCCGTTACTGGCCGGCAGACAAGTACCAGGTGGGCAAGAACCAGGAAAGCTTCGACAAGCAGTACGTTCGCGACTGGCTCGAAACTCTCGACTGGGGCAAGACCTATCCGGGTCCGGAAATTCCGCCCGAAGTCGTGAAGAACACGCTCGCCAAGTACGAAGAAATCTTCGTGCGCCTCACCGGCAAGCAACCGGAACTGTAAGAGGAATGAGCTCGGGCGCTATGCGCCCTTTGAGCAATGAGCTTTGAGCAAAAGAACCTAGTATCAACTAGGTTCTTTTTCTGTTTATCAAACAGAAGAGCGAAGCAACCTCATCGCTCACCGCTACTTTTTAATTAACCTCAAGACACCCTGCTTGTTGTATTCGGGACTGTCCTTCGGGAAGGGATTCTTGGCTTCGGAGCGGAGCACGTAATGCACGCCCTCGCCGAGGTCAACTTCAGAACCAGACTTGGCGGGAACTCCATCGCCAAACAAGGAATCGGCCGCCATCAGCAAGGCTTCTTGCGGGTCATCGGCACTGGCCGCGATGCACAAATCCGGCAGCACGAACGTTGCAAGTCCGAGCGTATAAATCGTATCGCCCGCTTCCACAAAATTAATCCACGGATCCATCGGGTATTCACCATCACCCACTTCTTCGCGGAAGCCCACATCGGTCCAGGCAGCGCCACACTGCTGCATGTACACGCCAAGCGCACCCGCGTTAAAGACCTTCAGGATTGCCATGTTCACCTGGGTCACTTCTTCGATGTTCTTGACTTCGCCGAGCAAGAACAAGAGTGACTTGTGCGCCTCGATTGCAGCCGCCGTTTCAGCAGAGATATCCTGATGTTCCTTGAAAATATCAGCAAGACCGTCCACATGTTCCTTGCGGACCACCTTGAACATCACGCTGCAACCGGGAATAATCGCAGAGGTCGCATCGGCAGCGAGAGTCACCGTTTCGGTAATGGCGAGCGGTTCATTAATTTCTTTAGTGAGAGGGAAAGCGAGAATGAATTGAGGCATAGTTAGTTGAATGAAGAATTAAGAATGAGATGAGTCATCCTGGAGCGTGTCATCCTCGAAGCGTAGCGGAGGGGAGACGGGATCCAGCACTGGATTCCCTCCCTTCGGTCGAGAATGACATAAGTTCTTTAACAGCATCTTTCAGTAGGTTATTCTCTCCTGGTTTTGGGAGGGCGACGTGTGCTTTTTCGCTAACAGCAGCAACCAAGGTTTCTGTCGAGAACTTGGATTCATCGATGGTCGCGGCATAGCCTTCGCGGGCAAGATCGCGCCCTAGAATCACCTGTTCATACTGACCAGGCGTCGGTACAAATACGCACCGGGCGCCAAGAACAGCCATATCCATGACGGTGCTGTAGCCGCCACGCGAAATCACCCACTGTGCCGACCGCACCACAGAAGCAAACTGGTCATCTGGCAAGTGCGTGAACAAATCCAGATTACGTTCGTTGGAACTTTTCACTCCGAGCGATGGCTTGCCAAGGATAATCGCATGGCGTCCCGGAATCTTGACGAGAGTCTCCCGTAACAGGTTCTCGAAACGGGTTCGCGCAGGTTCAACTCCCGAAACGACCGCAACAAAGCAATAGGGACCGCTACCATTCAAACTAGCAGGCGCTTCAGCATCCTTTCCGCTGAATCTTGACAACGCCCCTACATACTTTACCGGCACCGGGCAATTTTTCACATGCGAAAGCGCGCCCGCATACCCCGGAAATTCAGGCAAATCAGGCACCCAGACTTCATCAAAGCGCTTCATCACCGAAGCATGCCAAAGCATTCCGAGCGGTTCAAACGCCAACAACACACGAGGAAAGGCAATTCGCCGCTGGTGCGTCATATAAATAGACTTTGCTTTCCGGCTATAGAAACCAAAACGGTTATCGGACACCAGAACATCGTAATGGAAACGCATCACCATTTCCTCGGCAATACGATGCTCATAGTTCATCACCGTCCGCAAGTGGGCTCCGTTCTTTACGAGCCAGAGTCCCATATTGTAGCCGTGCTTCGGGTACACAATGTTGTAAGAAGGTACTAACCGCTGACGAAGTTCCGGGAAAATACCACGCAAGAGTCCCGCATTAGACCGCACCACGGCAAGTTCGACTTCGGCGCCCTGGTTCAGGAACTCCCGAACCACAGGCACGCAACGAGTCGCGTGTCCGAGCCCCCAGTCGAGTGGTGCAACAAGGACTCTCAACGAGCGGCCTCCAGCCAGACATTCGCCCAGTCGCCGTGATCGCAGTCCTTGTCCTTCTTGTCACCTTCATCCAGACGGAGTTCCAGCACCTTCACGCCAGACACGTCGACATTGATATTCTGCTTTTCCGTCGAGTATAAGCGCTTGCTGCGGAAAAGTTCACGGTTGTCGCCAATCACAATAAACGAGGCGCCATCGCCGCAGGCACTTTCGTCATCCAGGCCCACCGTCGCATGCAGCGTCGAATAGCTGCGCGGCAAACTGTAGCGGATAAATGCAGGGGCATGCGAACCGATACCGTAGCGGAAAACTTCCTTGTCAAGCGTCAACTTGCGATGTTCAACCGTCGTATTCATCTGCGGCTGTCCCCACGCCTGCTCAAACGCATCCATCTTCAACTTCGATAGCAGCAATACTTCAGGAGTTTCCACAAAGAAATCCTTCACGAGTCCAAGCGTATCGGAATCCGGCATCATGCATTCAAACTTTACGCGGTTCATGCCCGCCGTAATCTTCGCAGAATCCAGCAGCAAGGTATCGGCTTCCTGCGTAATGACCAGCTCCTCCTGCAGTTCGCCATTCAGCGAGTAGTTACAGGTAATCGCCTCGGGGAAACGCTTGTTCACGACCATCGCCCCGTCGGCCATATCACCCACGAAGAAATTCTGCTGGTAAGTCGATACACCCTTCTTCGCAATAATCTTATATATCGCAAGAGGATAACCGAACAGCTTTGGTTCAATCAACACGCGTTCGCTCTTGTAGTCCTTCAGGATTTCGTCTACCTGGTCCGTCGTCTTGAATCCCACCACACGGGACTTCCGGTTGAGTTCGCCGTAGCCATCCTGTCCGCGCACCATGTAGATATTTCCGCCGGACAGTTGCTGCCACTTGGCAAACGTCTCGGTATCCCATCCCATAAAGGTGCGTTCGCTAAAGGAACTATGCCTAGAGGCAAGCATCTGCCAGGGGCGCGAGTAAATGAATATGGACTTTTCGGGGAAAGACTCCAGGGACTTGTCCAGATAGTCTTCTTCACCCAGAAGCTTATTCTTGTAATAAAGCATATTGTGACGGAAGCTGTCCCCATGGTAAACCATGAGCCCCACCGAAAGTACCACAGAAATCGCAAGAATAATCTTTCCAGCCGCTTCCGGCTTCATCTTGGTCGTAAAGGCGAGAGCATCGAACAGACCTAAGGCCATAATCAGGGCAAACAACGGAAGCGCCACCAGCACGTAACGTTGGTTGATATCGATCGTAAACGTTCCCGACACGTTCAGGAGGATTACAAAAATCTGCACGCAGAACGTGATTCCGAGCAACGCACCGCGCCAGTAGCGACGGGAATAAATCAAGCGGAACAGGAGCCACGCCGTCACCGCCAGAAGAATAATCGTAAAGGTCGTGTAGAACGGGTTCATCATGATTCCGCCGAAAGACGGATCTTCTTTCAGGTTCAACATTATCTCGATATTCGTCTTCAAATTGAACCACAGATTCTCAAGCGAATGGGCCGCGTGTTCCCCGCCCTGGAAATCATAGCCACGGTAGGCCGCCATCGTGTTCACCGAGGGCCAGCTCACCGCAATCACAGAGGCCACAAAAAGCGGAAGCCTATGCGGACGTTCAAAGAAGTACTTGTAGTAATAAAGCGCGAACGGAATAAAGGCAAAGACAGTCTCCTGACGAGTCTGCGCAAAGAAACCGAGCAGCGGGACCGTCAACAGGAAATGCTTCCAGTTCACCTTGTTTGCCGGGACAAAGGCATACCACGCCATCAGAGCAGCAAGCAAGAAAATATAAAGCACTTCCGTCGAGGCCGACCTGGCCTGCAAAAGATAAATCGGCATTCCGCCCAGGAAAGCGGTCGCCGCAAGGGCCGCCCAGTCATTCTTGAACCACTTGGAAAGCGCAAAGAAAAAGAACAGGAGACTCAACAGGTAGAAAGGATAGTTGACCAGCAAGGCCGTGTCGCGCCCCGGTTCCATAAAGTTGAAAACCAGCGAATAGACGAACCCGAGCGCCTTTCCCTTAAAATTGTTCACTTCGGTCTTGCAATCGAGCACTCCGTCATTCCAGAGACCTTCGTTACAGATGCCCCCCGTATGTTCGAAATACATCTGGAGTCCCATCGACTCCCAGCTGGTCTCGTCGCTCAGCACACGGTGCGTGTTGCTGATATTGCCGAACATGAACACCGAGAACACGAGAGCAATTCCGGCAAAGGCACAGATGCTTTTTCCCGAAGGTTTGAAGTCCTTCCAGCCGCGCCAAATCACGGGCAGGTTCACCACTACACCCACGACCAGCAGGATAAATGTCGAAAGGATAGCATAATAGCCCCAGTCGATATCCCAACGGCGGGCGTAAGAAACCGTCAAATTGTTGAAAATAAGGAACGCGCCCACCAAAACGGCAAGTGTGATTCCCAACGCAATAAAATGCCTGCGGCTGTTACCCAGGCGTTCAAGAATATTCTTCATGCAGGGAAATATAGTAAGAGTTAAACGGAGCTCTTACTATGCATTCACGTACTTGTCCATGAATTCGTCCATCGGAAGCGGCTTAGAATAGTAGAATCCCTGCAAGCTCTTGATCTTGAAGCGTAACAGCAATTCACGCATTTCAGGCGTTTCGATACCTTCAGCCGTCACCGACGACGAGAACGAATCCGCCAGTTCCGAAATGAAGCGCACCGTATTCTGGTCCGAATTGTTCTTTTCGATATTCATCACGAAACTGCGGTCAATCTTCACCGTCGTCACCGGGAGTTCACGCAGCACGCCGATCGAACTGAAGCCCGTTCCAAAATCATCGAGTGCCACCTTAATGCCATGCTTGCGGAGACGCGTAAAGATATCCTTCAGGAGTCCCATGTCCAAAAGGCGACAACGTTCCGTAATTTCCAGGCACAGGTTCTGCGGCGGGAAATTCACATCCTCGATAATCGCAAGGACGTCTTCCGCAAAGTCGGACTTTTCCAGCTGCGTATAAGACAAGTTTACGTTCACGATAAAGCCCGGATAACGAGCGAGGAACTTTTTGGCATCGACCAACGCCGTCCGCAAAATCCACTTACCCAATTCAGGGAACAAGTTATCCTGTTCCAGCACATCCACGAACTGCACCGGCGGCACCACGCCATATTCATCATTTTTCCAACGGATAAGCGCTTCTGCCCCGATAATCTTTTCGGTAGTCGCATCGACAATCGGCTGGTAACAGAGGAAGAATCCTTCGCAGTTGTTCACGATACTGTTGCGAATCACGTTGATGCGTTCAATCGCAAAGCGCTTGTCATCGCCCACATTGTTCTTCAGGACAAAAAGTTCGCCCAAGTGGTTATTCTTCGATTCGTAATAGGCAAAACGCAGGCAAGAATACACGGATTCCGCCGAGACTTCCAAACTATCCAGGTTGATGGCCCCAGCAACAAACGAAAGCACAATGCGGTTTCCATCCACCTCAAAGTCATGAATAGAATTGTACTGGATTCGCTTGTAAAGATTCTTAAGGTCATCGACAGAGGACTTCTTGCAGACAATGGCGAACTTGGTTCCATCCATTCGGTACCATTCGCCCATGCCGTGAGCCTCGGTATCGATCATCTTCGCAAATTCCTGCAGCACGCGGTTTCCGAAGGTATAACCGTAAATGTCGTTCAAGCGAGAGAATTCGTTGATGCCGAGCAGCATAATCTGGATGCTTTCGCCCTTCCACTGCGCCGACTGCAAATCCTCAAGGAATCCGTACAGGCTTCTGAAATTCGAGATGTCGTCAATATAACTCAAGGTATCGTTATTCTTGATGGTTCCGCCAAAATAACCAGGCTCGCCATTCTCATCGCGAATCACCACGCCGCGACAGGTGCAGACAATATACTTGCCATCCTTGGTACGGGCGCGATACTGCAAATTATGTTCGCTGACTTTTCCACCAAACAGCTCTTTAATGCTTGCCGCGTAGGCAGCCCTATCGTCCGGATGAACATTCTCCATCCAGACATCCCCGGCATTTTCCATATACTCGCTAGGCAAGCCGAAATAATCTACCGCTTCCTTTGACCAGCGCGAATAATTGTGCTTGATATCAGTAAGATACGTGTAGGCACCATTCGCCATAATGGCAAATGCCCCGTACAAAGAATCCAGCTTAACCTTGTAGATTTCTTCCATTTTCTCCACTCCTTACAATACGACCACACGGTTCTTGCCGCCGTCTTTTGCCTGGTAAAGGGCCTGGTCTACTCGGACACAAGCAGCATCGGCACTTTCGCCCTTCTTGATTTCTGTGACACCCACACTCACGGAACGGTGTCCCGCACTTTCAAAGGCTATCTCATTAAACGCCTTGCGGACACGCTCGGCAAAACCAATCGCCGCCTCTTTCGAGACCTCCTGGAGCAGGACCATAAATTCTTCGCCACCCCAACGGCCAATTGGCGTTTTCACGTTAAAGATTTCGAACTGCGGTGCATCTGCAAGATCCTCCACAGCCGTATCCGCATACATGCCGTCAATATCGTCAAATGTCACATTATGGGCATTCAATCCCGAAAAACCACATTCATCAACAACCTTACGCATCACGTACGAGATGCCCTTGATGACATTGTCTCCTTCCTGATGCCCAAACGTATCGTTAATTTGTTTAAAGTTATCAATATCAAGCATCACCAGGCATCCCGGAATTTTTTCGGAAACGCACTGGTTAATGCGTCGTTGAATTTCGCCACGGTTAAAGAGACTTGAGAGCGGGTCCGTAATCGCCATCAAGGATAGTTTCTGATTCGCTTCGGCCAGTTCCTGGGTAGCAGCATCGATAAATGTCGCAAGGCGGTTGATCATCGAAACCTTGCCGGAGAAAGCCTCCTGTTCCATATCGAAATCGCAATGGTCCCCATTTTTTCCTTCGCGCATAGCAGCAACCACAAGAGTCACATTATGCTGGTTCACATATTCGCCCGTGCGCAAGAACTCGCCTGAAGTATAAAAACCCGATGTCGACGCCAGGCTTTGGAGCGGAAGTGTTTCGTTACTGATTTCTTCCTTGCCCCAAAAAGTGCGCCTGGCCGCACAAGAAAAGACCTTAATGATTTCAGGATTGAATTCGCCAATCTTCTTTCCGTCTTTTCGGACACTCGCAAGAATGGTCCACGGATCACCGTAAGCAAGGCGCGCCTTCACGTTTTCATCAATATCGGCAGTCATGACCAAGGAACCATCGTCGTTACAGGCAATCGGGGCACGCAAGATATTGATTCCATGATGGCTATAGAAGAACGGGAACTCCAAGGAATTATTGAAGAAATGCTCGTCCTTCAGGATATTCAGATAACGATGGTAGGCGTCGTAAGCAGGCTTGCCATCCAATTCATAAAGAATTGCATTTTTTGCCTTCGTCACCTGGAATTCTCTACCCAGCGGCTTCCATCCCGTAATATGGGTCGTGTATACATTGAAATCTTCACCACCCATCAAAAGAAAAATAACCCCCTTCTCGGAATACCCCTTGACATTCGAGAAGACGCAAGCATCATTGCGGTTCAAATCCGGATTAAACGCCCCGCCACCAAAAAAGGCTACAGAAGGTTCAATTCCCTTGAAAGCATCGCAGAACGGAGTCAGAGACATTCCACGAATGGTCAACTGCATTTCAACTGCCTTGACCCACGGATTTTTCTTGATTTCCTTTTTAACATCTTCAACCACATCGAGAGCCGTTTCCGAATTCAAGGTATACTGCAACAGTTTTAGCTTGGTTGTCGGATATTCAAAAATCGTACAGATGACCGAAATAGAAGCCGAAGAAAGGCGCCCCTCCACGATATTTCCGTTCGTGGAGCAGCCCATGTAAATCGCATTGGGGAAATTTTGAGAAATCACGTCGCAAACAAGGTCAATCTGCCCCCTATCCAGCGAATCAGAATAAATTTGGAATACCACATGCGAAAAAATCTTCGACTTGCACCAAAGACTAATCTTATCCAGATCCCGTTTTAAAGACGTAATGCTATGATAATCGAACTGGAACTGTTTCATATATATGGCATCCCCATACAAAAATATATACATAAGATACCATATTGTTTTTGATTTTGTTCAAAAAAATTTGCGTAAGTTATTCCAATTTGGAATATTTGGGATTAAAATGCCCTAAATTACGAATTTTTGGACAATTTCGGCAATTCCGCCGTGGTTGTTATCCGCGACCGTCACGTAGTCGGCAACGGACTTGGCCACTTCAGAAGCATTCGCCATGGCAATTCCCACCCCAGCAGCCTCGATCATGGGGCAATCGTTTTCTTCGTCTCCCACGGCAACCGTGTCAGACAGCGGAACCTTGTAAAAATCCGCCATAAACCGCACCGCATCGCCCTTATTGGACTGCATATGCGAAAATTCGAGCATTTCAGGCTTGCTGAACACGTCAAAGAGCTTCCCCGCCGTCGTCTTGCGCATATCGGCACGGAACTGCACCAAACTATCATGGTCGAACGGAGTAATGATGTTCACCTTGATAGGCGGCTTCACCACCACGTTGATCGGTGCCGTAGGAGCATTCCCCGAAACCACATCCGCCAAGCCAAAGTATTCGCGGATATCGTCCACGACCGCATAATCCATCTGCATCAGGCGGCAATAAGTCTTGAGCTGTTCGGTCTCGTATTCCGACACCACCAGGTCGCCCGCGTAGGTATGCGCATGCATCCCCCGCTTATGAGCCTCGTCCATGATGAACTTGACCGATTCCACCGGAATGCGGCGCGTAAGGATAGACTGTTCGGTAGCATAATCGTAGATAAGGCCACCATTGAAACTCACCAGAAAGAACCCCGGCTTGTCGAAGCCGTACTTTTGCGCCAATTTTTTGGCACTCGTCAGCGGACGGCCCGTGCAAAGCACCAACTTGTGCCCACGATCAAGCATTCCCTCGATTGCCTTCATGTCCACATCGAGAATGGTCTTGTCGTCGGTCAGGAGCGTACCGTCAAGGTCGGTAAAAAGAAGTTTCATGGGTCGCAATATAGAAATGTTTACTATATTCCCTGACATGAAAATCGATGAATTTTTAAGCGAAGCAAGTTCTGTAGCCATTTTCGGGCATGTCCGCCCGGACGGCGACTGCGTAGGATCTACCACGGGTATCTACAACTACATCAAGGACAACTACCCAGGCATCGGCGTGGACCTGTATCTTGAGAATTTTCCCGAAAGCTACAAGATTCTGCGCGGGGCAAGCGACGCCCACTCCGCATGGACAGCCGAAAGCAACAACGGCAAGCCCTATGACCTTGTGTTCCTGATGGATACGCCGAGCTTCGAGCGCGTAGGAGCAAACGGAGCCGAATGCATTCGTTCCGCTAAAAAGACCATCAACATCGACCACCATATTTCGAACCCGCTGAACCTTTGCACCCTGAACCTGGTGGAACCCGAGGCAAGTTCCGCGAGCGAAGTGCTTTACGTCAACCTCGACAAGAGCAAGGTTTCAAAAGAAGCGGCCAACAGCATGTACCTGGGCATCGTGCACGACACGGGTGCCTTCAAGTTCAGCTGCACCGGCAAGCGCACCATGCAAGTCGTCGGCGACCTGATCGAAAAGGGAATCGACTTCGCGAAAATCGTAAACGAGACCTACTACACGCGCACCTACAAGCAGACGCTCGTAACTGGATTCGTCATGGAGCATTGCAAGCTCGGACTCGACGGCAAGGTAGTTTACGCCTACATTACGCCCGAGGACATGGCCCGCTTTGACGTGACGCCGGTCGAGCTTTCGAATGTCATCGATACCATCCGCGAAGTCGGCGGCACCGAAGTGGCCTTATTCCTGTACCCCGTGAACGGCAAGTACAAGATTAGCCTGCGCAGCAACTATATCGTAGATGTTAACGCCATCGCCCGCGAATTCGGCGGAGGCGGCCACACCCGCGCTGCAGGCGGCGACTCCAGCGATGCTCCTGAAATTACGATTGAGAAGATTCTCGGATTGATCCGTCAGCAACTATAGAGCAAACAAAGCGACAGCAAGAAGAACGAACACAGCCCCACTGAACCAGTTGAGGTTGCGGTTCGCCTTCGGGCTCTTGAGCATAAACTTCTTGACGGCACCCGCCAAAAGCGCAACAGAACCGAACACTATAAAAGTCGCCAGAATGAATTCCGCCCCGAGAATCACCATCTGAACGGTCGGGTTCAACGGACTATCCATCTTGACTGCCGGCGGAATGAACGAAAGCGCAAAAAGAACCGCCTTCGGGTTCGTGATGTTCATGATAATTCCGCGCAGGTAAAGCTTGCGAAGAGGCAAGCGTTCGCCGCCTTCATTCAACTTCACGGTCCCCGCACGCACCCTGAAACTTTTGTACGCCAGGTATAGCAGGTAAGCCGCCCCAAGGCACTGCATCACAAAGAACGCCTTCGGACTTGCGGCTATCAACGCAGAAACTCCGAGCACTAGCAAGGTCACCTGGATTACAATACCCGTGCAAAGGCCGCAAATCACGCAAAAGCCCGCCTTGGCTCCATAAGTAGCACTCTGGGCAAGCACAAACAGGTTATCGGGACCGGGAGCGACCGCTACCACCAAGGCTGCAATAAAGAATTCTAGCATAGACAGTAGGAAGTAGACAGTAGACGGTAGGAAGTTGGCTGTAGACGGTTGAATTCTACAGCTTATCCAGGAAGCTGTCGACATCGAGTTCGTCGAGATCTTTCTGCAGACCTGCCAGCATATCGTCCGAGAGAGCTTCCTTATGCTCCGGTTCGCGAGCTGAATCGTTCGGAGCCATGGCTCCGGCGATGTTTTCGGCAGCATCATCGAATTCCGACGGAGCAGACCCTGCTCGCGGTTGCGGCAGGTTCTCGTGTTTCTCGACGGAGCGTTCTTCGGCAAGAGCATCGGATGCATCAACCATCTTCTTGAGCGCCTCGGCGACTGCACCCATGGCACCACCGTTGCTGACGACGGCGTCAATGGCTCGGCTGAGCTTCTTGCGGAGCCCCGCAAATTCGTCACGGTCAAGCTCGGCAACCTCTCCATGATAGTACATCAGGGGAGTCTTGCAGCGGGCACAGCAAAAAACCATCATATTGGCCTTATCGCCTTGAATCTGTGCGTCAAAAGAAGTGCCGCAGTGGGGGCAGTCAATATGCAATTCGCTCATGCCCTATAATGTAGAAATTTTTGACAATTCAGGCCAACACGGCCACAATATTTTATCTTTGCGACATGCTTTGTCAATGGCTTTATCATTTAACTAGTATTGATCTTTTCGACGGTCGTCTGTTCCGTGCAGGTACCGCCGCCATGCTTTCCATCATTTTAGTCATGTGCCTTATGCCGGTCTATATCCGCAAGCTCCAGAGCCTTGACGCAACCTCCGACTTCGATAAGGACGGAAAATCCAAGTCTCCCCCGATCATGGGGGGCCTCCTCCTGGTGATCGTTGTAGAAATCGTGTCGCTCCTGGTGTGCAAGATGAACGGGTACACCATTTCAACCCTGATCGTGCTAGCGGCATTTTCTGCCGTGGGCGCCATCGACGATATCGCAAAGGTCAAGGCCAAGCGCCTGATCAAGCTCGGCAAGCTCAAGGCCGCCGACTACATGGACAAGGCCGACGGCATTTCCAGCAGCCTTCGTCTGTTCCTCTATTTCTTGTTTAGCCTGGTCGTTGCCATTTTCTGCTACAAGTTCATTCCCGAACTCAAGGGCGACCTGACAATCCCCTTCTGCCCCATCGATGTGTTCCAGATTCATTTGCCCAACTGGATTTTCGTGGGCTTCATGACTTTTGTGATTGCTGCTTCTGCCAACGGAACGAACTTTACTGACGGTCTCGACAGCCTTGTTTCTGTGCCGATTCTTTCGAGCATGATTTTCGTAGGGCTCGTAGCTTACGTGAGCGGCAACTTTATCTTTAGCCAGTACCTAAGCGTACCTTACTTGCCGGGCTGCGACGAACTATTCCCTCTCGCCATGTCGATTGCAGGCGCACTCCTCGCCTACTTGTGGTTCAACAGCCCTCCGGCCGAAATCTACATGGGCGACGCCGGTTCCGTAGGGTTTGGCGCCGCCATCGGCATCATGTTCATCCTGGTGCAGGCAGGACTTTTCCTCCCCATTGTTTGCATCATCATCATCGCCGAAGCTTGCTCCGTATTGCTCCAGATTAGCTGGTTCAAGTTCACCAAAAAGACCACCGGCGAAGGCAAGCGCATTTTCCTTTGCGCCCCGCTCCACCACCACTACCAAAAGAAGTGGGAAGGACGCTTCCCCAGCAAGCCGCTTATGAATTCCAAGATCGTGTGGCGCATGCACCTGATTAGCATCTTCGCGCTCATCGTGAGCATGGTGATTTTCTTCGGCATTCGGTAGCCAACAATCATTTTTGCATAAGTAAAAAGCCAGCTTATGCTGGCTTTTTTGTTTACGGATTTGAGTCAATTAGTCCTTAATGCAACGGACAGAATAACCAACAAATTTACTGGTTTCAGGTTCTATCGGGTCTCGTAGATCACCATTATCATTATCCAATATAATACCGGACGCATCAGAAGTCCAAAAATAAGAATGCGGATGGAAACAATACCTGGTTACCCAACCCATTTTATCTGTGTGGACTTCACATCCAGTATCACTAGGCTGTCCATCCTCATAAGTTCCATATTCGGTTCTATATCCTGCAGGAATCGTAGAAAATGAGAATGAATTTCTACCAAGGGAGGAAAGATCATCCGAACTGTAAAAGACTCCTACATCTTTTTTCGGGTCAACGAACTCAAATAGGATATTCCATTCTGCAGCACTAGGCAGATGCCATCCCAAAGGACAGACTCCCTGCACATCGCCTAACGGCACCAAGCAGGAATCCCCATACTGACAATCACTTTTAGTAGCAGACACCCAAGTGTATAAGCGCCCGTACTCGGTACAATTGTTAACATCATCGTCATAACAAAAACTAGACTCCGTCTTAAAATTCAGGTTTTCGGCCATCCAGGTTTGCGAACCTATGGTAACGATACGGTACTTTTGGCCGTCGCGTTCATCAACGATGTACTTTTCATCTGACGAAGACAATTCTTCTGATGAAGATGAATCTTGCTTCGCAGAAGTTTCATCCGCCGAAGAAGTAGACGAATTAGTACACGCTGCAAACATAGCTGCAAGCGGCAATACTATAGTCAAAAGGAATCGTTCAACAACACACTTCATAAGACACCCCCTGCATAAAGGTTCTTTCTTAAGACGAGATTTCTCGTTGATATAAATATACCTTTTTAAGCAAGCATTGTGTTACATTTCTATATTATCCTATATGAACGACATTATCGAAACTTTGAATGCGGCGGGACAGCAAGAGCTGGTCGCCAAGCTTGAATCTTTGAGCGGCGATGCCCGCAAGAATCTGGAACGCGACATTGCAAGCCAAGACTGGGAAGAACTCAAGGCGCTTTATACCGAAAAATCGAACGCATCGCTCGACGACAACGTATCGGGCAACTTGAAGCCGATGCCGTTCAAGATTGCAACCGACGATTTGCGCTACGACTTCTGGAAAGAAACAGGAGAAATCCTCCTCGGCAAGGGCCAGGTGGCCGCATTCCTCGTTGCAGGCGGACAAGGTTCCCGCCTCGGTTTCGATGGTCCGAAGGGCATGTTCGACATCGGGCTTCCGAGCCATAAGAGTCTGTTCCAGCTGCAGGCGGAACGCTTGCAGAACCTGGCCGCACAAGTCGGCCACCCCATTCCGTGGTGCATCATGACGAGCCCGCTGAATCACGAAGCGACCGTCAACTTCTTTACCGAGCACAACTTTTTCGGTTACGCCCGCGAAAACATCCGATTCTTTGAACAAGGTACGATTTGCGCGCTCGACCCGAACGGGAAGGCAGTCGTTGACGAGAACAACCGTCTGGCACTGGTACCCGATGGCAACGGCGGTTGCTTCCGCGCACTCGCCCAGAGCGGAACCCTCGCCTGGTTGATTGAAAAGGGCGTGCGTTACGTATTCCTTTACAGTGTCGACAATGCGCTTTGCCGCATTTGTGACCCCGCCTTTATTGGCGCTCTCGCGAGCGAAGGCCGCAGCATGTCCGCCTCCAAGGTGGTGCATAAGGCGGGGCCCAACGAAAAAGTGGGCATCTTCGCCTTGCAGAACGGCAAGCCCGGCGTCGTCGAATACAGCGACCTTCCCGAAAACTACCGCGACATGACCAACGCTGACGGAAGCCTGACCTTTGACGGCGGAAACATCGCCATTCACTTGTTCAAAACCGAAGGCTTGCGTAAGTTGCAGACGAGCAAGCTCCCGTGGCACACGGCAAGGAAGACCGTTTGCGGTATCGAAAAATGCTGGAAGTTCGAACAGTTCCTGTTCGATGCCTTTCCGCAGCTGGGCACGATGATGCCGTTTGGCGTGGTGCGCGAAGAAGAATTCAGCCCGGTGAAGAACGCCGAAGGAAACGACAGTCCGAAGACTGCACGCGAAATGATTGGCAGACTCCACCGCGAATGGCTCCGCAAGGCTCATGTCGAAATCAAGCCGAACAAGCTCTACGAAGTGTCGCCCACGCTCAGCTACGCTGGCGAAGGACTCAGCCGCCGCGTGTTTGAACGTGAACTCGGAAGAAATATTCTGGAATTTGACGAAGAGTAAGACATACAAGATTCTGCTGAACGTTTTGTTGAGAGTGCCGGATGTTTTCTATTCGGCACTTTTTGCGGTTGCTTTTCCAGTCTACAAGGCACTCCACACCAAGCGAGCTTACGGCCGCACGGTAAAGCACCTCAAAAATGCGAAGGCCTATTTGAAAATAAGCACTACGGCCCGCGACGTTTTCAAGGGAATCTTCTGGAACGCGTTGGATTCGTACCGTGGACTCGCCCGCTTCAAAAGTGTCGAAAGCAGGATCGTCTACGAGAACGAAGAAATCATCCGTGATGCAATCGCGGAATGCGCCAAGAACGGTAAGCCCATTGCAGGCATCAGCATTCACCAAGGCGCATTTGAGCTGCTGCATCGGGCTCTTTGCCGCTACAGCGAACACGTGCACCTGATTACCGATTCCGTTGGTGACGAAGCCTTCCGCGAAGTCCTCAAGGATCTCCGCAGCGCCCCGCACCTCACCGAATACCACCCCGAAGAAACAGGAAAACTTCTCCGTGACCTGTTCCACACCAAAGGAATTCTCGCGATGGTATTCGACCAAGGCAAGAACACCAAGGGCAATTCCGTCGAACTCTTCGGACAGAAGAGCACACTGTACTTGCGCCTTCCGCAAAAGGTGAACGAGATGGGCGCAGGAATCGTCCTTTTCCGCACCTGGACCGAATACGAACCGCAAAAGCGTATCGTCATCCGATTCGAAAAATACTATCCGCCTCAATTCGACAAAACGCACGTGGACCACAAATTGCAAAAAGACGAGCACAGTGCACTCGTCTCAAGTATTGCAAAAGAAATTGAATCGTGGATTTCCGAGCACCCCGAACAGTGGAGCTGGAATTACCACGGAAACTTCAGTTAGTCACCGAACAGGGTATCCTTGATGCGCTGGAAGGTAGACTCTTCTTCGCCGCTACGCACCATCACCACAATCTTTGACTTCGCGTAATGATCCGTGAAATTCACGATCCGTTCGCGTTCTTCGGTGACTGAAAGTGCCGCAAGACCGATATCGGCCTTTCCAGAATCCACCGCAGCAATGATTTCGTCAAAATCGATATCGACAATTTCAAGCGGACGTTCCATAAAATCCGCGATGTAACGCGCAATCTCTATATCTATTCCCTGAGGACCATTTTCGGTTCTGAATTCGTACGGCGGGAACTCGGCATTGGTCGCAATTCTCAATACAGGACCGCTCGCAGAATCCGGCTTAAAATGGTAATCGCCCGAACCACCGATATACGATCCGAAAATAGAATCATAGACGCCCATCGTCCGCATCTGGATAAGGGCCATATTCACTGTATCAAGCAGGCCCCAATTCTTCTTGGCAACAATTCCCGCATACGATTCTTCCATAAAGACTTCATCAAGAATACGCAGGGACTGGTACTTGCCTTCAAAGACAGATGCCGGAGCATCGTCACCCAACACCGCATCTACATCACCACGACGAAGCGCCTGAACGGCCTCTTCCAAGGTAGGATACTTTTCCACCTGGATCTTCGCCGTATCACCACCAAAATCTGCAGCATATACCTCAGCGGTGCTTGCCTCCAGCACACCAACCTTCTTATTCGCTAAATCCTTAATTGCAAAGACACGATTTTCCGGGGTGTCGGACTTCCCACATCCCGTGAAGCAAACGAAAAATGCAATCAGTGCCCCCAGCACCCATTTTTGTTTCATCGTTACAAGGACCTCACAATATACTTACAATTAATTTCAATATAGCAAAAAAAGCCCCGACAGGGGCACCGAAGATATTGTAAAAAGCTTTTTCAACCACCAATCAAACGGGAAATCCGCTAAAACAGGAGCATCGGGGGCCAATGTCCCGCCTTCGGGCGCTCCTTGAATTCCGCTCCAGGCAAAAAATCGGACAAGGCCATCGTCATCGACGGAGGAATCGCCCGGTCCATGCGACCATAGAGGACCTGTACGCCACCACCTGCCGTATCAACCGAGGATTCAATGCGATTCTTTGCCATGTACTCCAGTCCCAAGCGCAACGCCTCCGGTTTTATGCGTTTGGCACATTTCAACCAGTCGTCCTGCCATTCCCCCAGTTCATCTTCAAGCAACTCATAAAACGCATTAATTGTTGCATCCGACGCGGTCAGGGTCTGGTGCGCAATAAAGGAGAGATTTTCAGCCGTCCACTCACTTTCTTCGGAACAGTAATCCGCAAAAGGAGACAGCAGGATCCAGCGTTGCCCCTTAGGCCGGGAAGCAGCATTCTTCAACAGGGCAAAAGCACCCAGTCCCCACCCCACGACAGTCGATGCCGAGGCAAGGTCCGGTTCTCCATACAAATGATCTAAATACGAAACCATTTTTTCGTAAGGAACAAAAAGATGGTCCGCCTCTGGCGATATAGCCGCTAGTTCGTCTTCCCACAACCCCATATCCGAGGCAAAATCCGGGAGCCATATCCATTTTTCTTTCATAACACGTTCCTAGAATTCTGTTCGTAATACATTCCTAAATATACAGAGTTTTTTAGAAATGGAACAATTCTCAGAAAAAAAATTCAAATTCGTCCATTTTTCATATTCCAATGTGGAATATTCTGAATGAAAAATAAAGTTCATAGTCCACTTTTTTGCGATAAACATTATATTTTCAAGGTGATGTTTCAGAGAAATAAATTCATTTTTCGTTTTTTCATTTTTTTCTGCTTGAGCCTTGCGCTTTCCGCATGGGCAGAAACATCGACCGAAGCCCCTAGATACCCGCAAAGGCCCTCCGAAAGCAACATCTACGACGACAACCATCTATTAAACGCGTCCGAGACAAGCCTTTTCAACAGCCTTGCGGACGAACTTTACCAAAAGACAGGCATCGAACTCACCTGCGTCCTGCTAGACGACATCGGACATGTGAACCAGTTCGAAAAAAGTGAACTCTACGCCCAGAATACCGCTAGGGAATGGCACCTCGGCAAGCAATCCGCCGAAGGCATCATGATCTTTGTCGCCCAGAAGCAGCGTTGGAAGAACATTGTCGTCACGCCAGCTCTAGAAAAAAACTTTGACGAAAAGACTCTCGCCAAGATTCAGCAAAAAACACTGATTCCGGCATTCCGCGAATACAACTATGGCGAAGGAATTCTTTCCCTGTCTTACGCACTCGCCCAGATGGGCGCCAAAGCCAAGGGGAAACAACTTGATATCGATGCCACCCCCTACAAGCTGAGCGAAAACAGCGTTCCCGCACTCATGATCCTGTTCATCCTCTTTGTATTCTTCTTGCTCCTCATGGCCAAATTCAGCGGAGGCCGTGGCAACGGCATTCTCTGGTTCCTGTTCGGAGGCGCCATCAAGAACAAGAAAAAAGATGAAGCAGAAGTCGGGTTCGGCGGCGGATTCGGAGGCTCCCCGAAAGGTTTCGGAGGCGGTTTCGGAAACGGACTCGGCGGAGGATTCAGCAGCGGAATGGGCGGAGGATCTTCGTTCGGCAACGGAATGGGACGATTCGGAAAAAGGGACGACCTTTGGTGAGGTAGATTATGAAAAAGAACTTGAGCATCGTAGAACTGCAAAGATCCAAATGGCCGGGCATGTTGATGCAGGCTCTGGGCGACAACCTGATTTCAGCTTTTATCCACGGCGACGGACTCGTGGAAGGTTTCAATGCGCTTGAAACCCCCTGGACAGTGAGTTTTATCCTTCGCGACAATTCCACCGAAAAAATCAAGCCGTTGCAGGAATTGCTGAATGACGCAAAGAAAGAAAACGTGGAGTTCCGCTATTTTTTCACCCTTAAAGAAATTCAGACCTCCGAAGACGTCTTCCCGCTAGAATTCCTGCATATAGCAAACAGGAATGTCGCTCTCGCCGGTGCAAAGCCGCTCCCCAACTACGAACCGAACCTGGAATGCCTGCGCCTGGAATGCGAACGAGAACTGCGCGGGCTCCTGATCCATCTGCGCGAAGCATTCCTCTACATCCAGCAAAGCAGGAACCCGCTCGGATTTTTCGCCCGTGCCAATGCAACGCTGCTCCCGATTATGTACGGGGTTCACTACCTAAACCACCGCACCTACCCCGAAAACCACCAGCAGATCTTTAACGAATACCCTTCACTCAAGGCTCCTATCAGTAGCCGAAACGAAAAGGCTTTCCTCGACAGCATAAATAACTATATTGCGACCGTCACCGACATCGTGAACCTTGTGGACTCGATGGATGTAGTGTAAACGAGGAAAGCATGATCTGCAACAGCATTCTAGGTACCACCCACCACGGCACCTACAAAAAAGTTATCGATGTTCTGTTCGAACGGCACGAGCTCAAGGAACATTCCATCCGTCGCATCGCCAAGGACGGCGTCGAAATCGAAGTGGAAGTCAACGAAGACCTACAAGAAGGCGACATCCTCGTCGAAACGGACCACTATGTTTACGCGGTGAAGATCTATGTTCCGAAGCCGCCAAAAGAAAATCTTGACCCCGTAAACAAGGTCAAGCATTATCTATAGCGAACCCGGACTTCTGAATCCAGATTTCGGAATTGAATTCAGACATTCATTTTTTGTACTACTATTTGCTCAACATTTTTCCGTTGAGCGTCGCAATCCAATGCCTGTTCATCGCCTTGGCTGGAACCTTCAAGGTCGTGAGGCCCTTACCAATTCGCATCTTGTACAGCACCGTTCCGTTCAAATCGACAAGAGCAAACATTCCGCCCAGACTCGTCTGGATTTCAAGATGGTCGCCATTCACTGCAAAGTAGTTCGTCGGAGAAAGTCTGCTCAGATTTTCCATCTGAACATTCCTGTAATTTGACTGCGTTATGGTATCCTTCTGCCAATCCGGATCATGAATCACGGGCTCAGTCACAATGGGCTGCGAAGGTTCGGTAAATCCGAGTTGCTGGTCCATCCACTGCATTCTTTCTTTCATCTTCTTGCGAAGGTGTTCGAACTCGCCGTCCCAAGTGCTTGCATTATTGCCACCCATGGTGATGCCGCCACCCATGCCGCCACCCCACATTCCCCACGGGTTCTGGTTTTGGCCCCCCTGGTTCTGGTTGTTGCAGTATTTCATCGGCTCCGGATCGGGATCTCCCTGTCCGCTACCCTGTCCCAGGTTAGGCCAACGCTTGAAGTTGCGGTCAGCCGCCTTGGTGATGTAGACCTTCATGGAATCCAGGTACGCATCCATCGTCTTGGTATGCCACACGCCGCTGCGGAGTTCAGCCCAGCGTTTCTTCAATTCACTCTGATAATGGCGATCCTTCCACATGCCGATAAGCCAGTTCGGAGCTTTCAGGCCACCACCCATCATCATCATTCCACCCTGGCCCTGTTTCTGAGGATTCTCGATTTGCCAGCCGTCGGTCGTTGTCGACCCCATGCCGCCACCGTTACTCATGGCGAGGTTAAAGTCCCAAGCCGGGCCGAGAGTCACCTTGCCGCCCTTACTGTCCTTGGGCTTGTGCAAGAAGAAACTGCACCAGTAGGAGTCGGAATTGTTGGTGACCTCTTCGTGCAGCACATAGTCAAGCGCAGAAGTCATATCCACATAATTTTCATAGCCGCTACCATTCTTACCGTTCTTGAACAGATTTTCGAGATCTTCCAGGTACTTTTTCAGGTAGGCCTGCTGTTGAGTTTGCAGGTTTTCCTTCTTGGGGTAATGCATAATGACATTCAGGCCGTCAGCCGTGCTGAAACCTTCCTTGTTGATATCTTCCATGCCCATGCCACCGGTATTGGTACCCGTCTTGTCGAAAGCCCAGATGTAGCCACCGGTCACGTCGTCGCCGCTAATGTCAGTCTCCTTGAGCTTGCTCACGTTCACGCGGTACTTGCCGCGCTTGATTTTTTCGATAAGCACATAAACGCCACGGTATACACCATTAATATATAAGTCGAAATGCCTGGTGCGGGGGCTGTAATGCCCAGCCTGCCTAAACAGCCAATGGGCAAGGGCGTTGCGCATCATGCTCTTGTCCACATACGGACCATGCAAGACCCAGTCGTCGGCAGGAGGCAACCCGAACAGGCTGACATCCATGCCTTCGCCCTTCTCGTCGCGGACTTCGATGCTGTAACCCGGTTTCGGGAACTTGGCCGAGGACTGCCCACGAACCTTGATACCGATATCGTAGCGGGTTCCCTTGGCACTGTCGGCCACATTGTTCGTGGCGCCATCAAGAACCTTCATGGTGGCAGGGATTTTCTCGGTCACATTCTGATCGAGGCACTCGCCCTTGGTATCAATGAACACAATCGGCAGATCGTAGGTCTGCGCTAGCGAAAAAGACGCCAATAGCGCCGTGGCAGAAATGACTTTAGCCCAATAGCCCATAAAACCTCCAAATCGGATAATATAAAAATACACCCAAACGTGTAAAAATTATCGTTAAAATCAATTTACGCGTTGTGTAATTTTACAACACTACGACTTTTACCGTGTAAAAACTTTTATATCCACTTTGGATAAAACTGTTCCGGGCAACTAATGGGGCGGTCTAGGCATCAAAATAGGCGTATACAAGCCAACAATGTAAAATTTTTGTATAATAGTAGTTGATAAAAGCTACAGGAGGTAAATCATGTTTACCGAATCAAAGGCTCAAAAAGTTTTCGCCTTTCCATTCAACGCCAGTCTTACCTGGCTGTGTTTTTTGATTGCCGCCATTCTATGCCTGCCGGGCACGACCCGCGCACAGGACAAGTTTACACCTGCGGAACTTGACACACTCGTTTCTACTATTGCGCTCTACCCGGACCCGCTCCTAGTACAGGTGCTCGCCGCCTCCGTTCATGGTGACGAAATTCCGGGAGCATCCGACTGGGCCAACCAGCACAAGAATCTCAAGGGGCAGGAACTCGCCGAAAGGATCAAGCTCGAAGACCTCCCCTACGACGAAAGCGTCCAGGCGCTCATCCCCTTCCCAACCGTCCTTGCCACCATGGCAAAATACCAAGTATGGACCGACCAGCTGGGCGACGCTGTAGCCACCCAGAAAGAAGCCGTAATGGACGCTGTGCAGCGCATGCGTAGCGCTGCCTACAACCACGGCCACCTGCAAAGCAACGACCAGGTCAAGATCATCAAGCAAAAGACGATTATCATTGAGCCCGTCCAGAAGGAATATGTCTACGTGCCCGTCTACAACCCGCACGTTGTCTACTACACCTATTCCAGCGGCTATTCGGGACTGCGTTACCGCACGGGCGTATGGATCGGCAGCTACTACGATCCCTGGGGCTGGAACAGCAGCCGGTTCGAATGGGATACGCACCTGATCTACGTCCATGACTACCGCTGGTACCACAACAGGCCTCGCCCGCACCACCCGCCGCGTCGTTACGCACCGCCCCCTCCGCGAACCGACCGCCACACTCCGCCACCGCCCAGGGGCGACCGCTACGCGCCCCCGCCGAGCAAGCCGGTGAAGACTCCGATGAACCACCATAATGTGCCTGCGTCCTATGCGCCCCAGTCGCAACGCACCTACAACCAGACAAGCGCTCCTGCCTCCAGGACAACGACCGTCAAGAGTGCCACCTGGCAGGACGACTACTACAACCAGAACCGCGGACAGACTCACGGCAACGTCACCGCCACACGCAGCAGTGACAGGAGCAGCGACCGCAACAGCTCCAGCCGCAGCAGTTCAAACGGAAGCTCGCGAGGCGGCTTCGGAAGAAGCATGAGAAAGTGATTCTGTCGCGAAAACAGGACTATCGTAGGTGACGCCCTAATCCAAGGTACGTCACTTTTTTTGAATGATCAGGCAAATGACGGGGAGTTTCTTGTCGACTTCGTTTTCACTCGGGATAATCTCGCTAGAAACGACTTCGCAGTTGAGTTCCTTCACGAAAAACTCGAGCTGGCTGCGTTCAAAGCCGAGCCAAATGTGACCGTGCGTGGTGCGGAAGGATTCTTCTTTGTGCTGCGCCAAGTCAAGGAGTGCAAGAGTCCCCCCGCGCTTGAGGATTCGCACCGATTCCTTAAGGGCCAAGCGCGGATCCATTGCATGGTGAAGCACCTGGCTCATCAGAACGAGATCCGCAAAGTTGTCGGGAAGCCCTGTGTTCACCATATCGGCTACCTTGGGCGTTACGTTCTGGATACCCTTCTGCTTCAAGATTTTCTGAAGGCCGCTCACCACCTTCGGGTCGTAGTCGAGTGCCGTCACGTGCTTACAACGGTGACAAAGCATCAGCGTGAGGTCGCCGCCTTCGCCGCAGCCCACATCGACCGCATTTTCGAAAGGATACATGAGGCGACCGAACAGGCTGATTTGCGCCTTGAGGCTTCCGCCGGCCTGGTCCAGCTTATGGATCTGCCCCTTGGTCTTGTCGGTACGATCTTCGAGCACCTGGGCGGCGCGACACTTAAGAATGTCCTTATCAGGAAGAGCCTCGTAGGCATCGCGAATCATCGAGAGCATCCGGGTACTCAAGTAAAGTTCCTCGCTCAGGCGGTAATACGCCTTGATGCCATCGCGACGGTCCTTGAGTAGGTTGCAAGCAGAAAGCTTCGCCAAATGGCGGCTCGCATTACTCTGGTGAATATCCAGGATGTCCTTGATTTCGTTGACGGTAAATTCCGCCTGGTCCAGAAGCAACAGGATTTTGAGACGCATTTCGTCGGAAATGGCTCCAAACAGGTCCATGCTGGGTACAATCGGTTCGCGATTACTTAAAGATTCAGCCACAAAAGCTCCATTCGTTTTCTTTGAAGCAATATAATTTTTTTAGCTTAAGGGCGCATGGCCTTTTTAGCAAGATATTCGTATGGGAAAAGACTTTTTGTCTCCGTAGCCCTGTTTTTTTTCGGGGCGACCACCCTTACCTATGCCGAAGAACGCCTACAGTCGCATACAACCTACGAACTAGGCTTCGCCCGTGACCTTACCCTCACGCTTTCGGCGGCAACGATCAGCGGGCTTGGAACACTGCTCTACAACCGCATGAGCGCCCCTAGCTCATTGCAGGACCAAGACAAACTTCTCCCCTGGGACAAGCCCCTGGCTGGCCGCTACAGCGAAGGCGCCGACCGTGCAAGCGACATCGGTTCCGTTTTGGCCATTGCCCCACTAGCGGTAGGGGGAATCGCCTGGTACAACGGAAACTCTACCGGAGGTGAATTCGCCACCTTTACCGTGATGTTTTTGCAGGCCATCGGTATCGGGAACGGGATCAACGTGGCTATGCGCTCGCTCGAAATCTGGCCCCGCCCCTACATGTACGCCCCTTCGACAAGCTCGGGAACCGAAGCCGGCAAGGAAAAAGCCGAAAAAGCAAAGCCGGAAGCCTACGGGTCGTTCTTTTCGGGGCATGCCACCGCCGCCTTTACCGTCGCCACATTTACCGACGAATGGTTCAGGACAACTTACCCGAATTCTCCATACAAAGGAATCATGAGGGCGACCGCCTACTCGCTTGCGGGGCTCGAAAGTGCGTTGCGGGTCGCCGCCGGTAAACATTACATAACCGATGTCGTCGTCGGAGCACTCGTGGGAACGGGCGTAAGCCTCGGAATTCTCGAATTGCACCGCAACCGTAACGAAAACTTTTCAGTTTGGGCCGGTCCGGGTGTAGCGGGAATCACACTTCGTATATAACATAAAATTGTAAGTTTCGTTTTCAAAAACTCCTGTATATATTCAATAGTGTAGGCGGGAAAATCCGCCATAAGGAGTGTGCGAAATGTTCGGAATTAACTTCAATCGATTGGTCGCTGCAGCTGCCGTTATGGCACTCTGTTGCGGAACGACCTTTGCCGCAGGTCCCAAGATGGGCCAGCACAAGGTCGCAAAGATTTCTGCCAAGAAGTCCCACATGACGCACTCCAGCAAGAAAGCGAAGATCGCCCCGATTGAACAGAACCTTTCCGAAGAAGAACTTTTCGCCATCGCCCTCGAAAGCAAGAACATTTCCAAAGACGGCAACACGCTCACCGACAAGCGCGACGGCAAGACCTACAAGGTCGAAATCAAGGGCGACAAGGCATGGATGAAGAACAACCTCGCCTTCAGCCTTTCTACCCCCAAGCAGTGCCTGCTCGAAGACGAAGGCAACTGCAAGAAGTTCGGACGTTTCTACAGCCACAAGGAAGCCTCCAAGGCCTGCCCCGCTGGCTGGCACCTTCCCAACGACGGCGAATGGCGCGACTACCAGAAAGACCAGTCCAAACTCGACTGGAACAACCTGGGTAAGGGTGGCTGCAAGGACTGGGATGGCTACTGCGAAGGCGACAATACCGGTCACTACTGGTCCGCCTCCAAGGTGAAAAAGAACACCGCCCGTTCCTGGGAATTCCGTAGCGTCGCCCACAGCATCAACCGCACCGACGAAAGCCTTTCCAAGGGACTCTACGTGCGCTGCGTGGCAGACCTCCGCTAAAAGATCTTACTTACCTCATGCTGAAAGCCTCCCTTACGGGAGGCTTTCTTTATACGTTTCTATTCTGTTGTCCAGCCCCTGCAAGGGGATGAATCAAGGTTACTTAAGTCCGTCGACCACCAGCTTCACGACACCGCGGGCAAAATCAGCAGACTTGATCGACTTTGTCGTCGGAATACCCTTTTCTTTCTTGAGGTCCAGAATCAGGTAGTCAAGGCAATACTCGTCATCCTTGCCGGTGTAGGTCACGTCGAAGTAGTAATCGTCGAAATTAAACTTCGGGGCAGCCTTGGTATCATTCTTGAAATCTTCATAAGCGGCTTCACAATCTTTCTGTTCGTAGGCATAGCGCAGCTGGAAAGAAACGTTACAAGTCCGCTTGGCATAAGTAACCTTGATCGTACCCGAAGAGGACTTGAAGTTTTCGGCTTTCAGCTTTACAAGGCCATCGTACATCGAGAGTTCGCTACAGTTCAGGGCGCGGATATCCGAAAGCATCTGCTTTTCTTCGACCTTCGCTCCGTCCGCCTGGAAACGTTCATAGAAAGCGGCAAGCGTCGCATCCATATTTTCCAAGGCAGGAACACCGTTGCGGAACAACGAGTAGTAGTCCTTCATCAGGCAGTTGCCGTCATAACGGATGACCTTCTTGAACAAGTCCTTTTTTTCGAAGCGGAGCCCGTTCTGGATGCGTTTGGAATCGTAATCAAGATCCGCCCAGAAGCCCCTCGGGAAAGCACCGTCATCCAAGCTGTACTTGATTTCTTCGGCACCCTTTTTAAGAGTGATGATTCCCTTGTTCTCGTAAGCCTTGTAGGTCACCGTATCCCATTCGTCGGCATCCTTAGGGCCCACCAGATTGCCGAGAGTACCTTCCTTACAGACAGGGTAAACCTGCTTGAGCGTGGAATCCTTCTTGTTGTAGGAGTACTTCGCCTTCGACAATACCATTTCAAAGGAACTTTCCATGCTGAAAACGCCAGAGCTGGAGCTGTCGTCGCCGCAAGCCACCAAGGCCGCAGACGACACCAGGGCGAAGGCGCCCAGGATTCCGGAATTAACAAAGTGCTTGATCATATTTTCTCCATTTCTAAAATCAGATTTCACCCTTGAAGAAGGATTCAAAGTCTATATCACTTACCATATCGACGACAAACTCGGGTTTGTCAATCAGCTTGTCCAAATCCTGCTGTTTGGTTTCGCCGCAGAGCGGAAGCACAAAGCGACAACCGCTGCGCTTGGCGAGTTCAAAGTCGGTATACAGGCGGTCGCCCACGAACAAGATTTCTTCGGGCTTAAACTTTTTCAAAAGACCCGATAGCATGGCGGGGTTCGGCTTGCCGAAGCTGCGTTCCGGTTCTACGCCGTAAGCAGTCTTGAGAAGAGCCATGAAACTTCCGATGTCAGGCACAGGGCCGTTGGCATCGGGGCAGACAAAGTCGGTATGCGTAACCCAGAACGGAATCTTGCGCTGCACGCGGAACGAGAGTTCGCAAAGTTCACGGTAGTCGAAGCTGTTATGGTAGGCGATCAGCACGAGTTCGGTATCGGCAACGTCCGGGCGCAGGTTGAGCGTCGGATCTTGTGCGGCAAACCATTCCGTGACTTCGGGGTTTGCAAAGAAGAATACATTCTTGATGCCTTCTTCATGGATGGCATCGAGCGACAGGTACAGCGCCGAGATAATGGCATCGTCGGTAAGCGGGAGGCCCATGACCTTGAGGCGGTTTTCGTAGAAGACCGGCGACTTGCTGGTATTGTTACTCAAGTAGTAGACTGGCACCTGCTTTGCCACGCGGCAAACCGTCTTGACCGCCTTCGGGTAAGGGCGGCCACTCAGGTAAAGGGTTCCATCGAGATCGAATACGACGGCTTTTACGGGGCAACGCTTTTGCATGTGAGTGAATATAGTAATTCAAGGACAATGTTAAAAAGAACAGGAGTTCAAAGACCCTTTTTCATCGACCTGTACCTATAAATAAAGAACTTACAGCTGTTTTATAGGTACAAAACGGATGTATTTTACAACAAAAAACGGAGAGCAACAAATAAAAGACATTCTGCTACCTATAAATGCTGCTCACCGGCACGGTTTTATAGGTATTTTTATATTAGTTTGTTCACAAATTATAAAAAGAGTACCTATAAACAAAGCTTTTTTATATTTTTTATAGGTACGGTCGAAAAATACAATCTTTGTCGGACCTATAAAAGTTCCATACCGACTCGGTTTATAGGTACCTTTGAAGCCTTCCAAGACACTTCATCTCTACTTTACGCCATTCAACTGATGATGTTCCGCATAAAACATTTTTATTTTTACAACTATGAAGACTCCTGATAGCCGCTTTTATTGCCCGCTGATTTCGGTCGGCACCATTACCCTTGACGAGAACGAGAGCAGCCACGCCGTGCGCGTGTGCAGGGCGTGCGCAGGCGACACTTTGCAGCTGTCCGATGGCTTGGGACATTACGCCGACGCCATCATCGAGGTTGCCGACGCGAAAGCCTGCCAGGTGCGAGTCGATACGGTAATTGAGGCGGAGAGAGTGCGGCCCAAGGTGTCGCTCGGGATTGCCTGCCTTAAGGACGACGCCTTGGAAGAAGTCGTATTCCATGCGGCGCAGACTGAAATCGACAAGATTATTTTCTTGCGCACGGACTTTTCGCAGGAGCCCAAGAACTCCGACTTAAAAAAGACCGTGCGCCGCGCCGAGCTCAAAAGCCTCGTAAGCCTCAAGCAATCGAAGAAAGCCTGGATGACAGGCATCGAAGGCCCCATCGAATTCGACAAGTGGCTTGAAAGCTACAAGGGCGACCTGATTCTGTGCGACATCGATGGTGAACGCCAACTTAATTTAAGCGGTTCCGACAACGCATCAGACAGCAGCGACAGCTCGGGCGCAAACGAGAGCTCCAATGAAAATGCAACGCCGATTACTTTGTTGGTAGGCCCCGAAGGTGGATTCTCGCCACGCGAAATAGAAGCAATAAAGACCTTCCAAAACGGGAAGGTCCACTTGCTGAATCTCGGCAACACGCGCCTGCGTGCGCGCACTGCCGCGATTATTGCTTTAGGAAAAATACTGTAATGGATCACTGCGGGGTTTCACCCCTCGCGATGACGTGATTTTTACAAAGACACTTTAACTTTTTCACGCATGGCCATAACTTGCGCCTTGGCTTCTTCCACCGTATTGCGGCGGGCAAGCAGCACGCCCAGGCGGCGGTGGCCCTTGAGTTCGGGCTTACCAAACAGGCGAAGCGCAGTGTCAGGTTCTGCAAGCACTTCTTCGAGGCCACCGAACTTCACGTGGTCGGAATTGCCGTCCACGACGATAGCCTTCGAGGCGCTCGGGCCGTGGAATGCAATGTTCGGAATAGGCAGGCCCAAGATAGCGCGGGCATGCAATGCGAATTCGGAGAGGTCCTGCGAAATCAAAGTCACCATGCCGGTATCATGCGGACGCGGAGAAACTTCGCTGAACAGGACTTCGTCCTTGCATACGAAAAGTTCCACGCCAAAGATTCCACGACCGCCGAGGGCGTCGGTAACCTTCTTTGCAATCACCTTGGCCTGTTCCAACAGTTCCGGCTTCATCGGCTGCGGCTGCCAAGATTCCTGATAGTCACCGCCCACCTGATGGTGGCCGATCGGTTCCAAGAAACTCGTGCCCGCTACATGGCGCACCGTGAGCAAAGTAATTTCATAATCAAACGGCACAAAGCCTTCGACAATCACGCGGCTCGCGTGACCCGTGCGGCCTTCGTGCTGCGAAATATCCCAAGACTTCTGGATGTCGGCTTCGGTCTTGATGACGCTCTGGCCGTGGCCCGAGGAACTCATGACCGGCTTGATCACGCACGGGATGCCGATTTCAGCGACAGCCTTCTTGAAGTCTTCAAAATTGTCGGCGAAGCGGTACGGGCTCGTCTTGATGCCGAGTTCTTCGGCGGCGAGTCGACGAATACCTTCGCGGTTCATCGTGAGCTTGGTGGCCTTCGCGGTCGGAATGACGTTGTAGCCTTCCTTCTCGAGTTCCACAAGCGTGTCGGTCGCAATGGCTTCGACTTCGGGAACGATGTAGTCGGGCTTTTCCAATTCAATCACACGGCGGAGTTCAGCCCCATCGAGCATGTTAATCACGTGGCTGCGGTGAGCCACCTGCATGCCGGGAGCATTGGCGTAACGGTCCACAGCGATCACTTCGACGCCGAGACGCATCATTTCGATGATAACTTCTTTACCCAGTTCGCCGGCCCCGCAAAAAAGAACCTTAGTTGCACTAGAACTTAGAGGTGTACCGATTTCTGCCATAAATTATGCTCCTTGGTTTACAGGAATAATATAGGTAAAGTTTGCAGGCCCTTTACTTGCGACGCATCCAGAAAGCGAGGAACGCAAGCACCGAGAGAATACATACTGCGATAATCAGCCAGAAGGCCATCGGCGAACCGACCGTCGCGTCGCCGTTCATACCAAAGGGCAGCTTCACGTTCATGCCGAACAAGCTTGCGAAGAACGTCGGGAGCGAAATAGAAATCGTCACGATCGTCAAGTTCTTCATCAGCGTGTTCACGTTGTTGCTGATGACGCTTGCGCGGGCATCCATCATGGACGTCAAAATGTTGGCGTAGATTTCAGCTTGCTGCAGGCTCTGGCGGTTTTCAATGACGATATCGTCCAGCAGTTCCCGTTCGCTTTCGTTCCAGTTCAGGCTGCGGCCAATCTGCAACTTTTTCAGGAGCGTGTCGTTGCTGTTCAAGGCGCTCACGTAGTAAATCAAGCCCTTGTTCAAGCTGAACATGCTGAGCAGGTACTTGTTTTCCATGGCAGTACGCAGCTTCTGTTCCAACTCGTCGTTGATGCGGTTGATAATCTTCAAGTGTTCATTGAAGTGGAAAATAGCGTAGCTCAACACGCGCAGCACAAAGGTGTTCAAGCTGTCAATTTTGGAAAAGCGCTTTTCGTCCATCACCGGAATATCGGAGTCGGTCAGCAAAAGCACCCAGTCCTTGAAGATGAAGATACCGAAAGATTCCACGCGGAACTGGAAGTTGTCGCTTGCGGAATAGTTCTTCGGCTTCTTAAACACGATGGTCGTAAAATCGTCGTCGTACTCGATACGGGAAAGTTCGTCCGAGTCAAATGCGGAGGCTATGGTATGTTCCGTAATCTCATACTCTTTAACGAGCACGCTACGTTGCTCTTGGCTCAAGGAACCCATCATCACGATGTCGGCGCTGTCTTCGTTCGGGGCACTAGCGAGGCGACCCGATTCGATCTTGTAGTACTTCTTGAGCATAGGAGCCCCCTTTATCGAACGGGGGTAAAGATAGTAAATAGACGAAAGACTTGAGACGAAAAACGAAAGAAAAACGACAAAAAAGGGGGAAGATTCCCCCTAACTTTAGCCCCGGCTTCACCAGATCCGCACGCTCACATGGCCTCGGGCTTCGCCCGACGAATGTTCGCTTTGCGGATTGGTCATCGCCGTGTCTGCCGTTACCCCTTCGCCTAGGGGGGCCAGCCCCCTAAAACCCCGGCATTTTACCTAACGCTCACCCTCTGCGTTGTACTTTCAATCTTCAGAAGGTAGCTACCGGCCCTCATCACAGGGATTTCAAAATTTGCAGACTGCACACGCCCCTGCAACAGAACCTTTCCCTGCATATCGAAGAGTGCGTAATTCGCCCCAATGCGAGCAGCCAAAATCTGCAAGCTACGATCGTTCACCAGCACTGAGAACTGCGGAATCGCAGTTGCGACAATAGCCTCGGTTTTTGCGCTAGAAGACGAATTAATCCTTGAACTCGACGAGCTGGACTTGTCATTGCGAGAGCTCGAAGAGCTCGTGGCAATCTCCTGCTGACTAGAACTACTCTTGGGATTCTCAATGTACTTCGCAGTAATGGTAATGTTTGCGGTCACAGAGATTTCATCACCCGCTACACCAAGTTTCTTATCGCCATCGTAATATGCATCAAAGGTATAGCCCTCTTTTTTCGGAGCTTCAGGCAGCGTGAACTTTTCGCCATCTTCAATAGTAGTGCTCACAATCTTATCGCCATCAACATCAACAACATTGACAGTGCGAATAATCAGTTCTTCAAACAAAGCCTTGACCGTCAAGGCCTCCGTCACCGTTGCAAAAGACGTATTCCAGCCTACAAATTTGTAACCTTCACGAGTCACATTAGTCGGAGCAACGGCGGGATCACCATACGGAACCATCTGTTCATCAATGACGGTCGTGCCGTTCATGAACGTCACCTTATACTTAACCTTGCTAGAATCATAGATTGCAGTATAGGTTGCAGCCTCGGTGACATAATCTAAAGCAGGTTTCCAGCCCTTGTGAGAATATGTCCATTCAGCAGTTGCCTTACGAGTCGGAGTCTTGCTGCAGCTAGGCATTTTGCCATATTCAAAGGTAGCACTTTCAATTTTGGAGCCATCAGCATTATTGAAAGTAACCGTGTACGAACGAATCGTAGAATCATAAACAGCATGATAGTCAAAATCTTCTACGGCATTCGTGGGTTCTACATTCCAGCCCTTGAAAGTATAGGTGTATTTTGCTGTGGGAGCAAGTGTCGGAGCGACACCTCCATAAGCAACAATGCTACCATGCTGATAAGACTTGGATTCCAACACAGTATCGGCGGGAGCCGCATTATAGAAAGTAATAGTCCAGAAGACATCGCTTGCATCAACATAGACAGCATTGACTGTTTGGTCTGCCGTAAACACGGTGGTCGGCTTGACTTTGACATCATCGGAGTTATACCAACCACTGAAAATGAAACCATCGGGAGCATCTGGATTTTCTGGGAATATAACGAGTCCCTTGTAATTCGTGTATCGATTAGAAATTATTCCGTCATCATCAAAAGCAATCTTATGAATACCTAAAGAATCTTCATTCGCCCATGTCGGATAGCCATCCGTTCCACGAGTCCATACACCGCTATTTTCTTTAGTGCCATTTTCGGTATTCAAAACCCATGCAAATTGATCGGTTTGCATTTTTTCAGCGGTTGATTCCATTTTTACATTATTCACATAATAGTAGTGTTTAATCGGATGATATGTTTTTATACTTCCAGAGTTACTCGCTACAATATCAACATTTGTATTTTGAATACAATATAAAAGTTGTCCTTCGTTTGAGTGTATTAACACATTTTCTGAATAATTAGAACTTTTTGAGACAATTCCTCCCTTTTCATTCTTTCCAACAATTCCCCCAGATTTCACATCATCTACTCCATCTACACGCACCTTTCCGAAATTCTTACAAAAAATAATTTCACCAAAATTTATACCAGCAATTCCACCACCATAACCTGTATAAATGTCCGAAATGATATTATTCGACATAGTTTGCCCTATACGAGAACCATACACTCTTGGAATATTTCCATAATTTGATGAATGAGAAATTGTACCATAATTCTTTGTCGATATTCCACCGCAATCTTGAGCATTAAAGTTGTTATAGTTTTCTATATAAGAAATCAAACCGTAATTTTCAAAAACAAAGCCTGTTCCTGTTCGAGTCGTAGTCGTCACAAAGGTTCCTGCATCCACTTTAGTTGTATAAGATGTATTAAAATTTTTCAACTTAATTTTTTTCAAAGCACCATCAGCCGTTAATTTATTTATAAAATAATTACCCTTTAAAAAAACACCGTAAATAGTGAAATCATTTCCATCGATAATTCCATCAAAAGAATTTATCGTCGTCCATATTGTATTCGATGACGAGCTTTCATTAGCACCAAATATAATATCATTCGCCAGCACGGCATTAATAGTTGTTTCTCCTGCGTTTACCTTGGCAGCAAACCACGCCAATTCATCGGCATTGGTTATGACATAGAACGGTTTTCCGTCTATTTTCTTCATGTTTTCAGGTTCAGACGTTGCACCCGTCCATGCCGCCGCGAAAAGATTCGTGGCAAGGAATAAAAGAGCGATTGTTGAGAAGATATTTTTCATAAGTTATTCCTTTACATCCATCCAAGTTTAGAACGAATATCGGCCGCAGTTTTATTTATAGGATCCGTTTTAATATGAGGCTCCATAATGACAATCGGTTTTTGATTGGAACTAGGAAAAGGTGTTGTTTGACTCGCCGGTTGGTCCAACAGAATCAAAGCCTTTGTAGTCCAATTTGGTTGCGACTCAAAATGATTTATATATGTTTGAGCATCAGGAAAATTAGAACCTCCGTCAGACACCTTTTGAACTCGCAATAGCACCAAAATATCCGTAGGAACAACAGTATTACCATTATGAGGTATACCTTTATTGATTTTGTTTACAAAATCTTGAGGCAATATTCCCGTCCCCTCTTGCAAAGATGAATTGCGTTCAACAAACAACTCAAATTGATTCCCATTAGAATCTTCAATATCACGCCATAAATCATGCGAGTACGAACATCCACAAAGGCATCGCGCTATAGTTGATTTCCTTGTATTCTTTTCCCCAACAATTATATAAACGTTCATTCCATATACCTTGTAAAAAATTTCATACCAAATGTAAACAAAAAAAAACAAAGTCAAGGGTAATTGAGGACTTCGGCCATTTTTTTACATAATAGGCTCCCCTTTTTGTCCAAAATCACAATTTTGAAGAGGAAACAGACACATTTTGCCGCTAGAACGGAAGACTTTTGGATTCCGTCGGTCCTACGGACCTCCAGAATGACAAAACGACAACATACGCAAAAGGCCGTCATTCGACCACCTTGCATAGCATTTTTCAAAAATAATTAGAACTACAGCTTGCCAAGTTCGCGAAGCATTTTCTCGTACCTGTCGGCGCGAGCCTTTTCTTCATCAGCACGTCGGCGTTCACGGTGTTCATCGTTCATTTTGCAACTTACAGTTGACAAAACTTTCATTTCCATGGGAATAAAAAAGAAGCCCCGGTTTTGAACCGAGGCAATATCCTAATCATCGGTCACTTCGACACGCTCAGTGACCTTGACTATAGTCTAAATTACACGCCCTTCTTGAAGCGCTTGCTCCACCAGAGAACCACGGGAGAGCAGATGCACACAGAAGAGTAGGTACCGATAAGGATACCGAAGCACTGGACCAAGCCGAAGTCGCGGATGGAAGAACCACCCATCACAGCGAGGATCACGCACACGAACAAAGTCGTGAGAGAGGTCACCATGGTACGGCTGAAGCACTGGTTCAGGGACTTGTTGATGGTTTCGGCGAAGTTGCTGGAACCATACACAGCAGTGTTTTCACGAATACGGTCGAAGTTCACGATGGTGTCGTTCACGGAGTAACCGATCATGGTGAGGAGCGAGGCAATCAAGGCGCCATCAAAGGAAAGACCGAAGGCGGAGATGAAGCCAAGCGTAATCACGGTATCGTGTACCAGGCCGAGCACGGCCGCGACACCGAAGCCGAGACCGAACTTACCGAAGCGGAACCACACGTAAATCAAAATGCCGAGCCATGCGAGAATCACAGAAAGGATTGCGTTAAAGCGGAGTTCCTTACCGATGGTCGGACCCACATTGTCCTTAGCGACGATTTCGCACTTCTGACCGGCCTTTTCGAAGGCCTGAGCCATCTTGAGTTCGAACTGGGCGTCGTCAGAGGCGCGCATGCTAATCTGGTAAGAATTTGCAGAAGTACCACCGAGCGTACGAACCTTCGTGCCCGAGATACCGGCAGCAGAGAGCGCCTTACTCAAGTCCTTTTCGTGCTTAGCATCGTCCTGGTACTGCACGGTATAAACCTGACCACCAGTGAAGTCGATGCTGAAGTCGAAGCCCTTGATAGCGATGAAGGCGATGGATGCCACAATGAGGATCATGGAAATGAGGCCGAAACGACGGCGGTTCGGAATGATCTGGAGGTTAGCTTCGTTGATGGCCTTGAAGCCGCCACCGATCGAAAGGGTCGTAGCGTCGCGCTTGGCAAGCTTCCAATCCAAGATGGAGCGGGTCACCGTGATAGCGCAGAACAAGGAGGTCAAGATACCAATCGTAAGCGTAAGACCAAAACCCTTCACGGAACCAGTACCAATCTTATAAAGGATAAGGCCGGTAAGCACGGTGGTCAAGTTGGAGTCCAAGATGGCACCGAAGGCGCGTTCGTAACCCTTGGCCACGGCGGCGCGGGCGGTCAGGCCGTTCTTGAGTTCTTCACGGATACGTTCGTAAATAATCACGTTGGCGTCGAGAGACATACCGACCACGAGGATGAAACCTGCGATACCCGGCAAGGTCAACGTAGCGTTAAACACAGACATCACGGCGGCGGTCACCAAGGTGTTGATCACCATACCGAAGCTTGCAATAAGACCACCGAGGCGGTAGTAGGCAACCATGAACACCAAGCAGAGGATAAGGCCGATAGCACCGGAACCGAAGCCCTGCACAATGTTTTCTTCACCGAGGGTTGCACCCACGCTGCGGCTTTCAATAATCTTCATCGGGGCCTTGAGGGCACCGGCGCGGAGCACCACGGAGAGGCGGTTAGCTTCGGCCATGTCGTCGAGACCCGTAATCTGGGCTTCGCCGTTCGGGATACGGTCGCGGATCACCGGAGCGGAAATCACCTGGTTGTCGAGCACGATAGCCATCTGCTTGCCGATGTTGGCGGCAGTCACAGCAGAGAACTTTTTCGGACCGATGCCACCGAACTTGAGGCTCACGGCCACTTCACCGGCGCTCACACCGTCAGACACGCGGTAGGGGCGAGCATCGACCACATCGTCACCGGCCATTTCGGCACGGCGCTTGAGGAGGTAAAGACGCTTGGCCTTGATCTTGGAATCACGCTGCACCGGTTCGAGACCGCTGCCGAAAGCGAAAGCGACATCGCGCGGAATCAGCTTCTGCACACCTTCGGTAGCAAGGAGCTTCTTGACCTTCTCGACATTTTCTTCGGCGATAAAGCCACCGTTACCAAAACTCAAGTAGTAAGCGGAAAGAGCAACGCCGACCTCAGATGCCGGTTGAGCCTCGACTGCAGCAGAATCCTTGGCGGAATCGGTAGCAGCGACTTCAGCGGCAGGAGCCTTACCGAGCAATTCGTCATCGGAAAGGGTCTTGGTCGTATCCTTGGCGGAATCAGCCTTGGCGACCGTAGAATCCTTGGCAGGCGCAGCCGTGGAATCCGTAGCGGCGGAATCAGCCACGATGTCGGTCGTCTGGCGGGTCAGGTACTGGTCGATGAGGCCAACCACCTGCGTAAACTTTTCGGCTTCGGCCAAGATCTTGAATTCGAGCTTAGCGGTCGAACCCACGAGAGCCTTTGCAGTGGAGTCATCCACGCCTGCCAGTTCAACCACGATTCGGTCGTCGCCGGACGGGGAAATCTGCGGTTCAGAAAGACCGTACTGGTCAACGCGGTTACGGATGATTTCGAGGGACTGTTCCTGAATGTCCTTGATATCGTCGCCCTTGATGTTGGTTTTGTCAATTTCAAGGGTAATAGCCGTACCGCCAGCAAGGTCAAGGCCGAAATTGATGGATTTTGCACCCATCTTCGGATTTTCCTTGAGGAAGGTCTGCTTTTCTTCGCCCTTCTTGGTGTGAACCTGGATAGAAGGCCATACCGTGTAGGCAGACAAAACAATGACGAGGAGAATAATCAGTTCTCGCATGCCGAATTTTTTCTTGTTCATTTGTAATCCCTATAAGGCATTATTCACTAAGTTTTGCGCGCAAAGATAGAAAAATAGTCTTCAGTCATTAAAAAAATGTCACAAGAAATGCGTTTAGAAAGCATCCGTGAGCCTCAAGCGACTCGTCTAAACGAGTCGTGGAGGCGAGAGTGAGGCGAAATCACATATTTTCACTATAAATAGAGCCGAACGGTCTGCAAGGGGGGAAGTCTCCCCCTCGCGAAAGCCATGCCAAGTTCAGCGCAGGCCTCCTTGCGATATTTGCACTCACTCGCTAGCCGGTTACACCGGGGCTCGTTCGTTACAAATCTCGCAGTCGGCCTAAAACATCGGCACAAGTCTTTCGCTACCCCTTCGCCTAGGGGGACACCCCCTAAAACCCCGCAAGGCTTTTATTTATATAATGTTGAACTTGTATTCAGTGCCGTCTTGCAGCACGACGAGCGTCATCATCTTTTTGCCGAGGGTTCGTTCGATGGCAAACCCGTTGTCGGCGGAGCGAATTTCAAGAGCGCCCTCGCGAAGCACCGCATTCTTGTTGCGGAGCGCAATCATCTGCTTGATAAATTCATACAGAGGCTTCTCTTGCATCTCGGCCAATTTGCTCCACGGTACGCTGCGGCGATTATCAGGATCCTTGCCGCCCTTCATCGAAAGTTCTTCGCCGTAATAAATGCACGGCGCCCCCGGCAAGAAGAAGAGAATCGTATATGCGAGCTTGATCCGTTCGAGGCTTGCGCAGGGTTGCGACATCAGGCGCGTGGTATCGTGGCTCCCGAGCAGGTTCATGGGGATGTCGCCGCGGCCTTCGGGGAAAGCCTTCTGCAAACGCTCGCCGAATTCCTTGATCGAAATCGGATCCTCGTCGAACAGGAACTGCATCGTCGCCTTGCGGAACACGTAATTCATCACGCCGTCGAACTGGTCGCCCTTGAGCCAGCGAGAAGGCTCATCCCAAATTTCGCCCACAATGTAGGCATCCGGATTCACCTTTTTCACGCGGCGGCGGAATTCCTGCCAAAAGCTATCGTCGTCAATTTCATTCGGAACATCGAGGCGCCAGCCGTCAATGCCGCGCTTCATCCAGTACTCGCCTACACTAAAAAGGTATTCGCGCACATCGGGGCAGTCCGTATTGAATTTCGGGAGCGCCGGAAAATTCCACCAGCATTCGTAATTGGGCTTATCGGTATAGGCGTTCAGCGGCCAGCCCTTCACATGGAACCAGTCCACGTACGGAGAATGCTCGCCCAATTCCATCAGGCTATTGAACTGAAAGAACCCGCGAGAGCAATGGTTAAACACACCATCCAAAATTACACGGAGCTTTAATTTGTGCGCCTTCTTGACCAAACGGTCAAAATCTTCGAGCGTGCCGAGCACCGGGTCAATCTCGAAGTAGTCCACCGTGTGGTAGCGATGGTTCGAATTGCTCTTGAAAATCGGGCACAAGTAAATCGCGTTGACGCCGAGGCCCGCAATGTATTCCAGCTTGTCCTCGATACCAGCGAGGTTTCCGCCGAACATATTTTCACGGGTAGGCTTACTCCCCCACGCGACAAACTTGCCTACGGCATGATAACGCTCCGAACGGCAGAACCGGTCGGGGAATATCTGGTAGAAGATAGCGTCTTTAACCCAAGCAGGAGCGAACATCCTAGATTTTCCACATGGGGCGGCGCTTGCGGACATCCACGAGCATGCGGATATCGGAGCTAAGCGATGTGTAATCCATCAGTTCGTCCACCGAGCAAGGCATACGATAGCACCAGTTAGAACCGCCCACCGTTCCCGGGACATTCACGCGTTCCGATTCCGGAGACCCCTTGGAAAGGCTTGCCGACAGCGCCAGGTAATCCTGCAACGGCAGAATGCAGAACAAGCTGTTTGCCGAATACACATGAGTCAAAATCTGACGCACGACAGACGGGGTAATTTCTTCGGGAGCCTTGCCCGGCAAATGGGCATGAGACCAGTACAGGTCGCGGTCGAAATCCTTTTCGTACCAAAGTCCACGGAGCGTCGAGGAATCGTGACAGCTCGTAGCACACACGGACATACGCGGATATTCGCCCATTTCGTAGTACGGAGAATACGGGGCATTCCAGTTGCGTGCCCAACGTTCAATACGCAACGAAAGAATGTTCAACTTATGCAGCACTGAAGGAACGCAAGGAGGCACGGCTCCGAGATCTTCGGCGCAAACAAGCATATCGGTTTCCTGAGAAAGGACCGTCAAAAGCTTCGTCGCATTTGCATCCCACAAGTCGTTCTGGGAATTTTCGTTTTCCTTGATCAGGTTACGCAGTTTCTCTTGTTCATATTCCGGCAAGGTAAAGAACACCGGTGCATTGTACCAGTACCAGTACGGGTAGAACGTATTTTCATCGCCCGACGGAACAAATACGCGGTTCCAGTAAACCTTCAGCAGCTTGTCCTTGACTTCCTGCGGTTCGTTCATTCCAAGTATTGCCTTTTCGGAAGAGTATTCCGGCTTCAGGATAAGGCGGTCTGGGTGACCTTCGAGCTGGGTAAAGCATACCGGAGCCAGACGGTCGGTATCGTTTCCCAAGAATTCACGAAGCTGGTCGTAACCGTAATTCGGGCGACGCAGGTATTCAAGCGTTTCGCGGATAAAGCCTGCAGAGCTGAGCTTTTCCCAGGTAAGCGGTACGCACGGGTTAAAGTAGCCCAGAATACCGGTGACCTCTTGCTGCGGAATCGACCAAATGCGGAAGAATCCGAGCACGTGATCAATGCGATAGGCGTGATAGAACTTGCTGGCCTGCGCGAGGCGGCTACGCCACCATGCAAAATCATCCTTCTCGATAACATCCCAACGGTAAGTCGGGAAGCCCCAGTTCTGGCCGCTGTAGCTGAACATATCAGGAGGAGCACCCGCACGATCTTCCAGCGAGAAGTACTTGCGGTCGGCCCATACATCGGCGCTGTCTTCGTTAATCAGGATAGGAATGTCGCCCTTCAGACGGAGGCCCATCTTCGAAATTTCTTCGACCACGGCGCTGAACTGCTTTTCGGCTTCAAACTGCATCCAGGCCTGGAACAGGTTGTCCTTCTCGAACTTTTTCCAAAGCTTTTCGATATCCTTGGCCGACGGATCGCGGAATTCGGGCCAATCCTTCCAGCTGGCTTCGCCGTTCATCGCCTTCAGAGTACAATAGACGCAATAAGACTTTGACCACGGATTATCGTCAATCCATCGCTGAAGCAGCTTGTCCTTTTTGAGTTCGCTATAACGATTATCAAAGATCTTGCGGAGAACAAAACGCTTCCAAGAAGAGATATGGTAATAGTCAATCTTTCCCAACTTGTCAAAATCGTGCTTCGCGGTACGGATTTCATCTTCGACATCCGCAGAGCCTTCGACCGACTGCACATTGATGAACACGGGATTCAATGCAAATGCGCTACGTGCACTGTACGGGCTAGATTCCGCCCCAGTGTCATTTACCGGCAACAGCTGGATGATATTGAAATCACAGAACTTTGCCCAACGGGCAAACGGAATCAAATCCAAGAACTCACCGATGCCGATACTCTGCTTGCTATAGAGGCTAAAGAGAGGAACGGCTACGCCACTTTGAAAATAAGAAATGTCACCATATCGCATGCTGCAAATTTAACAAAGTGCGTAAGCATCCGTAAACCGAAAAAAGTGAACTTCTTTCTGTTTTCTTTTTATATTTTGTTATAATTTTATTAAATTAAAATTATGAGCTACGAATGCAGACATTTGCGGAATACCTTCTGCAACAAACGCAAAAAAGAATGCGACCCGGGCGCCCCCGGATGCGTTCTGCGCGGACGATTCGTATTCCCCTTCAGCGAATCCGCTAACGCACCTGTAAAAGGTGAAAAAAATCCCTCAAAAAAATAGTCACAAAGCGCGAGCGGTCTTGTTAAGCCATTTTTGAGGCGTCGGTGCTCTTCATGGCGTCTAGCCTTACCTTCCCCGCAAAGAAGCTGTAAGCGGCCGGCACAATAAAGAGGGTCATGAACGTCGCGAAGGTGAGTCCACCGGCGATAGCGATACCCATCGCAATGCGGCTCGGGGTGCCGGTCATAATGAGCGGCACCGCGCCCAACACCGTCGAAAGGCTCGTCATCAAAATTGGGCGGAAGCGGCGTTCCGCCGCCATCCGAGCCGCCTCGAGCTTGCTACAGCCGGTACTCGCCGCAATCTGGTTCGCAAATTCCACAATCAGAATACCGTTCTTCGTCACAAGCGCAATCAGCAGAATCAGCGCAATTTCACTGAAGATGTTCAGCGTCTGCCCCGTAAGGAACAAGCAAGTCAAAGCACCCGCCAAAGCGAGCGGCACCGTAAAGAATATCACGAACGGCGCACGGAAGCTTTCGAACTGCCCCGCAAGCACCAGGAACACAAGCGCCAAAGCCAGCAGAAACACAATGTAAAGACCGCTGGAGCTTTCCTCGAATTCCTTCGAAGATCCGCTCAGCGCCGTACTGACATTCGGATAATCCTTCAGCAAGTGTTTCGCGATGCGGCGCATTTCTTCGACGCCGTCGCCAATCGTCTTGCCGGGCACAAGGCCCGCCTGAATCGTCGCGGCACTGAATCGGTTATAACGCGGCAGCGACGGTGACGCAGACTGTTCGCTATAAGTGATAAAGTTATCGAGGCTCACAAGCTCGCCCTTGTCGTTCTTGACCGTAAGCATCGAAATGTTTTCGGGCATGCTGCGGTACTGATAACCAACCGCACCAATGATATCGTACTGGCGGCCGTCCTTGTAGAATTCACCATAACTCTGGTCACTAATCGCAAGCTGCACCGCCTGTGCGATATCGTTCACCGACACTCCTTCTTCATTCGCCTTGTCACGCAGAATTTCAATATGAAGTTCCGGCTTGGTAAAGCGCAAGTTGCTATTCACCACACTAAACACAGGGCTCTTGCTCGCTTCTTCTTCGAACTTGGGCACAAGGGTTCGCAAAATTTCGATATTCGGCGCCTGCAACACAAACTGCACAGGGAGTCCGCCGCGTTGCGTACTGATACTTTGCGGTTCGAACACCATCACGCGCAAGTCGGGATATTCGTTTCCGAGAATCTGAATGGCATGAGCGATTTCACTCTGCGGCCGACGTGCCTTTTTGTCGTCATTCAGCGTAATGCGCATTCTGGAGTTACCCGCATTCCAAGCACCCGCCTGGATTTCGGAATATTCGTTGCTATCCATGAGCGCAATTACTTCTTCGGCAAAGGCATCGGCCATGCGCTTGGTGCGAGTAAGCGTGACACCTTCGGGCATGTTCAAGTTCACCATGACCGCGTTGGAATCTTCGGTCGGCGCCATTTCGCTACTCATGTTGTTGAAGCAGAAATAGGCAGCCACCAAAAGCCCCGCCACCACCGGGAACAGGAGAATTCTCAGTCTAAGGAATCCGCCTAGCAACACGGAGTAAATACGGTTCAGCCAATCGAAGAACGGCTCCGTGACGCGGAAAAACCAGCCCTGCTTTTGACGGCTCAAGAACTTGGAACAAAGCATCGGTGAAAGTGTCAAGGCACACAACGTAGAAAGGAACACGGTACCGATCATCACCGCAACAAATTCACGGAATAAAAGACCCGTCGTGCCACCCAATGCAAGCACCGGCACAAACACGGCCATCAGCACCACCGAGGTCGCAATCACCGCAAAAAAGATTTCATTCGTTCCCGCAACAGCAGCCTGCTTGGGCGTCATGCCGCGTTCAATCTTATGGTAAATGTTTTCGACAATCACAATGGCATCATCAACCACAAGGCCAATGGCAAGTACCATCGCCAAAAGCGTCAGCACATTAATCGAGAAACCGCAAAGGTAAAGTACAAAGAAGCTACCGATGACAGACACCGGCACCACCACCATCGGGATAAGTGTCGTACGACCTTCGCGAAGGAACGCAAAGATAATGGCAATCACCAAAAGGAACGCAATAAAGATGGTCTCCACCACTTCTCGAATGGAGGCGCGGATATTCACCGAAGTATCGCGACCGTAAAGAACATCAACTCCTTCAGGAATTTCACGGCGGATGTCTTCGACACGCCTGTAGAACTCGTTGGCAATTTCTACATGGTTTGAACCGGGCTGAGCCATCAGGGCCAGGGTAATGGAGTTCTTGCCGTTACGGCGGAATCCCGTACGCGTATCCTTCGGTTCATAATGGATGTCCGCGACATCGGAAATACGAATCACGGTGCCGTCGGCAGCGGTCTTCACCGCAATATTTTCGAAAGCCTTCGGGTCAAGGATTCGTCCGAGCGTACGGATGGAAAGTGTCGTTTCGCTTCCTTCGATGCTACCCGAAGGCAGTTCCAGGTTGCCCTTCTTGAGAGCAGCCGACATTTCGGCACCGGAAACACCAAGAGCCTGTAAGCGCACCGGATCAATCCACAAGCGCACCGTCGGACGCTTTTCGCCCCAGATAGCCACTTCAGAAACACCGTTGATGGTCTGCAGACGTTCCTTGACAAAGTTGTTCGCGAGTTCCGAAACTTCCATCGGGTCGAGCTTGTCGCTTACGAGACTCACCATCAGAATCGGGTCGTTATCGCTGTCGGACTTGTACACGGTCGGTTCATCGACATCGTCTGGGAGCCTGCGGCGCACGCGGCTCACACGGTCGCGGATTTCGTTCGCCGCCGTTTCAAGGTCCATGCCTGTTTCAAATTCAATATTGATGAAGGAGAAACCATCGCGGCTCGTAGAGGTAAGCGCCTTGATTCCCGAGGCACTGTTAATGGAGGCTTCCAGGATTTCGGTCACTTCGGCTTCGACCACGGCAGCGTTTGCACCCGGGTACGAAGTACGCACCTGAATCAGCGGATAGTCCACATTCGGATATTCGCGCACGCCCAAGTTCGACGCGCCAAAGGCGCCAAGCAAGATGATGACGAGCGCCATCACGGTCATGAGCACCGGGCGACGTACGGAAAGGGTAGCGACACTCATCGTTTACCTACTCCACTTCGTAATCAGTGTTATGGCGAATTTCACGGATGCGGACAGATGTTCCTTCGCGAAGGCTAATCAAACCGGACGTTATCACCGTATCGCCTTCGTTGAGGCCTCCCGTCACATTGACCGAAATCGGCGTACGGAGACCCGTCTCGACATGTTTGATCTTTGCCTTGCCGCCGGTCGCCACAAACACGTAGGCGCCATCTTTATCGAGAGTAAATGCTTCGGCAGGAACCGGGATACTTTTAGCAGCGCCCGCCTGCATGGTCACATTCACCTTGGCGTAAGAGCCTGCCAGCAATTCACCGTTTGCGTTATCAATTTCAACAAGGACCTGGCGCGTGCGGCTGCTTTCCGAAAGCGAAGCTTCCAAGGCCTTCACCTTGCCGGATTTAGCCTTATTGCGTTCTTCGTCCTTAACGTCCACCGCGTCGCCCACCTTAAGCGTGGTGGCATAGCGCTGCGGGAGCGCGAACTTCGCCTTCAACTTTTTCACTTCGCTAAGCGTTGCAATCGATGTGCCCGTCGTAAGCCAGGCGCCCACAGAAACATTCACAAAGCCGAGCTTGCCTGCAAACGGGGCTCGCACTTCGGTCTTCGCGATTTGCGCCTTGATGAGTTCTACAGAAGCTTCTGCGGACTTGAGCGAAGCCTCCGCCGCTTCCATGTCCGCCTGAGTGGCACCATCCTTTTCGTGAAGGGTCTTGGTGCGGTCAAATTTTTGCTGGGCCAGTTGCTGGTTCGACTCCGCCTGCTTGAGCTGCGCCTTCAGTTCGGAATCGTCAATTTTAGCGAGCAGCGCACCCTTCTGTACCGAGGCGCCATCCTTCGCGTAAAGGTTCATGAGCCTGCCCGAAGTAGCAGCCGTCAGCTGCACGCTGTTCAGCGGTTCGAGCGTCGCCATTGCAGAAAACGTCTTGCCCGATTCATGGGCTTCGGCAATGTAACCTTCTACCGCGATTTCACGAGCGGGCCTGCCGCCCGGACCACCTTTGCCACCAGGGCCGCCCTTGCCAGCAGCACCCTTACCAGGCGCCCCAGCACCGGGAGCGGAATCACCCCCGCAAGCAACCAAGTACAAGGAAATAAACAACAAAACAAAAAACTTCATATAATTTAGATGCTTTTCAAAACCTTTTGGTTGCCAAATATACCTATTTTACTTTATATATTCACATTTACCACTTTCATGTACAAGCTCAATTATGAAATAATGTGGTTCTACAACACTTTTATTATGTTGATAAGACCAATCCTGAGAAGAATTCCACGCACTCTGAAAGCACTCCTTATCTATACGAAAATGGATTTCAACCGAATCACCCGACAACAATATTCCACCCAATTCCATTCCGTGCGATGGCGTTCACTTAGCAATAATACAGAAGGAACTGATGCAAAAACAACATTTGCACACAGCAATAAAAAGAACACAAGAATGGATTGCTTAGTCAAAAGCTATCTCCTACCATTCATCTCTTTCATAATTCTGAATACATCGGACACGATTCTTTGTAAATCTAGGTTTCGAACTTTCGTAAACACTCCCGTCATAAATAGTAAAAGCAACACCATTCGCATATTCATTCCAAGGCCCTTCAGACGTCCAATATTCCACCGTTCTACCGTTTAAGTCAAAAAAAAATGGACTCAAATCCGTCTGCACACTATCAAACAAGTCATCTTCATTCGACCGTTTAGCCAAGATGGTAGAACGATATCCACCCAAAGCAGCAAAAACAAACTCACTCCACTCATCACTATTTGGCAAATGCCACCCCGCAGGGCAAACACCTCGCACAACCCAATACCAAAAGAAATTTGCTGTATCCGGCTCAGGATAATCACATATCACTCCATAACCACAGCCCTTGCCATCTTCGCTAAACAATGCGGCGCTATCCATTGCTGCGCTCCAGATATATAGGCGTCCGTCCTTTTCACAATTTTCAGGATCATCATTCTGGCACCAGCTCGAAGAGTCCAATTCAGCTGTCGGTTGCAAATAGGCGTAGTTCAAATTCTGAATCATCCAGGTTCGATCAATACTTTCAACATACACAGTCTTATAGACCTGTCCGTCACGTTCATCGGTCATTTCGCCGTAAATAACTTTTATACTAGATGATGAGGAGGAAGACGAGCTATATAAATAGCAGGCAGGTCCAGTACAACCTTGCGACATCGAAGAAGAACTCCATTCCGTATCCTCACTGGATGAAGATTCCTCCGCCGACGAGATATGCGCATCATCCGAAGACATTTCTGGCACAACATTATGTACAGAACTCGAAGATTCCTCTAATGCACTGCTTTCGGAGCCCGCAGAATACGGAGCCACGTCATGACTAGACGCGACATCGTTACCGCATCCCGCAAACAGAAGCAAAAAAAGGATTATAAAACACACAGGCTTCATCAAAACGATTATTCCTCATTCATTTCTTCGTCCTTTACACAACGGACAGAATATGCAATATTTTTTTTCCCAAATGTTCGAGGGTCATAATACCCCGTAAGAGCGCTTCTTTGAGGGAAATTAACAACCGACGCATTAAAATTATCATTCTCTTTAGAGAACCAAAATGACGCCGTGCAAGATTCAAACTCATCTCTTATGGGATTATATAGGCCTGCAGGCATGACATCAAAACCAGATCCTCCTTTCCAATATATCTCCCAAGAATCCGTACACCAATCGGAAGATAGTAAAAGGTCCGGATTCAATCTTCTGGATGTATAAAAAGATATTCTTGAATTATCTTGTTCAAAAGTATAAAGGCCACAAGGAACAGACTCATAAGCAAGCAAGAAAGGTACCCCAAATTCATCTGCCGTGGGAATATGCCAATTAGGAGGACATACACCTTGAACAAAATCCTCTTTGGGACATTTATACCATTCATTTTCATCTGAATAATATCCGCAGCCTTTGGTATCTTCACTAAACAAGCCTGCACTATCCATCACCGCAGACCAAAGGTAAAGCCTTCCATATTTCGCGCAACTATCAGGTTCGTTTATATAACACCAACTTGAAGAATCCAATTCTGCCGTTGGTTGTAAATAAGCATAATTCAAATTTTCAGCCATCCATGTAGCCCTGCCATCAATTGTTATCGTCTTATACGTTTGTCCATCGCGTTCATCGGTCATTTCACCATAAACAATCATCATACTAGATGACGATTCCTCGCACATCCTACACATAGTCTCATTATGATACATCAACATACAATAGGACTGCTGCATCGAAGAGGAACTTAATTCAATTTCTCCACTGGATGAAATAATCAAGGAAACTGATGAAGATTCCTCCGCCGACGAGGAGACTTGCAAACTTGAGGACGATTCCTCTATAACAACCTCGGAACTCGAAGAAGAAGCAGGTTCGGGTGAATCCGAGGAATCAACGAACGGATCTATTTCTTGACTGCTGGAATACGAAACATCGCCGGGGCTAGGTTTAGCCTCGTTCACGGACTCATTGCCGCACCCGGCAAGAATAAACAATATCGCAAAGAGCAACCATATCATTTCTACTTCACTTTGTTTATGCTCTGCAACTTTATCCCGCCAAACTCAATGTCATGATCCTGCTTATAAATGACATATACAGGCTCCTTATTATTGGAAGCAGACAAAGCAAGGGATCCTGCAAGAGTCAAAGACAACGGACTTGCATTAAATTCATCCTCTATCAAGAATATTTTCAAATAGGAGCTGTATGTTGCACTACCTGGATAAGTATAAGTTTTCAACTTACTCGTCATCAAAATACTACAAGTTGTATCCGTCCCTAGATTAAAGAACATTACGTTTTTTCCATTACTCACATCAAAGCCCAAACCGCAAACATAGCCTGTTTGCGTACACGATCCCGCAGGCATACCTAGATCGTTTTGCGTATAACAAGTATCTGTTGAAAAAGCAGACGAGACGCAAATTGCGGCAATAAAGAGTATAATCTTTTTCATTTTAAACTTTTCCCTTCTTTTGAACAAATATAAATGTATATCCTAATATAATTTTTTTCAATCATTTATTTATTTTTCTTTTCCCCAAACGAAGAAAACAGCAAACTTAAATATGTAACAAACTCGTTCACAGACTCATTGCCGCTCCCTGCAATTTATCCCACCGGATTCAACCGAGGCGCAAGACCACCACTCCCTGAATTCCGAAATCTGAAATTTCTCTAGAATTTCACGTTCATCAAGATGCCGCTGCCATCCTCGTAGAATTCAGGCACAAATTCCATTCGTTCGGTAAAGGACTTTGAAGAAGTGGCACGGTAGACGCGGATGGTGTTCAGCATCGAGACCACGCGGTTCAGGAGGAGCGCACCGACCGACACTTGGAAAACAATGCGGCTCACGCGGTAATGGCGCAGGCGGCTCTTGTATTCGTCGATATGTTCGGTCGTCTCGGGATTGTCGCTGGAGCCCCAGTCCCACTGGATATTCGCATTCAGGTCTTCGTCGATTTTCTTACCGGCGCGCAACTGCGCCTGGTTGTAGTCCTCGTCCATGTCGGGTGACGAGTTCTGCCCCGCGACACCCCCACGGCTGCGGTAATCGCCCACCGTATTGAGCATGTCCACATCCCGGCTACTCGAGGTGAGCCCCGCATGACGCACCGCATAATTGTGCGCCGAGGTTATGTAGCGTTCACCAATGGCGTACGAACCGATAGCGGTAAACCAGAGGGCAATGTCCGTCCACACGAAAGGCCGCACGAACTGCTGTTCGCCCAGGTAAAGTTCACCCATACCCGGCAACAGGGCAGAGGCGCCCATGCCCAAGTACCATTTTTTCTCGGAATTCTTGCTCACGCTTTCATCGACCGAAACCACCACCTGCGAAAAGGCGGTCGCCACGGCAAACAGGAGCACTACAAGGAACTTCATCAGAATCCCCAACTAGCCTGCACGTTCACGCCGAAGCCGTCCACAAAGGACACTCCGCTATCGAAATGCAAATGATCGTACCAAGACAGGTCTTCTTCGTAGAGTGTCTTGTTATGAGCGTTCGCCGTAAACAGCGCGTCCACGGCCGAAACGATATGGTTCAGAATCAGGCCGCCAAAGAACCACGCCTGCATGTCGGCATAATCGTTCGCCTTGCTGCGCAGCGAGCGGTATTCCTTCTGGCGAGCGGACTTGCCCAGAACGACCGTCGAGGAATTCGGATCTTCGAGACCGAGAGCCGTCGCGACAGCAGGATCTTCGACATCGTCCCAACCCAGCACATACGCATTGTCGGCAATCAGCTGGTAAACTTCGGAGGCATTGTCCATCTTGACCGTCTTCATTTCTTCGCCAAGGCTTTTCGGGTCCGCCACAAAATCATTCACGTAGTCCACGTCATTGTGATACAGCTTGTCGCGATCATAGCAGCCGTGGCGTGTCGCATCGCCGAAGATTCCTTCGCAGAACGACTCGCGGGAGCCCAGGTAACGGCGACGGAATTCAGATTCATAGTTCAAGCCGTCGGCATTGTACAGGTCGCGCATTTCGCTTTCATAGCGACCGATGGAGTAATGCTTCTTCGCAAAGTCCTTGTACTTGTCCACCTGCTTGTCGTACTTGTACACCGAGTAGTAATACCAGCTACCCCACAGCGCTGCTTCGAGCGCCAGGTAAACCGCACCACGGGCGTACGTAAAGGTGGAACCGCCCACATAAAGCTGGCCCGAACCCGGAATCACAAGCGAGAGGAACATCGCCTTGCGCGGGCTCTTGTAACGGCCCCTCATCTCGTCGATGCCGTTCACCTTGGAGACCTTGACGGGGCCCAGCAACTCGCGGCGGCTCATGCTACTGGAGGAAGGCGCTTCTGCGACAACCGAGGAACTGGAAAGGGCGGCGAGCGAATCGCGCTTTTTGGCCTCTTCAATCGCCGCATTGATAGCGGCTTGCTTCTGGGCTGCATAATCTACGACCGCCGAATCGGCTGTCGAGGCCGAATCAACCACCGCAGAATCGGAGACAGCAGCCAGAGCCGTATCGGCACCGGCGACAGAGGAATCGAGTTCCGCGCCGCTCGACAGCCCTTCGGAGCTAGACAACGCAACCGACGAACTCGATGCGGGCACTTCGGCAGGTACAGGGGTCTGAATGCTGCTGGAGCTTGCGACCTTCGCGCTACTTGAAACAGGCCCTTCGGCAGGCTCAGGGACCTTTGCACTGCTGGAGCTAGCGGCTTTAATGCTACTGGAACTGACGACCTTTGCGCTGCTGGAAACTGGCGCCGGTGCTGCAGGGGCGACCGCGGCACTTGAAACCGGAGCAGGGGTAACGCTACTAGAAGACGCAACCGCGGCAGAGGACTGCTCGGCAGCCTCGGCTTCCGCCTCGAATTCCGCAAAAAGGTCACGCGGCTGAGCAAAGGACTGCACCGCCAAAAGACTTGCCACACAGGCTATAAAAGAAAACTTGCGCATACAACGATAAAATAGAAAAAACACTAAAAAAGAACCGCCCCCGAAGGAGCGGTCCGAAAGATTTCTAGTGATTTAGAAAAGACTTATGCCTTTTCCGCAACCACCCAAACCTTGACCTGAGCTTCAACGTCGCTGAAGACCTTGATCGTCACGGTGTAAACACCGAGCTGCTTGATCGGTTCTTCGAGAGCAACCTGAGCACGGGTAACCTTAACGCCCTGCTTGGTGATGGCGTCAGCGATGTCGGCAGCGGTCACAGAACCGTACAGACGTTCGCCTTCCACAACGCGGCGTTCGAGGTTGACAGAAACCTGAGAAAGCTTGGCAGCCACGTCACCAGCGGCAGCGAGTTCCTTCTGGAACTGAGCTTCAACAGCAGCGCGGTTGTTTTCGATTTCGAGCTTGGCTTCCTTAGTTGCGCGAACAGCGAGCTTACGCGGGAAGAGGTAGTTACGGGCATAGCCGTCCTTAACCTTCACGACGTCAAGCATCTTGCCCAAGTGGGGAACGTTGGCCTTAAGAATAATTTCCATAGTCTAGTTCCTCCTTAGCGCAGACTGTCCGAAACGAACGGGAGAATAGCCATCTGACGGGCACGCTTGATAGCTTCGTTCAGCATACGCTGATACTTGGCGGAGGTGCCAGAAATGCGGCGAGGAATGATCTTACCACGTTCAGAGATGAAGCGACGAAGAGTCTTTTCGTCCTTGTAGTCAATGAACTTGATGTTGTTTTCCGTGAACCAGCAAGTCTTCTTGCGGCGGATACGCGGAACCTGCTTCTTATCTTCAAAAGCCATTATTCAGCCTCCCCTTCTTCTGCGTCAACCGGGATGATTTCTTCGGTGGACTGGGTCTGAGTTTGGTCGTAAACAATTTCGCTCATCGGATAATCAGCGAGAGTCATCCAGCGGAGAACGTTTTCGTTCAGCTTGAGAGCGGCTTCCACAGAGGCGACCGTAGCGGCTTCAGCCTTGTAGTAGAAGATCACGTAAAAGCCATGCTGGCGCTTCTTGATGGAGTAGGCGAGCTTGCGCTTGCCCCAATCGTCGCGGCGGAGGATTTCGCCGTTGCCTTTGGTGATGTTGGCGGCGATAGTCTCGATTTCGGCCTTGATAGCGTCGTCAGAGATCATAGCGTCGATGATCACCATCGTTTCGTATTGTCTCATATAATGAGTCCCTTTGGTCTATCGCCCGGGAAACCGACATTGGCCCCGGGAGGGTTCCGATAAAAATCGGTGCCCCAAATATAGAAAAATGCAATTCCGGTGTCAAACCTCGGGAGGAGGTCCACCCCTACGCCCCGAGCTGGAGTCCCAGGAAAAAGGTTTTCGACCACCCCTCGACACCCCCGTGGACGTATCTTTGCCCACCCACTTCAAAAGAAATCCATGTAGAACGGAGCGCACCTTTCGCCCAGGGCCACACTTCCAGCAGGTTGAAAGCCACCCCCGGCACAAGGCTCACCATCACGTCCTTCGAGAAATTGTATTCCACCTGGACAAGCCCCGTTACCGCGAACAGCCTAGACACGTTATAGCCGCCCCCTAGGCCAAGCCCGATAGAAAAACCGTCCATAGCGAACAGCTTTCCGCAGTTCGTCTCCGTTTTAGAGGAATCGCCCGTTTCTTCAAGATCTTCGTCATCCGCCTGCTGCCACCAGAAACGGGTACGCTTTTTTTTCGAATCCGCCTCTTCCCGGTCCACCACCTGCTTGCGGAATTCCGAAATGCTCGTATTCTCCAACCCCAGGAACGGCCCCGCAAAAAGAGCAAATTCATCGTAAGCGGAATGAAACCTCACATGAATCCGATAGCGCTGGTACATGACCATCTTGTCGCGGTCCAGGTCGCCGCCGAAAAATCGCACCTCGAAACTCCCACTCACCAAATCCGAATAAAAATACTCCAGCTGGCCCTGCCACGAGCCCATGCAGTCACATTCTTCAATCGGGCTGAAGACACCTGCCGCAAGTCCGATCGAAAGCCCCGCACCCGTGTAGGCAGACTGCCCCGGAAGCGCCACCGATTCCCGTTTCGGAACCGATTCGGCATCATTCTCCGAAGACTCCCCCGCGAGCGAATACGACGGGAGCAAAAGGACAAAGGCGATGAAAATAAAAAGATGCGGCACGAGAAACAAACTAGAAAAAAAAGAAGGGGGAAGTTTCCCCCTCGCTCGCACGACGCACGCTAGTCGCTCGCTACCCCTTCGCCTAGGGCTCCGCCCTAAAACCCGGAGAAAGATTCAGCTCTTAGTCGTGGGACTTTCGCCCTTCGGGCTCAAGTCCACAACTTTTCGGTTCAGCCATGCCGGCAAGTCCTTTAGACGCTTCGCGTCCGTGACTTCGTTTATCAAAAAGGAGTGCATAAAATGCACTCCTACCTTGATAAACTTCGCCACACTTGCCGTCGCGGCATTCACCTTATTAATCGTGGCCCTTGATTTTTCAAATCAAGGGCGCGACTCGTCGGCTCACCAATACGAAAGAGCGAGCACTTTCGTGCTGGATTCGCCTCCTAGTCGTTCATCATATGATTATAGAACTTGCGGTAGTTGTCGCGGTCCTCGGTCTTGCGGACGGCGATAGCATCCTGCGGGTGGCGGTTCAGCATACCCGTAATCATCTGCGGGATGATGTAACCCCATTCGTACTTTTCCTTGAGCGGGAGGAAGAGTTCCTGGTAGGCATCGAGCACCGGACGCAGGTCGTACTTCGGGTTCTTGAGGAAACCGAGGAGCAACTCGGTGGTGCAGTTACCTGCGCCACGGCCCATGCCAGACACGGAACCGTCGAGGAAATCCACATGGTTAATAATTGCCTGGATCGTGTTGCTGAAGGCAAGCTGCTGGTTGTTGTGGCCATGGAAACCGAACTTCTTGTTCTTCACGATTCCCTTGTAACGAGTCAGTTCCTTGTCAATGTCTTCCTGGTAGAAGGCTCCGAAGCTGTCGACGAGGTAAAGCACGTCGGCCTTGCACTCTTCGTTCACCTGGTGCAGGGCTTCGTCGAGTTCCGGACCACGGTCACGGCTCACGGCCATGATGTTGAGGGTTGTTTCGTAACCCATGTCGTGGAAGGCATTCACCATCTCGATACCCTTGTCGATGTTCTTCACGTAGCTTGCCACGCGGAACATCTGGTACGGGCTTTCGCTGGCGGGCTTCACGGCGTCCATGTTCACGCGGCCCACGTCAGCCATCACGGCCATCTTGATGTTGGATTCGATGCCGTCTTTCACCTTCCACAGGAGATCGTCTTCGCAGAACTTCCACGGACCGTATTCCTTGGGGTCGAAGAGTTCCGGAGAATTCTTGTAACCCATTTCCATATAGTCCACGCCGGCGGCAGAAAGGAGTGTATAGAGGCGACGCACAAATTCGAGAGAGAAGTCGTGCTTGTTGACGAGACCGCCATCGCGGATGGTGCAGTCGAGGACCTTGATGCTTTCGTAGTACATAGTGGTTATGATGTCGCTTCGCTTTGAGGTATGAGCGTCGCCGCGAGCGGCTAGTGGTTAAGGTTAATTGTTTCGCAGGCAAAGATAGGTTATGCAAAGGCATCGGTCAAGAAAAAAAGTTAACGCATCTCAAAAAAGCTTGTTTTTAACGCATATTTTGCGTAATTAGTTAAAAATTCAATCAAAAATAGGGTAAAACAAGGAACCTGACACGGCAGGAATTGGTCGCTACGGCAAATTCTAGAGCTTAGGAGCACTAATTTCGGGTCGACCCGAGGCAATTCCGTCCACCACGTCAAAACCTACTACTTTATTTTTAACGCAAATTTTGCGTAAATAAACAAAACAACTTGTTATAGATTAAAACTATCTTCAACCAAAGGAAAATAGTATAACCAAATAGCCCAATTTCGGTTGACAGCGTTATTGTTTTTGTCTATATTATTCCTACACAAACGATAGGAATTAAAAAAAATGACTCAAAAAATGATGAACAAGTGTTGTTTCTGTTGGGGTCGATGTCGAACGGGCGACTAGTTTTTAGGCTTTTATCTAAAACAGATTCCCGCTCGGCAATGTTTCCGGAGCGGGATTTTTTATTCGAATTTTAACAATAAATGGCGCATGGCGCTAAAGGACTTCAAAAAATGTCAACTTCCAAGTATATCGAAACGAAACTCATCCACGGCGGCATCGATGGCGACAAGGTTACCGGAGCCGTTAACGTGCCCATCTACCAGACTTCCACCTACAAGCAGGCGGGTCTCGGCGAAAATACCGGCTGGGAATATTCCCGCACGGGTAACCCCACGCGCGCAGCACTCGAAGCGCTGATTGCCGATTTGGAAGGCGGTGTGGCGGGCTTCGCCTTTGGCAGCGGCATGGCGGCGACTTCCACAGTGCTTTCGCTTTTTAAGCAGGGCGACCGCATCATTATTTCTAGCAATGTGTACGGCGGAACCTTCCGCGTTTTGGACAAAGTATTCAAGAACCTCGGCATTACCTATTCTATCGAAGATACCACCGACTTGGCGACGCTCGATACCAAGGTGACGCCCGATGTAAAGGCTTTCTTTATCGAAAGCCCGGCAAACCCGCTCCTGACCGTGACAGACTTGGCTGGCGTTGCCGCGATTGCGAAGAAGCATGGAATTTTGACCATTGTCGACAACACCTTCATGACTCCTTATTTGCAGCGCCCGCTGGAACTTGGCGCCGACATCGTGGTGCATTCTGCGACCAAGTACTTGGGCGGCCATAGCGACGTGGTGGCAGGCCTCGCAGTGACCAACAATAAAGAAATCGCTGACCGCCTCGCGTTCAATCAGAATGCCGTGGGAGCGGTACTCGGCCCCTTCGATTCCTTCCTCCTGATTCGCGGTATCAAGACGCTTGGCGTGCGCCTCGATCGCCATACCGAAAATGCGGAACGCATTGCCCGTTACCTGGAACAGCATGAAGCTGTAAAGCACGTGTACTATCCGGGACTTCCGACCGCTCAGGGTTACGAAATCAACAAGAAGCAGGCCAAGAACGGTGGCGCCATGATTTCGTTTGAACTTTACGAAAACTACAACATCAAGAAATTCTTCAAGGCGCTAAAGCTGATTTCGCTCGCCGAAAGTTTGGGCGGTGTTGAAAGCCTCGTATGCCATCCGGCCACCATGACCCATGCCTCTATTCCGAAGGAAATTCGCGAGAAGGTGGGCATTACCGACGGACTCATTCGTTTGTCTGTAGGTATCGAAAAAGTCGACGACATTATCTTGGATTTGAACGCCGGCATTAACGCCGCGAAGGAAGCGTAATATGCATTACTATGAATCGATGCAATCTTTAATCGGGAAGACTCCGCTTGTAAAGCTTACGCACGTGGGACTCCCCGAAGGTGTAAACCTGTTTGCCAAACTCGAGCTCTGGAATCCCTCGGGTAGCGTGAAGGACCGCACCGGCCTTTACATGGTGAACGACGCGATTGAAAAGGGTCTCCTGAAACCGGGTGGAACCATTGTCGAAGCCACCGCGGGCAATACAGGCCTTGGCATCGCTTTCGCAGCGCTCAACCGCGGCATCCGCGTGATATTCGTGGTGCCCACCAAGTTCTCGCAAGAAAAGCAGACGCTCATGCGCGCCCTCGGAGCAGAACTCATCAACACCCCGCGTGAAGACGGAATGCTCGGCGCCGAAAAGAAGGCCGAAGAACTCCTGACGCAAATTCCGGGCTCTGTTTCGCTCAGACAGTTCCGCAACATGGCAAACCCGCTGGCCCATTACGAAACCACCGGCCCCGAAATCTACGAAGATTTGGACGGACAAATCGACTACGTGGTCGCAGGCGCAGGCAGTGGCGGCACCTTTAGCGGAATTCTCAAGGCGCTCAAGGAACGCAACCCGAACATCAAGGGCGTACTCGCAGACCCCATCGGCTCTACCATGGGCGGCGGCGAACATGGCGACTACAACATCGAAGGAATCGGCAACGACTTTATCGCCGACACCATGGACATGTCGCTGGTGGATCAGGTCATCAAAATCAACGATGACGACGCCTTTGGCGGCGCTCGCGAACTCGCCAAGAAAGAAGGAATCTTCGCAGGCTCCTCTTCGGGCGCCGCGTTCACCGCAGCCAAGAAACTCATCGCCTCGGGTGCCCGCGGAAACATCGTGTTCGTAGCCCCCGACCGCGGCGACCGTTACTTTAGCAAAGGGTTGTATGAGTAAAGTGCACTGTACCTAAAATACGGAGTCCTGTTCGTCTCTAATTTTATCCGCATTTTTGAATAAATAATAAAGAATCAGGAATCCCTGGCGGGAAGAAATCTCGCTTGCGGAACATTCAAGACCAACTATATCAAGATTGTCGGCGAGTTTTCCTCCCTTACCCCAGATGGCGGCCAAAGTACGAGCACCACCCTTTAAAGTGTACATCCAGTAATTACCATCTTGAAAAACAGATTCTGGGTCAATTTCATCGCGAATCGTAGCTTCGCCGTACTTCTTTGCGATACGGTCTTTGATGGTATTGAAAGCGCTCTGCAATTCTGTTCCATAGTCGTTTGTACTGATGGCCGAAGATAATGCCCTAATCTGGTATAAGCCCTTATTTTTATCAACGAATACAATATAAAGTTCAAATGATGGATGACTTTTCTTAGGCTTGATTATGTAGGCGTTATTTTTTACGAACTCGGGTTTGCCCTCGCACTCCTTGGCAATCTCCTTAATCGACATACCCATCTTTAAACCAAAGGGCGACGCCATGGCAAGGGCGGGGAATATCGCCATAATCATAAGAAAAAGAATCTTTTTCATATTATGCCTCCTGAAAAGAGTGTTTCTGCCCACAAAGATACATTCTTCGAGTGTCAAAAGATGACAATCGCTGAAATTTTCGTAAAAAAGGCAAAAAAGCGGGGTTCGGGGACAAAAATACGGGGATTCAGCACCAAAATGCGGGGATTGGGACGCCGTAATTTACGATTGAGCGTTTTCCGTTGCTTTCAAAAGAGCTATTTCCTGTTCCAATCCCTTTCCGAGTAGTCTCATTTTAATCATTAACTGCTTAAGTTTTGAATCAGGAAACTCATGTTCCTCAAAACTCTTCCAAAGATTGTTAAAAGTGGAAAATTGTTTGGGTTCATTCCATAAATCAGCTTTTCCATATTTTTTTAGTAAATGTTCCCAATTATCAATCCAAAACCATTGTACAGAAGGTATCTCTTTTTTTATTCTTGAAAAGTTTGAAATTCCAACGCTATCGTAATCTGGGAAAATAATTATACCATTAAAGGAACTTTTTTTTAGCCAATTTAGAAGTCGTCCGTGAATATTTCCGCCATAATAAAGAAGTATTCCATTCCAGCCTTTGGGAACCCAACTAATATCATCTAGCAACTGCTGATTTTCAACTAGAATCAAATTCGAATGGCATTTAATTCCATCAGAGTTGTCTTCTATAGAGATGTTAAAGCCTCCCAAGCATTTCGTTACTGCAGACACATCTTGTATCAGTCCGTTGTTCTCTATGCAAATTTGTTCTCCGACAGATTTGCAATGAAAATGACTGAATTGGAGCGTAGTTTGTCCAACCTTTGTATCATTATTGATGGCAAGATTTTTGGCTCTGTACGAAGCAGAATCCAAATCAACATCAGGCGTTAATCTATTAATTTCATTTTGTAAAATTGACCGATTCGACGTTTTGAAATTTCGTCCGCGTCCGATTTTCTCTACAGAAAAACATCCTTTTTGCTCTCCAAATGTTTTAAATTCCTCTAGAACGGATTTTGGCACTTCTGAAAAAGGAACTTTTTCTCGCGATTCTAATTGGCGTAAAAGATTAAGCAACTGTTCTTTCTTCATTGTTTAAATCCTCTAGAATTTGCCATTGTTTTTCGGTAATGTAATTGTATTTTCCCTTGCGTTCTATTCCAATGCAGTATTTTGCAGAATTTTGTGGCTCAGGGGATGCGAATACAAGATTGAAACCAAATTCTCTTGCAGAACAGATAAGATTTTTCTGGTTTTTAGAATCCAGGTTTGCAGCTTCGTCAAGATAACAAATTGACATGACACGATCTTTATCTTCCGTCATTAAGTTTAATAGAGCAAGACCATAAAGGAGCTTTGCCATAAGGATAGATCCATTCGATGCGATTTTGTCCAAATCTTTAAACTCTTGTGGTAAACCGCCCTTTTTGCAGACTATGAAATTCAATTCAAAAAGATTTTCTAATTTAAGACAGCCCTTTTCTGAGCAAACTTTCAAAAGGATGTCTTTTGCTCGGTCTAATTCGGCATTTCCTGCAGAATTATTCTTTATTTCAAGACTAAACAAATCGTTAGAATTGACATCGTC
>JAGAHT010000046.1:0-114944 GCA_017626945.1 Fibrobacter sp.
AGGTCTCCCCATCCGGTCCCGTTTCCTTTACAAAGACATCGTAGCGGATACCCTTGTAGAACGGGCTTATGTCAATACTCTTTTCGGGCACAGGATCCTTAAGCTCGTGAATCCTAATGCCAAGTACAGCCTCGAGGAACGGCTTGGCGATTTCCTTGTGGCCAAACACCATTGCAAACATGAACCTGTTCGTAATGGGGAGCTGTTCAAAAGGAATGCGTTTTGCATTCATTTTTTCATCTTGCTACCGAAACGCGTCGGTTTTCGCGAATAGAGAACTGCCCCTATCTATACTATACACGTATTTTTCAGGCGCTCAATGCCGATTTTTTGAAAAATTTATTTCTTTTTACAAAATCAAGCGTAAATTCGGTTGAAACTTTAAAAAATCACGCTATTTTGTTTCTTTTTATAAATTTTGATGTATATTTGAGTTATATGAATATGCTGGGTAACGCAGTTGTGTTTGGAACGGAACCGAAAAGGATTCGTGTTAATCCGTTACCCCCCCCCAGGTAAAATCTAGTTTACAGAACAATTGTATCAATGGCAATGGCGATTTCCAAGAAGGGAACCGTCTTTTGGGTGTTTATCTCATGACAAGGAGTAAGACATGAAACATTGGTTTCATTTTTGCATTGATCATGTTTCTGGGTACGCACTTGATTGTATTGAACTAGGTGGTCTCAATCGTGCATCTGCAGAAAAAATACTCCGGTCAAAATACCCAAACATTAAATACATCAATTATTTCGGTTGGGGGGACACTCGTCCGTCCTGGTATAAGTAGGAGCTTACAAATATGCCGATGAAGCTCCAATCGGTATGTTCAACTTAACGGAGCAAATGCCATAAACCATACGAGGAATATTATGATTTCAACTGCTATTCAAAAAGGAAGCTTTGTTTACGTGAAAAATGAGAAAAATGTCCAAACAGCCTGTATTACCGGAGAACTGATGGGATACACTTCTACAACCGTCACTGTAAAAAGAGGAAGTTTCGCCTACATCTTCGATGAGAAAGGTTCGCAGAAATCCTGCAATAGCATCAAATAAAAATAAACGAGTTGTTATGACACCGAGTGATATCAAAAAAGGCATAGATGCATTAGATTCTAAAATGAAGGTTATGGAATACACTTTGGACAATCTAAAGGTCTTTGCCGATTATGATGTCACCGTGGCTTCTATTCCAGGAAACAAAATCAGATTTACTAAAGGTCAAAATTCTGATGATTTTGATATTCCGCAAGGTAATCATCGTGGAATTCCACCGATTTTGTTGGATAATGTATTGACGCGATACATCAAAGAAGAATCTCAAGAAGATATAATGCAAGATATTTTGCAGTATAAAAAACTTCAGAAACAAAGAAGACTTTTGAAACTGCAGAAAGATTTTGTTCAGAAAAAAGGTTGATTGCCGCAAATAATACGCAAACTAAATACACAGGGAGATTTATATGCCAGTATGTTCTAAGTGTGGAGCCGAACTACCAAATGATGCCAAATTCTGTCTTAGTTGTGGAGCTCCGCAACATACGGCAGATGAAAAGGAATTCTTTTTCATTAGAAATGAAAAAGAACCGAGTAACGCTGAAGGCTCTTTCATCGATCCGCGAGATGGTGAAGTTTACAAGACTTGCAAGATTGGTGACCAAATATGGATGGCGGAAAATCTGCGGTATAGACCACCCAAAGGAGGTTCTTACCCTTACGACAAAAATAAGGATAATGTCGCGAAGTATGGTAGATTGTATGAATGGCGTGCGGTTGAAGATGCGGTTCCTCCGGGATGGGTAATACCTTCGGAAGAAGATGTTGAACAATTGAAGTCTTTTATCGAAAAAAGCTATGGCGTTTCTGATGCTTTGCGTTCCGAAGACTGGGATGATGGATTGGATGTGTATGGATTTAATGCGGTTCCTTCGGGATACGAAGGATACGAAAAGACTTCGTACGATTCCAGAGATGAGTGGGACAATGATTCCAGTGGTTTCCGCGAACTTAATGAAAGAGCTGTTTATTGGGCGGACGAAGGAATGCTTTTTTCCATAGATTCAGATTCATATTCAAATAATAGTGTATATGTAAAAGATAATCCTAATATCAGTTATAGAGAGTCTGGATGGGTGGATACCCCTTGGAATAAGTACGAAGCTTGCGCCATTCGTTGCATTAAGAATACGCCGCAAAGATTACTTCAATTAAAAGAAGCTGCAGAACAAAAACGAAAAAAGGCAGAAGAAAAAGCTAGAAAGGCTCGAGCGGAAAGACTTGCGCAAGAGAAACAAGAACTTGATAGGGAACGAGATCAAGCAGAACAAGCCCGTCAAGAAAAACGTAATGGCGTTATTAAAAGCATTATAGTTGGAGTTGTGATTTCCACAGCATTAATATTCATATCACAAGATTTTCTTGTGGGCGTAATATTTGGAGTCGGATGCATTTTGCATTCTTTCTTTACGCCCATTTTCAAAGATTATATGCGTATTTTTATCTTGGGCGCTATAATAAGTGCAGCGGAGGCCTTCTTGGGAGCTTTATTGGCATCAACATATTCTGCGTTGACTTTTGCCACGGCTTTTATTTATTCTTTTGCAATAACAACTCCTCTAATGATGTTTTTGTTTAAAAAATTAACCAAAAGTTAAATGTTTTGGAAGATGATAATTTAATTTATTCGTATACAAAAGGAGTATAATAATGAGAGCTCAAGAAGAATTGGAAAGAGTACGAAATCTAAAGAATGGTTTGATTTTGTCTATAGTTGACATTAGAAATATGGTCAATGAAGGGGTCGTTGTAAGCGCAATAGGCAACAATACTATTGTATTTGCCGAGGGGAACAAGCCTAAACCATTTAAATTTAAATCTGGTTGTTACGCTGAAATTAGCCCATCTGAAATAAGGGGGGCCAAAAGTTATTTCAAAAAGGAATGTCAGCAGGAGCTCGAATATAAAGCCGGAGAGTATGATCGATTAGAAAAAGAAGAAAAAATGTGGGAAAAATTGTCAAAGAAAGAAGAAGATTTTTAACTGATAAATTAATAGCACGTCTCTTTCAAAATAGCCACCGCGCGCCCCTGAGTGGCACCGCGGAGTTTATTTTATGGATTGTCGTTACGTTTGATTTTCTCTATTGACTTGCTATGATAAAATTTATCGGGTAATTGCCGGGGCGTTGCGGGGCGGCGAGCGCCCGCAGTGGGGGTAACGGCAGACACGGCCCTTTGATAGGCTCAGGACCTTAACCGTGGCTAGAGTTAGGGGGATTCTTCCCCCTTTTTACAGGTCATCCGATTTTCCCTTAAAAAATTTATTACCTTTCACCCTACTGATGCAAGACGAGAAATACATACTGGTGGATAGTGAAGAATCGCTCGCGAATTTGCTGGCGGATTTGGAGCTGTACGAAATGGCCGCGGTCGATACCGAGGCAGATTCCATGTACCATTACACCACCCGTCTTTGCCTAGTCCAAATTACTATCGGCGAACACCATTACATCGTGGATCCGCTTTGCGGTTTGGACCTTGCACCCCTGTTCAAGGCAAGGGCGATGCAGACCCTCATTTTCCATGGCGCCGACTACGACTTGCGACTGCTGTGGCAGACTTACGGATTCTCGCCGAAGCATATTTTCGACACGATGCTCGCCGCGAAGATTCTAGGCGAAGACCGCCTGGGGCTTGCCGACCTGGTCCGAGAATACTTTGGCGAGGAACTCAAGAAAGAGAACCAGCGTGCCGACTGGACCACGCGTCCCCTGCCACTCGAAATGTGCGAATACGCCATTCACGACACTTTCTACCTGCACGAACTTTGCGCGATTCTCGTCGAAAAGCTGCAGGCGGCCGGCCGTATGGAATGGCTTACCGAACAGTGCGACGCCCTGATTGAACACGCGAAACACCCGGCTCCCCCGAAAAAGGATCCGTGGCGAGTTTCGGGTTCGGCTCCACTTTCGCCGTGTGCTCTCAACATTCTCAAAGCCGTTTGGGAATGGCGCGAAAAACAAGCCGAAGAACTCGACCGTCCGCCCTACAAGGTGATGCCAGTCGAATTGATGCTCGTGATCTCCCGACGCATCGAGGCAAGCTACCCGAACGTGAACGTGGAAAAGCTGCCGAAGCTTCCGCGCAACTTCCGCGACGAACGTCTGGACTCATTTGTCAATATGCTACAGACGGCAGTCAGCCTGCCGCAGAGCGATTGGCCCGAACGCCTCCCCAAGGCCCCGCCCCCGCCGGTAGTGCCGAACTCCGACTTGCTTTCGGTACTCAAGACCTGGCGCGATTTGAAGGCCGAAGAACTGGAACTCGATCCGTCGCTGTTAGCGAACAAGGCGCAGCTGATCTGGCTCGCAGCTCCTGGCGACATGCCATGGGAAACCCGTTTCGAAGAAGCTCACCTGATGAACTGGCAGCGTTCCCTTTGGACTGAAATTCTGCAGCAGAACCTGCCCAGCGCAAAGCGCGTAGGAGACCCCGACTAAGCGCACCACTTTCAACAAGCAACCGCCCGCTCCTTGACCCGTTTTTCGAACCCGTTAAACCCCGCAGGCATTTTATGGAATCTATACTACTCGTCTCTCTTTTACTCATTGTGATTTTCGGCTCCAAGCCGCTTTTCGAGATGTTCCGTAAAAAGCGCGATGGCGAAGAACTCATCGGAAACCCGTGGGAAGAAATCCACGCCATTCCGGGCTACAAGGAATCGCGCAAGGTAGCCGCTTTCTATCCGCTCACAGGCGAACCGAACATCATGCCGATTATTGAACAGCTCGCCGACGAAGGACGCCTGTTGCTCCCCCGCTGCACCGGTCCCACCACCATGGAATTCTGCCACGTGCAGAGTCTTAAAAAAGACTTGGCCAAGGGAAAATTCGGCATTATGGAACCGCGTGGCGACCTCCCCGCTTACACCGGCGACTTTACAGTGTTCCTGGTTCCCGGCACCAAGTTCAACCTGACCGGCGAACGATGCGGACACGGCAAGGGCTACTACGACCGTTTCTTGGCGAAGTACCCGGACACCCATAAGGCAGGAATCGCAACACCCAAGCAAATTAGCGTGGAACCGCTTACGCAAAAGCCCACCGACATCAAGATGAATCAGATTATTATTTGTAGGGAAAAACCCTAAGGAAAAGAATATGGCATTCGACAACAAGGACAAGGATTTCAACAACAACCGTCGCGAAGGTTTTGACGGGGAACGCCGTAGCTTCAGAAGCCGCGGCGGATTCGGTCGCGACAACTCCGACCGCAACAGCTTTGATCGCAACCGTGAACACCGAGAAGGTTTCGAAGATTTTCGCCGTCGCAAGACCGACGGGGAACGCCGCGTAAGTTCCGGCGATTCGGACAATGCTCCGCAAACAGCCATTGGCGGCATCCGCGAAGTGACCGACCTTCTAGAACGCAGCCCCATGCAGGTTCATCGCGTGCTCTTTATGCACCAGTCGGGCAACCCCAAGCTCTATGAGCTGCAGAAACTTGCCAAGCGCGTCCACGTGCACGTGCAACAGGTCGATTCCAAGGTGCTCAGCAGCTATGTGCAGCAGCACCATGGCGTAGTCGCCCTGCTCAACGAAAAGGAACTTCTCGTATGGGAAGACATCCGCGAAGAATACTTTGCCGCCAAGCAAAAAGGCGAACGCAAGCTGATTGCCGTCGGCACCAACATCGAAGACCCGCGCAACCTGGGTGCATGCATCCGTAGCGCGCTCGCCCTCGGCGTAGACCTCCTGATGCTCCCGGCCAAGGGCATGTGCGGCATTACACCGGCAGTGGCCCGCTCTGCCGCAGGCGCACTCGACAAGATGAAGATTTGCCGCCCGAACAACCTGGAAGCGGCCGTCGGTGAACTCAAGCTCGCTGGCTACCAGATTCTCGGCCTCGACGCCGACACCGAAACGAACCTCGCCGGATTCGAATTCAGCGACCAGGCAGTGATTGCCGTTGGTGGCGAAGACGTTGGCCTCCCGCCGTTTATCCGCAAGCAGTGCGACGCCGTACTCCGTATCCCGATGATGCCCGAAGCACATTCTTACAACGCCTCGGTGGCGCTTTCGCTCGGCCTGTACGAATACGCGAGACTCCGCATCAAGTAAGCTTGCCGTTTCACAAGGAGGCTTTCTATGCGAACCCGGATTCTACTTCTTTTCGCATGCTCGCTAGCATTTGCCCAACCCGACGCAAATCCACAGCAGACGCCTCCGGAAGCATACAATCAGCAAAATGCTTCACCTGTTATGTACGGAGTCTATGCCCCGCAGAGCGGCAATGAGAACGTTGCTTATGGGACTTACGCCCCAAATAACGATGTTGCCGAAATGTCGCTACCCGCGACCGACAGCATCGCTGCCGAACGCGCCAGGGAAGACTCGCTGAAGAATGCCGTATGGGAGCAAATGGAAAAAAGCACCCTGTTTGCAGGGTTTCATATTTCTTTTGGACTGGCGGGAATCTACAACAGCGAGAAAGTCAAGGGACAATACACTCCCGGCTCGAACAAGACAAGCGAAGCGGATCCCTTCAAGGGAACAATCGGATTCAATTTCAACCTGGGCCTAGCAGGAATGTACAGACCCATCAAGTACGCCGGGCTTTATCTTGAAGCGGACTTCAGGCTTTCTTATTTCACGCGGGAGTCAGACGAATACTGCAAAGATGTCAAGAAGTTCGGGAAGACAAAATGCGAGCCCCTTGACGAAGACTTTTTGTTAATCGGCTTCGACTTTCCCCTATTGCTGCGAGTCTACCCGACGAGAAACTTTTTCCTGGAAGCGGGTCCCAGCTTACGCTTGAACGTATACGGTTCTAGGTCATTGAGCGAAGATACCGACTGGAGTCTTTCCACTAGCGACGACGAAAGCGAGAACAACGACTCATACCAAGAAGATCTTGGCGGGTGGGATTGCGAGACCGTCGGCTATTCCCTCGTTTTCGGGATCGGCTACACCACCGTTGCCATGAGCGAAACGACCACCCTGACGGGAGGAACCAAAGTGTCACCGATTCCCGTCGAACTGTCTTTCCGGGTCATTGTAGACCAAACCAATCTGGAAAAACAGGAGGGCATCCAGCTGAACAAGAAATACGGAACCTACCGCGAAGCCTCCTCAGCACGCAGCTGGTCCATCAACCTGTCCTTCACCGTTTTTGGCGGAGTCTGGTAGACCATTAAGACAAATAAAAGCGAATCGAACAAGTTCATAAGGTTGCAAAAGCAAACGACATTCTCTTCTCGATTGGATCGTGCTACGGAGGAAAGGATGTTCGCAAGGCGATGCACACTGCCGACGAACGCATGTACGCCGACAAGAACGCGTACTACGAAGCCCACCCTGAAGAAAAATACCGATAGCGTTTTTACAAGCTCGGGAGATGCCCGACTAAATCGGGCATAACATTTTCACTTCACCACAAAGAACTCACTCATCGTTTCTTTGTAGATATTCCCGTAATTTTTTACGTTGTACAGTTGCACATGCGAACCTGAAATTTTACTGGCGAGTTCAATATATACATTTCTGAGCGTCGCATCGGGCTGTTCCGCAAGCAGTTCCATAAACCCGCGAGTAAAATAATTGCTCAAGTATACGCCCATTTCTTCGTCACGTTCAGCGGCCTTACTCGTTTCATAAGGCGACGCAGCCGTCAAGAAAAAGACACCAGGAATTGCAGCGTCTTCACCAGCCTCGCCTAATCCGCCACTGTAGCAGGCCTCGACCGTAAACATCATCTTGCGGTGCGGCATTTCCTTAATCCATGAAATCACTTGTTCATAGTCAATTTTATCGGCCCCGAAATTAAGGTAGCCAGGCAATCCATGACCACTCCAGAAAACAAAGACATTGTTATTCGATTTTGCCTTAATGACTTTAGACAAACGCTCGCTAGCATGCCCTGTCAAAATGTTTCCTAAATCACTCCAAGAAATATCACTTAATTTGTAGTCAACCACACCGGAAGCATAAACATTTTTGCCGTCTAAACGAATGCGCAATGTTCCAGGATATAAGTTACGTTCACTATCCGCAAGGTCATCTTCGGCAATCACAATAATGTGGTCATCATCGTACCCCATCTTCTTGAGTTTCTGATAAAAAGCAAAGATGTCCGCCTGGAAGCGATAATTTGCCCACCCCGAAGAAGCCGCCACCAAAAGAGCCCACCGTTCCGAGACATCGACATAGGCAATATTAGAATCGGCCTCTTCAAGGAAAACCGTATCAATCTCTGCAACAAGATTTTCTAACCAGTTTCCTTCCGGATTAGCCGAATGTTTCGAGCTGTCGTTACTGGTATAGTCATTTGTGACAAATTTTCCTTTTGCAAGATTCCATCCGCGATACACCGAACCACTCACGCTATTATCCCGATTCTGGAAAGTCCACGAACTCGACACCCCTTTCATATTAGGCACGCGTCCGTCTTGCAGAGCCTCAAAATTACGTTGCATCCCTGCAACCATCCAATCACCGCCGACGCCATCCTTGCCTTCTACCACGGACTTTATCGATTCATTCAAATCAAGCCCCGTCGTTACCGAATAAGCAGCCGCATACGCCAAAATATACAGGGCATCAAAATAATGGGCCTCGCCATGAAGCATTTCTTCGCCAAAACGTTCATGATAGGCTTGCGAAAATCCGGACTCCGGAACGGCATACAAGTCGAAGCCCCGATAAAAATCATAGTGCAATTTTTTTGCGATGGAATCCGAGACGAAATTGCTTGTGCAGAAGAACTTGTAACGGCCTACAACGATAGAATCCAGCTGGTATAAAGCGTCGTCAAAGGCGAGCGCCATTTTTTCGTCGCTAGGATCAAACAACAGCACATTAAAAATGTCTTTTTGTTCCACGATTTCACGTGTATGTTTCCGCAATTCACTTTCATTCTTATACAGGTAAAGCTTGCCTAGTTCAAGATTATATTCTTCGGCAATAAAGCCAAACCAGTCCGTATAAGAATTTACCAATTCACCATCGCGCTGATCAGAAGGAGCCAGAAGCGAAACACTCATCAACCCGCCCAACGAAGTTGAAACATGAGAAAAGAAAGTCTCCATTTGCAAGATATCATTTTCAGCCATGTTCCATAAATTGGGCATATTGGCAAAACGTCGCTGATACTCCACATTAGAAGCCTTCGGCGAAAGCATCGGTTTCGAACTCTCTTGCAAAAGTTCCGCCATAAGGGACGCCTTATCCGAAACGGTCGGTCCCACAATCGCCACATAGTCCGAATCCTTTGCGACCTGTTCCATGTAAGCGTTGATATCAGCATCATCCTGATTCTTAAATTCCAGCTGCAGTTCCATCTTGTGGTCTAGGCCCTGCTGCGATTTATTGATATTGCTTTGCGCCCAGTCAGCCGTGCGTTTAAAGCGGGGCATTTCAGAAGTACTTGCCATGACGGCCACTTTAAACTTTTGCGTCTTGGCATCGGACTTGGCGGAAGACGAATCGTCGGAGCACGCGCAAAGACAAAGAATTGCGGCAAACAATAAGAAAAGAAGACTATTTCTTGGCATGGCGAGCCTCCTCGCGAACCGCTTCGTCATAATACTTTTTATAGCGGGCTTCATAAGTTTCAACAATCGCGTCAAATTCCTTATTGAACACGATCGCAGCACCACCGTCATCCAGTCCAAAGGATCTGTAGCGAGGCCAATCATGCCCCGAGCGCCAATCTTGCAAGTAACGTACAACAATTCCCTTGATATCGACCGTGAGCGAGAACGGGACCTTTGGCAACACTTCACTCTGGTCCACATCCATTCCTATCACGAAACTTCCCATCGGAGCATCAATCACCGCCCGCCGAGCGCCCTTGATTGCGCCCCCGAGCAACGGGAAAATTGCCAAATCATACGTTTCACCAAAAAAATTTGAAAATATCAATGTATATGTAGCCATGTAGGCCGATTCAACATCATTAAAGGCTGATTCGTCACCCTCTTTTTCCGAGACATAATACACCGCGACCGAATCGTTTTCCTTCTTGTGAGCTTCATACCCCGCGCGGAACCCCTCGATCGATGTTTCGAGGGTTTCAAACCCAGGCGCTGCCGCCAAAACAGCTGCAGTGCCAACACCCAAAATTGCCCCCGACAAGTAACTTGCGCCATAGCGGTCAATCGAGAATGAATAGACATCTTGCGGAAGGCCCGCCGAGTCGGCCTCAAACAACAGGACCTTGTTCCCGTCACCCGAAAAACGGATGTCAAGTTTTTGCGCCAACCCGGCATACGCCGAAGACGCCAGAATAAGCAACGAGGAATCCGTGTCGGCATTTTCCTTGAGCCACGCCTTTACAAGGGAATCCGCCTCGTCCATAGATTCCGGTTGCAGCAGACGGAAGGGCACTCCACTATCTTCATTAAACCGGAATAGTCCTGCCAATATTTGGTCATTATAGCTGTTGTCGCCAATGCCGTTGATACTTGCAATCAAAGTGATGTTTGCAATTCCTGAATTATTTTCAGAAGCACCTACAGACTCGCTATCGGAACAAGCGAGCAAGGCAAATAGTAAAAACAATCCAAAAATAAACCTAATCATCACTAATACAAAATAAGAAAAATTCCCCCAAGTGGGGGAACTTTTTGTTATACAGGTAAATTTATCGACTGGTCTTTTTTATTCCTGGATGATGCGGAGTTGCACAACTGAAGGATCATAATACGGAAAATCAAAGACACTCGCATCGTACTTTATATAAACAACACCTATCTTGTCTCCAGATTTAATCGTACCATAAAAGTTAAAGTCCTTATCTACCCACTTAACCGCACTAAAACCAAGTAAGCCACATTCTTTCTCTGAATCGCAATCTTTTTTTCTAAGCATCGCTTTTCCTATATTTGACAAGCCATTCTTTTTAAACTCATTTTCGATACTTTTGAAAACCGTATCAGATGGAATTTTCCAACCCAGCGGAACATATTTTTCAACTTCAGTTGCATCGTAACGTCTCCATACAAGGCCATATTTTGGCCAATATGAGACATCATAATCCCCACGTGCTCTAAAAGAACCATCTCTCATTGTACTACCAACATAGTCTTCACGAATCCAAATATGGTCGAAAATTTTGACTAGCGGATAATTATGATCAACATCTCTCCAAAATTCTAGAGTATCAATCATTTTCGAAGCCAAATAAGAATCTTCAACTGTCCCCGCATGAGGTTCCGTACCTTCAGGAACCATACTCGTCACGGAAGAACCGCGGATATAAATCTTCTTTGCTGCACCAAAATCCATATCGGCATATTCAACAATTGCTGCATCCGTCCCTTCCCAACTGACACGGGCAGGTTTATGGTCCTTGTCACCGATATAGAAGCCCAAATTAAAGCGGACCCTGTTGTTGATGACGGGGTAAATCACCATCACCTTTTCCTTGATATTCAGGAGTGGCACAAATTCCAAGGCCGCCTTCGCTACCAGTTGTCCATTCAGGTAAATATCCTTAATCAAGGAGTTCGTATCGTTATCTTCAATCTTCGGGACATCAATTTCAGTCACGGTGCCACATTCATAGAAAGAGCTAAAATCCGAAGCAAATTGTTTGCTTTCCATATAGGCTTTTAATTTTTCCTTACGTTCCGCAGTCGAATCACTGATATATTCATCAATCAACTCATACAGGGGAACCAATCCTCCGTTTGTAAAACCAATAAGAGCTTCACCTTTCCCGTCATAAACAGATTGTTTCCATTCTCCTACAACAGCGGTATCTAACTCACGATTTGTAAATCCCATTAATTTACCACCCAATTTGGGATCACCACCATAAACATTTACTTTAAAGTCAATACTTGATCGATTTTCTTCAAAACTTTTCTTTAATTTCGACTCCACCGAGCCATCAGCCTTAACCACAATTCCCTTATAAGCGGCCTTGGCAAAAAGACCTAAATCATACGAAGAGGTGACCTTCGATATATCAACAGTCAAAGACTGGCGAAGACGTGCTCCCACCTTCGCTCCCATCACGACATGGGTTCCAAAGCTTTCAATCATTTTTTTAAAGCCTTTATTATTGGACGGGTACCTTCTTCCGATATTTCCAATGCCATTGATGGCATAGTAAACAGACTTTTTCATATTCAGCGAATCAATCAAAAAGTCAACAGGCTCATTCGAGGTAATCGTCTGCGTTTCGATATCAATGTAATTCAATGCATATTCATAGTTATTCTTATTCGTCAAAGACATGTCAAAGGAGGACTTCATTTCTCCCGAAAACAACGCCGAACTGCCCTCAAGATTAGCCTTGACGCCCAGCTTAAAACTGACATCGGAAATCGTCGAGCCTGTAATAGACGTTTCTTCTAAACTTTGTGTATTGGCCCCATAAGCAAAAGTTTCATTCTGGAAGAGTTGCTTTGTATCGAAAATTTCAGCCTTAATCGAACCAGGAGCAAGATATCCTTCTTTATTCGAGACCATATCATAACCATAACCCATAGCATACGCTTTATTCGATTGAGACACCTGATCTAAATTATCGTCGTAATCGCCACTATACTTTTGCACCACGGTAATGGTCTTGTTCAAGCTTGTGTCTTCAGGGAACACAATGCGCAGGTCACCCACAAAACGTTCATCCCAATCGTTGGTGGTCAAGCGCATTTGGATAGTGGCATCTCCCTCGCCTGAATCCTGGCTGATTGACTGAATAAAACCAGTCTCATCCTCAATGCGCCATTTTCCGTCGGCCTCGATCTTGAATTCGTAGGTGCTGTCCATCATGTCGAACACCAGCGTGTCGCCGACAGTCTTTCCCAGGACTTCGACCGAAAGCGCCGTTTCCTTAGCGGAGGTGCCGCTAGGCTCTTCCGAATTGGAGCAAGCAGTAAAACCAATGGCTGATGCGCACAGGGCGGACGTAGCCACAGAGAATTTGAAAATCTGGGGGTAGTTCATGATTTTTCTCCTTCTTTGGGGAAACACTTTGTTTCAAATGTATAGTTTTTCACACCAAAGTCAAGAGAAATGAGCCTCAAAATTATTCCAAGTTGGAATAATCTAAATACAGAAAAGCGGGCCGCGAAGGTCCGCCTTTTCAATATCGAATGTTCGTCGCTAGGCTTAGAACTGGCTCAAGAATCTCTGGTCGTTGCTCGTCAGCAAGCCGATTTCCGGGATGGCGTGGCGGAGCATCGCGATACGGTCGAGACCGAAGCCGAATGCAAAGCCCGTGTACTTCTCGGAGTCGATGCCGCAGTTCTTGAACACGTTCGGATCCACAGAACCGCAACCGCCGATTTCCATCCATCCGGTTCCCTTGCAACGACGGCATCCCTTGCCACCGCAGAACACGCAGCTCACGTCCATTTCGGCAGACGGCTCCGTGAACGGGAAGAAACTCGGACGGAAGCGCGTCTTGACGCCTTCGCCGAACAGCTTGTTCATGAACACCTGCAGCACGCCCTTGAGGTCTGCAAAGCTGATGTTCTCGTCGACCACGAGGCCTTCGCACTGCTGGAACATCGGGGCGTGGGTCGCATCGTTGTCGACGCGGAACACGTGGCCCGGAGCAATCATGCGGAACGGCGGCTTGTGCGTTTCCATGTAGTGGATCTGCGTGCCGGAGGTATGCGTACGGAGCATCACCTTGTCGTCTACGTAGAAGGTATCCTGCATGTCGCGGCTCGGGTGGTCAGGAGGCGTATTGAGTGCCTCGAAGTTGTACCAGTCCGTTTCGATGTCACGACCGAAGTCCACTTCGAAACCCATCTGGCTAAAGAAGTCGATAATCTCTTCGCGCACGTCGTAAAGCGGGTGCGTCGAGCCCGCCGGAATGCCTGCGCCCGGTAGCGTGGTATCTACAAAGCCGCTTTCCAGCTTCTTCTGGAGCGCAGCCTGGTTCGCGGTCTCGATAGCCTTGTCGATAGCCTCGGAGACGGCGACCTTAAGTTCGTTCACGAGCTTGCCGTAAGCCGGACGTTCCTCGGCGCTCAAGCTCCCCATCTGCTTCATGAGGTCGGTGACGGCCCCCTTCTTGCCCAGGTACTTCACGCGGAGGTTGTTGACGGCTTCTTGGTTCGTAAGGTCGGTCTGCGCAAGTTCTGCGTCAAACGCCTGCTTCACATTGTTTATAGCTTCACTCATAGTGGCTACAAATGTAGAATTTTTTTCATGCTCCAGCTGCCGATTTTTTTGCCATCGTGCTCAATTTCGCATTCGTGAAAGACCTCGTAGCCGCGTTTGCTGTAAAATGCGAGGTTTTCCCGTGAATTGGTAAATAGGGCCAACTGCTTGCCGCCACGCTCCCGCACGTATTCTTCCATATAAGTTAAAAACTGCGAGCCGACGCCCTGCCCTTGCGCAGACGGGTCCACTTCGAGCATGCTGAGATACCAGATGTCCGGCCCTGATTTCTGAAAATCGTGGCAGGGCTTGCTGGCATTTTCGTCCATGGCTATGAATCCATTGATGTCGCTCCATTTCGTATTGAGGTACACGCGCCAGAAACCGTGAACGATGTATTGGAACGCGGAAGGCTTCTTGAAACCGGGAGCCTCCAGTGTTGCACGGGCAACCAGCTTGCCGTCTCGATGCGCCGCCAACAAATCAGCCTTTCCATAGCACGTTTTTAGGACGCATTGCATAAAAATCTGCAGTCCCTTTCGGCTTTTTTCCCTATCAGGGAAATAGAGCGTAACGTAGTCATAATCTTCGTACGCCCTGGCCATAATCAAGCCGGCTTCGTCGAGTTCTTCGCGAGTCTGTAATCCGAATTCAAGTTCATTTGCCATATAGGGATACCCTCCTGCACTTGCACACCAACTCAAACCGCCATTCTGGTTGGTTCAATTTCTCCGTCTATTTGCAAAACTAAACATTTTTTCGCTTTTCGGCACACGAAAAGAAAAAAAAATTTAAATGAGCGAAGTTTTTTGAAAAAATTACCCATTTTAGGGGGGTATGCACCTATAAAAAGACATTTAAAAGAGAATTTATAGGTACAAAAACGCAAAAGAATTAAAGCACTCTTAGTCCAATACCTATAAAGCAGACACTACAAAGTTATTTATAGGTACAAAAAAAATTCAAAAGCCATTTTTAATTCATACAAACTAAAAATGCACCTATAAAAGCTTATTTTGGGGGCCATTTATAGGTCAAGATTCTGAAACATCTTGTAAAGAGACCTATAAAAAAACAATTATTGAAGCAATTTATAGGTACCGTAGGCAAAGAACGCCCCTTTTTTGCAAAAGGCAATACGCAAAACGCGAGAATTACGCGGAACGGCTATTCCGATTTCGCTTTCCCGGTGAAATTCGTGCTTGTTATCTTGAACACGGTCACGGTGGCGGCCTGCGCGGGCGAGAATTCGAACTTGTGCGGTGCAGCATGCACTTGCTGCGCCGGTTTTGCGGACTGCGCAGAGCTTGAGGCGTGCGGCGCACCCGCAGCCTGCCGTTTCATCAGGAGCGAGAGCCCGCGGCATTTTTCTGCAACATTCTCGACGATTTCCGCCTTGCCCTGCCCGACAACACTTGCATAGAAGCGCCCGCTCTTGCAATAAACATCCTCGTGAATTTCGATGCGATTCTCAACGCACATGCTGAACGCCACGTTCGGATTCTTGCGAATGCAGTCGAGTTTCTTGCCAACGTGAGCGCAGTGAAAATACAATTCAAGAAAACCGTTTTTCAGGCTATACCCGAACGACATCGGAATCACGTAGGGCATGCCCGCATCCGCATCGTCTATCTTCGCGACATGGCATGTCGTGCACTGCTCGATAATCTTCGCGATATTTTCGTCACCTAAAACTTCTCGGTCCTTGCGCCTCATTTTTAATCCTTTATGCAGCGAATGGAGTAGGCATTATCTTTAGAGCCAGAATTAAAGAGTGTGTATGTTTTATCAAACAGGTGTAAGAAATAGGCATAAAGCTTGGTTTCCTCGCTAGCAAACCAAAAGAAAGCGACCCTTTCATCAGCGGCATTAAATTCCCCGCTATTGTCTCGCTCTGTATCACCATGCATTCTCGTTTTGCAGAACTCCCCTGCAGGTATAGCAGAAAAACCAAAACAATCAAAATTAGGATTCACTTCATCGCCATCCCACCGTTGAGACTTAAGACACGTTCCAGCATAAGATTCCCCTCCAATTTCAGAACGCATAGTGATCCATTCTTCCAACGAAGGCACGTGCCACCCCTGCGGACAAATTCCCTGAACTTTTTCGGGAAGTTCGCAAACCTTGTGCAATCCGCAATCCAAGCCTTCTGCGGATAATGCGACGGAATCAATCGCTGCAGCCCAGGTATAGAGGCGCCCAGCAACTTCACATTTTTTAGGGTCATTACCATAGCACCAGCTTTTACCCAAAAGGCTCGGAGTTTTGACACTGTCAGAATAGTTGAGATTTTCAGCCATCCAAACCTGTTTGCCAATTTTTACCGTCTTGTAGACTTTACCATCTCGTTCGTCAGTAATAGATTCGTATTCGATTTCAGGATTCAAATAAGCTTCTTTAGGAATACTCCAATCAATGCACCCCTCGCAGGAGGAAGAGGACTCCTCAACGCTGCTGCTCGATTCGCCAGGATTATCCTGATTCCATTCAGGGCCTTCTATTTCAAGGATACCTTCGTGCCATTCGCCTCTATAACAGGTATAGACGTTTCCTTCATTATCGCATCCTTGATAACCGTCGTAGATTCCCTTATCTTCGCACGGGCCGAGCAAATCCTCGAGCGATCGTTTTGCAGACGACGAAGATTTTTCCTTGTTGTTTGTGTTTGACGACGAAGACGTCTGCGAATTTATTGAAGAATCGCCACAATCATAATTTGCAGAGCAAACACTTGAAGAAGAAATATCAGTCTGCGGTTCTCCGCCATTAGCGTCCGTCGAAGACGAATCGTCCCCACACGCGGCAAGAAGTGTTATTATACAGAAAGCGGCAACAGATTGCTTCGCGATGATTTTTTTCATATTTGTCTCCTTTTCCCAAAAACTTTTTTTGAAATATAATTTTTTCTCTTTTAAAGAGAAATTCCGCATCGTGCGACGCCTCACTCATTTACACACCTCTTACACAAAAAGAAGTTTACTTTTGTTGTTTTTTACAGCAACGGAAACTATTATTGAAATATTGCCTTGACCGGAGATTCGGTCTATATTACAAGAAAAAGGAGCGTGTAATGAAATTGAAAAAGTTGCCTGTAATTGCAGCATCCGTCGCCTTGGGCCTCATGGCCTGTTCAGAGGACAATGGTACCAACACGATTCCCCAAAGCAACGACCCCATTTCTGTAGATAATCCCGCCGGCAACAACATCCCCAGCGCAGAAATTCCCGGTAATAAAATTCCTGGTAGCGACATTCCAGGCATCCAGACTCCCGACTTTGGACTTTCTAGTGCAAGTAACGAATTTCCCGGCGGTGAACTAGGCGGCAATGAAATTTTCAGCTCCAGCAGCATCGTTTCGGGCAATGACAATCCTGGCAATCCGAACCAAGAATCCGGCGATAACGAAAACGACAACGAAGATTCCAGAACTTTGGACGGCTCGCAAATTCTTCTGAAACTTGCAGGCACCTCGGCCACCGTCGAGAACAACAACGGTTGCGTCGACATTGCAGACAAAGTTGCAACAATCACCTGCCCAGGCGCCTACTACGTGACAGGTGAATCCACCGACTTCCAGGTGGTCGTGAACACTCCAGGTGCCGAAAACGAAGGCAACACAGGCATCTACCTCTACAACGCCACCTTGAAAAGCTCCAACGCCCCGATTCTCGTAAAAAACGCCGACAAGACGGTACTCCACCTGGTCAAAGGAACCACCAACATCGTTGAAGACGGCAACGGCAAACACGTATTCACCAAGGTCAACGGAGCACAGGACACCGCAAAGGCTGCGATTTACGCACGCGACGACTTGAACATCAAGGGTGCAGGCTCCTTGACCGTCAAGGGTAAATTCAAGAATGGTATCCAGTGCAGCAACGACCTTAAAATCAAGAACGGCAATATCACCGTCGAAGCCGAAGAAAACGCAATCAAGGGCAAGGGCAGCCTCCAGATTTCAGGCGGCACGCTGAACATTACCGCAAAGAAAGGCGACGGCCTCGAAAGTGACGAATGCGAAGAAATCAACAACGAATGCAAGAATATCGTCGAAGGCAAAGGCATTATAGAAATCTCCGGCGGAAACATCACCATCAACGCAGGCGATGACGGTATCGATGCCGCGAACTTTATCCGCATCAGCGATTCCACCGAAACCTCTACGGTCAAGGTGACATCTACAGGCAAGGGACTTGTCGCCCAAAAGTACATCTATGTCGATGGCGGCAAGCTTGACGTGAAATCCGAAGGCGACGACGCCCTGCACACTCACTGGCAAATCTATATGAACGGTGGCGACGTCACGGTCAACGCGAAGGACGACGGAATCCACGCGGATTCCGCCCTGTACCTGAAGGGTTCCACCATCAACGTGGTCACCGCTAATGAAGGTATCGAGTCCTACAAGATTTTCGCCGAGGGCGGCATCACCTCTACGTTCGCAACAAACGACGGCTGGAACGGCGCCGGTGGCCCGAAGGATAATGTCGGTCAATATGCTGCATTTAGCGAAAGCGGCGGCCATATCGTCGTGAGCGGAGGCTACCACTACATCAGCGCGAAGGGCAACATGGTTGACGTATTCGACGCGAACGGCTCCGGAAAGATGACCGGTGGCGTACTGATTCTCGAAATCACCGGCGAAAGCTACGAGAGCATGGGCGGCTTCGGTGGAGGTTTTGGTGGCGGCTTCGGCGGAGGATTCCCCGGCGGTCAAGGCGGCATGGGAGGCGGTAACGGCGGATGCACATCCAACATGGCAGGAGGCCTGATCGATACGGATGCAGGCTTCGAAATTACCGGGGGCGTGCTCCTCGCATTCGGAAACTACTCCACGGATCTTCCCAAGTGCGCAACGGTAACCTACAACAACACCAGCTACTACGGTTCCGACAAGGCGGCATTCAAGCCGACTTACCAAGGGAACGCCATTATCTACGGTGGCGAAGTGACATCGGTTGCACAGGTACAGACGAATGGCATGACAGAAGTCAAGTTCCCCAACGGCGTGAGCTACATGTACCGATAGTTTTTACTCGCCAAGCAAATGCATAATCACGGGCCGGTTCTTACCGGCCTCCGTCTTATGGATCGTGAGCTTGCCGGTGCTGTCGTAGCTGAACTGTTCGCCTACACGTTCACCGTTCACGAAGGTGAGACTGTCGCGGAGAACTCCGCTCTTATACCAGTTGCGCATGATTCCGTTGCGCTTTCCGTCTTTCCAGAAACATTCACTCGCAAGTCTACCGCCCATACTGTCCGGGAAAAAGCTGCGGCTTTCCGCAATCTGCCCATTTTTCCAGTATTCCTCATAAAGCAGCAAACGGCCCGGTTTAAAATAGCGGATAGTCGCTGGGTACTTACCGATATTTTGTTCAAAATTCACACTCTGTGCCAAGTTGCTACTGTCAAGCACACTACCGATTTCCCCTACATACGATGTCTCGGCGCAGAACTTGGACATATCCCCTTCGCAGGCGCCATAAACCACACCCGACACGCGCAAGTCACATTCACGAACAAGAGTTCCCTGTTCATCGAACCAACGCCACACGGAATCTCGCTTGCCATCCTTATTCCAGTGTTCCTGTTTCATACGGGTTCCATCAGCTCTAAAGTACGTCACCGTTCCGATAAGCGCACTGTCCTTGCCGGTCGATCCCTTGCCTAGCACGCCCTGCACACGGATGCGTCCAGTACCGCAATTTGCGGAATCAACCCGTTCCCCATAACTTTCGTAATACAGACTAAACGGACCCTCAAGTCTACCATTCCTGCAGGTGAATTCCTCAAGCAAATGGCAATCTTTCGTAAAACGCCTCAAGTAGCTAGAATCGCCCGCAGCGGCATCTTTAGCATTTGCCGGAGCAGAGACGATTTCACGCTTGGGATCCCACTTGGCGTGACAATTTCCTTCCTGCTGCAGGGCACCGTTATCGTACCACTTTTTCCAGATACCTACCGCACGGCCTTCGTCATCGTAATGCTCCTCAAAGGAACGTTCGCGGTTAAAATGCCAACCTTCCCAATCCCCCACAGGATGGTCGTTTTCATAATAGAGATACGCCTCGACTTTCTTGTCACTAAAGAGAGCCGTCCACTTTCCGTCCTTGAGGCCCTTCTTATAGTGTCCGAGCAAAGCCACGTCGCCAAAGCCCGTCCAGCGTTTGAAATCTCCGTGCGGGACGCCGTCCTTGTAGGGAATTTCAAGTTCCTTGATGCCATCGGTGTACCATTCGTTCCTTTTCAGGATTTCTCCATCGGGGTACACCCAGATCGAAGTCTTTTTTGCTCCGTTCGCGTGTTCGGCAAGCACCTTTTCCTCGGCGCGCTCCACGGTACAACCCAGAACAAGCTGCAAAAAGGGGGCAATAAGGCCTAAAAATGGCAAAAATCGAATTGTACACATACCCAGTAAAGTAGAAAAAAGGTAATTTCTAGTTGTGCCAGAGTTAAAGAATAAATCGATTGCCGATACCTTTAACGCAAGAATCCGCTCCCCCTGGGCGTGGGTGGTTTTGGCGGTTGCCGTAGGACTCACCATCCTATTCTATTTTTCGCAGAAGCCGCAGATCATTATGTACTCACGCTACATCAAGACGCTGTCGGACTACCAGTTGCAGGAATCGTACGCCATGCGCGGCATGGAACGCGTGCGCATCGGATTCGGAATTGACACCGTCTTTGTCCTGGCCCAAACGATGAATCTTCGCGAGATTGCTGTCGCTTTCTCCCGTGAAATGGACGAAATCCGCGGAATCGGGATCAAGGCGCCACCGCATTCCACTGTTGAGCGCTTCGAGCGGGAAGTCCTCGCCAAGGTTTCGAGCATGCGCCGTTACGCCGCAAGCCGAGCCCTCTGGCTAGAGCACCTGCAACAGATCGACAACCAAGCCTCGCAACTTCCCGCAAGCATCCAAATTCCGCTCCGCGATATATTGGATTCCGCCCGTGCGGGTTACCTGGTCGGCATAGCTGGTCACGGGGACAGCCTCTACGGCGCACTCCCCGATTCCACCAGGAACGCCATCGCTGCACTCCTTCAAGAAAACGAAGAACTGACACTCGCCTGGAGCCGTTTCAACAACGAGATGGCCGTCATGTACAGCGAAGACCTCATCCAATTTTTCCAGCAACAGAATATAGACGAAATGGCGCTCAAGTCCAAGATTCCGATGGCATTCTACTTTTTGACCCTAGTGCTGATGCTTTCTACATTCTTCTTCATTTTTAGATCCAAGCAATAAGAAACTCATGCGATTCTTTACTTCTAGAAAACCGGCCCTTCTGAATTTTTCTCTGCTGCTGATTTTTCTTGCGGCATGGCTCACCTCCTACATGCTGCCAGCCCTCAAGGGCCTCCTCCAGGAGGAAGACCTTTTTTACGGGACGGTCTCGCACGCCGCCATTCCAAGTGTATTCGGCGGAAGCAACGTTCCCTTTTTCGACAAGACCATTTTCCAGATAAACGGCGACGAGCATGTCAACTTCATTCTGTATGCCTCCGAAGAAATGCTCAATGATATGTCGGACTGGTACAGCTTTGCGGCCTACAACGCAGGGGATGTTCCTCTCGAAATTTCCGCTTCGCGTATCGATGAGCACACATTCGTCGTACACAGCATCGCCTCGACAGACGGAGAACTGGACTTCGACACACTCGTAATAGACTACCAGGTCTACTATGCCTTTATCGGATGCTCCATCATACTAGCGATGACTTTGGTGGCACTCCTCTTGTTTATCCTGTGGATCGTGAAAAAGAGACGGTAATTCAGAATTCGGATTTCAGAATTCGGAAAGTGAATTTTAAAATTAATGAAATGAAAAGTCTTCTAGTTATTTTTTTTCTCACCGCACTAACCTTTGCACAGGCACCGACTGACACCTTGTTCGTCAATCAAAGAAACCCTCTCGAAAACGCCTCATCCATGTTTTCGGCCGGGAACAAATCACCCGACATGCCTGTCGGAGTGTGGCGGATTCCCGGCAACAAAAGTTCCGCCGGGACTATCGTTTGGTTTCACGGTGGCATGACCAGCAACAACTGTCGGAAAGGACTCGTGGCAGGTGGCGACATCGCCAAGATGCTCCCGACCTACACCGTTGTCAGCGCCTCGGCCTGCAAGCAAAACCACTGGGTAGAGCCCACCACCATTCAACGTGTTGACGACGCTCTTGACAGTCTCTCCAAACGCCACAAGAAAGACATTTCCGAAATCTCGCTCGTCGGCATTTCAGACGGATCCCTTGGCGTAATCGCCTATTCCATGTGGGGCAAGCGAAAAATCAGGAACCGCATTCTGATGAGTTCCTACGGCGAGGCTCTCGGACCGGCAACCCAAGTCGCCGCGCAAGCGCCCCTCAAAAACGGACGCTGGAGATTTATCCAGGGCGGCTCCGACCGCCTGTACCCCTCCGAAAAGACACTCCCCTGGATACAGGAGTTCTGCCAGAACATAGGTACCGCCTGCGACCTCAAGTTCGACCCGCAAGGCGAGCACGACTGGAGCTACTGGCAAAAGAACCACAAAGAATGGATTTTAGAGTTTTTTTCTAAATAACCCTTGACAAAACCGGGAAAAATTTCAAAATTTGGCTTACCCCACGCGGATGTGGTGGAACTGGTAGACACGCTAGATTCAGGTTCTAGTGCCTGCAAGGGCATGAAGGTTCAAGTCCTTTCATCCGCACTGAAAAACCGTCGAAGCGATTCGGCGGTTTTTTATTTTCTCCCACAGTCCACCGCCCACTTCCTACTGTCTACTGCCTACTTCCAACTGCCTACTTCCTACTGCCTACTATTTACTACATTCGCATTTATGGAAAACTTCGAGGATTTTTTCACCGAGGCATTCGAGACGGCGACACTCAAGGGAGAGCATGTCACCCTCAAGGGCGTGCGCGAAAACGGCAGCGGCCCAGCTTCGGCGGAGAATATCTTCGCGACCATCGAGAATTCCCGCGACTTTTTAGCGGAACACCTCCCCTGGATTCCTGAGACCGACATTTTCGACCTCAAGAAGCGCATCCGTTCGTGGGTACTGAACGAGCGATTCGGCCAGGGCGGTTGCTGGCTGATTTTCAAGAATATGCCGAACTCCCCCGATGGAGAATTCGCGGGCGCCATCATGATGGAAATCAACCTGCGGAACCACTCCGCCACCTTGAGCTACTGGCTCGCCAAACCCTTTACGGGGCAAGGACTTATGACCGAATCCGTCAAGCAGATCATCCGGTTTTCCTTCGAGCATCTCAAGCTCAACCGACTGGAACTTCTCGTTTCGGTACACAACGGCAAGAGTGCCGCCGTGGCCAAACGCTGCGGGTTCACCGAAGAGGGCATAAACCGCGATTTTGAGCTGATAAACGGCAAATTTGTGGATCACCGGCGCTTTTCCCTTCTCGCCCGCGATGTTTACTAATGGTTACCAAGGTAAACGAGAAAGTCAAAATATTTCTTCTTTTTCGCCACGAACTCTTCTATCTTTTAAGGTATGGATAACGGAGAAAATAAAAAGCTCGTAGAACCGGATATTCTGCAGTATACCAACTACAGGGTATTCCTGCGCGATTACTACGAATACAAGAAGAAGACTTCGACCGCTTTCAGTCTGCGGTTCTTTGCCGAGAAGGCGGGGCTTTCGAGCCACGCCCACCTGAAGCTTGCAATCGACGGCAAGCGAAACATTACCAAGAACACTGTCACCAAACTGATTCACGGCCTGGGACTTGAAAACCAGCGCGCCGCCTATTTCGAAAGCCTCGTATTCTTCAACCAGGCGCAAACCGACGCCGACAAGCAAATTTACTACGCACAGCTCATCAAGGCCAGTCCCCGCTCCAAGCTCCACAAGATGGACAAGGCTCAGTTCCGTATTTTCCAGGAATGGCACCATTCCGCCATCCTCGAAATGGTGGGACTCAAGGACTTCAGGCCTATCCCTGACCAGATTTCTAAAAAGCTCCGCGGACTCGTCACTCCCGCACAGGTTACCGAATCACTCAACCTTTTGCTGGAACTGGGACTGTTGGTCAAGACCGCCAACGGCTACCGGCAGCGCGACCCGCTGATTACGACCGACGACGAAGTCCAGGACATGATGGTCAAGCTCTACCATTTCCAGATGTTAAAGCTTTCTGCCACCATGCTCAGCGACCTTCCGGGGCAAGAAAGGGACATTTCGGCGCTCACTTTTGGAATTAAGCGCTCAGATTTCCCCAATTTGAAAAAACACTTACAACTTATGCGAAAAGAACTACTAGATTTCTCTGCAAAAGCAGGAGAAGCAGAAGATGTTGTTCAAATCAACATCCAGCTCTTCCCTTTGACCCGAGGAGTGTGATGAAATTCTTTTTGCCCATATCCACGATTGCCGCCTACGCGATTACGGTCGTCTCTCTGACCGTATCTTTTGTCGCATGTTCCAACGACAAGACCGTGGCGGGTATCGAGATCGGAAACCCGTCGATTGCCGACAGCGACACGACCACTAGGGATACCGTCGTCAAGGATACCACACCGAAGGATACTCCTCCGAAGGACACCATCATCAAGAAGCAGCCCGCACTCCCGCTGGTCGCCGACTTCTCCGTTGACTACTCCAGCGAGGCACCCAAGGTTCTCGCCAAGACAAGCGAGCAAAAGGAACCTGTAAAGCTGGATACCTTCTCGCTCACGCTGACGAACGTTCGTTCCTACTCCAGTTACTACACGAGCATCTCGGTCGATCCCATCCTCGGCCTGCAGCTTTGGCCCTACGAGAACAATCCTACCGAAGAGTTGGCCATATCCTTCACCGAAGGTTCTTTCATCGAAGATCCCTTCAGCGACATCGACCTTCAGGAAGAAGGCTACCTCAAGGAAATGGGAGTCGAATTCCGCACCAAGGCAACTTCTGCGATATACGGCCAAGTCCTTGTCAACGATGAATACGTTCCCTTCGTCTACAGCCTTTCCAACTTCCAGACGTTCATGCTGCGCTACCACTATTCGCAGATAGACACTGCCGGCGGAAAGGCGAACCTGGCCGTCATCTTCCGCGTCAAGACGTTCGTGAACAACATCGACTTCTCGACTGCCGAAATTGACGAAGATGGTTCCATCCACATCGATTCCTACTCCAACACGAAACTGTGGAACACCCTGAACAAGCAGTTCCTGCCGAGCTTCCAGTCGTTGCGCTACAACTACACGACCGTCTCCAGCGACACCATCTCCGAATACGTCTTTGACATCTGGGAAGGGATCGCCGCCAAGAAAGGCGAAAACACGATTATCAACGGTAACTTCCAATCCCCCTTCACTGCCGACTGGATCTTGATGAACCAGTTCGGAGGAGCCGCCGACACAACGGTACTCATCGAGAACGGCACCAAGGAACGCATCATGAAGGTGGAAGTGACGCAAGGCGGCAAGCACTCCTACAGCGTACAGCTGATCCAGGAAAACGTCGCCCTGATTGCAGGCGTCCAGTACCAGTGCGTATTCACCATCTGGTCCGATGTCGAAGGTCAGATTACCGCACGCATCGGTTCATACAACACCTACGAAACGGTCGGCTTCCAGGAGCACGTCAAGGTGCATACCACAGGACAATCGGTGGGCATCACCTTCACTCCTGAAGTCAACGATCCCTTCGCCCGCTTCGAACTGAACCTCGGCGGTTCCGAGCGCACCTTCTGGATCAAGGAAGTGAAGGTATTAAGAATCAACTAAAACCAAAACGCATTTTAAGGCTCGCCACCGCGAGCCTTTTTTGCTAAATTTTCGTTACTATGGCTACTATTCCTACTCGCAAAGACAATCTCGTTATTGAAAACATTCGCCCCCAGATCGAAGGTGGGCGTTTTATGCTTAAGCGTGAACCGGGTGACACCGTCACGCTCACCGCGGACATTTTCCGCCACAGCCACGAAAAATATGACGCGGCGATTTTCTACCGCCACGACTCCAAGAAAAAATGGGAAAAGGCTCCCATGCACTTTGTTGATAACGACCAGTGGGAAGGTTCCTTCACGGTCAACAACATCGGCTACTACGAATACAAGATTTGCGCCTGGACCGTGGAACCCAAGGACGAACCGACCGAAAGCCCCGTGATGAAGCTCCGCGTGGATCCGTCCTACGCACGCATCGGTACTTGGTACGAAATGTGGCCGAAGAGCCAGGGAACCGACCCGAAGAAGAGCGCCACCTGGAAGGATTGCGAGAACCAGCTCGACTACATTGCAAACCTCGGCTTCGACACCGTCTACCTAGTGCCCATTCACCCAATCGGTGTTACGAACCGCAAGGGCGCAAACAACGCCCTGCACGCCAAGGTCGACAAGAAGGGAAAGCCCTTGGAACCGGGTTGCCCGTATGCCGTAGGTAACAAGAACGGCGGCCACTACGACGTGGACCCCGAACTGGGTTCCATGAAGGACTTTGAACATTTTGCGAAGGCAGCCCGCAAGAAGGGACTTCGCCTTGCGCTCGATATCGCGCTCAACTGTAGCCCCGACCACCCGTACGTGAAGTCGCACCCGGAATGGTTCTACCACGAACCGGATGGCAGCATCAAGTTCGCCGAAAACCCGCCCAAGAAGTACGAAGACATCTACCCGTTCGACTACTACAACAAGAACTACAAGGCTCTGTGGCAGGAAATCGAGAACATCATCCTGTTCTGGGCCGACAAGGGCATTGAAATTTTCCGTATCGACAACCCGCACACCAAGCCTTTCCCGTTCTGGGAATGGCTGATTGCAGACGTCAAGGAAAAGCGTCCGGAACTCGTGTTCCTCGCCGAAGCGTTCACGCGCCCGAAGATGATGCATCGCCTCGCAAAGTCCGGTTTCGACATGAGCTATACGTATTTCGCCTGGCGCTCTGCCAAGTGGGAATTCGAGCAATACCTCAAGGAACTTACCCAGAGCGATGCCAAGGAATACATGCGCGGCATCTTCTTCCCGACGACTCCGGACATTTTCCCGAAGTACCTCGCCTACAAGGGCCCGAACGCCTTCAAGCAACGTTACTTCCTCGCCGGTACGCTTTCTAGCCTTACCGGTATGTACAACGGCTACGAGCTCTGCGAAAACATCCCGAGCCCGATCAAGGAAGAATTGCAGGACAGCGAAAAGTACCAGTACAAGGTGCACAACTGGTATGGTCCGGGCATCCAGGACTTCGTTCGCCGCGTGAACACCGCCCGCCAGGAGCATGTCGCCCTGCAGGAATACGACAACCTCGACTTCCACTACTGCGCCAATGACCAGCTGATGGTTTACTCCAAGAAGTCTGGCGAAGACGTGATCCTCTGCGTGTGCAACATGGATATGGACAACGCGCAGGAAGGCATGGTGGAACTCGACATGAGAAAGCTCGGCCTGAACGACGATTCCTTCTTCTTCTTGAAGGACCTGATTACCGACGAAAGCTTCGTGTGGCGCGGCAACAGGAACTTTGTTCGCCTCGACCCGAACAAGGCGCCTGGTCATCTGCTCGTGCTGAAGAAGATCTAATAGGTGATTGCCACGGGCTCGTTGAGCCCTCGCAATGACAAAGTAAGCCCGCGCGTTATTGCGTTCGGGCTTTATTTTATTTATATTGAAGGTATGATTGATATTTATTCGCTTGCAAAGAACCCTCTCGTTTTCCAGAAACAGCGCACCATCACCTCGGCCTACATCGACGTGTCAGGGAAAATGGGCATTGCCCAAACCGTGCTTATGGTTCAAGACAATTTCACAGAAAATTTCGGTTCCATCAAAATGGACAATTTCTGCGTAAACGAGAAAGGCGGCTACTGGGCCATCTACAAAGCGAAATTCAAATTCTTCAAGCGTCCCTTCTGGCGTGACAAGGTCATTACGACATCGTTCCCTGCCGACAGCGCTCCCATACGGACCTACGAAAACACCGCTATCACAACGGTGGAAGGCGAACCCATTATTCTCGCCGTTCAAGAAGCTTGCTGCCTAGACATGGAACGGCACCGTCCAATGAAGCTGGAAGCCGTCAACTTTCCGATGGAAGGAGCGCCGGAACATTTCTTGGACAACAAGTTTTCGAAGTTCCCCGTAGAGCCCGAGGAATATCAGGAAGTGTACCGCCAAAAAGTACTTCCGCAGCATATCGACATGTCGCACCACATGAACAACATCGAATACGTAAAGCTTGGTCTGAATGTGTTCAGCGCCGCCGACCTGGAACTATGCATTCCCTCAATGCTAGAGGTTCACTTTTTGGGAGAGACCCGCGAAGGCCAGGAAGTCACCATTTTCCGCGCCGACAAGATGGGCGCCACCTATATGAAGATTGAAGACGACACCGGTCGCCAAGTCTTCGAAATGAAAATCAAGATGAAGTAACGCCTCGGATATTATCCGAGATGCTTGATGCTCGCGCGTTTCAGGCGGTCATTCAAGGCCATACCTACGCCTACATTCGGAATCGGATCCACAAGGATCATGTCGTACTTGGGATCGTCCAGGTCGTGCATATAGGCGTACAGCTTTGCCGTCGCCTCGAGCATGTTGCCGCTTTCAGACAAATTCAGCGTCGCGGGAATAGGGCCTTCGCAGTCGCCAAAAGCGATACGCACGGTACGTTCCGGCAACTGACAACCTTCGGGAAGCGCTCCGTAGAAAAGTGGAACCTGCGGGCGGTAGTGCGTGTCGCACTGCCCCGGCGCAGCCATCGCTTGCCCCGGCTTTGAAGTAGATTCCTTCACCTTCACGTCACCGATGACTTTCGCAATCATCTCGGGCGTAATGGCACCCGGACGGAGCACCGTCGGCTCGCCCACTAAAGAGACAATCGTGCTTTCGACACCCACGTTGCAGGGGCCGCCATCTACAATGCCCGCAAGGCCTCGGTCAGCCAGCTGCGCCGCCACGTGTTCGGCAGTTGTCGGGCTTACGTGCTTGAACAGGTTCGCACTCGGAGCAGCGAGCGGCACGCCCGCCTTCCAGATAATTTCCTGCGCCACCGGATGCGACGGGAACCTCACCGCAACAGACGGGAGTCCGCTCGTACACAAATCCGGTATGCATTCCTTCTTGGGAAGAATCATCGTCATCGGGCCCGGCCAATAGGCCTTCGCAAGCGCATACGCCGCATCGGGAATGTTTTCGGCAATGTCAGCCAACTGCGAAATTTCGCAAATGTGAACAATCAGCGGATCGAACGTCGGTCGTTCCTTAATCGCAAAAATCTGAGCCAGCGCAGATGGCAAATACGCGTTTCCCGCAAGTCCGTAAACGGTCTCGGTCGGAATCGCGACCACCTCTCCGTCGTGAAGCAGGCGCGCGGCATCGTCAATACTTGTCCAAGGAGGAAATTGCATTTTCAATTCAGAATTCGGATTTCAGAGTTAAAAATAGAAAATTTTGTTGTTCGCATAAAAAAAGAGAACAGCACATCGCTATCCTCTTTTTAATTATGATTTCACACTCAATAATAATTCCGAATTCAGAAATCCGGATTCAGAACTATTACGCTTCTGCCGGAGCTTCCGGAGCAGCAGCACCATCCTGAGCGGCTTCAGGCTGATCCTTGCGGCCGAAGGCAAACACCTTGTCGCAGGCCGTATTGAAACGCTTCCAGGTCTTCTCGGAATGTTCGCGAGGCACAGCTCCCACTTCCTTCCACAGGCGACGCAGATGCTTCACCTTGTTCATCGAGGCGGCCACCGTCTGTTCATTCAGGTCAGTCAGCAGGTCTTCGGCCTGTTCGCAGAGCAACAGCTTCTTCTGCAGGTTGTTCTGGCGAGCCTGTTCCTGAATGTCGAGCTGGTCACGGCGACGGGTAAAGAAGTCGTCGCAAGCTTCGCGGAACTGCTTGTAGAGATCCATGTCTTCAAGGCCACAGAATCCAAGTTCGCGCCATTCCTTCTGGAGTTCGCGAACGGCGTCGGCCAACTGGTTGCTGCCAGCGCTTTCGGCAAACTGACGCACCTTGTCGATCATCGCGGTCTTCTTTTCCTTGATGACATCGAGTCCTTGCGCCAAGGTAGAATCCACATGGGCAAGACGGTCGAGAATCTTATTGTAGACGGAGTTGTAACGGTTGCTGATTTCTTCGATGGCATCCTTCGGAACCATGCCGACAGCCTTCCATTCTTCTTCCACGGCCTTGAGTTCGTCAAGCGTTCCCTGGGCAGCGGCTTCCATCGCCTCGAGCTTTTCGCACAGGGCTTTCTTCGCTTCAAGATTCTTCGACTTTGCAGCATCCATTTCTTCGAAATGGGCTCGCTTCTTTTCAAAGAAGCTGTCGCAGGCGGTACGGAAACGGGTCCAGATTTCATCGGACTTGCTCTTGGGCACAGGACCGACTGACTTCCAGGAATCCTGCAACTGCTTTAACTTGTTCGAAGTCGCATTCCAGTCGCTCGATTCCTTGAGCGCTTCGGCTTCCATGCAAAGAGCTACCTTCTTCTCGTAGTTGGCTTCGCGAGATTCGTCTTCCTGTTTCAGGTTTTCCTTGTGCTGGGCGTAGAACGCAGCCGTCGCGGCCTTGAAGCGTTCGGTAAGCGCAGCCACATTTTCCTTAGGCACCATGCCGATATTCTTCCAGTTTTCCTGGATTTCCTGCATCGCCTTGTACTTGTCCTTCCAGAACATTTCTGCATTTTGAACAAGTTCTTCAATCTTTGCGCACAGGGTTTCCTTGTCGGCCAAGTTCTTCACGCGTTCCGCATTCATTTCTTCGATAAAGGCGGCGCAGTTTTCCTTGATCTTTTCGTAGTTGCTCTGGAAATGGTCGCGGTATTCCTGCAGCTTCGCCGCAGAGATCGGTCCAATTTCCTTCCAGCGGTTCGTAATTTCCTTCAACTTCTGCAGAACGGACTGGCTACCGGCTTCCTTGGTCAGGGCATCCATCTCGAGGAGCAGGTCATCGCGGTCCTTTTCGTTATGCCAGTTTTCCCACTGCTGCATTTCCTGGAAACGGGCCGTCGCGGCCTTGTATTCCTGCCACAGGTCGTGGTACTTGAACTTGTTCTCGCCAACGATTTCCTTCCACTGCTGGAAGCATTCACGAACCTTCTTGTTCAGTTCGCGGAAATCTTCGTTTTCATCGAAGGACTTGACCTTTTCGATGATAGCCTTGAGCTTTTCGGAATTTTCTTCGAAGCGCTTCTGGGCATCGTCGTTATAGGCGGAAATCTTGATCGAAAGCTTGTTGCGCAGCGCATTGTATTCCTGCAGCATCGGGTCTTCACCTTCCAGCAACGGAAGCTTTTCCCATTCGCGGACAATGGCGTGCAAGTGCTTGTGGGTCATGTCGTTGACATCTGTATCGGCAAGAGCCTTAAGGCGTTCCAGCAGTTCCGGTCGAACCGATTCGTCGGTGCCTTCAGGGACTTCCTCGACAATTTCTTTCGCCTTGTTGATTTCCTGGACCTTGAAGTAAACATTATTGTAGCGCTTGACCAAGGCAGCATCCATCAGGGACTTGCCTTCGGCCCAATCCGCAAGGATAGCCTCGATACGTTCCGCGTTTTCGGATGCCTTGCCTCCAGCAACCAAGCCTTCAAGTTCTTCGAGGCTTGCCGTGAGGGCTGCAATCTTCGCCTGCTTTTCGGCTTCGGCCTTTTCGGCGGCGATGCGGGCAGCATCGGCTTCGTCGCAGAACTTCTTAAAACTTTCATACACTTCGTCAATCGTCGCCTGCTGGTCACCCATACCGAGGTTGCGGGCTTCGCCCATCAGTTCCTCGAACTGGGCCTTCACAGCGAGAGGATCCTTCTGGGCAGCGAGATAATGAGCCTGTTTCACCAGGGCTTCACGCTTACTCGCCAAGAGTTCGGCCGCCTTCTTGCCGTTATCTTCGGCGTCGCGCTTTGCACGGAGCTTTTCGGAAATGGTCTTACGAACTTCGGGCTGCTTGGAATTCTTTGCAATATCCTGCAACAGCGATTCAGATTCCACCTTGGCAGCGGCAGCGAGAGCCACGCGTGCGCTTGCATCGCGGCTAGCGACATTGGCAAGGATAGACTGCTTTTCGCAAAGCTTCACCAGCTCGCTACGGACAGTTTCAGAGGTGTTCACACCCTTCAGCAATTCTTCGGCGTAATGAGTATCCTTGAGGTCCTTCAAATAAGAAAGGTCTTCGGCGCTCGGTTCGGCACCGGACTTCAACTTCTTGACAACCTCTTCCTGATAACGGGTCTTTGCGGTACGCTTCACGTCTTCGTCGGCATCATCCTTCGAAATTTTCAACAACGAAGAAATGATATTCAACTTCTTTACGGCCGCAGTCCTGACAGAAGCATCGGAATCGGAACTGGCAATACGGTCCAGGATATCCTGGTTGTCCAAGCCCAATTCAGCGACCGCTTCAAGGCGCTTGGCGGGGTTGGAATTTTGCCACTTCGGTTTAAAGGCGTCAAATAAGCTCATAGAGATCTCCAATAGTATGGCAAGCCTGCTTAAGGTTTGCATACTATAATCTAACAAAAAAAGTTTTTTCAAACAAAAAAAATTGGAATTTATGCGCATTTTGCGGTATTAACTATCTTTTAGCCCGTGACAAAGCGAATTCCCAAACTCAGCGCCCCCGAGGAAGTGCACCAGAAGCTCAAATCTGCAACTTTGACGGATTTCTGCGAGGTATACATTCCCATGGCCCCCGATGTATACACCTACGGAGTCCCCGCAGGCGTGAGCCTTTTGCGCGGAGATGTTGTTTGGGTCCAGTTCGCCACCCGAAAAAAGCCGGCACTTGCCATCGTGAGCAAGGTTCACCAGGACCGCCCGAGCTTTGACGTGCGCCCCGCATACCCGCACCAGTCGGGCTACCGCTTTAGCGAGCGCTACATGGAAATGCTCGAATGGACCGCACGGTATTACATCAGCACACCCATGAAGGCGCTGTTCGTGTTCTGGCCGAGCGACTTCGAGAAGTACTTAGATGCTCTTGCCTTTACAAAGGGGGAAGCCTCCCCCTCGCGTGAGCCCCAAGGGTCTCCCGCTACCCCCTCTGCAGGGGACACCCCTACAACGACCCCGAATGCGCAAAGCATGTCATCCTGGAGCAACGCGACGGGATCCACAAAAGCAGTCCTGGATCCCCTCCCTCGTTTCACTCAGTCGAGGATGACCGCAGCAAACATCCCAGCACTAACGTTAGAACAAACTAACGCATTCAACACGCTTTGCGAAGAACTGGATAAAGACGGTTTCCGCGGCGTATTGTTGCACGGCGTCACTGGTTCGGGCAAGACCCGCGTTTACCAGGAACTCGCCCGCGAAGCCCTCAAGCAGAACAAGAAAGTTTTAATCCTTGTGCCCGAAATCGGGCTCACCCCGCAAACCCTCAAGCGCTTTGAAGATTTTTTACAAGTCCCGATTGTGGTTTTGCATTCGGCACTTTCGGCGCCCAAAAAGCGCGAAGGTTACGTCTCGATTTTGAAGGGCGATACGCAGGTGGTTCTCGGCACCCGCAGCGCGATTCTTGCACCGTTCGATTTTGACCTCGTGATTCTCGACGAAGAACACGATTCCTCTTTTAAGCAGCAGGATCCGGCGCCGCGTTACCACACCCGCGAAATGGCTTTCCATTTGGCGTACAAGTACGGCGCCCTCGTGGTGCTCGGCAGCGCCACGCCTTGCCTCGAAACATTCTATAATGCGCAGGCGAAAAATTTAAGGACGGTTACACTCAAGGAACGCGCCACGCAGGCGCCGCTCCCGAAAGTGCAAATCGTAGACATGAGCAAGATGCGCCAGCAAAAGGGCATCCTCTTGTCGCCCGCGCTCCGCGAAGCCTTGACCGACTGCATCGAGCGCGGGGACCAGGCGATTATCCTGATGAACCGCCGCGGTTTTTCGAAGATGCGCGTATGTACCGAATGCGGCGAGACGCTTTACTGCAAGCATTGCCACATTCCGCTCGTTTACCACAAGCAATACCGCTCGCTCATGTGCCACTACTGCGCCGCCCTTTACCCGGTGAACACACCGTGTAGCGCCTGCGGCGCCGAAACTTACGAGTTCGTGGGCGGCGCCATCGAGATGCTCGAAGAAGAAATCGCCGAGTGGATTCCGAATGCGAAGGTGGTTCGCATGGACCGTGACACCACGCAGAACGTGGGCGCCAGTGAAAAGATTCTTGACGCGTTCCGCAATCGCGAATACAATATTCTGATTGGAACGCAGATGGTCGCCAAGGGCCACGACTTTCCTGGCGTGCAATTAGTCGGGGTCGTTGGCGCCGATAGCGGACTCGGCATTCCCGATTTCCGTTCTACGGAAAGACTTTTCCAACTGCTCAGTCAGACTGCAGGGCGCGCGGGTCGTGCAGGAGGAGAAGGACTCGTGCTGATTCAGACGCTCAAGCCCTCTGAACCGGTGATGCAGTTTGCCGTGAACCACGACTTCAACGGATTTGCAAACAAGGAAATGGAAGACCGGCGCGCCGCCTTCTACCCGCCCTTCTGCAAGCTCGTGGAAATCAGCTGCGGAAGCCGCGACGAAGATCTACTGCGGCACACCGTAGAGCGACTGGAATCACTCCTCCGCGCCGACAAGAAGCTCATGGTGCTCGGCCCTGTGGACGCCTTCGTGCCCGTCATCCAAAATGTCCACTGGACAAAACTCTACGTCAAGACACAAGACCTCGCCCCCGTCCGCAAAGTTCTGCACCCCATTATCAACGGCGCCAAGCCCTGGGTGCAAAACGTAGAAATCAAAGTGGAAATCGAATAACAATCTTCCCTGTGCAACTAAAAGGGAGATGCCCGCCTGCGCGGGCATGACAGAGACTCAATTACAGCGGGAACTTCGGATAATTTTCGCGCACGTACTTGCTGGGGAATGCGTTAAAATGCCACCATTCGCTGCCGAGCGGGACCCAGCCCGCCCCGCGCATAATCTTGCGGAGCTTGTTGCGGTTGTCCACTTGTTCCTGCGTAAGCCGTCCGCTCTTTAAAGCATCCGCTTCGCCGACTTCGCCCGCACAGCGTTCAAAAGAATCAAAGTCCGTGCCCATGTCAAGCAAGTTGCCATCGGCATCGGTAATGCCCAAGTCCAGCGCCAAGCCAAAGTTATGCATGCCTCCTTTACCCGGCGAAGAAACATAGGCCGAATAAGGGGTTCCACGCACGGTCCTTCGCAAAGCCTCCTGCGCATACAGCGGGCGTGACGCATCAAAAATGACGAGTTCCGAGCCAGGCATTTCACGCTGCATCATCTTGATTGCCTTGCGGAGCTTTGCAGCCGCATCCTTATGCACAAAGGCACGTTGTACGCCACAGTACAAATCGTGCCCCGTTACGTTATCAAAAGTCGCGTAACGCAGATCCATACGTACGCCCTTTAGGCGCGTAATCTCGACCATGCTGGAATCTGCCGTCGCGAAATCAAGCCACTTCTTGACCGAACTGCAATAACGCAAGGGCTTATCGGGCTTCGGTGGAACAAACAGGGAATCCGTCTCATGAGCAAAGCAAAACGAGCCCCAAAAGAACAACAATGCTACTAGAAATTTTTTCATCCTTAATTCTTTCTAGATCCTTCGGCTCCGCTCAGGATGACACTCTACGCATTTTACTCAAAAACCCAAAGGGAGCAACGCAACCGAGCTCTCACCTCAAAACGAAGCGAGCTATTAAATTCCCAACTGCACTTCAACGCCGAACTGCACGTAAAGGCCCATGCCCTTCGCCATAAACGGCACCAGGTCGTAGCCATCGCTGGAATCGCCGTTGCTATCGTTGGTCACCCAGGAGCGTTCACGGGCGTTCTCGCTTCCCAGGAACTTAAGTGCGGACACATCGAGGTTCGCAAAGATATTGTCCACTTCGACATAGAAACGTGCGCTCCTGAAGAAATACTTGCTGCTTGCCAAGTCCAGGTTCACGCGTGCATCGGTGCGGAACATATCCGTATAGTCGTTGTAGTCCTTGAGGCGACGCGTTCCGTTGCTATGGCTCTTGACGTCGGACGGAGTAATTTCATAGTAGTACAGCGGACGATGCAGTGCCGCGTGGTGCGTAATGATGACCGATATAATCGAGTCCTTGCGCGGATAGTAGCGGAAGTGCGAAAGGATGTCCAGGCGGGAATTCGCTTCCCACGGGAGGGACTCGCCACCATCTAGTTCGTATTCACCGTAGACCGTGCTCACGTTCGTCGCCATCGAGAAATGGTGAGAAGTCTTGAACTCAAGCGTTCCCGAGGCTCCCGCCACCCAGGCGAAATCGATCGGGGTCACATCGTTGTACTGCGCATACGCCTTAGGCATCGGCAGGAGCGGATCAGGATAGTAGCGGCCAAAGCCCGAACCCTGCGCCACCAAGTACTTGGAATTATAGCCCAGGCCCAGCTTGCCGGACACGCCCGATTCCAGGCGTCCCGTCAGGTCGCCATCATCGTAATAAGGCTTCCAGTCGCTACGGTAAGCCGCATTCGCAAAGAGCCTCCAGTAGGCGGTATCGATCTTCGAGAGGTTCTGTTCAAAGTCCAACGATGCCGTCGGCGCAGCCTCGTGTTCACCCGCATCGGCAATGGCACCGACAGAAAGGATTTCCTGCGAGAAATCGCTCCGCCAGTTCATACGGGCTGCACCCGAAAGCACTCCCGTCTGGAAGTCATCGGACTGCGTATCGCCGAAATCGGGATATTCACGTTCGACAATATGATGTTCATAGAGCAAGGCGCCGCTCAATTTGGAACCCAGGATCGAGCCCTTAAAATTCCGATCAAGTCCGCCAGTCAAAGTCGTATGCGTCTGTTCGTAGGCATCGATAAACGTCGCCGATTCCTTTGCGTTTGCCGTACTGCGGAAACCCGTCGTATCGCGGAGCGTATCACCCAGAACTTCACGCACGAAGCCTGCATGGGCAGAAGTTCCGAAGCGGGAATTATATTCGGCACCCACCACCAAGTACTGTTGCTTGCCTTCGATAATGTCAATCGAGTTCACCTGATCGTAGGCGGTCGAAGTATCCTGATGGATGCTGTATTCATCGGAGCTGTACAAGGTGCGAAGCGCCCAGGTATTCCCGCTGCTGTCGGAACCGTTGAACTGCGCGTAGATATCGTATGCCGTAAGGTCGAACGGATCCGAAGACTTCACGTTGCAGTTTTCGACACAGTCGCCGTCGCGCTTGCGGAACTCGGTAAAGAACTTTTCGCCCAAGTTCTTGAGCATTTCCTCGTCAAGCCTGCGGAAAGAGAAACGGAAACTATCCCAGAAAAGCCACGGCGCATCAACCACCACTTCCTGAAGCGTAATGCCTGCCGTACCACGGAGTCCCCAGTCGCCCTTGGTCTGTTCGGGAATATACTGCACCGAAGTCGCGAGTCCCTGGCCAATCGGCCCTTCGCCGTAGTTGTCGTGAATTTCAATAGCACTCAAGATATGCGGATTCACCACCGACAGGTTGCCCGGGAAACCGACATCCAGGTGACGCATGTTCGGAATGCGGAGCCTCCCCAAATGGTACGCCACGTCGCCCGCACGGGAACCGTCATAATAAAGGGCGCTGCTAAAATCCTTCTGTCCCGAAATACCCGGCATCTGGCTCAGGTGTTCGGTGATATCGAAACGCATACCTGCCGCATCTTCGAGCTTATCCAGGTTCACCTTGCGTTCAAAGTTCCACTGCACCTTGTCGCCACCGCCACCAATCACGGTACTCGTACCCAGGTTGCGCACATCGGCAGTCGTCTGCATCGTGACCACCATGTCAAACAGGTCTGCAAAATCCTGCAGTTCCACCTGCACACTGTCGAAGCCGTCCTTCTTGAAGATGAGGATTGCATTCTTGGAATCCACCGTCAGTTCGAAACGTCCGTCGGAATCCGTCTCACCCAACTTTTTCCCGGAGACGTAAGTGATGGTAGCATCCTTAACCGGCAAATCGGTTTCGGATTCCAGAACGACACCCACAATCAAGGTCGGGGTGGCAGCAAACAGGAACGTCGCCAAAAGCAGGACAAAAACGAGCAGGGAACGTAATCTCATATTTCTTAAAATAGCAAATTGAATTGTTCTATATTTAACGCATGCTTGATATTTACCTAGTTCAAATGGAAATTGTCCCAAACGACAAGGCCAAAAACTTTGCCAAAGTCCGCGAACTCTCCTCGAAAATTCGCAAAAGTGCGGACGATTCCGTTCCAGGTCTAATCATTCTCCCCGAAATGTTCGCCACGGGATACCTGCCGCTTCACCCCGAAAGCGCAGCAGAATACTTTCGCAACTGCAACGCGGGCGAAACCGCCGATTTTTTGTACAAACTAGCAAACGAAACGGACTGCACCGTCATGGGAGCTGGAATTCAAAAGGATATCGTAGGCGGGGTCGTCCAAGATTCCGAAAACGCCGACAAGCTCCTGAACCATTGCAGCGTATACCAACCGGGATACCCCGAGGAGTTTGCAGCCTACGACAAGTACCATCCGTTCTTTATGGAACAGAAAAAGTTCAAGGCCGGCGGCATGCCGTGTCCGTTTTCGCTCTATAATTGGACGGTTGCGGCCACCATCTGCTTCGACCTGCGTTTTCCCGAACTCTACCGCTATGCCGTCAAGGAAGGAGCAAAGCTCATCACGGTGCAGGCCGCCTGGCCCGCCGCAAGAATTGCCCACTGGAAAACGCTACTGCAGGCCCGTGCCATCGAGAACCAGGTCTATATCGCCGCCGTCAACGGAATCGGGGGTCCCTCTTACGGAGGCAACTCGATGATTATCAATCCGAAAGGGGAAATTATCGCTTCGACGGACACTTCTTTCGAAGGAATCGTACATGCCCGTATCGATTCAAAATCACAGGAAGAATACCGCAAACAGTTCCCCGTCCTAAAGGGAATTGTACCGGAAGAATACATTTAATATCTAGTATTCCAAAATGGAATGATCTAGGTCACATTATTTCCCAAAACGGATTTTTTCCTAATTCACTAGCTATCAACAGGTTAGCGTCATTTCGTCAAAAAGTGGTCCATAAAAAAATTTTTTTATGCCTTTCCACTGTCAAAATTATAATATACCTTTTCCCTCTAGGATGGATCAACAACATCTAAGCAAGAGGTAAACGATGTCGAACACAAGCAGACTCCAGTACGCAAAAGCGTTAATCAAGGCAGGCATCACGCGTGAACTTGTTCTCAAGATCACGTCTATCTCGACCTACCAATATGCGCAAATCCAGCGAGAACTAGCCGCTTAAGGAGAGCGTGCCTTGCGGATGGTGCTTGTCATTCCGGCACAGCCTGCGACTTTGAACGAAGAACGACAGGCAGTGCTTTTGAATTGCTACAGGGACGGTTCACTTTTACTTGACGCCAAGGACGGCAAAAAGCCCGCACGATTTTTTCTGAAAGTCGGCGATGTTTTTCCGTGGAACCAGTTTCTGCCCAAGCTTCTTGCAAACTGGCAACTTTCCGACTTCAAGGATGTTCCCAAGGAGTTCATCCCTCAAAAAAGGATTCCCGAATTCGTACTCGAAGGAATCCTGAACGAGCCTCTCGAAAACCAGCTGAAGGTTTTGGCCACCCTCCGAAAGCAGGGGTATTTTTCAGCACTGAAAACAAAATGACCTACGATATTACAAGCAAGCGATGGTTCATGGGAAAGGGGCAACCCGTCCGTCAAATTGACGAAATGGACCGCATCGAAATTGCAGGCTGTACACTCCAAATTTTACAGGTTGAATTCGAGAACAATTCTCGCGACCTATATGCAACAATCGAAGACGAATCCAAGACCGGAGCCATCCTTGCCGAATGTTTCGGCGGAGCTCCGTCCGTCCAGATTTTCAAGACAGATAAAGGGCAATTCGTTTTTACACGGACTAGCAAGATTGACAAGGGGGCCCTCGCCCAGGCAATCGCCCTTGGTGCCGAGCAGAGCAATTCAGCGTTTTTCGTAAAGGGTAAATACTTCTTCAAGCTATTCCGCCGCTTGCACGCAGGGCTTCACCCCGAACAGGAAATCCTCCTGCAACTGAACAAGAAGGGATTCGAAGGAGTTCCGCAACTTCTTGGATACGCGGAGTACCAAACGAACGGAAATTCCTACGCCATTGGCATTCTGGAAAACCACGTCGACGGCGCCAAAAATGCATGGGACCTTTTCACGGGAGAGCCGACTCCTTTTCTCGAACACGCCGCCTGGTTGCTTGGACAGACCACGGCGAAGATGCATCAGGCCTTAAAGGGACTGAAGGGAATAGGCTCGCAGCCCGAAAAGCCACCCTTTGAGAAGTTGATTAAGCTCCTAAAGTCGAACGGAAAAAAAGACCTAGTGTCGCTCGTCAACAAATTAAGTTGTTCGCAAGAATCTTTGTTGACCAAAACGACGCAGGGGTGTTTCGCCCCGCAACGAATTCACGGAGACTATCACCTGGGGCAACTCCTTTTTAACGGAACAAACTTCACGGTTCTCGATTTTGAAGGGGAACCGACGCGCACGCTCGAATTCAGGCGAAGGCTACGCTCCCCCGCCGCCGACATCGCGGGTATGCTACGAAGTTTCGCCTATGCCGAAGCGGTCCGACAGGCAAACATCCCCGAGGAAAAACGTTCCGCCGAGCCCTGCAGCTACGGGCTGAATTTTTTGATCGGCTATAGCCAGGAATCGGGAATTCCGATCAAGCAGCTGGAAGAGGAATCCAGGCCCTACATTCTAAGCAAGGCCGTCTACGAGGCATGTTACGAGCTGGAATTCCGCCCCGACTGGTTCTGGATTCCCGAAAAAGCCCTCAAAGAGCTTTAGTGGTGCAAACGGGGCCTCTTGAAACGGAGTCCCGTTTTTCTATATTGGCGCCCTTTCAGGGCGCATATAGCACGGTTCGGCCATGTCAATTCGTGCAAGCACGATTGACGCGACTCTCACCTTAAGCTATATTTGCACCCACTCATGAGCAATTCTAAGAATTTTGTTATCGCCCTCGATGGCGGTTCGGGTACCGGTAAGAGTACCACCGCCAAGCTCGTGGCAAAGACCCTCGGCATTACCTATCTGGATACCGGCGCTATGTACCGCGCCGTGACGCTTGCTGCCCTCGATAAGGGGCTGGCTGCCGAAGAAGGTCCTGCCATGGACGAACTGCTCAAGAACCTTGACCTCGGGTTCGACTCCGAAAACCATATTCTCATTAACGGTGTGAGCCGCGAAAGCGAAATCCGCGGCATGAAGGTGTCGAGCAACGTGAGCATCTACTGCGCTCTCCCGTCAGTCCGCGCTGCCATGACTGAAAAGCAGCGCGAAATTGGCAAGAAGCAGAGCTGCATCCTGGACGGCCGCGACATCGGCACCGTCGTTTTCCCCGACGCCAAGTACAAGTTTTTCATGGTGACGGACGTGAAAGTCCGCGCCGAACGCCGCTACAAGGAACTCCTTGAAAAGGGCGAGAAGGTGACGCTCGAAGAAGTCCTCAACAACCTGGTCGAACGCGACCGCCTGGACTCCTCCCGCGCAAATGCCCCCCTCAAAAAAGCGGACGACGCTATTGAAATTGACACTACACACATCTCAATCCAACAACAGGTTCAAAAGATTCTCGACTACGTAGGTGTAGTGGCGTAGCCTGAATCCTTTGTTCCACAACCCAACTAAACAATATGTCTCAAAATCTCAAATTCGGTACCGCAGAAGATCTCGCTGAAATCCTCGCCGCTCAGGGTGAATGCAGCCCCAACTTCCGTAAGGCCAACGCCGACGTGTATGCCGGCATGGATTGCCTCGAACAGGGTAAGCTCGTCACCGGTAAGATCAGCCAGGTGAACGACCAGGAAGTCCTGATCGACGTGAACTACAAGTCCGAAGGTGTCATTGACCGTGGCGAATTCAAGGACACGGACTCCCTCGAAATCGGTTCCGAAATCGAAGTGTTTGTCGAAAAGCTCGAAGATGAAGACGGACGTCTCATCCTTTCGAAGCAGAAGGCCGACTTCGTGCGCGTGTGGGATCGCATCCACGCGGCATTCGAAAACAACGAAGTCGTGCGCGGTACGCTCACCAAGCGTATCAAGGGCGGTGTGGTTGTCGACCTGTTCGGCATCGACGCCTTCCTCCCGGGTTCCCAGATCGACCTCCGTCAGATCCCGGACATCAACGCCCTCATCGGTCAGGAATACGACCTCAAGGTTATCAAGGTCAACAAGGCTCGCCGCAACATCGTCGTGTCTCGCCGCGTCGTTCTCGAAGAAGAACGCAACAAGCAGCGTGGCGACGTGCTCGAAACCCTCGAAAAGGGTCAGGTCCGCAAGGGTATCGTCAAGAACATCACCGACTTCGGTGCATTCATTGACCTCGGCGGCGTAGACGGCCTCCTCCACATCACCGACATGAGCTACAAGCGCATCAATCACCCGACCGAAATGCTCCAGCTCGGCCAGGAAGTCGAAGTCATGGTTCTCGACTTCAACGACAAGAAGGAACGTATCTCTCTCGGCATGAAGCAGCTTAAGCCGCATCCGTGGAAGGATATCGCCGAACGTTATCCGGAAGGCGCTATCGTTAAGGGTAAGGTTGTTTCCATTACCGATTACGGTGCATTCGTTGAACTGGATAGCGGCGTTGAAGGCCTCATCCACGTTTCCGAAATGTCCTGGACTCAGCATGTCAAGCACCCGTCCAAGATCCTCACCGTCGGTCAGGAAGTCGAAGCTGTCGTGCTCAAGGTTGAAGAAGATGCAGAACGCATCTCTCTCGGCATGAAGCAGCTCGAATCCGACCCGTGGGATTCTATCGAAACCGAACTTCCGCCGGGTGCCCGCGTGGTTGGTGAAATCCGCAACATCGCTTCCTTCGGCGCCTTCGTCGAAATCAAGGAAGGTGTTGACGGCCTCATCCACGTTTCCGACATGTCCTGGACCAAGAAGATCACTCACCCGAACGAAATGGTCAAGAAGGGTGACAAGGTTGAATGCGTCGTGCTCGCAGTCGATAAGGAAAAGCGTCGTATTTCCCTCTCCATGAAGCACCTCACCGAAGATCCGTGGGACACCATCGATTCCACCTACCCGGTGAACAGCGAAGTGAAGGGCAAGATCGTTCGCATGCTCGACCGCGGCGTCGTGGTTGAACTCAACGACGGTATCGAAGGCTTCATCCCGGTCTCCAAGCTCACCGCTGAATACATCAAGGTTCCGGCCGATGCATTCAAGGTTGGCGACGAAGTTCCGGCTGTCGTGACCGAAATCGATCAGAACAACCGTAAGATCTTCCTCTCTGTGGTGGACTACTTCAAGAACCGTGAATCCGCCGAGCTCAAGGCTTGGATGGACTCTCACAAGCCGGGCGAATCTGGCACCACCATCGGTGAAGCAACCGCCCCGAAGAAGAAGTCTTCCAAGAAGAAGGCCGACGAAGCCGAAGCTTAATCTTCGCTTGTTCTAAGCCTAAAGCTTAAGGGAACCCCGCGGTTAACCGCGGGGTTTCTTGTTTTGCATTGTCATTCCCGACTTGTTCGGGAATCACCATTCCTACTCAAGCAAGTTTTCTATTTTATTATTATGTCTAATCGAATTCAGGAACTCGATGTCTTGCGCGTACTCGCGATGTTCTTTGTCATCACGTACCATTTCGGATGCGAATACGCGGCAGCCGGGCTCCCGTTCATTAATTTATTCTGCACCACGTCGAATTACGATTTCGGCAATATTGCCGTTACGATATTCATTGCCCTTTCGGGAGGTCTGCTCTATAAAAGATACGGCGTTATCGGCTGTGAAGAGAGAAGCCCGACTCAACCGGGCATAACAAATGACGCACAGAAAAAAACGAGCGGATTTAAACAAATTAAAGAATTTTATGTAAAGCGTGCGAAAGCCATTTACCCGCCCTTCTGGATTTTGAGTCTGTACATTCCCCTGTCGATGATTCGGCATCTGGTAACCGATGGAAACGCCTTCTTTTTAGGCAACCCAGTTTCGCTGTTGCTGACCGTTATCGGATTTGACGGTTATGTGAAGCTGTTCGGAGTCGACACTTACGCCTTTTGCGGGGACTGGTTCGTCGGAGCCATCGTATTACTTTATCTGTTATACCCGTTGCTCGCCAAATGCTACCGGAATTTTCCGGTGGTAACGCTCATTGTTCTAGCGGGGCTTTATGCAGCGCAATTTTTGCTACCGGCAGAACATGACGACATCTTGAGCGCCCTTCCTGCGACACTGATGTTCAAGTTCGTCATCGGATTTGCGTTGATCGAAAATTTGGAGAGGCTCAAGGACTGGCGCGTGGCCGCTGTCGCAGGGGTCACATTTGCAGTACTCACATTCGTGGATATTCCTGGACGATTAAATACCGATGCTATCGGCACGTTCGCCTCGTTCGCCCTTTTCGCCGCCTTATTCTACTTGGCTCCGCAGTTGCTCCGTTTCAAGGTGGCAAGCGTCCCCATTCAAAAGCTCGCCACCCTTTCTTACTGCGTATTCCTGGTGCAGCACGTAGGAATCGTCTGGGTACAAGGAGCCTTTGCCAAGATTTTCGAGAAAATGCATTGGAGCTTTACGCAATGGAATGTCTTGGCTTTATTCGCCTGCACGCTCGTTATCATCGTGCTTGTCGCTTGGATATTGAAGCTAGTCAGCGATAAACTCGTGCAAAAACGATAAAAAACACCTATAATTATAGGGGTGTACCTATAAACCGAGTAAAAAGAAGTGTTTTATAGGTACAATTCAGCGAATTACAAACAAATTATTATACAAAATAGAAAGGATTTCTGGATTTTTCATAAAATTTGACCTACAAAAGTGCTAATACAGAAATCTTATAGGTATCAGCATCATGAAAAAAGAGACTTTTATTGAATTTGATACCTATAAATAGGACAATTCATCTGTTTTATAGGTACACATTTCCCAAAACGGACTTTTCGGGCACCCCAAAAACCATTTTTTTCATCGATTTGGGAAGATAGCGACATTCGGAACGCTTGAAAGACAAGAGCCGGTACATTTTTCTATTTTTCAATATATGAACCTGGCCGGAAAGAAAATTCTCCTCGGAGTCTCGGGCGGAATCGCCGTCTATAAAAGCTGCGAACTGTTGCGCCTTCTGCAAAAGAAGGGCGCCGAAGTGCGCGTATGCATGACTGACGCTGCGACTGAATTCGTGGCACCGCTGACCTTCGCAAGCCTTAGCAAGTGTCCCGTGTACCTGAAAAACGGAGCCGTCGAGGCACGTCCCTTTCAGCATATAGACTTTCCGCGCTGGGCAGACCTTTACCTGGTTGTGCCCGCGACGGCAAATGTCATCGGTAAATTCGCCTGCGGTATCGCCGACGATCCGGTGAGCCTTTGCTTTATGAGCTGCACGTGCCCGCGGGTGATTGCGCCTGCGATGAATGTGGCCATGTACAATTCTCCGGCGGTAAAGCGCAACCTCGAGATTCTGCGCGGATTTGAAAACACGACCGTGCTGGAATCGCCTGCAGGGGAACTCGCCTGCGGAGAAGTCGGGCAAGGCCGCCTGATGGAACCGGCGGAGATTGTGAAATGGCTAGAAGGGGCAAGTCTGCCCCTCGCTGCAGCCGCTTGCGCGTCTTCCGCTACCCCTTCGTGCGGGGGTGTCCCCCGCAACGCCCCCGTGCCAGCTTGTCCCGTCGCAAAGGACATTGACCCGACACAGGACGCGACTCTCCCCGGCTTCGGCAAGAAAGTCCTACTGACAGCAGGCCGCACCGAAGAGGCCATTGACCCGGTGCGTTACATCAGCAACCGCAGTAGCGGAAAGACTGCGGTGGCACTCGCCTCAGTGTTCTATGCGAACGGTTTTAGCGTCGAAGTCGTTGCAGGCCCGATGGAGGCGGCATTCCCGGGCGGCGTGAAAGTGACCCGTGTGAAAAGCGCCCGGGACATGCACGACGCCGTGATGGAGCGGTTAACTTCTGCGGACGCCGTCGTGCATTGCGCGGCGGTAGCGGACTACCGCCCCGCCCACGCCGCCGACGAGAAAATCAAGGATAGCCGCAGCCAGCTCTCGATTGAACTTGTACCGAACCCGAACATTCTGCGCGACTGCACCGCCGCCCGCAAGGCAAGCATCGATTCCGCATCGGGAAATGCCGCGCATAAGCAGGTCATCATCGGATTCGCACTTGAGACCGACCACTTCGAAGAACACGCCGCCGAAAAGCTTGCAAAGAGCGGCGCCGACGCATTGCTTTTGAACGCACCTGTGGCCGCCGATTCCGGCTTTGGCCGCGACTGCGTGCGCTTCGCCCTGGTGGAAAAGGGCAAGCCCGTTCCACCGCTCGCCATGGGCGAGAAGGTCGATTTGGCCGAGACGATTTTGAACTTTTGCCTGGAGCGCCTGAATGGCTGACGAATTTGACTTTAGCGAACTGCGCAACTACCTTTCAGGACAAATCGACCTGGGCGAAGCGGAACTGCTGCTCGACGAACCGTGGACACTGACACGCAAGCCTGCTGCTCCCGGTGCGCCCGCACCTGCCACACGCCCGGCTGTTGCCGCGCGTCCCATTCCGCCGACTCCGGCCGCAGCCTCCGCAGCACGCCCGGTGCCGCGCAACCTGCCGCCTCAATTTCCGAACAGCTCGGCACCCGCCGATATTCCGCAGGCCCCGATTCCGGACACCACCGGATTTGCGCCTTCGCTCTTCGGCGCCGTCAACACCAAGGCATCCGCAATTCCTGCCGCCAACATGCCGACTGAACGCACCGTCAAGCGCGCTACCCACGCCTTTGAATCCGCCGAGACCCTTGACGCATTCTACGAATCCATCAAGGGCGAAGCCATGTACGCCAAGGAAGCTGCACTCGCCCGCTACGTAGGCCCCGAAAAACCAAAGTTGCTCTTTGTGCTCCCCGCCGTAAAATTGTCCGATGCTGGCTCCGCCGCATCCCCCTTCAATACGGCGGGCAGCACCGACGCCTTCTTCGGAACTCCCGTCGGGCAGATGCTTTCGCGCCTGTTCGCAAGCCTCTCCATCAATCAGAACGACATCGGCATCACGTACTTCTTCAAGTCGACCGAACGTGCTCTCGCGCCGCTTCTCGAAGCCGCGCTCCGCAAGATGCTTACCAAGGAACTCGGCTTCATCCAACCCGAAATCATGGTGACCTTCGGCCAGCCGCTGTTCTATCAGGTGTTCGGCAAGGGCAAGAATTTCGACGACAACGCTGGCACCGCCATGGACTTCGCCGGCACCAAGAGCGTTGCGCTCGTAGACCCCTACCTCATGGTGAACGACAAGCAAATGAAATGGCTCACGTGGAAAATTCACATCCCGCGCAGTGGGCTTTTCACCATAGCTGCAAAGTAATTTTTCGACGAGGCAGAATCGCATGAGCGCTCCGAATCCGAACACGATGCATCCGATTGCGGGCTACGACAAGGAAATCTATGTCAAGCCCTCCATCAAGAACCCGAACATTATTGTCGGGGACTTCACCTATATCGCGGACTCGGAATTCGAAAGCCATGTGACGCACCACTACGACTTTATCGGCGACAAGCTGATTATCGGAAAGTTCTGCCAGATTGCCGCAGGCGTGGAATTCGTCATGAACGGAGCGAACCACCAGATGAATGCGGTTTCGACATTCCCGTTCTATACGCTGGAAGGCTGGAACATGAAACCGCCTGCAAAAAGCGATTTACCGTTCAAGGGCGATACCGTTATCGGGAACGACGTGTGGATTGGCCAGAATGCGACCATCTTGCCGGGAGTGCATATCGGCGACGGCGCCATCATCGGTGCGAACAGTGTCGTCGGCAGCAACGTGGAGCCCTACTCGATTGTAGTCGGAAATCCCGCCGAAGTCACCCGCTACCGCTTTGACAAAGACCTGACGGAACTCCTGTTAAAATTCAAGTGGTGGGACAAGCCCATCGAAGAAATCAACGAGTTGATTCCGATTCTTACAAGCAGCGATCTTGATAAAGTCAAAGCCGAAATCCACCGGCTTATGAAAGATTAATTAGAAATTTCAAGGATTACACTTCAATCAGCGTCGCCACTAGGCAGCTATCCTTGGTGTGGCCGGAGCCGACGAAGTCAATGTCCTGCGACTTGTTCCAGAGCGTTTTCGCTTTCGGATGGACGGACGCAACCGATGCAAGAGCATTCCGCGAGAAAGCGGACAAATTAAATTCACTATAGTTGGAGCTCACCATAAAGAGGCCGCCCTTGTTCAGAAGCGTGGCACAGTCGGCCACGAGCGGCATCAGGTGTTCACGCACGTTGAAGTTCTTGCCCTTGAAGCGAGCAAAACTCGGCGGGTCCAAAACGATGGCATCAAACTTGAGGCCTTTCTTTTGCGCCCAGTGAACGTATTCAACGGCATTGCCTCTGAAGAATTCGCCCTGCTTCGGCTCGAGTCCGTTGAGGGCGTAGTTTTCGCGGCCCTTGTCCAGAATCTTTGCGCTGATGTCGGCATTCGTCGAAATCTCGGCGCCACCTAAGCGGCCGTGCACCGAGAAGGCGCAAGTGTAGCTGAACAAGTTGAGCATACGGCGATCGGCCGCGCGCTCGCCCATTTCCAGGCGAATATGGCGCATGTCTAGGAACAGCCCCGGATTCACCGTGTCGAGCAAATCGATGTGAAATTTCGCAGAACCTTCGCGGACAACGCCTGTAGAATCTTCGGGACGGCCCACCACCACTTCCATCGGCGGGTTCTCCAGCGACTTGCCCGAACGGGAAAGGCGTTCCTTTATAACGAGGCAAACCGGCGCGAACTTTTCTGCGACGGCGGCAACGACAGCATTTTTTTCGCGGAGCAGTTCATCACCGAAAAACTGAATCTGGTAACGGTCGCCGAACTTGTCTAAAGTCATGCCGGGGAATCCATCGGCAGCACCATTTACAATGCGGAAAGCCTCCGTCGTTTCAAACAACGGAGCACGCTTTTCAAAAGCCTTGTTCAGAAGATTTTCAAAATCAAGTGACATTCTTACTCAGCAAACAATATATCTTTTTTCTTCTTAAAAAGGAGATGCCCGCATTCGCGGGCATGACATTTTCCTAGATTCCGTCGGTTGCGAAGCTCCCTCCAGAATGACATTCTTTCGCTTATTTGTCCATGCTCTTAATCTGGTCCACGAATTCGCCGACTTCCTTGAATTCGCGGTAAATCGAGGCAAAGCGCACGTAAGCGACGGCATCGAGTTTCTTGAGTTCCTGCATCACCAGGTTGCCAATCTGCTCGTAGCTGACTTCGAAGTTTTCGGTAACGGTCAGGGCATTTTCCACGTTGGTCGCGAGCTGTTCTATGTCAGCAACAGAAACCGGACGTTTCTTGCAGGAGTTCATGATACCGCGCAGCAGCTTTTCGCGCTGGAACGGTTCATGTTCGCCGCTGCGCTTGATCACGGTCAGCGGCTGGACTTCGATGTATTCGCGAGTGGTAAAGCGCTTGCCGCATTCGCAGCATTCACGACGGCGACGAATGGAGGAACCGCTCACGCGGCTATCCACCACCTTGTCGTTATCTTTCTTGCAGAACGGGCAAATCATCTTAAGCCTTAGTTGAACTTCTTGAATTCAGCGACGTTTGCCTTGAATTCGGCGAGGTATTCCTTCGCGGCGGCCACGACGGCTTCCGGAGTGTAACCGAATTCCTTTTCGAGCACTGCTGCCGGAGCGGAAGCGCCAAAGCGTTCGAGACCGGAGACCTTGCCGAAGCCACCCACGACCTGGGCGAACAGAAGCGGAAGGCCGCTGGACTTTGCGAACACCGGAGTCCAAGGAACGATGATGGAATCGCGGTAAGCCTTGTCCTGAGCCATGAAGAGGGCCGGGCTGATCATCGAGACCACACGGACCTTGAGGCCTTCGCCACGGAGGATTTCGGCGGCGTCGTGAGTCAGGAGCACATCGGAACCGTTAGACACAAAGGTCAGGTCCGGGCGTGCGGAACCGCAATTGTCGCTCACGATGTAGGCACCCTTGCGGCAAGCCTTGGAAGCTTCGTAGCGCTTGTCACCGGGGAGCGTCTTCACGTTCTGGCGGGTCAGGATAATCGCGGTCGGGCGATCGTTGTTTTCAAAAGCCATTTCCCAGGCGGTTACGGTTTCGAAGGCGTCGGCCGGGCGGAGCACCAGCATTTCGGACTTGCCGTCTTCGCGCTTGAGGCCTTCGAGCAAACGGATCTGGGTTTCGTGTTCGATTGGCTGGTGTGTGGGGCCGTCTTCGCCCACGCGGAAGCTGTCATGCGTGTACATGAACTTGACCGGGAGCTTCATGAGGGCTGCCATACGGATCGCCGGCTTCATGAAGTCGCTGAACACGAAGAATGTAGCACAAATCGGATAGAGGCCGCCGTGCAATGCGATACCACAGCAAATGGCGCCCATAGTCAGTTCGGCAACGCCCACCTGGACGAAGGCGCCCTTGAAGTCGCCTGCGCGGAAGATACCGGTCTTGTTGAGGAAGGCCTGGGTGTTGTCGGAGTTGGAAAGGTCAGCGGAGCTGCAGATGCAGTTCTTCACGTTTTCGGCGAGGTAGCCGAGCACGGTACCGGAAGTCACGCGGGTAGCGACACCTTCCTTGAGTTCGAGCTTGGAAAGGTCAATCTTCGGAGCCTTGCCCGAGAGCCATTCCTTGAGGGTGGCGGCCTTTTCGGGATTAGCGGCATCCCAAGCGGCCTTGGCCTTCTTCCATTCGGCAACCTGCTTGCGAAGTTCTTCCTTACGGGCTTCGAAACCAGCCTTCACGTCGTCAAAAATCTTGAATGCATCGGCCGGATCGCCACCGAGGTTCTTCACCGTTGCATCGGTAGAAGCGCCTGCTGCATTGAGCGGCTGACCGTGAGTAGAAACGGCTCCTTCGAAGGACTTGCCGTCTTCGGCAATGGCGCCCTTCGCCATGGTGGTGTGACCGATGATGATAGTCGGCTTTTCCGTTTCGGCCCAAGCGGCCTTGAAAGCCTTGCGGAGTTCTGCAATGTTGTGACCGTCTGCCACGTCAATCACGCGGAAGCCCCATGCTTCGTACTGCTTCTTGAAGTCGTGGCTCATCACGTCTTCAACCTTGCAAGAGAGCTGCACCTGGTTGGCATCGTAGAAGAAAATGAGGTTCGAAAGCTTGAGGTGACCGGCAATACGGCCCACGCCGTAAGCGATTTCTTCTTCAAGGCCACCGTCAGACACGAGGCATACGACCTTGTGCTGCAAGATATCGCCAAAGCGTTCCACCATGAAGCGTTCGGCAATCGCATTACCGAGGGCTACGGCATGACCGATACCGAGCGGACCCGAGGAGTTTTCGATGCCGAGGGCGACTTCGACTTCGGGGTGGCCCGGCGTGCGGGAGCCAAGCTGGCGGAAATTCTTGAGGTCATCCATCGAGAGGTTGCCGAGCATGGCAAGTTCGCCGTACAGGAGCGCGGACATGTGTCCGGGATCCATAAAGAAACGGTCGCGGGCTTCCCAGTAGGGGTTTTCGGGGTCAAAACGCAGGAATTCCGAGAACAGAAGGGTAATGGCATCTGCCGCACCCATTGCTCCACCCGGATGGCCGGACTTTGCCTTCTGCACCATGGCAGCGGAAAGGATTCGAATGTTGTCAGCCGCTTTTGTAACCAACGCGTCTTGCACTTTTTTAACCTCTCTTTATATTACAGGGCGATGAGCCGCCCTTAAAATAGCGACGCAAATTTAGTTTTTTTACAAAGCCATCTCAAGGTTTAAAGGCACAAAATGCCATAAAAAAGCTCAAAAAATCAAAAAAAGGGGCAAATGCAAAATAAGTGTTACTTATGAAAATCATACAAAAAATTATCTATTTTTAGCCGCAAGGAAAAATTATGTCCAAAAGATCGTTCTCCACAATCGCTTTTTTAGTTGCAGGGATGCTCAGTACGGCAAACGCCCTCGAAGTTAGACCCCTCGCCCAGATCCAGATTCCCGGTAAAGACAAGATTGCATGGGAAAACCATGGCAAAAAAGATGACATGAAGGTCGACGCAGACCTCGTTTTCGAAATCGGTACAGAACTTTTGGCAAACACGGACTATGTCCGTTACGGCATCGGTCTTGCCTATAAAAGCGCCCAGAAAAAAGGCGACGTAACCGCCGCGCCGGCCACCATTCCCGTCTGGCTGAGCACCTCTTTTGGACTTTTCAATAAGCAGGCCATGTTCCAGCCCTACGCCGTCGCACGATTCGGCACGCTCGCCCCCCTCACTGGCAACGGAAACTGGTGGGAAAGCCCGCTCAACTATATGGTCGAAGGTGGTGCGGGAGTCGTTTTCCCCTACAACATCGGCCTTGAAGTCGTCTACGACTATTCTTCCCTCAAGAAATCCTTTAAAAGCAACGAAACCGAATTCCGCGTTTCCTCGGGACGTGTAGGCATCCAGCTTTCCGTCGGCATCAACCTCGGCGGAGACGATTCCGCAAAGCCCGCCGAAAATCCAGAACAAACTAACGCAAACATTCTTGAAAGCAGCGATTCAGCGGAACCCGAATCCTCCGATAGCTACGAATCTTACACCAACCCGTACGCAGAACCGGAACAAGCCTCCGAAACGGATTCCACGGCAACCAGCGAAACGCCGAGCGAACCTGCGGAAGCCGCGGTTCCCGCCGAAAATGCTAGCGACACCGCAACGACAGAAACCGTTGAAGAAAGCCCCGAAATCGAAGCTGATTCCGCAGCAACAGAAACCGCAGAGAGCGCTTCGGAACCGGCGCCCGAAACCGTTACCGAACCGGAGCCCGAACCAGAAGCAGTCCCCGCACCGGTAGAAGAGCCGAAGCCCGCCGCCACAAAGACTACAAAGAAATCCTCTAAAAAATCAACGAAAAAGGCTTCAAAGAAATCTTCAAAGAAGTCAACAAAAAAAGCAAGCAAGAAGTCTACAAAGAAGAAGAAATAACAGGCAGAATCGTCATTCTCGACCGAAGGGAGGGAATCCATCCAGTGCAGGATTCCGTCGCTACGCTCCAGAATGACACAGCGCGTCTGTTCTAAGTTCTAAGCTCTAAATTCTAAGTTCTAAGATTAAATAGCAGCAGGCTCCTGCTGCTTTATTTATATTTAACCTATGAAACCCTATATTCTTGGACTTTTGAAAAATCTCGCGCACCCGGGCACAATCGTCGGCCTCGTTATTTCCCTCGCGATTCCCTTCCTCATTTACCTCGGTCCAAACGTCGGCCACAAAGATACCATCCGCACGCTCGACCTTTATTTGCCGCTTCCCTTGTTCATCGTGCAGTTCATTGCGGGAATCGTCCTGTTCGCCACCCTGAACAAGGACTTTAGGGAATGGATCAAGGGAATTCTCCCCGAAAAGAAAATCTCGATCCTGATGCTTGCCTTCACGGCAGTCATCACCATTTTTGCGGCCACCCAGATCGAGGCCCGCCATCGTGTGCAAAGCGACGAAAGCGTATTCATGTCGGTCGCCCAGAACATGTATTACAATCAGGAATCGGGCACTTGCAACCAAGGGTATTTTGAAAACGGCAACTTGAAATGCGTCGCGACTTCCAATAGTTTCAAGACCAAGGGACTCGCTTTTCTGTACCTGCTCGGTATGCCGCTTCTAGGTAACGACCTGCACTGGATTTTCCATATGGAACTCCTGATGCTCCCACTTGCAGTGCTCCTGATGTTCCTTGCCGTTGTCGCCTGGACAAGGCAACCCCTGCTCGCCTTCTTTGCAGCCCTCCTTACGGCATTACAACCCACGGTACTTTTCCAGTTCCGCGCCATGTCCGTAGAACCACTCTACATTTTCCTTTCCGCCCTTTCGCTCCTCATTTTCAAGTGGGCCTACGACCGTAACACGATCAGGCACTGGGCCCTCCTCGCCCTTTCGCTGGCATTCTTTGCACAGACCCGCCAAGAAACGGCATTCTGCCTGCTCGCCTTTATCATATTCGCGCTCCCCAAGCTTCTCGACAGCAAGAGCGCCAAGGCCCCCACGTTCTTTGTGACGCTTTCGCTGTTCTCGGTTCCCGCACTCCTCACCATCAGCTATTTCCAGGGATTCGGTTTCCAGGGAGGAGAATTCGAAGCGCACGGCCACTTCCTTGAAGACCTTTCACGCAACTGGACCGAAATGACCAAGCCGCTCAACAAGAACGGCGAACTCGAAAACCCCTTCCTCTCCTACTTCAACTACCTCTTTGTCGCAGGCGCCATTTACCTGCTTGCACGAGCCATTCTCGGTGCAAGGAAAAAAGACTACTTCTACCTGGAAATTCTCGCATTCCTGCTCCTGTACCACATACAGACCTACATGATTCTTGAAAATGTCTCGGGCGATTTCAGCATCCAGATTAATCAGCGTTATAGCCTGGTGATGCTCCCGTCCATGGCATTTGTAGGCGCACTTCCCGTAGCGCACCTTGTCCAACAGACCATCGCCTCGATGAGCGGAAAGGATTCCAAGCAGAACGCAGTGACAGCCCTGTTGGTAACCCTTGTGGCCGCAGCTCTCTTTACCGCCTGGACATTCCACTACAAGGAAGACTTCAACAAGAACATCATGTACAACCGCAACCACCTCACCATCGAGGAACACGAGATTCTCGGATGGCTCGCGGAACAGCCTCAAAAGGACCGATTCTTTATTTACGGTCGCCCCTGGCATTTCATCGGTTACGGAATATCTTCTATCCACTATGACCGCGCAAGGCAAATGAGTTCCGAAGAACTCAAGAACCTCGTCAACAAGTACCAGGGTGAAGTCTACTACATCCGCGGGCTCGACTGCTGGGACAGCCACACTTACCACAAGAAGGCGGTGGAACACCGCATCGCGACCACTTGCGACATTTTCGAACGCGACATGGATCTTGAAGGAGTCAAGAACATCCTTATTACCAACAACTACTGGGTGCAAATCGCCAAGTTCAACGGGCGCAAGGATTTCAATCCGAAAAACATCATTACCGTGAACGAGCCCGAACTCATACAGAATGCCGCCGGGGATTCGGCCGCATCCGCGCTTCAGTACAGCTTCAGCCTCAACGAAAAGGCGACCGCTACTAGCCAGTGGATTTATACCGTGCAAGTGAACGGAGACATCGTTTCTCGCGCACCGTACACCAAAGGAAACTTCAGCGGGAATGTCAAGGAAGAACAACTCCACCCAGGCTACAACCAGCTGGAATTCGTTGTCCAGAATCCGAAGAACGGTAAAATTATCGCCGACATCCAGAAGTTCTATTTCTACAGCAAAACGGGAGCCGTCAAGCTCACCGAAATTCCCTACGCAAGCCACAAGCAGGGCTGGGGAACGCTCCATAAGAACGAAAGCATCGAAGGCCACGATTTCAAGGTGGACAATAAGTTCTACAACGAAGGTTTCGGCACGCACGCCGCCTCCGAAACGGTCTTCAATATCGAAGGAAAGTACAAGACCTTCAAGATGGCCTACGGCCTCGACGAAGAATCCCTTTGCAGCGACGGAGCCCAGTTACAAGTTCTCGCCGACGGCAATGTGATTTTCGATAGCGGGAGTTTTTCCTACGGAAAGTTGAAGAATCTTGACGTGAACATCGAAAACGCAAAGGTTCTCACCCTCAAGACGCTTTCGCTCAAGAACATCGACTGCGACCACGTCGATTTCATCAACCCGACACTTATCCCGTAGGCGAACCATGCTCCTGTCAGTCATCATTCCTGTCTATAACGAAGAAGAAATCGTCGCGGAAACTTACCGCGTCCTTGAAGAAGAGCTCAAGGATATCGAGCACGAACTGATTTTTGTGAACGACGGTTCCAGGGACCGCACCCGAGAAATTGTCGAAAGCCTACTGCCGAGCAACCCGAACAACAAGATTATCAACTTCAGCCGCAACTTCGGGCACCAGGCGGCATTCAGCGCGGGCCTCGACCATTCTATGGGCGACGCGGTGGTGATTATCGACGGCGACCTTCAAGACCCGCCGAGTCTGATTCACGAGATGCTTGAAAAATGGCGCGAAGGCTACCAGGTGGTTTACGCACAGAGGAACAAGCGCAAAGGCGAAACCATCTTCAAGCGTTTCACCGCATTCGCATTCTACCGTCTAATTGGCAAACTCACGAGCATCGACATTCCGCCCGATACTGGCGACTTCCGCCTCATGGACCGCTGCGTGGTAAACCAGCTCAAGAACCTGCCGGAACGCAGCCGATTCCTACGCGGGCTCGTCTGCTGGGTCGGCTTCAAGAAAATCGGCGTCAAGTACGACCGTGCCGAACGCACCGCGGGCACTTCCAAGTACCCGCTCAAGAAAATGGTACGCCTCGCCTTCGACGGAATCACCGGATTCAGTTCCGCACCGCTCAAGCTCAGTTTCTACCTGGGACTTTTCGCCGCCATCGTGGGTTTCGGCGTATTCGTCTGGTCCATCCTCGAAAAGATTCTTTCCCCCGCGACAACGGTTCCCGGCTGGGCTTCGCTCATGACCGCCATTGTGTTCTTCGCGGGAGTGCAGCTCATTTCGATCGGCATCCTTGGCGAGTACATCGGACGCATCTACGACGAAGTCAAGCAGAGACCGCTGTACATCGAGGACAAGAAATGACACGCAGTGTCATCCTGAGCGAAGAACCGCAAGGTTCACAGTCGAAGAATCTCTAGCTGAAGTAAACTGAAGATAATTAAAAGGTTTTTATGCACAACAAATTATTCGTTATGAGTGCCGCGAGTGGCGCAGGAAAGACCACCCTCAAGGACCTGGTCATCAAGGATTTTCCGGACATTAAGTATTCCATTTCGGCCACCACACGCGCCCCGCGCGAAGGCGAAGTCGACGGAGTCCATTACTTTTTCAAGACCAAGGAAGAATTCGAAAAGCTGATCAAGGAAGACGGCCTTATCGAATGGAACGAAGTCCACGGCAACTACTACGGGACTCCCAAGAGCTTTGTCGAGAAGACTCTCGCCGAAGGAAACCGCGTCCTGTTCGACCTTGACGTTTTCGGCAAGGTGAACTTTGACAAGGTCTACCCTGACGCTACCGGCATTCTGATTCTGCCGCCGAGCGAAGAAGAACTCGAAAAGCGCCTGCGTGGCCGCGGAACCGACTCCGAAGAAGTCATCCAGCTCCGCCTCAAGAACGCGAAGAAGGAAATGGAATTCGCCAAGACGAAAGGCAAGTACGAATACGTCATCATCAACGACGATTTGCAACGTGCCGCCGACGAACTCCGCTCGATCCTGAAGAAGGCCTAGGCTAGCCCCGGCTCACGCCCGGGCCACTCAAAGCGCTGTGGCCATCGGCAAGGCTTTCCGCCGCAATCCGCTGCGAAATGCTATCGACCAGTTCGCTCACATGGGTAATGACGCCGAGCATCTTGCCCTGACGCTGCTGAAGCTTCAGGCAGTCCATGACGGAATCCAGAAGTTCTTCGTCTAGCGTACCGAAACCTTCGTCGAGGAACAGAGATTCCACACGGACGTTGCGGCTTGCGAAATCGGCGATGCCGAGCGCCAGCGAAAGACTCACCAGGAACTTTTCACCGCCAGAAAGGTTCGTCGTACCGCGAGGCTTATCGAACTGGGCATCTTCAATCTTGAAACCCAAATTTCCTTCGGGGACAAGCTGATAACGATCCTTGATAACCCTCAAGTGCTTATTCGCCAATTTCAGCAGCGACTTGAAAGTCAACCCCTGCACAAAGGTCGCAAAGTCGGAGCCATCCCTCACGCCAAACCAAGAACGCATCGTATCCCAGCGAACGAATTCAGCGGACTTCGCATCATAATCCTTCTGCGTTTCGTTGAGAAGCTGCACGTTTCGGTTATAGTTATCCACCTTTTCCTTTGCGGAACCCGCCTGCGTCTGCAATTCGAGCAAATCCTTTTCCACCTGCGACTTGGTCTTCTGCAATTCTTCCAAGGGCGTTTCGTCGGAGCACTGCTTCTTCAGAGTTTCGAAGGCTTCAAGAGCATCTTCTTTCAGGCGCTTTGCCGACGCCAGGTTATTTTCAAGTTCGGTCTTACGAGCGCGCAACTTGGCGAATTCAATTTCAGGCAGAAGCGAAGCGCGATATGCGGCTTCATCAGCAAAACCCTTCGCCACAAGAATCTCGCCGAAATTCTTTAAAGCCGCTTCAAGATTTTCAGCATCCGCTGCAAGCGACTGCTTGAGAGTTTCAATCCTTCCGTTCATCTCGTTGCATTTGTTTTCTGCTTCGCGGAAGGTCTTTTCAGCCTTTTCGTAGGCCTGCGCTGCCTCTTTCACCTTATTGGCAGCCGCAGCCGCAACAGTTTCGACATTGTCATCGCCGAACTTTTCCTTGCGCTGGTCGCGCAGGTTCTTCAGGGCTTCAGCAGCCGCGTTGAAAAGACGCGATTCTTCTTCAAAAACTTCCCCGCAATGCTTCACGGCATCGCAAGCATTCTGCAGCTGACTCTGGGCAAGTTCAAGATCCTTGGACACCTGATCGAAATTCCCCTTGGCCTGTTCATAATCCTTTTGGCGACTACTCAATTCGTTCAATATTTTTTCGGCACCGGTTCCATCAAAATCGAACCAGGGTTTCCAAAGGTTCTTCAGGTTCAGGAGATTTTCTTCGTTCAGGCGCTTCGCAGAATCAATTTCCTCGGTAGCCGCATTTTCGGCATTACAGGCGCGATCCTTCGCCAAGCCGTAACGGTCCATCTCGCTATTGACTTTCTGCATTTCCGTGTTCAGCTGTCGAATCTTTTCGGCAACACCCACGGCGCGAGAATCGTCGGCAGAAGATGTCGACTCACCCTTACAGGCAGGATGTTCCCTGGAGCCGCAGACAGGACAGGGCGCCCCTTCGGTCAAATGCTTCTGGATAACATCCGCCAAGACAAGCACATCGTTTTCAAACAGGCGCTGCTGTTCATCAAGAAGTTCCTGTTTCTTTTTCCCGACACGGGAAAGCTCTTCTTCGGCGCGGGCGAGATCCTTACCGGCAGCGACTTTCGCCTTTTCGCCGTTCTCAACACGCTTTGCGGAATCCGCCAGCGCCTTCACCAGCATGGGGCTTTGGGGAACGACATTCTTCAACTCCGCATCCTTGGCATTTTCTTTCAGGTACTGCTGGAGACGTTCCTGTTCCGGCTTCAGGTTCTCAATTTTCGCTGAAAGTGCCTGCAGATTCGTCTTGGCCTTTTCCAATTCTTCACTGGCCTTGTTCTGGCGAAGTTTCGCTGCGGACTTTTCGCTTTCCGCACCCTTCACATTTTCATCAAGCCTGCGAATCTCATTCCAGAGCGATTCGTTCTCACGAACGAACTCCTCGGAAGTCTCCTTGGCCTTTTTGAAATTGTTCTTTTCAGTCTCGGAAGCAACCAGTGTCTTCTTGGCAGAAGCAAGTCCATTCTGCAACCCGTCAAGTTCACTCTGCTCAGCAGCCTTTCGCTTGCGGATTTCCTGCAGTTTCGTATCCGATTCAACACATTCCCTCGCCTTTTCGGCGCGGGCCAAGCGAGCATCGTTTTCCGCAAAAAGGTTCTTTTCGTCCTGGGCTGTTTCAAGCCCAGCACTTGCCTTCTGCAGGCGCTGCTGTTTCTCGTTCATGGATGTACGCCAAGCGACCAAGCCTTCAAGTTTCTTCTTGTCGAGAGAAAGTTTTTCCTTGCGTTCATTCAAGCCGTCCAAAATAGCTTGTTGCTTTTGAACCTCTTCGGGATCAGGAAGAGAACCCTTCAGGGCATCGAGTGCAGACTTCGCATTTTCCTTCGCCGTCTTGGAATCGGACCATCGATCGCCCACCTTCATCGCAATCTTACGGAACTTTTCGGTACCGTTCAGTTTTTCGAGAATGACGGCACGTTCATCCTCGTCGCTCAACAGGAACTTGCTGAATTCCCCCTGCGCAAGCATAATCGAGCGGCAGAACTGGGAATAATCCAGCTGCATAATGCTGGTATTAGCATTCGCAAGCTCCTTCCTAGCCCCTGTCTTCCCGTCATATATTTTGTTCAGCGGATCGTTCAAAGGATACACGACACCTTCAGCGTCCTGCAAGTTTCCATTCGCTCGGTTGCCCGCACGATGCTGGCTCCACTGCGAAACAAATGTTCCCTTGACGCACCGGTACGTCACACGGGCAAAGCACGAGCCCGTATCCGCCGTCATCACTGCATTACCGGCAATACTCTTGTAGACATACCCCTGCCTAGGAGTAGCGCCATAAAGGGCGAGCGTAACCGCATCCAGAATAGACGACTTACCCGAACCGGTATTTCCGTGAATCACGAACAGATTATGCCCCTGTTCCGCATAGGACGGATCCGTAAAATCGATAGCCCACTTCCCAGCCAGGCAATTGATGTTTTCTAATTCAATCTTCAGAATCTTCATATATTACTTCTCCTCCTGGCTTTCGCTCTCGACTTCTTCAACCACCTGCTTAAAGAGCGGCAAATATTCGTCATAGTACTTCTTGACTTCGTCCGTAACTTCGGACACCCCCAATTTACTCTGCAAGAGAATCTTAAAGACCTCCTCTTCGCTCAAGACTTTCACGGAATCCAACGAATCCTCGACCAAGTCACTCGCGCTCATTTCCGTAGCGCGGTTCGATCTCCAGTTTACGACCTCGAAAGGAGCACCTTCCATCGCAGGAGCCAACACCTCATGTACCTGGATTCCTGGCGTATGTTCGTACTCAATTTCAATCTTGAGCGGCCGCTCCGTAGGATGGTTTCGCAATTCGTTCAGCTGTTCCTTGATGCTTTCGACCGTTCCCGAAACACGCAGGAATTCAAAATAATGCGGAACTTCCACCTTTTCCACAACAGGATTCTGTCCCTTCGCCAAATCAACCGTCAAGATATAATGCGGCATTTTCGCTTCATCGAAACCCAGTACGAACGGAGAACCCGAATAGCGCACCTTGGGATTCTTCGCCACCATGGTCGTGTAATGGATATGACCAAGGGCAACATAATCAAGCCCCTCGGGGAATACGCCTACCGGCACCGTTCCCAGGTTTCCCACGATATCTCGCACACCGTGATTCTTCATATCGCGACCGTCATCGTTATCGGGGCGACCTTCCAGCTTGGCCGCATACAAGTGTCCCGTCGCAACAATCGGAATTTCACGGCCAGCACGCAGCTTTTCCGCCGCCTCATAGACAGCCCCATACAAGCCCCTGTAAGTACTGTCGGCAAAATTTTCGGCACCTTCTTTCAGATAAGGGCGCAGGTCATTTTCGCGGACAAACGGAACCGCAGCGCTGATACCGACGACATTCCCAGAAGCATCCGTCAGTTCCTTGACCAAGTCTTCAACGGAACGGTCCCCCATGGAACCGACCATCTGGATATTTAGGGCATCCAGCAAGTCACGCGGCGCATCCAGCAACGCACCCGAATCATGGTTGCCGCCCACCAGCACGATATTCTTGCAGCAGGTATCTAGCAACGACGCCAAAAAGCGGAAATACATCCGACGCGCTTCCACTGGAGGATTCGCCGTATCGAAGATGTCTCCCGCCACAACAAGGCATTCCGCCCCAAAATCGACGATGCGTTCCCGGAGCCAGTCCAGGAAACGTTTTGCTTCTTCCCTACGATCGATGTCATGCATCGAATTACCCAAATGCCAGTCGGCGGTGTGGATGAACTTCATCTTATTCCTTTGCCGTTTTCCACGGCGAATTTTCACTTACCAAATATACTATCGCTTTTTAGACAATAAATGTCAAATGAAAAAAAAATTTTTTTGTCTAAATAATACAGAAAATCGCCCCGGACTGACCGAGACGATTCTAATTAAGAGTATAAGGCCCAGGTGCGGGGCTTCCGCACCATTATAACGCCCTTACCACATCTTGTCGTATTTTTTACGATTCTTTTCTTCGTCCTTCTTTTCCTGGACAATCGCGTCAATCACGGCGGCAACCGTCAGGTTGAAGATATCGTGTACCGAGGCGTCGGTATCGGTAAAGTGAACCGGCTTGTTCAGGCCCATCTGAACAGGACCGATGGATTCGCCCACGCCCATTTCGAGGAGCATCTTGCAAGTGGTATTTGCAGAAGAGAGGCACGGGAAGATAAGCGTATTGACCGTCTGGCCCTTGATCTTGTTGAACGGATACTTGGTGTCGCGCAAGTCCTTGTCGAGCGCCACGTTCACCTGCATTTCGCCGTCAATCATGTAATCCGGGAACTGTTCGTGAATCATGCGCACGGCTTCGCGGGCGGTGTTGGATGTTCCGCGCGGAGCACCCTTGTCGCTGCCGAAGTTTGCGTAGCTGAGCATCGCCATCACCGGTTCGTGGGCAAAGAAGCGTACGGCGTCGTGCGTGAGTTTCACGATATCCACGAGGGTTTCTGCATCGGGGTCGCGGTTTACCAGCGTATCGGCCAAGAAGAACGTACCCTTGCGAGTGCTCAAGATATGCATAGCGCCGAAGTGCTTGTATTCTTCGCGGATACCGATGATTTCCTTGGCAAGTTCAATCGTTTCGGAATACTTGGAGTAACCACCGGAAATGAGGGCGTCCGCATCGCCGACCTTCACCATCATCATACCGAAGTGGTTCGGTTCAAACATGTCGTCGCGGGCTTCGTCGAGCGTCACGCCGTTACGGCCGTTTTCTTCGGCGTAGATTTCAGCGTACTTGCGGCGGCGTTCAAATTCTTCCGGAGAACGCGGGTTCACAATCTGGATGCCCGTGAGGTCCAGCTGTTCACGCTGGGCAATAATCTGAATGCGTTCGGGGTTGCCGAGCAGAATCGGGTGTGCAACGCCTTCGACCTTGGCCTGCACGGCGGCCTTGAGCATATTGAGGTTGCTTTCGGCAAACACCACGCGCTTGGGGTTACTGCGGGCGGTATCGCTGAACTGACGGATGAGCTTGTTGTCGTAGCCCATCATGTCACGCAGACGGTCGTAGTAAGCGTCCCAATCGGTAATCGGCTTGCGGGCCACGCCACTTTCAATAGCGGCCTTAGCCACAGCGATCGACACGTCGGTGAGTAGGCGCGGATCAAGCGGCTTCGGAATCAAGTATTCCTTACCGAAGGTAAAGCGCTGAGAGTTGTAAGCAATGTTCACCACATCCGGAACCGGCTTGTGGGCAAGGGCTGCAATGGCGCGCACGGCGGCGTGCTTCATGTGTTCGTTGATGCAGGTGGCGCGAACGTCGAGGGCTCCACGGAAAATGTAGGGGAAACCGATCACGTTGTTCACCTGGTTCGGATAGTCGCTGCGGCCCGTCGCAAAAATCAGGTCACCACGGCTTGCCATGGCTTCTTCGTAGCTGATTTCAGGGTTCGGGTTGGCGAGCGCGAAAACAATCGGCTGGTCGGCCATGCTGCGGACCATTTCGCGAGTCAGGACGTTAGCCTTGGAGAGGCCGACGAACACATCTGCACCCTTCATGGCGTCTTCGAGAGTCTCGATGTCGGTGCGGTCCGTTGCAAAAAAAGCCTTTGCTTCGGTAAGGCCCTTGCGGTCCTTGCGGATAACACCCTTGCTATCGCACATCACAAGATTTTCTTTCTTAAGACCGAGAGACAAGTAGAGGCGCGTGCAAGCGCAAGCGGCAGCGCCAGCGCCGTTCACGACCATCTTCACGTTGCGAATGCTCTTGCCCGCAACTTCAATAGCGTTCAGGAGACCTGCAGAAGAAATGATAGCCGTACCGTGCTGGTCGTCGTGCATCACGGGGATGTCAAGTTCGGCCTTCAGGGTGTCTTCGATTTCGAAGCATTCCGGAGCCTTGATGTCTTCGAGGTTGATACCGCCGAATGTCGGGGCGATTCCCTTCACAATTTCGATAAACTTCTTCGGATCCTTCTCGTTGATTTCGATGTCGAACACATCGATACCGGCGTAAATCTTGAAGAGCAAGGCCTTGCCTTCCATCACCGGCTTACCGGCGAGAGCGCCAATATCACCGAGGCCGAGCACGGCCGTACCGTTAGAAATCACTGCGACCAGATTTCCCTTGCCGGTGTATTCGTAAGCGAGGTTGTTGTCCTTTTCGATTTCGAGGCAGGGAACGGCTACACCCGGAGTGTAGGCGAGGCCCAAGTCGGTCTGCGTACTATGCGGCTTGGTCGGCACGATTTCGATCTTGCCGGGCTTACCCATGGAGTGATATTCGAGGGCTTTTTCCTTCAAATCCTTACTCATTCTTTTCTCCTTGTTTCCGCCGCCATCAAAAAAAGCGCGGAAGTTCATTTTTCGCGCGCGAATATAGTAAAAACAAGGGAATTTGTAAAGATTTTAAAACCCTTACATTAATATTAGTCTAAACTAATTTTCAACGAAAATAGGCCCAGAATTGGGCCCTTAAACTTAAATTCTCATCGAAATGTCAAGAGCTTTTACACTATGTGTAAGAGCGCCCACCGAGATATAATCGAGACCGAGTGTCGCGATTTCCTTGGCGCGTTCGAGCGTCATGTTGCCGGAACCTTCGACCAGGCACTTGTCTCCGCTTTCCTTGATAATCTTGAGGGCTTCGGCCATCATCTCGTTGCTCATGTTATCGAGCATAATGACGTCGACACCCTTGTTCAGGAGTGCACGCAGCTGGTCAAAATTTTCGACTTCCATTTCGACCATCAAGTTCTGCTTGTTGTTCTTCTTCACGACTTCGAGCGCCTGGAGCACGCCACCTGCTGCAGCAATGTGGTTGTCCTTCACGAGCACCATGTCAAAGAGGCCCATGCGGTGGTTTGAACCGCCACCCACGCGAACGGCGTACTTCTGCAGCGTGCGGAAACCAGGAACCGTCTTGCGGGTATCGAGCACCTTTGTCTTCCCCGCCTTCAAGGCTTCCTGGAAAGTATGGGCAACTGTTGCCACACCGGAAAGCTGCTGGATAAAGTTCAACAGCGTACGTTCGCCCGTCAAAAGTTCGTGCGTCGTGCCGTCCATTTCGGCAATCAGGTCACCCTTTTTAACGACATCGCCGTCTTTCTTGTGGAGCGTCACTTTCACGTTCGCCTTGAGTTCCTGGAACACGAGTTCAATCACTGGGAGGCCAGCAAGCACACCGTCTTCTTTTGCAATCAAACGGGCATGCTGCTTTTGGTCGGCAGGAATCGTCCATTCGCTGGTCACGTCACCCGTGCGCACGTCTTCGGCAAGCGCGAGGCGGATCATGGTCAAAGCATCTTCGGTAGGAAAAACTGGAGTAGAATTATCGCCGTACATTACTGCGCTCCCTTGCCTGTTAGAACAACATAAACTGTACGCACCAGAATCTGGAAATCAAGCAACAGGCTCATATTTTCGAAGTAATACATGTCGTACTGCAGCTTAATTTTCACGTCTTCGGTGCTAGTATCATAATGGTGGCACACCTGAGCCCAGCCGGTCAGACCCGGCTTCATTTTCAGGCGGCTAATATAGAACGGAATTTCTTCACGGAGTTTTGCGATAAACACGGCGCGCTCGGGACGCGGGCCCACCATGCTCATGTCGCCCTTAAGCACACACAAAATCTGCGGAAGTTCATCGATACGGGTCTTGCGGAGGAACTTGCCCACCTTGGTAATTCGCGGGTCATCCTTAGTCGCCCACTGCGCTCCGAACTTTTCGGCATCGGTACGCATCGTGCGGAACTTGAACACCGTAAACGGCTTACCATAAAGACCAATGCGTTCCTGCGAATAGAACACCGGACCATGATCTTCTAGCTTAATCGCAATCGCCGCAATTAGGCAAACCGGCAGCGAACACAGGCCCAGGAACGCACCGAACAAGATATCGATGATGCGCTTGATACGGACCTGCCAAAGGGGCATCGTGAAAGCAAAAAGTTCCTGCAGTTCAAAACCATAAACCAGGTTCGCCTTGAACTGGCCGTTAATCACGCTATAGAGTTCTGGCACCAGATAAATGTGCACGCGCTGGTCACAGACCCACACGAGCACACGCATAATTTCTTGCGGCGAAGAACTCTCGTGCGCAATGATAATGCCCGTTACCTTGTACTTCTTGATGAGGGCCGCCAGGTCGGAATACTTACCAAGCACCGGCACGTTCGCAAACTCGTGATCCATCACCTGGAAGCGTTCATCGACAAATCCCACCACGCGCTGTCCGCGTTCGGGAGTCTTCGCAAGCGCCTCGGCAATCTTTCGGCCCGCTTCGGTCGCACCCAGCACCAGGATGTTGTTCGCCCCGAAACCGCGACTCAAGAGGCTGCGCAGGAACATATAGATGAACATCCTGAAGAGGACCACCAGGAACAGGGCAAAGCCGCCGTAAATAAAGATCCACGGGAATCGGGAGCCGTAAAGGTAACCGCTATTGAGCGGTTCGTTCGCCATGACCTTGCCCAGGAATTCCGCACCGAAAAGCACAACGACTATGACCACGATACCGATTAGCACCGCTCGCAACACGCGCAAGATTTGGTGCGTCCTCGACATCAACAGCCACGAACGGTACAGTCCGGCACAGGTAAACAGGACAAGCCACCCCACGTTCAGAATCAATCCCATGTGGGCATAATCAGCAAGCGCCTTGGTCGGGTCGAACTTGTCAACAATCCAACCACTGTGGAACTGCACCCAGAAAGCGAGGGCAAAACAAATCGACAACGCCACGAAGTCCGAAAGGGCAACGAGGATGCGTTCCAATGTAGCAGCACGAATCATAACGGCTCTAAATTACAAAATTGCGACGGGCGGGGGCAATCCGTTACGCGAGGAAACGGATGACCTGGCTCTTCTCGACAATTTCGGGCAGGGCGTCGATAGCGTCCACCGCCTTCGAGGCCTTGCAGTCGAGCGTCTTTTCGGTAATCACCACGACAGAGACCTTACCCGGATCGTTCACGTTCTTCTGGATAATGGTTTCGATCGAGATGTTGTTCTCGGCGAGGATGCTCGTGATCTTTGCGAGCACGCCGCATGCGTCACGGGAAGTGAAGCGCAGGTAGTAGCGGGCGCTGGTTTCGGAAATCGGAACAAGCGTTGCAGAGTTTTCGACGTTGAACCAGCCCATCGGGAGGGCCTTGCGGCTGCCCTGGTCGGTAGAACGAGCGAGGGAAACGAGGTCGGCCACGACTGCAGAGGCGGTCGGGAGGCGGCCAGCACCAGCACCGGTCTGGACGGTTTCGCCGAGGTTGTCGCACTTGAGGTAGACGGCGTTGATAACACCGTTCACGTTCGAAAGCAGGTTCGTGTTCGGGACGAAGCACGGATGGACACGGGCGTCCACGCGGTCACCGTCGCGGTGGTAGATGCCGAGGAGCTTCACGCAGCAGCCAAGTTCCTTGGCGAACGCGATATCCTGGGCGGTAATCTTGGAAATACCCGTCACGTGAATCTTTTCAAAGTCCACGCGCTTGCCGCTGCAGAGGCTAGCGAGCAAGGCAGTCTTGTGGGCGGAGTCGATACCTTCGATGTCGAAAGTCGGGTCAGCTTCGGCAAAGCCGAGCTTCTGGGCGTCCTTCAGTACGACGTCGAAGTCGAGACCTTCTTCGGCCATGCGGCTGAGGATGTAGTTACAAGTACCATTGATGATGCAGCTCAGGTGTTCCACCGTAGAACCGAGCAGGCCTTCCTGCAGGCTACGGATGATAGGAATGCCACCGCCAACAGCGGCTTCGAACAGCACATGCAGGCCCTTCTTGGCAGCGAGCGGGAAAATTTCGTGACCGTACTTGGCGAGGAGCGCCTTGTTGGCCGTCACCACGTGCTTGCCGCTTTCGAGAGCAGCGAGAATCCACTTGCGCGGCATGTTGTAGCCACCGGCGAGTTCCACAAGCACGTCGATATCGTCACCGGCGATCATTTCGTCGGCGTTGGTCGAAACCTTGTAGCCCTTTGCCTTATACGGGGCAACTTCCTCTTCGGACTTCGCGCAAATGCAGGCAAGCTGCAGTTCAACGCCAAGCTTTTCCTTGTATTCGTCGATTTTCTGTTCGAGAATCTGAATAACACCGCCACCGACGGTTCCAGTACCAATAAGTCCAATACGCAGCATAAGGCGTCTCCATTTTAAATTTTTACGGGCTAAAGATAGAAAAGTATACAGGGCCGTGCATTTTTTCTATTTTAAAAATCAATGAATTCCCTACTGAAAAAAACAATTGACGGGACACGCCTCACCCCGGCGGAAGCTCTTGACATTCTGAAAAACGCCCCGTGGACCGAAGTGGTTCAGGCAGGCGACGCCATGCGCCACCGCATTAACCCAGGAAACAAGGTGGGTTACACGGCGTTTCGTATTATTAATTACACAAATGTTTGCGAGATTACCTGTAGTTTTTGCAGTTTCTGCCGCCCCGCCCACAGCCCCGAAGCCTACGTGCTTAATTTGGACGAAATCCGTCAGAAGACGCTTGAGGCCAAGGCCAGGGGCGCCGATCAGATTTTCTTGCAGGGAGGCGTGAACCAGGCGCTCCCGCTCAGCTACTACACCGACATCCTGAAAATGCTCACGCAAGAAATGGGCATGAAGGTTCGTGGATTTTCACCGGTGGAACTCGTCCGCATCGCCGTTTTCAACAGGATTTCCCTAGACGAGCTGCTTGACATTTTCAAAGCGGCAGGACTCAGCTCCGTTCCAGGCGCCGGTGCCGAGATTCTCTCCGACCGTATGCGCCAAATGTTGAGCCCGAAAAAGCTCCCCGCGCAGGTATGGTGCGACACACTCGCCGCCTGCCACAAGAAGGGACTCCCCGGCAGCGCGAACATCGTGTTCGGCAGTGTCGAAACCCCCGAAGAAATCATCGAGCACCTGGAATATGTGCGCAAGACCCAAGATATCGCAGGCGGTTTCAAGAGTTTCGTGGTGTGGACCTTCCAGCCGCAAACCGACAAGTTCCCCATCCGCCACGTACGTGGAGACGAATACCTCAAGCTGCTCGCGCTTTCGCGACTGTACCTCGACAACATCCCGCATATCGAAGTATCGCTCCTCGGCATGGGACTTTCCCTAGGTGAACTCGGACTGCACGCAGGTGCCGACGACATCAACAGCATCGTCATCGAAGAAAACGTGCTGCAAAACCACGGCCTCACGACCATCGAACAAGCCGAAGATTTCATCAAAAACGCCGGCTTCACCCCCTACCGCCGCTCGTTAAACTTCGACTAAGGCGAGTGCCGCAGAAAATGCTTGCATTTTCTATGGCCGAGCCGGTCCGAAGCGCGCTCCGTAGGAGCGCCACTTCGACTAAGGCGAGAGCCGCAAAATAAAAAACACCGGTCCGCTTGGTCAGCGTAACCGGTATAACCATAGAGAGAGAAAAAACAGCTTGTGCGGCTAATTAAGCGCGCTTGGCATGCTTCTTGAAGCTCTTGATCAGAAGGGCAGCGAGAATGCAGTACATATACCTTTTATCCTTTATTTTCGACGTTTTATCGTCTTTTTGAAACAGCGCGCCAATTTTAACAAAATTTTACTAACGCGTCAAGGGTAAAAAGAATATATTTATTGATTATTTGCTTACAATTCCGTTCTGGATCCCGTCACTCCATTCTGTCGTTCCAGGATGACGCCCCTACAAGAGTCATCCTCGACCTATACGAAACTTAGAACTTTAGTTCTCTAGTTGAGTATCCCACATACTAATTAGCCATATTTGTCTTTTCTGGCGAAATTTGGTAAATTTGGGGCATGAAACGAATTATCTTATTGTGCCTAGCCGCCGCCCTGTGCGCATCTGCACGGCCGTCCCTGCAAGTGGACCGCGAGCGCGTGGAATCAGGCAAGAGCTTTGGACTCCAGCTTGTTTTCCCATTAAATGAACTTCCCGAGAACCGTAGCGATTTGCAGATCGAGACCGAAAACGGCTTCAGCCTCATTAGCCTCGACAGTACCGACCAGGTCATTCGCCCCGATATCGAGGACATGTTCAATTCCTTCTTTGGTAATGGCCGCAACCGCGGCGGTTACAAGGCGCGCGTCTACACCTTCAATCTGAAAGCCCCGAAAAAGACCGGCCGCATCAGCATCGGCCAGATTTTCATGAACATCGACGGGCAGAAACGCAACCTGACAGGCGACATTCCCATCAGCATTCAGCGCGCCTACAGCGACGATGCCCTTGCCGTATCGCTCACCCCAAGCAAGAAAACGGTCTACGAAGGCGAACAGTTCAGCGTGACGCTCGGATTCCATACCTACGAACACTTCGAAGGCGGCCTCCAGGCAACCGACATGAGCACCGGCGACGACTTTATCGTACACCGCAGCGACCTTTCGAACATGAAGTTCGAACCCGTCGAAGGTAACCGCCGCGAAATGCAGGCGAGCGCCAAGTTCGCCTGGTTAAGCTCCACCAAGAGCGGCACTCTTCAAATTCCCCCGTTCAAGTTCAAGTACACCAAGCGCGGCGAGCCGAAGGTTGTCGAAGAAAACAAGCAGATGGGCGGCATGACGTTCTCCAGCAGGAGCGTCAAGCAGGAATCCGTTGAGACCGAAACGCAGACCCCCACCATCAACATTACCGTAAAGCCGCTCCCAACCGAAGGCAAGCCCGCGAACTTCAGCGGCATGGTGGGCAACTACAGCTTTAGCGCCGATTTCGACCGCACCGAACTCAAGGTCGGCGAAGCCATGACCCTTACCATCAACATCAAGGGCGACGGTCTCCCCGGTTCCATTACCGACCCCAAGCTCCCCGACTTTGGCGAATTCCGCTCCGTGCCCCCCGAAAACGAGCTCAACAAGAAAATCGTCGGTAACAAGGTGATTACCACCAAGAACATCCGCGTATTCCTGTACCCCAAAAAGAAGGGCGAATTCACCATTCCCGAAATTACCTACTCCTGGTTCAACCCGAGCAAAAAGAAGTACGAAACCGCAAAGGCGGGCCCCTGGAACGTCACCGTCGAAAAGGGTGAAGCCGCCCCCGAGGCCATTTTCCAGGCACCGGTCGCACAAGGCCCCGCCGCCGTGCAAAAGCAGGAAATCGAATCACTCGGCAGCGACATTCGCTTTATCCACAAGGTGAACGAAGCGAAAGACAATACCGCCCCCTACAAGAACATTATTTACTGGGTGATTTTTGCAGCCGCCATTCCCTTCTACCTGATCGTGACTTTCGCCGTCCGCAGCCGTCGCAAGCACAACAGCGATGCAGCCCTCGTACGTAAGGGCAAGGCAGACAAGATGCTCAAGGCACGCTTTGCCGATGCACGTACCGCTCTCCAGAAGGGCGACGCCAAGGCTCTCTACGCCGCCCTTGAAAACGGCTTAATCAACTACTTAAGCGACAAGACGAACCTGGAATTCAAGGGCATGACCCGCCCGCAAATGAAAGAAGAACTTGCAAAGCTCGGCGTGAAAGACGAAACGATTGCGGCCATCGACAGCTGGCTCGAAAAGTGCGCGTTCGCGCGGTACGCCCCGGTGAACCCGACCAAGGACGAGCAGCAGAAAATGCTCAACGACGTGGAAAAATTGTGCGAAGGACTAAAGGTATAACATTTAAGATGTCATGCCCAACTTGTTTGGGCATCACCTTTTCAACCTAAAACAAAAACTTTATTTAAATAAGAAAGGTGATTCCCGCATTCGCGGGAATGACTATCAAGGGAAAATACAAAATATGAGTATCTTAAGAAGCATCATTTTATTTTTAACATTTGCGGTAGTAGCGAACGCCGCAGAACATTGCAACGGCATCGAGACCGGCACCAAGGCCTACAACGAAGGTGACTTCGAACGTGCCATCGACGAATGGCGCACCTGCGCCGACAACGGCATCGAAAATTCCGACCTCTACTACAACCTGGGCAACGCCTACTTCAGGGGCGGCAAGCTCGGCTTCGCCATTTACTATTACAAGTCGGCCCTGCGGCTTGACCCAAGCAACGACGACATCCTGCACAACCTCAAGTACGCGCAGGCCATGACGCGTGACAAGGTGGAAGAAGACGGTGAAGAGAACCCGCTCCTCGCAGGACTTTTCAAGGCACACCATGCGCTTTCACTCAAGGCGCAGATGTGGACGCTTCTCGGAATCTTCTGGGCAATCGCGTTACTCGCCGTCGCAAGGCGCATCAGCCGCAACGGAAAGGCGAAAAACATTCTCATCGGAACGATGTTCGCATTATCCTGCGTTTTCGGCATCATCGCCATGAGCGCAGGCTACAAGGTTTTCGTCGCCGAAACGGAAATCACCGGAGTCGTCACGGCGAAGGACGCCGACGTGACCAGCGCTCCCAGCGACAAGTCCCAGACGCTCAACACGCTCTCCGAAGGCACGTCCTTCGAAGTGCTTAGCGAACAGGGGAACTTCGCCGAAATCCGCTTGGGCGAAAAGGTCCGCGGTTTCGTCAAAATGAGCGATGTCGGAATCGTGAAATAGACGAAAGAACGGCTCTGCGAGCCTACAGACGAAAGACGAGAGCGGAAATTACACGATCCAGCCGCCCCCCAGCACCATATCTCCGTCGTAAAAGACGGCGCACTGGCCCGGTGTTACAGCAAACTGCGACTGTTCAAAACTGGCGAGTGCGCAGCCGCCTTCAAGGATTTTCACCATGCATCGGGTCGGGCGCTGACGGTAACGCACCATGCCCTCGCATTCGAAGGTGTCGCCAGCAGCGTATGCGGAGCCCGTTGCCGGGTTGACGCCGTGCCATACGCAATTTTCGATGCAGACTTCAGTAGCGGAGACGGCCGACTTGTCGGCGGTCACCACGATGTCGCCCGTCGCGGGATCCACGCTGCGGATAAACGCCGGGACGCCCAGGGCAACGCCAAGTCCCTTGCGTTGCCCCACCGTGTAACGGTGGTAACCTTCGTGACTCCTTAAGATTTTTCCATCCTCGGTCACGAAGTTTCCTGGGCGGGTCATCGCACCGAAGCGTTCTTCCAGGAATTCAGTGTAATCGTTTCCGTAAATGTCGAAGCAGATGTCCTGGCTGTCACTCGCGCTCGCGTTTTCGAAGCCGTGCTTCGAAGCCAAAGCCCGCACCTCGGGCTTTTCCATGCCCCCGAGCGGGGTCATGACGCGAGCTAGCGCCTCGTCGGGAACGCCGAACAGAAAGTAGCTCTGGTCCTTCGCCAAGTCCTTGCCACGGAAAAGCCTGCGGACGCCGCCGACCTCCTTCACATTCACATAGTGCCCCGTCGACAGGAAGTCGGCGCCATGCTCCAGGGCAAAGTCCATCATCCAGCCGAATTTCACGAAGCGGTTGCAATAGCAGCATGGATTCGGCGTCCGAGCCTGTGCAAAGTCATCGTGGCAACGCTTCAGCACCCGCTCGGTAAACGCATCGTCGCAAACCGCCACGAAGTGTTCAATCCCCAGGCGCTTTGCGACCGCACGCGCGCGCAAGACGCTTTCATCTTTTTCGGGATCATAAGGGGTCGCCCCGCTATTCGCAAGCGGAGGCAGCACCCGCAGCGTTACGCCGAACACGTCGTAACCCTGCTCCAAAAGCACAAGTGCCGCCACAGAGGAATCCACTCCCCCGCTCATACCGACTGCTACACGCTTTTTAATCATAAATCCTTCGACTCCGTAGCACATCCGCTCAGGATGACACTCTTGTAATTCCGAATTCTGAAATCCGAATTCCGACTTAGTCAAACCTCAGCATCAACGCAATTTCAAACTGCAAAATCTGTCGCAGGTGCGGAGTTTCGTCGTCCAGCTTTTCGTGAATCTGACGGTACTCGATATAACTGCTCATCGACGCAATCTTGTTGAACTGGTAGCCCGCACTCGGACGGATAAACCATTCGTGCGTACGCGACGGCACTGTCCTATCCGTCAAGGTAAGTTTCGGATTATAGACTGTCTTCGGGACATCGGCATACAGCGGGTCATCGAAATGCCACTGCTTAAAGACGCCGTCCGTTCCGCTTTCCTTGTTCCACATGTCGTAACCGTCTTCAGGATCGTACTGCTTGCGGATTGTCTTCTTGTAGTCGTAACCGGCAGTAAACTTGAGGTCAACCGAGTTCTTGAACTTGAAGAACCACTTGAAGAACTTGACCGCCTTGTCGAGCTTCAACGGATAGGTAATGGTAAAGTCATCACCGATGTTGAACATGAAGTCGTTGTAGAGCGACGTGTGAATCCACGGCGTTTCCCAGAAGTAATCCGTCGTATCCTTACTGCCCGCCGTAGAATCCGGCCAAGAAGTAATGCCGATGACTTCTTCCTTCGGGCGGCGATCGGTATCCTCAATCTTCATGCGCACGCTATTTTCGATACGCATATTGTTCTGCAGCAAGAAGGTCACGCGAATCAACGGGTTGAAGTTGATGCTCTGCGACCAGGAATCTTCGGAACTCTGGAACGGATGCACCGTCGTCGTGTAGGTGTAATCGAAACGGTGGAAGGTCGACACGCTACGGAATCCGTTCAGGATCGACACGCGCTGCGAGAAGTTCGGAACAGTCACGCCGATGCCAATCTTCGGCCACACCGTCGTCGTATCCAGATAAAGCGGATATTCTCTCGACTGCGAGAAGTCTTCTTTCCACTGCAAGTCACCCTGGACACCGATATCCCAAAGCGGGAGCGTGATTCCCGTTCCCGTCTGGAACTGGCGAGAAACGGAATGACGGAAGTTGCCCTGATACACGAGGGTATCCACATGATGGTTACGGTACTGCGCAAAATGGCGGTAGTCATCGCGGTGATCAAGTCCCATGTCACCCGTGACGATATTGAAGAAGCCACGATTCCGATATCCGTTGCCAAGGCCAAGCCCGTACAGATAGTACTGCAGCGGAGTCACGTGCTGTTCTTCGTTGAGCTGTGCCAAGGTAAAGTTTTCGCCCACAGTGTTGGTACTTGCAGTCCAGCTAAAGCGGACTTCGCGCCATTTCACCTTGTCAAAGGCGCTTGCCACGACGTTCCCCTTACCGAACGCATTCGCGAAATCAAGGACCTTGAAGGACGGAGCGAATTCAAAACGGTTCGTCTGCGAAATCGTCCAGTAGTTCTTTTCGACCATCGTCTCATCCTTGAAATCGAAATCATCAGGAATCGTCTTCTGCTGGTTGAAATCGGAACTGAAGTTGGTCGTAAACGGCAGGAACGGAATCAGGCGCGGATTAAAGCCAATCTTGAACTGCTGCGAACGGGCGCGTTCGTTACGCAGAATACCATAAGAGCGGCCATATTCCCTGCGGCCCACACTATCCACCTTGTAAAACACCGTGGTGTCGTAGCGGATTTCATAGGAATCCGGGTTCTGCATGTCGATGGCAAGCGTATCGCCACCCTCGGAAATCTTGGCAATCGTATCGCGCGGAATGGCCACGATACTGTCGCCCGACACATAGACGCGGCGGTCGGTATGGTCAAAGTCCAGGATGTAGTCGCTTGCAAACAGGCCGCCGTCACGCGAGGTAAAGAAGTTCTTCTTCACGAATGCTTCGCGGTCGCCACCACCATACATATCGCGCTTGACGTTCAAGGAGTAGCTTGTCGTGAGGAACGAGAAGATGTTCCAGCGCATGTTCAGCTTGTGGTTCAATTCCGTCGTGTAGGTGACAATCTTGTCTACCTGCGGCTCCACAAAGTCCGGATCGCGGTTCTGGTTCACATAGCGCACATAGTTCAAGTCGAAGAGAGTCACGTCGAAAGTCTGCGGCCAGGGTTCGAATTCCGTCTTGGAAAGCGGTTTCAGCCATTCGTACTTGGAAAGACCATCGAGCGGCCTGAAGCGGAACATACTGAACGTACCCAGCTTATACTCGATAATCGTATGGTAGGAATAGGACGAATCCGCCGAAGTCGTTGCGCGGCCTTCCGACTCGTTGTACGAATAGCTAAAGGCCGGACGATCGAGGAAAATCTGCGACATCACTTCGCCGAGCTTGGAATCGCGAGCGTGGTAATCCTTGCGGTAGCTGATACCGAAGGAACGGTCGCGCACATAGGACTGATAGCCCTTGGATTCCGCGTCGTCACGCAGCTTCTGCTCTTCCTTGTCACCATCCACTTCCAGCCTTCTCTGGAACATGTCGCCCGTCATATCCACGAAGCTGCTTCTCTTGAGCATCATGTCATCCGTCGGCTTCATGTAGGGACGCTTGGTCGTGCTGTGATAACCGAGTGAAAGAGGAATGTGGAATCCGGAGCTGTCGTTCAGGAACTTGTTCAGGTTCATCGTGAAGTCGCCCGCCACATCGATCTGCGAGGCGGCCACCGAGGTCTTCGGCTTGGGCGATCCGTTCGAAGTCGAAAGTGTAGCGAAGTTACCATCCTGGTAACGAATGGCTCCCGACAGAGAAATAAAGTCGGCAAAGTTCACCTGGCCGCTCGTACGCGCCGCATAGCCCCACTCGGTATCCATATCCGAAAGGCGCAGGTCATCGAGCCAGAAGGTACCTTCCAGGTCGCTTTCGGAAGCGCTGGAGTCCGCAATAATCACAAAGCGCATCCAGTCGATGCTCGTAATCGACGGATTACCCACCAGTCGGAGTTTCTCTTCACGGTCGCCCCCCAGATCCTTTTCGACAGGAGTCAGGTAAGGCGGACGACGGCCACGCTTCAAGTCCGAGAAGTCGGAGACGTTCATCGCAAAGGCGTTGTCGAGCCAGTTGCGTTCATCGCAGTCCTGCGGGCGTTCCGAGCCCTTCTTGCAGGTGTAATTCACCGGGCGGAAGCTCCATTCATAATAGTCGTTGGAACCTTCGAGCGAACCTTCACCGAACTGGATGGCGAAGCGCACCGGCACCGAGGTCGCATCCGTCTGGTAATGGATTTCCATTTTCAACGAACGGTAGCTCGAGAAATCCTTCACGTCCGTCTCGAAAATACGCGTCACGCCCACTTCCTGGCCAGGACTCATATTGTGGTAATCGAGTACCAGCGCCGTTTCCTTCAGCGGAGCGTTCGAATCGGAATCGCGTTCCGTCTTCGTATTCGGCGACTTGTGATACTTGTCCGCGTCTTCACGGTTGTTAATCGTCTTCACGGTAATGTAGTTCGTATCCTTCGCCGTCACATTTTCGGACACCTTCGTTTCGACGCCATTCACTTCCACAATCTGCGAATGTTCCGTCGAAGAGGTCTGATACAAGTCCGCAACCGTCGTTTCTTCCCAGGCGTTTCCTACGACAGCAAGATGCACCACCTGCACCTTCGCCTCGGCCACGCCATTATTCAGCTTGCCCAGCCAAAGCCTGCTGAACTGGGATTCCGCAAGAATCGTCAGGTAATCATTCGCCGTCGCCGAAACAATCGTATCGTACTGGTACAGCGGGATGCGCCACTTGCGCCATCCGTTCTTAAGAATGTCGAAATGGGCCGCATTCGTATCGGACAGGTCGATGCGGTAACGCACGAAGCTGATGTCCTTATCCAAGGATCCATTCTTGTTAATATCTTCGGTATCGTAGGTACGTTCGCCCGAGTTCTTTTCGGTTCCGTTGATCGCCCTGGGCGGATCGCTTTCTTCGTCCAGGTCGTCATTAAAGTTATCGTGAGCGATGTCGTTCGACGAGGCATCCACATTCCCCATCCGCACGCTATATTCGGTACCCTTACAAGGGTTGGTTCGACAATCCCACACCGAGTCGATTTCGTCAGAACCGCTTACGCCATCAAGGCCCTTGTCGTTGAGCGCCGTCGACGTACCCAAGTCATTTTCACCGTTGTAATCCCCGTTCGGCGCGGCACCGTTAATCGAGAGGTCTTCGCTGATAAGGCCCAAGTCCAGGTAGAGGGAGCCCACGTTTCCACGCGCCACCACCTCGATATACTTCATATCGCTCATATCCTGGTAGTAGCTACTGTTCGGGCGCATCACGCCACCCCAGGAATTACCGGCCAGGTTATCGTTCGCACGGAGCGTCATCTTGAGCACTGTCAGGTGCTGGTTGTCGACATCGGAATTTCCGACCGAGGGATAAATGTTCTTATAAAGCTCGGTGTTATTGCTGTGCCAGATAAACTCACCCTTGTGCCTATAGTCCTGGCTCTCGATGTAAGTCAATCCATTCGACTCCACACCGCCCGGAGGCGACGCCTGGTACCACGACAGACGGGACAGCGGATAAGTCAGGCCCGAAGTAGTCGCCTCGAAATCTTCCACCAACGCAGAGCTTTCTTCACTCGTGTTTGCATTGTGGCGGCTCGCCGCGAATTCCGCCTCGTAACGCCAGCTGGACTGCGCCGTCGTATTGATGCCCGGAATCAGGTTCACCAGTTCCGTAAGGGCAGGAATCGTATCCTGCAAACGGAGGTTCATGCCCAACAGCACGCTGGAGTACGGTTCGTTTCCGAGTGTCGGAGTCTTCGCCGTGGTACTCTGGCTCTTGTACAAGGCGGTGACGCCAAACACGGAACCAGCACCCATGCCGTAAAGGTCCAGCGGGAGTTCCGCACGAGCGCCCAGCAAAAGCTTGTTGTCAATTTCGAACAGGGGTTCGCATTCGTAGCTCACCTTGATTTCCTTGTTCGGATCAAGGGCGCGTTCACTCAAAAGTTCAATCTGACCAAGTTCGTAGTTGACTTCGTAATCGGTACCGCGGATAAGTGTCGTAGAACCCGCCGTCACCTTTTCGGTTCCCGGAGAAATATCCATACAGGAGCTTCCGCTCACGGAATAGCTCGAGCTCGGGTCACGCACACTCAACACGGAATTGCGGCGCTTGCCCACCGACTCAAAATAGAAGCGGTTCGTATAGCGCTGGAGGTTGTAGACCGGAAGCGTATAGAGCTGAGCCATCGCCGCCGAGGAGTCCAGGTTACGCATCGGTTCCAAGCAGTTCTGCTTGGCCAATTCATCAGGATTCTTCGCGCCGCTGTAAACCGGATCCGAAGACCTCTTACAGGGGAGCCACATTTCACCTGTGTATGCACCCGAAGCATCCTTCTTGAAAATCGTAGCATCGTTTACCAGCGGAGTTCCCGTGGTCGTATCCACCAGGCCGAGCTTCTTGAGGTAATCGCCGGAAATACCCGACTTGTTCTTCATGCGCAAGACAAAACTTGAGGAGCTTGCATCCGAAATGCCGATCGAATACACGTTACGCAGCATGAGCTTGTCGATATCAACCAGTTCCGAGAGGGACGCATCCCACTGGACAAGGGAAATCGTATCGCCTTCCTTCACCGAGGACTTTCCCCCGCGGTCTTCAGTCCAGCTCGCCGCAAGCAAAGTATTGCGGCTCACGCCGTTCACCTTCACCACGCCCATCTTCGAATCGTAGGTATAGTCCGAATTCGGAATCTGGATCATGCGTTCCACAAGCTTCACGACCGTTTTTCCGCTAGGCGTCAAGTAACGGACATACACGTTGTCGATGACACCCGTCGCACTGTTCGTGGCACCGCGCTTGTAAAGTCTGAGTTCCGAGGCCTTGTGACTCCAGGTTCTGTTACCACCAATGGCCGCATTGACGTAGTCCCTACGGATGTTCTGGTTCAGGAAGTAGTAGCGGTAAGCGACAAACTGCTTATCGAGAATCTGGAACTCCGTCGTCGATTCACTGGACTTCAGGCTGAACTCTTCCTGATCGCCACCGTCCTGCGAGGCAATCGTCGTGAGTCGCCAGTCACCAAGTTTCCAGTCGGCCTTGATACCGAACAACCCCTGGTGGTTCTCGGAATAACCCGTGAGTTCCGTACCCGTCAAAGCGAGGTTTGTGGTACCGGCTTCTACACGCTGCAGGATGTAGTCCTCGAATTCGTCCTTGTACGATTCCTCGTAGACCACGCGCACCTGGTTACGGGCGCCGAGGCCTTCTTCCACATTATTGATTTCGACCGTGATGTAGGGGCCTATCTTGCCCTTCACCATGAAGTTCGGCGTATAGTTCAAGGTCGGAGAGGGCCACAGGCTCGTCTTGGTACTACCTTCGGCATCATCCTTTTCGCCGTATCCCTTCAGGCGGATATCCATCGTACCCTGGAGCATGAGCTTCGGCTTGTCGAGGCCAAAGTCGCGCATCCACGCGGGCATCGTCACAGGAATCGTAATATCGAACACCGAACCGGTCTCGGGAGTCTCGTATCCGTCGTTCGCCTTCCCGACCAGGTCGTTCAGCCACAGGCTCTTCTGGCCAATGCTATACATATCCGACACATAGTCCGCAAGTTCAGGATAATGCGCCGTCCACAAGGTCGTCGTATCACGCGAAACAGAGTTCACGCGTTTTTCGCTCACGTCCATTTCACGAGTCGAGACGTCGATATCGTGACTAAAGACCTGCCCCTTCGAGGTATTCATCAGGCGCGGCGAAGAACCTACGCCACCAAAGGGTAAAAGTCCGTTTAGGGGAGTGACCGAAGGGGGCAACGAAATGTACTGGTAGGTCGGCTGCCACTCGGTTTCAGCCGGATCTGGCTCCGTGGTTTCAGCATCGCTTGCAGACACTACCGAAACGGAGTCGCTCTGGGACCAGGCGATTCCCACGGCAAGGGCGACAGTCGCCACCGGCCACAAGTGTTTCAAACCATCAAAAAACACAGTTTTCTTCTATGCAGTTCGCCCATAAAATACTGAATTTGCACCCTGCAAACCAACCGAAAATACGGGATACACCTGCAATTTGTGCGAAAATAGAAAAATTTCGTTTTTTCAAACGGATTTGCGTTTGCTACATAAGCAAAAAACGGCCCGCAATGCGAACCGTTTCAAAAAAAGTTAATTTGTAATTAAAGCGGGATGTTTGCGTGCTTCTTCCAGTGACGCTTCTGTTCCTTGGTCTTCAAGGCGTCAAAGGCGGCAATCAGGCGCTTGCGAACATCGGCCGGGTGAATCACTTCGTCGACAACACCCATGGAGGCGGCAACGTAGGGGTTCATCAGTTCTTCTTCGTACTTGGCGATGCACTGGGCGCGAGCAGCAGCCGGATCCGGGGCAGCGGCGATTTCCTTCTTGTTGATGATTTCCACGGCACCTTCGGCACCCATCACGGCCACCTGGGCAATCGGGAGGGCGAACACGTAGTCGGCACCCACGTCCTTGCTGTTCATGGCGATGTAGGCGCCACCGAAAGCCTTGCGCAGAATGAGCGTCACCTTCGGCACGGTTGCTTCGGCAAAGGCGTAAAGGAGCTTTGCACCGTGGCGGATAATGCCCGAGTATTCCTGCTTGGAACCCGGCATGTAACCCGGAACGTCAGCGAGGGCGAGGAGCGGAATGTTGAACGCGTCGCAGAAGCGGACAAAGCGGCCAGCCTTGTCGGAACCGTCTACGTCCAAGGAACCAGCAAGCACCTTCGGCTGGTTAGCCACGATACCGATGGCTTCGCCGTTCAGGCGAGCAAAGCCGATTACCACGTTCTTGCCCCAGTCGCACTGCACTTCAAAGAAGCTGTCGGCATCGGCAAAGGCGGCAATCACGGACTTCACGTCGTAAGCCTGCTTGTAGTTATCCGGAACGATATCCTGGATAGAGGCGCTGTTGTCGAAGGAAGCAGCAACTTCGTTCGATTCGGACTTGGAGAACAGCTTCTTGAAGAAACCTTCGTCATTCTTGGCGGCTTCGGCAATCTTGCAATTGCATTCGGCAGATTCCTTGCGGTTGCTCTGCGGCAAGTAGCTGAGCAGCTTGCGGACACCTTCGAGACACTTCTTGTCGTCTTCGTACATGAAGTGAGCCACACCGGACTTGGAGGTATGCACCGGAGCGCCACCGAGGTCGGCAGCGGTAATGTTTTCGCCCATCACCTGCTTCACCACAGCCGGGCCCGTGAGGAACATCTGGCTCGTGTTCTGCGTCATGAAAATGAAGTCGCTAAGAGCCGGAGAATAGCAGGCGCCACCAGCGCAGGGGCCCATGATCACGGCAATCTGCGGAATCACGCCCGAAGCCCACACGTTGCGGGCCATAATGGCGCTATAGCCAGCGAGAGAGAACACGCCTTCGTCGATACGGGCTCCACCGCTATCGTTCATGGCGACAAACGGAGCACCGGCTTCGACAGCCATGTCCATCACGCGGCAAATCTTTTCGGCGTGGCACTGGCCCAGGGAGCCGCCACCCACCGTAAAGTCCTGGGAGGATGCAAACACCAGACGGCCATTCACCTTGCCGTAACCGGTCACGACGCCGTCACCCAGGACGACCTTGCTTTCCTTAAGCACGCGGTTGCTCGACTTGCGGAGCGCACCGACTTCAACAAACGTACCTTCGTCGAACAGCATTTCCATGCGTTCGCGGGCCGTGCACTTTCCGGACTGGTGCTGCTTATCGACACGGGCAGCCCCACCTGCCGCCTGGGCCTGAGCCAGGTAGCTATCCAGCTTAGCGATATACTTTTCGTTCCACATTTTGTAAAGAACTCCTGTACTTGTAAGATTTTCGTAGCCAAAATTAGAAAAAGCCGTTGAGCTAGTCAACGACTTTTGTTTCTTTTTGTTTAAATAATAAAGATGGAAGAAGTTTGTAGGAATCGACTAGATGAAAGCCTCGATTCCGCCGCGGCACTTTTCCCAAGTGGGGTTCTTCTTACACAGGAGATCCATCATCTTGTCATAAGTAGCGGTGTTGCTAAAGCCCTTCCACAGGCGGCGTTCCACCGATTCGCCACTATCCTTGTCGATGGTGGTGATGGTGTCGTAGTAGGCCGGATTGTCCTTGAACTCGCTAATCAGGATACCCTTCAGGTCGTCGGTGTAGATACGGGCCGCGTACTTGAGGATGGAATCGTTGAAGTTGAGTTCGTTTTCGACGAGCCATTCAAAATCCTGAATCGGATCACCGTAGATGAGCCAGTGCTTCAGGGCAAGGGCCACCACCAGGTCCTTCACGGCGCTGCGGAAGATGAACTTGTCTTCGAGGCGGCCGTTCCAGGTGATGCGGGTCAGCGGGTTATCGTCGTTCGCTTCGATGGACACGCCCTTACCCGGGGTAACGCGGCGAATCTTGATCGGCAAACGGCTAAGCAACTGCCATGCCTTGGTGAAGGCGATCGTCTTGCGGACGAAATCCTTTTCCTTGTCCGGTGCCACGCGCACAAATGCGCCGAAGCAACGCTGGTACAGGGTTTCCTTATCGAAAATGCAGTCGCTGGAGCGGCATTCGCTGAGCTTGCCATCCATCATGAAGAGGGTCTTGGCAAGTTCGGGGCGCATACGCACTTCGAGCTTACGAGTACGTGCCTTGAGGCGCACGCCATCCTTATAAACGTAGGTAAAGCCTTCTTCCTGGTAACGCTGCCAAATGAAGAACTGCAGGTCGTCAGCAGCGCGCAGGTGGTAGCTGAACACCGGGTTCTGGCGGTTGTTGGCCATGGTCACCTGGTTCAGGAAGTTGTCGGCACCGGGGTACGGCACCACGACCTTCACGAGCACCTGCGGGTTCACCGGCTTCTTGCTCTTCTTGGCGTACTGTTCGTAGGTGAACAGGGACTGGGCACCGTTAATAATCTTCGGGCGTTCAATATAGAGCACCTTCTTGCCGTCGCGTTCCTTGAGGCGCAGGTCATCACCCGTCAGGGTCATACCGTTGTGCAGGAACGGGAAGTCGTCCACGTTCACGTTCTGGTCGTCGTTGCGTTCCATCGTCTGGAAGGCATCGATCAAAGCCGCATTCGTGTGAGTGAGGTTGCCGAGGTAAGTACGGATGTTACTGGAGACGATAGCCATGTTGTGCTTCGTCTTGAGGCGCTTACCCAGGTTCACATGGTAATCAAAAATCGTACGGATGGGGCAGAAACCGAGGAAAAGTTCGCCATGATCGCTCGTGAGGTGGAGCGGATCGGAATCCATCACAATTTCAAGCTTGTCGTCGGCGCTGCGGAAATCGCGAGTCAAGTCATCATGTTCGGCAATGATTTCGAGCTTGGCCTTCACGTCGTTCTTCCAGATCAGGAGCTTGCGACGCATGTCCTTGAGCGTGCGTTCCAGTTCGGAGTCGGTGATGTCGCGGCTTGCACGGGTACGGAGCACCGTAATCTCGAGCGTTTCCATGTAGGGGCGGCTTGCCGGGGAATCGGAATCTTCATCACCATCTTCGTCGTCACTAATCTTATTGACAGCCCAAGGATCAGCCTCTTCGCGGAGAGACATGAAGAACGGGTTAGGAGGATCGCTCGTACGGAACACGGCAATCTGCAACTGCTTGAGGTCGGAATTCAGGTGAGCAACGACCTTTTCGAGCGGAGTGTCTTCATCGAGGAAGATGAAGAATTCCATAAAGCCTTGGGAATATTGGAATCCGTGGAAGCAGCCGTTCTCATCAAGGTTTAGATGCCGGAGTGCCTTAATTCGGTCAGTAGGGTCGGTCGGATTGAGACTCAAGAGGCTAGCCACGAATGCTAGACGGCGTTCCTGCGATTTGGTTAATTCCATTTTTTCCTCAGTTCTGTTATTTTTACAATAGCAAAAGTCGGGTGCAAATGAGGCACCTTACCATTATTATCGTATTTTGCACCCTAAAAATAGTTTCAAAAATAGGGTTTGCGCAAAAAAAAAGACAACTTTTTTCATTTTTTTTCAAAAACGGCCCCATTTATAGTGAACATTTGTATAAAAATCATACTTTTTTACTTTTTTTCGTCGTTCGCCCGTCTTTCTTGACCAAAAATGCTATGATTTACATTATAGGAGATGTTCCCATGAATTTGCTAGATATTATCGCCAAGGCCAAGGCCGAAAAAGCCACTTCGTTAGACCTTTCCCAAAAGGACCTGAGGCTCCTTCCCCAAGAACTTTTTGATCTGGAAAACCTTGAAGAGTTGATCCTCGACCGCAATATGCTTGTGGAACTCCCCGACGACATCGGGAGGCTCAAGAACCTGAAAAAGCTTTCCGTGAGCGAAAACGACCTGATGGAACTCCCCGAAACGATTGGCGAGCTCACCAACCTGGAACACCTGTACCTGGGCTACAACAGCCTGTCCGAACTTCCGGATTCCGTCGGCAACCTGACCAAGCTTGAATCGGTGAACATCGCCAAGAACCAGCTTCTGGACCTGACTCTCGAAGTCGGCAAGTGGGTGAACGTCACCAAGCTCTCCCTGCACGACAACATGCTGTCCGAAGTCCCGGCAACCCTCGGCAAGCTGAAAAAGCTCCGCAAGCTCTACCTGGACAACAACGACCTCACCTCTATCCCGGCCAACCTTTCTCACCTGGAATCCCTGGAAGTCCTGATGGTGTCGGGCAACAACCTGGGTGCAATCCCCTCTGAATTTGGCAACCTGAAGAAGCTCAAGGAACTGGTGCTCGACGCCAACCAGCTCGCGACCCTCCCCGAAAGCCTCGCCGAGTGCGATAGCCTCGAAACGATTTCCGTGGTGGAAAACCCGCTCGAAGGCGGAATCCCGCGCGTGCTTCTGGACAAGAAGGGACTAAGCATCGACCAGTAGGCCGGCGCAGAGCGCCGTTGAGCTATGAGGTCGCTACGCTTTGAGGTGTGAGAGGAGTTTCGCTTTGTTATTTGAAATAAAAAAGCAAAAAGAGCGAACGCGCAAATGCTCATGGCTCAAAGCGAGCACAGCGAGCGTGCTCATCGCCTTTTTCCTCACTGCCTGTAGCGATTTTTTCGAGCCAGTCGAGAGCACGCCCGAGCCGACTGAATACAGCTATAACTACTGGCTGCTCAAGCAAACTTACCTGTTCGAAGACGAACTGCCACAGCTAGACGAAAACGGGGACTCGGTCCAGGAGCTTTACAACAAACTGTCCGACCCATTCACCCGTTATATTCCGCCATCCAAAAGCGAAGCGACCATTACCCACATCAACACGAGTATCGTCCCGGGCGATGTCGGAATGGAATACGAGAAATTTCCCCAAAAAGAATACCCACTCGTCATCTACCGAGTTTATCCCGAAGGGCCTGCCGGACGCGCCGGTATCAAGCGCTACGGAAACATCATGGACGCAAACGGAGTCGACATCGTCGGAGAAAACGCATTCGAAGTATACGATTCCATTTTGACCTACAGCAAGGACATTTCTCTCACCGTCGCCTACACCAGCGACACTATTTCGTACAACCTAACTAAAGAAGATGTCTACGCCCCGACGATATTCCTCGACACTCTGAACGGGATTCCAATCATTACCATCACCAGTTTCAAGCTAAATACCGCCGACCAGAAAAACGGCTCGTTGGGAGAACTCAAGACCTATCTCGATTCCACCCAAAACACGACCGAACCTCGCCTTATCAACCTGCGGAACAACCCCGGTGGGCATGTATCGCATTGCATCGCCATGGCAGACTTGTTTATCAAAGAAGGCATCATTTCGACTCGAACATCGCGAGACCTTTCCGTAGAAGGAAAGACTATCTACAGGGAAAAATCGGAAAGAGCCAAATCGGGCGACTCCGGTGAAAAAGGAAAGTTCGTTCTCCTGGTCAACAAGGGAAGTGCAAGTTGTTCCGAGATATTCGCCGCCGCGCTTCAAGAAGCGGCAAACATCCCCGTTGCAGGCGAGACCACATACGGCAAGGGCATCGGCCAAAGCACCTGGAAAACGATAGACGGCGGGCTCGCCATCATTACCAACTGGGAATTTCTGACACCCAAGGGGAACTCCTACCACAAAAAAGGCGTCATCCCCGACTACCCTTGCGAAAGCGCCACCCTTTCGTGCGGCATAGAAGCCATCCAGAATTATTACGGAACAGCCCCCCTCCTGAAGAGCCGTTCCGGCATTTTCGACAAGGAGCCCTCTGTACTTCGCAGGTATAAATTCGAAGGCGGTTCCATCGAAAATTCAAATTTCTGATTTGAATGTCCAACACAACATTTTCTATTTTAAATCCTAGCGAGGATTTTATGAAGCGTTTCTATTTATTGATATCCCTGGCGGCGGCCCTCATTTTTTCGGCATGTACGCAGACCACCAGCAGTGACGACAGCAACAGCCAGCCTTCCAACGAAATTTTCCCTCGGATGGACGAAGTTACAGACAAGTACGAGGCGGAGCTCTACTACAACTATGTCTTACTTGACTATTTCTACCTTTACGGCCATTTACGCAACGAACTTGCCAATGATTACAAAGTCTATCTGGGAAAGGAATCCGGCAATGACAACTTCTCCAAGGGGTACTGCACATCCGACTATTACGACGTGTGCTATATGTACGGCCAATTAAGAGACCCTTTCACCCAATACTTTGATCCGGAAGTCGCCCCTCAGGTTCTTGCAAGCATTTTTGAAACCCAAACAATTAGAGGAATCGGTGCGGAAGTCGAAGAAATTACTGACAGCACATCCCAATACTTACGCATCTCGGATATATACCCGGGCTCCCCCGCCGAAAAGGCTGGACTCCAAATAGGCGATATCATTGTCCAAATAGACGGGCTTAGCATTTCGACGACATCTAACTTCGATGCCATGTGTACAGGCAATATCGGAGACGTCATCAAGATTGTCGTAGACCGCAATGACGAAATGGTCGTTGCCGCAGTCATCGTAGACGAATACAACGAGCCCTCTGTCAAGCTCACTTATCAGGATTCCATTCCGGTCATCCAGATTAAGAAATTTGTCGTGACATCGATTAGCGACAGCGGATCCTACGGAGAATTTCTTACAGCCCTCAAAAAAACTGAAGGAGCAAAATCGACCATTATTGACCTACGCGGAAACCCCGGTGGAGAAACAAGGCAATGCAACGGTATAAGCGCAGAACTTCTTTCCAAGGGAGACACAATTACTATTGATATAGAAGCTCATTTAGACTCTGTTTTCGAAGGTAGGAATATACGGTATATTCAGAAAATGGACACTCTAACCTACACTGTAACTGCCGATGGTCTCGGGAAAAACCGTTATTATGTGTTCATGGCCGATACCGCCTCGGCAAGCTGCGCCGAGCTTATGCTTTCAGCATTAACAACAAATAGGAGCACCCCTGTTGTAGGCCAACTGACATACGGGAAACAGATCGGCCAGATATTCGATTCAACACTCTACGGCGGACTTGCCCTGATAACAGCCCTGCAAGGTTTCGACAAGAACTGGGAAAGTTTCCACGACCTAGGCATTGTCCCCGACTACGAAATCGACGATCCAGACGAACAGATGGCAAAAGCGATCGAACTCGCCAAGAATGCCTCTGAAAAACGTACGGCCGGCTACGGGACCAAGCGACTCTATCACTTCTCCAAAACGGGGACACAGGTGCAGGAAGGCAAGATTCCCACCCTGAAGGACTTGAAGCCGAGACTCCGCAAAGCCAAATTTTTCTAATTAAAGGTTTCGCATACGCACCATCACGTCGGTGGTGTCGTTAGCCTTGACGGCAGGGGCGGCGAGAGTCGCCTCTATTTGTTTGCGGATTTCGGCGACTTCCTTATGCAGGCGGGCAAGGCGTTCGCCCTCGAGTTTCGGGGCGGCAATCATCGTCTTGGAAGCCGGATTGATCCAGGCGCCCTTTTCGTTCTTGAAACCCAGATGCAGGTGCGGGCCAGTGCTGCGACCCGTAGACCCCACGCGGCCTATGCACTGGCGCGCAGCCACCTTGGAGCCCACCTTGACGCCGCGAACAGAAAGGTGCATGTACCAGCTTTCGGAGCGGTCGCGGTGGCGAATGGCAATCTTGTTTCCGCTGAACGGATCAAAACCCGAAACCGTCACAATACCTTCGGCAACAGCGTAAACCGGCGTACCCGTGGGGCTACCATAGTCAATACCGGCATGCATTTTGCGTTGGCCCGTAATGGGGTGAATGCGGCTACCGAAAGGACTTGTAACATGCAGGCGATCGAGCGGGTAACGCAAGCCATCGAAAACGAGCGCTTCGCCCTTTTCGGTATAGTGGGCGTTAAAGGAACTCTTCGGATCCGGATCTTCGTAACGGAAGGCTTCGTGATGGCCCACGATGCGACCGTCGAATTCCGCATAAACCACGCGACCGTCAATCCAAATGGAATCCTGGTAGAATGTTTCTTCGAGCAAAATACGGAACTTGTCGCCGGCGCGGGCCAAGGGGAACGCCACCTTGCACTGGAGAACGCCACTCACGATACCAACCATGCGACCGGGAATGCCGACCTTGAAAAGGGTGCCGTTCAGGGTACTGCCTTCGGTGAGGGCTCCCTCGAAAATGGACTGACGGCGCGTTACCGGTTTTTCAATCAGCTTGTAGACATATCCCGAATCCGTATGGGTGAGCATGTGGATCGTCGCCGGGTTCGGAGCATAGCGAAACTTCTGGACACTCCCCGCCGAATCAAGGGCGGCATAGAAAACCTGCCCCACGCGAAGTTTCGAAAGTTCCACGCTATCTTGCAGGGCGAGCACAATCTTTCCGCGTTCGCGTTCGTTGATTTGCATGCGGACAAGCACCTGGAAAAGGCCGTCCCCCGCGCGTACGGTGTCGTTTTGAACAATCCAGTTTCCAGGAAGCGCCTGAACGTGATCGATAGCCGCGGAAAGCGAATCGATCTTTGCGCGAAGCCGGTCGCCTTCCGCCTTTAAGCCTTGAATTTTCTCCTGTTCATTGCAACCAAGCAACGACAACGCAAAAAACGCGGACAACGCCATCGACAGAATAAATTTCACGAAAACCTCGAAACGATAATGCGACAAATATAGAATATGAAAACAAAAAGACCCCGCGGTTTACCGCGGGGACTCTTCGCAAATCACATTGTCAGCCGATTACTGTGCGGCAGCCGGGGCTGCGGCAGCGGGCTTGGTTTCAGCCTTAGCGGCAGCGGGAGCAGCAGCCGGCTTTGCGGCTGCGGGCTTGGCTTCGGCCTTAGCGGCAGCGGGAGCTTCGGCAGCCGGCTTTGCGGCTGCGGGCTTGGCTTCAGCCTTCGGAGCAGCCTTAGCAGCAACCTTCTTTTCAGCCTTCGGTGCTTCGGCCTTCGGGGCTTCAGCGGCCGGAGCATCGGCAGCGTGAGTATCAATCAATTCCATTTCAAACACGAGGAGGCTGTTACCCGGAATCTGCGGGCCACGGCCACGCGGACCGTAAGCGAGGTCGCTCGGGATCCAAGCGGTGACCTTTTCGCCCACCTTCATGAGCTTGAGCATTTCGGTCCAACCCGGAATCACGGCGCTGATCGGGAATTCAAGCGGTTCGCCACGGTCAACGGAGCTGTCGAACTTGGTGCCGTCAAGGAGCTTACCAGTGTAGTGGACCTTCACGATGTCGCCATCGGCCGGAGTTGCACCCGTACCTTCGGCAATCACCTTGTACTGGAGGCCAGATTCGGTGGTCACGACGCCTTCGGCAGTCTTGTTCTGGGCGAGGAATGCTTCGCCTGCAGCCTTGTTGGCTTCGGCAGCGAGGCTGTCCTTCTTGTTCTTTTCAGCCTGGCGAGCCTGGGAAAGGTCGGTCAGAGTCTGGAAAATCGTGGAATCGTTCATCAGGAAGTGAGCGGAATCTTCGTTGTAGCGTTCCTTGAAAGCCTGGATGAAGAGATCGAGGTCCAGGTCGATGGAATCGCGGGTCACCAGCTGGAAACGAGCCTGGTTACCGAAATGGGCACCGAGAGCGTAGCTGTACTTGTCCTTTTCCGTCACCAGAGCAGTCTTGGTCTTCGGACCCTGGCACAATTGGTCACATCCGGTCAAAGCAAAGGCGAGAGCGCCTGCAGCAATAAGCAATTTTTTGTTCATTTGTTCCTCTTTTGGTTAGACAGGGAGAAAAATAACAAAATCTTACGCCAAAAGACCAATTGTAACTCAATTTTACCAAAAGAAATTCGTATATTAACGACCGTTAACATATAAAGGATTTACTATGTGCGGAATTGTTGGCTATATAGGTAAAAATGATGCATTGCCGATTTTGATTGGCGGACTTAAGAAACTTGAATATCGTGGCTACGACAGCTCAGGTGTCGCCTTGATTGAAGACGGAAAAATTGAAACGGTCCGTGCCTCCGGCAAGATAGCTGCCCTCGAAGACAAGCTGAAAAGCAAGCCTCTCCACGGTCATATCGGTATCGCCCACACCCGTTGGGCCACCCACGGCGCCCCCACCGAACAGAACGCACACCCGCACCAGAGCTTTGACGGAAACATCTCGATCGTGCACAACGGCATCATCGAAAACTACGCCATTCTAAAGAAGAAGCTCCAATCCGAAGGAATCGAATTCAAGTCCGAAACCGACACCGAAGTCGTCGCCCACTTGATTGCCCGCTACTACAACGGCAACCTCAAGGAAGCCGTCCTCAAGGCGATTTCCAAAATCGAAGGAACATTTGGCCTTGCCGTCATCTGCAAGAGCGAACCCGGCTCCCTTATCGGAGCCCGCCGCGGATCTCCGCTCATTTTGGGCATCGGCCAGAACGAATTCTACTTGGCCTCCGATGTTTCCGCAATTATCATGCACACACAGAAAGTTGTCTACTTGGACGACAACGACATCGTCGAAATCAAGGAAGACGGCTACAACCTGCTGAACACGCACAGCCAGCCGGTGCAACACGAAGTGCAGGATGTAGAATTTGACGCAGACGCTATTGCAAAGGGCGGATTTGCCCATTTTATGCTCAAGGAAATTTTCGAGCAGCCCGAAGTACTCCGCAACACCATGCGCGGCCGCCTGCTGTACGCCGAAGGCAACGCCAAGCTCGCAGGTCTCGACACCAACATCAAGGAACTGAGGAACATCAACCGTATCATTATTACCGCCTGCGGCACCAGCTACTACGCCGGTATGGTCGGCGAATACATGATTGAAGACTTGGCCGGCGTCCCGGTCGAAGTGGAATACGCCTCGGAATTCCGTTACCGCAACCCGATTATCAAGCCGGGCACGCTCGTTCTTGCCATTAGCCAGTCCGGCGAAACCGCCGATACGCTCGCCGCCCTTAAAGAAGCCCAGCAGAAGGGCGCTACCGCTCTTGCCATCTGTAACGGTGTGGGTTCGACCATCGCCCGCACGAGCGACGGCGGCGTTTACCTGCACGCAGGCCCCGAAATCGGCGTAGCGAGCACCAAGGCGTTCACCAGCCAGGTGACCGTGCTTGCGATGATTGCCCTTTTGCTTGGCCGCCAGCGCAGGCTTTCTTTTGAAGCAGGCTCCGACATCGTGAAGGCCATGCAGGAACTCCCGGAACTCGTGGAGCAGACCCTCAAGCTTTCGGACCAGATTGCAGGCATCGCGAACAAGTACGTGAAGGCAAACAACTTCTTGTACCTGGGTCGTCACTTCAACTACCCCGTCGCCATGGAAGGCGCCCTCAAGCTCAAGGAAATCAGCTACATTCACGCCGAAGGCTACCCCGCCGCCGAAATGAAGCACGGGCCCATTGCCTTGATTGACGAAAACATGCCGGTCGTGGTGATTGCCCCGAAGGACGCCCTGTTCGACAAGGTCATCAGTAACGTTCGTGAAATCAAGGCCCGCGGCGGCAAGGTGATTGCCATCTCGACCGAAGACTGTCACCCGCTCGACGAAATTGCAGACCACCTGATCAAGGTCCCCAAAACCATCCCGATGCTCATGCCGATCGTGACATGCGTGCCGCTCCAGCTGCTCGCCTACCACATTGCCGTGCTTCGTGGAAACGACGTGGACCAGCCAAGAAACCTCGCGAAGAGTGTCACCGTGGAATAAAGTCCTATGAAACCGTCTCTTTCGTTCGTCCTTCAGTTGCCGCCTTCGACGGCGTACGCCAAGCTAGATGCCGTGGCGGAAAACCTGCTTTCGGGAGTCCTTATGGGCCTCGATTCGGGCAAGATGAACATTTCGCTGTTCATGGACGGACCGACTCTGGAAACGGTTTGCAACGTAGCAGGCCCGCAGAAAATAAACAAGTTGCGCAATGCAATCGAGGACGGAAGCCTGGAACTGCTGGGCGGCGGATTTTACGACCCGATGTTGCCGCTTTTCCCGACCGAACTGCAATCCATGCAGCTCGAACAGCACGGAAACTTCCTGTGGAAACACTTCAAGGTCGAACCAACCGGCTACTTCAATTCCTCGATGGTCTGGGAAATGGAAATGACCGACCTCCTGGAAGAGCACCGATTTGAATACGCCCTGGTACAAGAAGCATCGTTACAGGACGCCCTCGGCCGCACGACACCCGTTTCGGGATGGTATTCCGTCGAAGACAAGGGGGCATTCCTCAAGATTGTCCCCATTTCGCAAACGCTTTCTCGAGCCATTGCCGAAGATGACTTTCACTGGCCAGAGATTGCAGAGCCATACTGCCGAGGTGGAAAGACGGCGGTCATCGCCTTGGATATTCCACCGCAGCCGGGCGACATCATTCCTTTCTTCGAAAGGCTGATTGACTTTCTTGAAACGAACGAGCTCGAAACGAAGACCGTCGCAAGCGTCGTCAACGAACAGACTTCCGAAGGCCGAATCAGTTTTCTGCTTTCCGCCGGGCAAAAAATAGGGCTTCCTGCAACCGCCAAGACCTGTCGAGAACTTCTCGTAAAAAGGCCCGAGGTCAACCTGCTGCACAAGACGCTCCTTTCGCTTTACCACCGCGCCAAGGACACTCTGAAAGACCACGAACTCAAAGAAATCTACCAGATGCTGATGCCCGCCATGTCGCCCATCTACTACCGCGATATGCAGGACTGCGAAGGGATGCGGACTCCCATGGTCCGCTGGTGGGGAGCTCGATTCCTGCTCCAGGTGGCAAATCGCCTGACAGAACTCGTGTCCTTTGACGGAATCCGGCTAGACATCGCAGACTTCATGCTTGACGGCCACAAGTACATCTGGGCGGAAAACCATTCCTACTCTTTCTTACTGGACTACTTCGGCGGTGGAATTCTTCGAATCCTGAACGCCAAGGATCCCGAAAACAACCTACTGAGTTCCTGGCGCGACGACGGAGAACCTGCGGTCGGTTTCCTCGATTTTGTTCTTCCGAACACGGAGCAGAAGGCCTCCAAGCTCGACCAGTTCCTTTCGGACCGCGAGGGGATTCTCGTAAGCCCGTTTGACTATCAAATCAAGCGGCACGATGCCGGGACGGACATCCAACTTCTCTCGGAACAGCAAGTCAAAATCGGCGATCAGAGCGGCATCCTTGAAGTCGAAAAGAATTTTGCCCTTTCGGCAACGGGTTCCGAATTCGAGCTAGAGTACAAACTCAAGAACAGCGGTACTGCCGAGGCTAGAGGATTTTTCGGGACACTCCTCGAGACCGGCCTACTCGCCTGCGGAACAACGGACCGCGACATTCTCGTCGATGGCGACGCCCTCAAGTTCAACTTCCGCGACCCCCTGATTTTCCCCGATGCAAGGCGGATCGAAATCAAGGACTCCGTTACGGATTGTCGCATCCGTCTTGATTTCGAGACCAGGACCTCGCTCCTGGTCGCCCCGATTTTCGGGGCATCCGCACTCGCTGCTCCCGAAGCATTGCAAGGCATTCGCATATTCCCCTTCTGGAAGCTTTCACTTGCAAGCCTCAACGAAGCCGAATTCAAGATGACCGTCCACATTTCCAAGAGATAACTCATGAAGTCCGACCTGATAGACATCCAAGTAGAATCTCGTGGAAACGATGTTGAACTCACCCTATCGGGTTCGCTCGGCATAGCGCAACTTTCGGCCGTCAAGGAAAAGCTCGACATGCTTGTCGACGGGCCTGGCTGCTTTTTCTTCTTGAACCTGCAGAACGCCCACTTTACCAGCGACCATTACCTGAGCGTCTTCTTGGAGCTCCTAAACCGCGTCAAGTCGCAAAAATCGGCGCTAATCCTGATCTTCGATTCAGCTGAACTCTACGATTACTTTTCCAGGTACCTGAACATTTTCGAAATCTACGAAAACCGTAACGCCTACAAGAAATCGGGAACCAAGAAACAGTTACAGCAAATTGGCCTACATTACGGGCTCCGTTCCGGCATCACCATCAGTTCCGGAGTCGCGGTCGCCTTCCTTTCGCTCATCGTCGGTTGGATTGTTACTTTGTTAATAATCATCTCGACTCAGGGCCACGACCTCTCTGACAAGCAGGCCCAAATCATCGCGCTCCAGAACCAGAAGGAACGCTATATCAAGGAAATCGACAAACTGGAATCCTCTATCGGGCCTCTCCGCAAGCTGGGCGTCGTACAGGATACGACCATGCTCAGCTCATTTGGACTCATCCAGGACTGGGTCGGTTATCTAGAATACCTCGAGAACACCCGACGTGAAAAGTAACGTTCGCATTTCGAAACTTTCTCTTGCGATTATCCTGGTCCTCTGTTTCGGAGCTCTCGGACTATTCGTGTCTTACTGGTTTTCGAGGCAGGCCGAAATTAAGGAACTCGCCAAGCAGGAAACGCTGTTGCGTGGCGAGCTCGACCAACTGAGTGTCTGGGGGAAATGGACCGTCGATTATGTCAAAATCAACAAGGCGCTAGCCCATCTTTCCAAAAACCGCCTGACAGAGGATCAGCGGGAAATGCTGACAGAACAAATCTGGCAGATTTCACGATCCTATGCGACCGACCCGCTCCTGATTCTCTCGGTCGTTGCCCAGGAAAGCCACGGCAACCCCAATGCCCGCGGGCGCATGCAATCGGGAGCCTATTCCGGAGCACTGGGGCTAATGCAAATCAAGCTTGAAACCGCCAAGAAAATGGGCGCCCATTTTGGACTGCAAATCGAAACCGAAGAAGACCTCCTCAAGCCAGAAATCAACGTGACCGTCGGCACAGCCTACCTAATCCGACTGATTTCAAAATACGGCAACTGGAAGGACGCCCTTATTGCGTACAACCTTGGACACTCCGCCGTCGACCGTATGCTGGAATCGGGCAAGCCTCTACCGACAAAATATTACGAGCACGTCATTTCCAAATACCGCAAACTGACCGGAATCGATTTTTTGGAGACGAGCAGTCCATAACAAGCGACCACCGGTATACAACATTCTCCGTATTTTGCTACATTTATGTTATGTTCCGTATTGTGGCATTCCTGTTGATGGCGTCCATGGCGCTTGCCGGTGAAGTCCGGTACGACCTGACTCGCTTTGTCAACGAAGGCCTTGCCGCCAATCCGCAAATTCAGGAACTCAAGCACGGAGCCGAAGCCAAGAAAAATCAGCTCGGCAAGCTCAAGTCCGAAGCGATTCTCCCGACATTCTACGTCACGATGATGGTAGGCCCCGCTCCCGGCCTAAAAAACGAGCTACAGGACGGAGACACCGTAGAAGTTTACGATTTCTCAAGAATGGGCCCCTTCTGGGGCGTCGAAGCCAAGTTTATCCAGCCCCTGAACCTGGGACAGTATCGCGCAGGCAAGATGGCGATCGAAGCGGATATCCAGCAAAAATCATTTGACATCGAAAACAACATCCACAAGAAAGATGTCGAGTTGCAAACTTATTACTACAACTACCTTCTCGCCCGCGAAATGATCCGCCTTGCAACGGACGCCCAAAAGAAAGTGGACGAAGCCTACGAAAAGTTGGAAGAAGCCCTAGACGATGACGACCCGAACGTATCGCAGATGGACCTTCTGAACCTCAAGGCAAAAATGCATACCGTCAAGGAAGGTGTCACCGAAGCGAACCTAGGCATGAAACGCGTGATGCTAGCGATCCGTTTTTCATTGAACCTGCGTGAAGAGGACTCTTTTGCAACTGAAGATTCCGCCCTGACACCGCGATCGGAAACACTTCCCACCCTCGAAGAAGTCCGAAACCTGACCGTCCAGCACCACCCGGAACTGAGACAACTTTCGGCAGGGCTCCGTGCCCGTCGCCTGCAACTGGACCTCGCCGAAGCGAAACTCGCCCCCGAATTCTTTATCATGGGCCAGGTACAATACGTCAAGAGTTGGGCAGGAAACCGTAGCGTCATGCAGAAGGACGCCTTCGCCGAAGATGCTGTCAACAAACTGGACGGGCTCATCGGACTTGGCGTGCGCTACAACCTGAATTTCTGGAAAAGCTGGGAAAACTACCGCTCCGCCCGCACCGACCTGCGCGGGCTCCAACTCAAGGAATCCTACGCCACGAACGGCCTCATGAGCCAGGCCGAAGAACAGTATTACCAGGTTGTCGCCGCCAAGGAAAAGATGGACGCCCTGAAAGAAAGCCTGCGCGCCTCGGAAGGAATCCTGAAGGGCGCCGCCATGAAATACGATTTGGACAAGTCGCAGACAAGCGGACTGGTTTCGGCCTACACTCAGAATGTAACGATGCAGAAAGATTACTATTTTGCCGTATGCAAGTACAACGTGGAATTTGCGCAGCTGATTGCAAAGATGGGAATGTCGCTGAACGATTTCCACACGATTTACATGAATCAGTGATTAAAGTTTAATGGAGGTAAGCATGTTCAAGAAGATTTTGGTTACGGTTGCCTGTGTTTCGTTAATGGCCTTTGCCGCCGAAGACCCCGTCGCGGCAATCCAGAAAAAGGACTCCGAATTGCAGACCCTTTTGAAGAAATCCAGCAGGAACGCCAAGGAAACCGAACGAGTCAAGAACCTTCTGAACGATTCGTTCGACTTCGCCCTTCTGGCAAAGAAATCCCTTTCGGCAAATGACTGGAAAGCTCAGGACGCCGCCTCGCAGGATAAATTCGTAAACGAATTCCAGCGTATGGTCAGGAACTCCAGCGCCAAGCGACTGGAACTGTACCGCGCCGATTCCACCATTTACGAACCCGCCAAGATGAAGGGTGACAACGAAGCTCGCGTAGTCGCCCACCTCTGGAACAAGGGGAAGGAATCGGTCCTTGAATACAAGATGACCCTTGTCGACGGCAAGTGGAAAGCTTGGGACCTCGTCATTGACGACCTTTCGACCGCCCGCAACTACAAGGAACAGTTCAGCCAGATTCTCAAGAACAAGAGCTTTGCCGAACTGATCGACATCATCAGCAAGAAGGCTGACGAAACGGAGAAGTAGCTCCTTGATCTGGCTCCTGGGCGTACTCTGTGCATTGGCGCTAGTCGCCCTATTTTTCCCGTTTGTTTTCTGGATCGATTTCGGTGCGGATTTTAACGGGGTAAACGCACGCGTTTGCCTTTACAAGAAGGTTCTCGGCTCTTTCAGTAAAAATTTCCGCAAGGAAGCGAGCGACCGTTCTCGTGATGACACACGCAAAGATGTGCCGGAAAAACAATCTGCAACACAAGTAGACACGGACAAGGATTCCGTAGTTGAAGCGTCTACCGCCACGCCAGCTGCACCGGTAGAAAAAAAGGACACTCCCAAGCAGACCGAAGAAAAAACAGAAGAACCGACAGAAAAAAACGCGACGAACGAAGCTGAAGCCGAAAAAGAAAATATCAAGAAAGAATCGAACGAAGTTGAATCAAATGAAACTGAGTCTAAAGAAAAGCGGTCCCTTACCGACAAGGAATTCTGGACGCTTCTCCTGACCCCCGAATTCGACTCCCGCGCCTGGTGGTCCGTACGCCGCTGGATGTCCGCCTTGTTCAGGCTCTTCCGCGTCCGTTTCGTAGATTGCTTTGTCGAGGGATTCCGTATGGAATACCACCACATGGGATACGCCGCCGCTCTGAACGGATTCCTCAAGAGCTATCCCTACATTGGCAACTGGGACTTCCGCATGGACTGGACTCGCGACCATGATCCACGCATCGAAGGACACGTACGAATTTCGGTAAACCTGTGCCGCATTCTTGGACTTTCGATCGCGACGCTCTTTTACGGAGGCATTGTCGCCTGGAGCTTCTGGCGTCGACGCTCACACATACTCAAGACCGGGGAACTCCCCGAACTCGGATTCATCCGTGGCAAGATTGTAAAAATGATGATGGAGGATAACTGATGCCCGCATTGACCCTAGATAGACTGCTAGCCTCCCTCGGTTTCGGCTCTCGCAAAGAATGCCGCGCGCTCGTCCGCATGGGCGTAGTCGAATTGAACGGCGCCGTCCAGGAAGACCCCTTCGTGGAATTCAAGGAACGCCCCGAAACCATCACCGTAAACGGAGAAGAAATTCCGACCATCGAAAAGCTCTACATCATGATGGACAAGCCGCTGGACGTAGAATGCAGCCATAACGCCCGCGACCACCAATCCGTGTTTGAACTGCTCCCCGACCGGTTCTCCGCCATGGGAATCCAGACCGTGGGGCGCCTCGATGCGGATTCCTCGGGCCTACTGCTTTTCTCAAACCAGGGCGACTTTATCCACAAGGTGGAAAGTCCCAAGAAGGGCTACCTGAAGCAGTACAGGGTAACGCTTGCACGGGAGTTCACCGATAAACAGATGACCGAATTGCTGAACGGCGTAATGCTCAAGGACGAACGGCGTCCGGTGCTTGCACGGGACATCGTGATCGATGGGGATTCGGTACTGATTTCTATTGGCGAAGGGCTGTATCACCAGGTGCGCCGCATGTTCGCCGCCGTAGGCAACCACGTGGAAACCCTGAAGCGCGAAGCCATCGGCCCGGTGGTGCTGGACCAGACGCTCGGCAAGGGCGGGTGGCGCTACCTGACCGAAGAAGAAGTCGCGGCACTTTCGTAAAGTTTTCACCCCAGCAGATTCATTCCCTCTTAAAAAAGAGAAGCCCCGACTAAAAGTCGGGGCCTTAAATTCTCGGCAATATTTTAGCAGGCTAGATTCTATTTCGATTCGGTATCGGTCGGGGTTTCCTGCGACTGGACGGCAATCATCACGTCGCTACCTTCGGATTCCAGCTTGGCGTTCACGCCTTCGACAATCGCCTCGAGAGAATTGATTTTGTCCTTGATGTCGTTGCTGAACTTGAACGAAGGAACCATACGTTCTTCGATCAGGACCGTTTCTCCCGTACGGGGGTTACGAGCCGGGCGCGCCTTACGCGGTTTGCAGGCGAAAGTGCCAAAGCCACGAATTTCGATGGTGTTGCCCTCAATCAGCTTTTCGGCCAAAAGGTCGAGAAACTGCTCGATAACGGTCTTTATGTCGTTGCGCACAAATCCAGTGGACTTGGCGATCTCTTGAATCAATGCTTGTTTAGTTATATTTGCCACGCCCTAAATATAGGTTTATCAATGAGTTAGAGTACCGATCCCGCTGAAATTAAATAATTTTTTCGGGTTCTTGTTGCGGAATTTTTGTGGATAGATGTGGTTAAAATGTTGAAAAGTTTCAAGCTTCGAAATCTGGAAGTCTTTCCGAATACGATCCTCAGTCCCATGGACGGGGTGACGGACGCCCCTTTCCGCAGGCTCTGCCGGGTCCTTTCCGGTAACCGAATGGGGCTCCTGGTTTCCGAGTTCGTCCCGACCGACGGTGACGCCGTGTTCTGCCTTGACGGGCACAAGCAGTTGAAGTTTTTCCCTGAAGAACGCCCTTTCGGCATCCAGATTTTCGGACGCTTTCCCGACAGGATGGCCGCCGCCGCAAAGAAAATCGCCGAAGCCCTCCATCCGGAATTCATCGAGGTGAATGCAGGCTGCCCCGCCCCCAAGGTCGCGGGCAAGGGCAGCGGATCGGGACTGTTGCGAGACCTACCCCGCCTGCAAGAAATCCTGCACGACGTCCGGACGGCCCTCGATTCCTCAAGCGTAAACATTCCCCTGACCCTCAAGTGCCGTATCGGCTGGGACGACCAGAGCATCAACGTGATGGAAACACTGAAGATCGCCGAAGGCGAAGGCGTCGAAATGCTGACGGTACATGGCCGAACCAGGCTGCAAGGGTATAACGGCCTCGCCAACTGGGACTGGATCGGCAAAGTAGCGGCCGCGGCCAAGATTCCCGTTATCGGGAATGGCGACGTGAACAGCGTCGCAAACGCCCGCGAGCGCCTTGAAACATACGGAGTGTCGGGCGTTTCCATTGGCCGCGGTGCGATGCACAACCCGTGGATTTTCGGACAAATTGCTGACGCCTGGGAAGGTAAACCGCCTCGTCAAATGACCGCCTCCGAGGCCCTCGACGTGTTTCCCCTCTACTACAAATTCAAACTGGAGGACGGCGCTACCGAAATGGGGGCTCTTGGACGTTTGAAACAGCTTGCCGCAAGACTTTGCAAGGGTTTCGACGACCCGACCTTGACCGTACGCCAAACGCTACTCACCGCACAGACGGCGGACGAATTCTTCGACCGCCTGCAGTCGCTACGCGAAGGCATCGCCCGCGAAATGACGTTCTCCCCGGAAAACCTCGTCAATCTGAACGGCGCAAAAGAAACAGATCTCCGTTTCGGAGACCAGTTCGCAGGTCGATAAATCAAAGTAATAACTTAAAAGAGCCTAGCGGACTTCCGTAAGCAACAAAGCCCTCGGGTGTTTACCGAGGGCGGTTGCGAGAGCAAAGTCTTATCGACATTCACTACGTTTTTTAGACTTTGCGGTCTTCCGTGAGCAACAAACGCCTCGTATTAACGAGGCGTGGTTGACGCCTTGGGCGTCCGCGGCTACACTCGGTCATAAAATTATGCAAGCATAATTTTGCGACGCTCGTTTTGCACGCTATTGCGAGAGTGAGCTCGCTGGGGACGAATTCACTTATTTGAGAGCGAACGGTATTCCGTAAGCAACAAAGCCCTCGGGTGTTTACCGAGGGCGGTTGCGAGAGTGAGCGCTTCGGGGACGAATTCACTTATTTGAGAGCGAACGGTCTTTTATCTTTTATCGCGGTCGATCCAGGCGCGGGCGGTGTGGCCCGTGTAAATCTGGCGCGGACGGTTAATCTTCGAATTCGGATCGTCGTGCATTTCTTTCCAGTGGGCAATCCAGCCGGGGAGTCGGCCGATGGCGAACATCACCGTAAGCATGTTCGTCGGAATACCCATGGCGTGGTAGAGAATGCCCGAGTAGAAGTCCACGTTCGGATAGAGCTTGCGTTCGATGAAGTAGTCGTCCTTGAGGGCGGCTTCTTCGAGCTTGAGCGCAATGTCCAGAAGCGGGTCGTGGAAGTGTTCGCGTTCGAACACCTGGTACATGAGCTTCTTCAAGACCTTGGCACGCGGGTCGTAGCTCTTGTAGACGCGGTGGCCGAAGCCGGAAAGACGGAACGGGTCGTTCTTGTCCTTGGCCTTGTCCATCACCTGTTCGATGGTCATGCCGCTCTGCTGAATGCGCAGGAGCGTTTCGAGCACGGCCTGGTTTGCACCGCCATGGAGCGGACCCCACAGGGCGCAAATGCCTGCGCAGATACTTGCATACAAGTTAGCGTGAGAGCTACCCACCATACGCACGGTCGAGGTAGAGCAGTTCTGTTCGTGGTCGGCGTGTACAATCAGAAGCGTGTTCAGCGCCTTTTCCATGATCGGATCGGGGTGGTAAGAACGGGCCTTGCTGCTGAACATCATGTTCAGGAAGTTGCTGCAGTAGCTGCGTTCCGCTTCGGGGTACACGAACGGTTCGCCGATGCTTGCCTTGTAAGAGAAGGCGGCAATCGTGCGGATTTTCGAAATCAGGCTTGCGGTCGTGAGGTCGAACACGTCGGCGATGTTTTCGTCGTCGTAGAAACGCGGCGTAAACAGACCCACGGCATTCACGATAGAGCTCAGAATGCCCATCGGGTGGGCACTCGGCGGCATCTGCCTAAAGAAGTGCAGTAGGTTCTCGTGGAGGAGAGAGTTCTCGGTCAACAACGTGCGGAAACGCGCCAGCTGCTGCTGAGTCGGCAGTTCACCGTAAATCAGGAGCCAGGCGGTTTCGGGGAAGGTAGCTTTTTCGGCAAGGTCTTCGATACTGTAGCCGCGGTAACGCAGGATTCCGTGTTCGCCGTCCACGTAAGTGATGGCGCTTCGGGTGCTACCGGTGTTCAGGTAGCCGTAATCCAAGGTCACTAGGCCGGTTTCCTTGCGGAGTTTGCAGATGTCGAGACCGTGTTCGTTTTCAGCACCTTCAACAACAGGGAGCTCGATGCTCTTTCCGTTGTAACTTAAAATGGCGTTGTCGGACATTATTCCTCCAGGAGGTACGGGTTCCCGCACCTTACTTCATCTTCAAAATGCAATTATAGATATTGTCGAAGAGCTTGGGAAGCTTTTCGGTCGGAACGGCAGAGAATGCGAGGCGAATCAGGCCAGAAAGCATAATCGTACCGGTGCTGTAGTCCTTGATGAGCTTTTCGCGGAGCTGTTCTGCGTCGACGCCCTTCGGCTTGATGCACATAAAGTAACCGCTGTTGCACGGCATCGGGTCGAAAGCTTCCTTGTATTCCGGATGGGCGGCGAGGACTTCCTTGATGATGTCGTAGCGCTTCTTGAGGGTCGCGTACTTTTCGGCCTTCTGCTGGGCGTATTCCGGGCTCTGGTAAGCGGCAAGCAAAATCCTCTGGCTGATGGAAGGACCGTTAGAGATGTTGCCGCGGACGGTACCGGCGGCCTTGTCTTCCATGGCCTTGAGCTGGGCTTCGGTTGCACCCTTGAAGCCGAAGCTCATAAAGCCCACGCGGAAGCCCCATACGTAGTCTTCCTTGGTCGGGCCGTCGAGCTTCACGGCGAGGAGGTTTTCGTGAGCGTCCACGAGCTTCACGAACAGGGATTCCTTGGTCACGCCTTCTTCGTACACCAGTCCGAAGTAAGCGTCGTCGAGGAGAGCCACCACCTTGTTGCCCTTGGCGGCGCATTCGGTGAGGATCTTGGCAATTTCAACGGCTTCCTTTTCGGTAGCGGTGTAGCCGGTCGGGTTGTTCGGGAAGTTCAGGAGAACGACCTTCTTGTCGCCCTTGCTTGCTTCGAGTGCGGCCTTCAGAGCTTCGGTATCGAAACCGCCTTCCTTGAAGGTGTTAAAGGTCTTGATCTTGGCGCCGCGGGCGTTTTCGAACACGAGTTCGTAGTTGTCCCAGTACAAGTCCGGAATGATCACTTCGTCGCCGGCGTCGAGGAACATGTAGCCAGCGCAGCTGATGGCGTGGGTGAGGGCGCAGGTCACGACCGGGTTGCTGAAGCTCTTGGTGGCAAGCGTCGGGTTCTTGATGATGACCTGTTCCTTCCAGGCCTTGCGGAGGTCCGGGTTACCGAAGCTCGGGGCGTACAGGAAAGAAGTCTTGGGGAGGTTCAAGGACTTGAGAACGCAATCCAGCACCAACGGGCTGCCATCGTCTTCGAGGGCGGTACCGATCGTAGCATTGATTTCGGAGCCCTTGGCTTCGGCGCCCTGACCGAGGATACCCTTGCGGGGGAAGAAGATTGCCTTGCCCTGTTCAGAGAGCATATCGAGAACCTTGCAGCCGTTGGCAGAAAGTTCGGCGTTGAGAGCCTGTGCTAAAGGATTGTAGTTCATGGTTTGTGTCCTTTGAAATTTTTACGAGGCCAAAGATAGAAATAGTAGGCAGTAGGCAGTAGGCAGTAAACAGAAAAATGAGATGAAAAATGCATCAATGTTACAAAAAGATATTGTTGAAGAAGCTTGCTTTCGATTACAAAAAGCTTATTTCTCGTGACCCAAAACACCGGTTTTTGCAAGAAATGTAAAGGTGCTTGTCCGACCGGAGCAATTAATTTATATTGAATGTAATATTGGGAAATTCGGATGAACCCGCTCCTGCAGCAAAGCCGGTTTTCAAGAATTAATAATCATCCCTAGCTCCTTGGAATGGTTAGCGCACCCCTTCGGGGGTGCGTTCTTTAGCCCTCTGGAATACGACAGGAATATGGTATTTTTGAACATTCCCATATTTTTCACAGCCAATATAATTTCCGTTCAAGTCAAAAATACGGTACAGCTTTTCAGAAGAAATTTTTCTAAGAGTATGTAAACGTTCTATTCCTGAGTTATTCAACGGCAAAATGCATTGGCGCACTGAATCAATTAATCCACAAAGATTTCCATTATATTTTCCAGCCGTGCGAGTGCAGAATGTTGCAGCAGAAAGCGCCATATCCGCTTCATCTGAATCTTGATTGGTGTAGTTATAGGTCTTTGAATCGAACGACTGCGTATTAAAGGGTTCGTTCTCAAGTTTATCAACGATGTGAAGAATGAGCGAGTCGGCTTCTTCTGCGGTCCCCCGAAAAACACCTGCTGGCTGCAAACGCATGAATTCTTCTATAATCAGATTCCTGATATAAAAATTTGTGGCCTTACTGTCGCAATCTTCTTTCGATGAACAAAGCTTGAAGAAACTCAAACCATCTTCTAAAATAAAGACCATAATCGAGGAATCGGACTGTGCTAGATAAGCCCAGTAGTTATCTTCACTCATGCTATAATTTGTTACTTCGGGACGCACATTTGGCATTTTCAAGAGATCTAGCCTGTATTTTTGGAACAAATAAATTTCTGTTCCTGGATAAAACATACCCGAAAATGGCGTTCCTCCACTTTTCTTCACTTCGCATTCCTGCGCATATAAAAAAATAGCCAACACCAAACCAAGTAAAAAAGGTTTCATTAGTCCTCCTTTCTTGCAACAACATCTCTAATTATTGGATCAAAACTAACATGGTAAATTTTAGCATCTTGATGAACAGTAATATTTTCCGCAAGCTCAGTTCCATAGTTTACAATCAACAAATATTATAAAGTCTTTATTAAAGCCGTTACACTTCCCCGATGCGCATCATCTTCAAGAGCGGCATCCCCGCTTCGCGACATTCGGTGAGGTTCACGTCAAAATCGATGCTCCAGTCGTTGAAATTTTCTTCGTCCTGCAGCATCTGCTGAACGTGCATGATTTCACCTTCGTAGGTGACAATCGTATGGTGCAGCGAGCGTCCTTCGACATCGAGGCGGAAGTTGTGATGTTCCGCGGTGTAAGCAGCCATGATTTCCATAAGGCCGTTTTCAGTCCAGGGCTTGCCTTCGCCGTCCACGAGCATCTGGCCTTCAGCGAGGTCGTCGGCAAGCATATCAAGCACATCGCCGTAGGCCCGTTTCTGGAGCGCAGACATCAGCTGGAAGATGCGCTGGCGCACCATGACAATGAAATGTTTCTTGTCGTAGGTGATGTCGGCGGCCACCTTGTCTGCTCCGAAGGCGGTCTCGAGTTCCGTGGCGCCCGCGGCTTCCAGGCGCTTCTGGTAATCTTCGGGGTGCGCCATTTTTTCCCATTCCTCGAGAAGGCTCGAGTCGGTGCGACGAATCATGTCGCCGAGGTAATCCTGCATATCGAGGAGTTCCTCGTTCTTGTAGCCGTCGGGAACCGTCTGCGAAAGCACCTTGTAAACGCTATTCAGGTGACGCAGCAAAATCGCTTCCATCCGCTGCAAGCCGTACTGCTTCACGTATCCGCTGAATGTGCTAAAATTCTCGAACATTTCGCGCACGATGCTCTTGGGCTCAATGTTCACATCGACCCACGGGTGTTCTTCGGCAAAGGCGTTGAAGGTGTCGTAAATGAAATCGCGAAGCGGCTTGGGATATTCCACCTTCTCGATTTCTTCCATACGCTGGTTAAATTCCATTCCCTGCGCCTTGAGTTCATCGAGGCGGGCGTTACGCGCCTTGTTCTGCTGGATTCGCAGAATCGCTTCGGGATTTTCGACGATGCTTTCGCACAAAGTAATCACATCGAGAGCATATTCGGGGCTTTCACGATCCAGCTTCGGGAGAGTATCGACCAGATACAGCGAAAGCGGCTGGTTCATGGAAAAGTCGTCTTGCAAGTCCATGTTGACGCGGAGCTTGCTGTAGCCGGGCGCAATCGGTGTCACAAATTCAATGATATTCTTCTTGACGAGGCTCTTGAAAAGCTGAAAAGCGCGGTGTTGCAATTTCTTTTTGCTTGCGATACTTTCGTGGCAATCCTTGAGCAGGTTGCGCATGGCGGTGCAGCCGTCCGTAGGGCGGCTCAGAATGTTCAGGAGCATTCCGTGATTCACCTGGAAACTGGATGTTAGCGGTTCCGGAGAAGCGGCAATCAATCGTTTGTATGTACTCTCGTCAAAGGGAACGTAGCCATGTTCAGGCGGTTTCTTCTTCTGGAACTTTTTGCCCGTCTGTTTCGTTTTCGCTTCAAGTTTCAAGTTCTCGATGACATGTTCGGGAGCCTGCGCCACCACGTAGCCAATATCGTCGAATCCCTTGCGCCCTGCGCGGCCTGCAATCTGGTGAAAATCGCGGGCGGTCAGAATCGCCGTCTTGTCACCACTGTACTTGCAGAGTTGCGTAAACAGAACCGTTCGAATAGGCACATTCACGCCCACGCCCAGCGTATCGGTTCCGCAGATGACTTTCAGGAGCCCTTTCTGCGCGAGCTTTTCGCAGAGGATGCGGTACTTGGGCAAAAGTCCCGCATGGTGCAGGCCTATGCCCTGCTTGAGCCAGCGCTTGACTTCAGGGCCGTAAGGACTGCTGAATCGGACTTCCTTGATGGCGTCGTTAATCGCCTGTTTTTCTTCTTTAGTACACAAGTCCAGACTCATGAAATTCTGCGCATTGGTCGCCGCGGCTGCCTGCGTAAAATGCACTACATAAACGGGAGCCTTGCCGCCCGACACAAGCTTTTGCACCGTGTTCGAAATTTCGGTTTCGGAATAGCTGAAATCGAGTGGAACCGGACGCTGTGAAGACCGCACCGTGACCGATTCGCGGCCCGTATGCTTTGTCATGTCGCGTTCGAAAAATTCGGTGGCGCCGACGGTTGCGCTCATGAGCAAAAATCTTGCTTGCGGTAGAGTCAATAGCGGTACCTGCCAGGCGACCCCGCGCTCCTTGTCGGAATAGTAATGGAACTCGTCCATGACCACGTCGGTAATGGTGAGCTTTTCGCCTTCGTTCAGCGCCATGTTGGAGAGAATTTCTGCGGTACAGCAAAGAATCGGAGCGTCATGGTTGACAGTCGCATCTCCTGTCGAGAGGCCCACATTTTCGGCACCGAATTCCTTGCAGAGCGCCATCCATTTTTCGTTGACCAGCGCCTTGATGGGGCAGGTGTAAACGCTGCGGCGCCCATGGGCCAAACTGTCGAAATGGAGCGCCAGGGCCACCATGGATTTTCCGGAACCCGTGGGCGTGTTCAAGATGACATTTTTGCCGTCCAAAAGTTCAAGAATCGCTTCTTCTTGAGCGGGGTAGAGCGTTGTGCCGCGGGATTCCGCCCATGCCATAAACGCATCCAACAGGGTCTCGGCGCCTTCGCCGGCTTTAAATGGGGTTTGGGGCAAGAAATCTTTTAGGCGTTTGGGGGCGTTTTCACTCATAAAGCCAAAGATAGCTTTTTTACATATAGTGTGTTTTTTCTAAATTATACGGACATCGTGTGTTAGAGGAAAAACGCTTTATGGCTACGAAGAAAAAAGAAGATACCGATCTTGGAGAACTTTTAAAGGAACTGGCCAAAAACTGGCCCATTATGGTTCCTATTATGCTGCTCGCCGGTATCATCGGTGTATTTGTCGCAATGTGGGTAAGACCGGTTTATCAGGTAGACGCCCTTCTGCAAATTGAATCCAAGAACAACAAGCCATCGGGAATGATGGGTAGCCTTGGAGCCTTGTTTGCGACAAGCAGCCCTGCCGAAACTGAAATGGAGCTCATCAAGAGCCGTCAAGTGATGGGTGCGGCAGTCGAAAAGATGCGCCTCGATCTCGTCGCCGATCCGCAAAGCAAAATTGACCGCCTTATGCACAAGGAAGGCCGTCTGGAACTGAGCAACTTTAGCGTGCCTTGGGACAAAGTCGCTGCAGAAAGCCGCAACAAGCCCTGGACCGTTGTCGCCAGGGATTCCCTGGGCAACTTTGAGCTCTTCGACCAAGACAAAAAATTGGTCCTCACAGGAAGTGCTGGGCAAACCTATCATTTCGCTTATGCCGGCGATACAGCCACTTTCGGAATTTTCCGTGCCGAGGTTCGCCCCGGTCAAACATTCTCCGTATACAAACTCAAGCGTCTCGACGCTATCGAAAAATTTCGTGGAGCGTTCAACGTTTCCGAAAAAGGCAAGAAAACAGGAATCCTTGAATTTTCGTACCAGGATATTTATCCGGACCGCGGTGTAGAAATTTTGAACGAGGTTGCATCTTCTTACTTGCGACAGAATGTCGAGGAACGCAATGCGGAGGCCCAAAAGACCCTGGAATTCCTCGAAAAACAGCTTCCCGATGTCAAGGCCCAGATGGATTCGTCCCTCATGAACTTGAACACCTACCGTAACCGCGTCGGTTCGGTAGACATCAATGCAGAAACACAGTTGGTGTTACAGCGTCGCATGAAGCTGCAACAGGATATTCTCGCCCTACAGCAGCGCAAGCAAGAAGCAATCCGTCTGTTCCATTCCGAGCATCCCACCGTAAAAACTCTGGAAGATCAAGAAGACGCTCTACGCCGCGAACTTGCGGGAACCTCCAGCGAAGTAAAGAAGCTTCCCGCCACCCAGCAGGAAGTACTTAAGTTGCAGAACCAGGTGGAACTGACAAAGGTCATGTACACCTCCATGCTCAACAACATCCAGCAGCTGCGTCTCGTTTCGGCTGGTGAAGTCGGCTCGGTCCGAATCATTGACTATGCCGAACAGGTGACAGTCCCCACAAAGCCAAAGAAGAAAGTTATCCTGTGCGTTGCCCTGTTCCTCGGATTCCTGGTGGGCGCAACCATCGTCTCGATCAAGTCGAAGTTCAGCAGCGGCGTCAAGAGCGCGAACTTCATCGAGAAGGAAACGGGCTTCACCGTCTACGCCAAGGTTCCCAAGGGCAATCCGAAGGGAACCAAGGGGACTCGTCCCCTGGCCGTGGTGGAACCAGACGATGTCGCAGTAGAATCGCTCCGAGCATTGCGTTCGTCCCTTGAATTTTCAATGATGGACGAAGGCGGTTCCATTATCGGTGTAAGCGGACTTATCCCCGGAGTAGGCAAGAGTTTTATCTCGGTAAACCTCGCCGCCCTGTTTGCGGGCCTCGGCAAGAAGGTTCTGCTCATCGACGCGGACCTGCGTAAGGGCCGTCTGCACAAGGAATTCGGCATCAAGCGCGGGAACGGACTTTCACAGATTCTGCTCCGCAAGGTGGAACCCGAAAACGTGATTTTCCCCACCGAAGTCGAAAACCTTTTTGTCATCCCGTGCGGCAATGTTCCTGCCAACCCGGCGGAACTCCTGGGATCCAAGCATTATGCCGAAATCATCAACAAGTTCAAGCAGGAATACGACCTCGTCATCGTCGATACTCCGCCTATCATGCTCGTGACCGACGCCGCACTCGCCTGCCATGTCGCCGACCAAATCGTGATGGTCATTGAATACAACAAGCACTCGATCGAAGCCATCAAGGACGGCATGTCGCAGATCCTCAAGGGCAATCCGCAAGCTCACGCCTCGATCGTCATCAACAAGTATGAGCACAGCCGCACCGAAGGCTACGGCTACAAGTACGGAAAGTACTAACAGAATTTACCGACGAAGGAGTAAATATGAAAGGAATCGTTCTCGCCGGGGGCTCCGGTACAAGGCTTTATCCGCTGACCATGGTCACCAGTAAGCAGCTTTTGCCTGTTTACGACAAGCCCATGATCTATTATCCGCTGTCGACGCTGATGCTGGCTGGCATCCGCGATATCCTGATTATCTCGACGCCGACGGACTTACCGAACTTTGAACGACTCCTGGGCGACGGTTCCGCCATGGGACTGAACCTGAGCTACAAGGTACAGCCCAGCCCCGATGGCCTTGCTCAGGCATTTATCCTCGGCGAAGAATTCATCGGAAACGACTGCTGCGCGATGGTTCTCGGCGACAATATCTTCTACGGAAACGGTTTCAGCCCGCTCCTCAAGGCGGCCGTCAAGAACGCCGAAGAAAAGGGCCGCGCCAGTGTATTCGGCTACTATGTCGAAGACCCGGAACGCTTTGGCGTCGTTGAATTCGACGAAAGCGGAAAGGTGATTTCCGTCGAAGAAAAGCCGAAGGAACCGAAGAGTAATTACGCGATTACGGGCCTCTACTTCTACGACAACCGTGTTTCCAAATATGCAAAGGCTCAGAAGCCCAGCGCTCGCGGCGAACTTGAAATTACGGACCTCAACCGTGTTTACCTGGAACAAGGTGAACTCGACGTGAAACTGCTCGGCCGTGGTTTCGCCTGGCTTGACACAGGCACCATGGACAGCCTCATCGAGGCAGGCGAATTCGTGAAGATGGTCGAAAACCGCCAAGGAATCCAGATTAGCGCAGTCGAGGAAATTGCCTATATCAATGGTTGGATTAGCAAGGAAAAGCTCCTTGAATCCGCAGCCAAGTACGGCAAGTCCCCCTACGGTCAACATCTGCGCAAAGTTGCAGAAGGAAAGATTAAGTATTAGTAAGCAGTAAACAGGACGATCTTGGTTGAAAATCCTAATCACTAACCACCAACCACTAACCACCTTTTTATTATGAAAAACATCGTCATTACCGGCGGCGCAGGCTTCATTGGCAGCCACGTGGTGCGCCTCTTTGTCAACAAGTATCCTGAATACAAGATTATCAACCTCGACAAGCTGACCTATGCAGGCAACCTCGCGAACCTGAAGGATATCGAGGGCAAGCCGAACTACAAGTTCGTGAAGATGGACATTTGCGACTTTGACGCTTTCTACAAGCTTATGCAGGATGAAAAAGTCGACGGTATCATTCACCTGGCTGCCGAAAGCCATGTGGACCGCTCCATCAAGGACCCGTTCACGTTTGCCAAGACGAACGTCATGGGTACCCTTGCCCTGCTCCAGGCCGCGAAGCTCTACTGGGAAAGCCTCCCCGAAAAGTACGAAGGCAAGCGTTTCTACCACATCTCCACTGACGAAGTCTATGGCGCCCTCAAGATGAACCACCCGGAAGGCATCACGCCTCCGTTCACGACGACGGCTTCTAGCTCGGAGCATCACCTGGCCTACGGTGACGACTTCTTCTACGAAACGACGAAATATACTCCGCACTCTCCGTATTCCGCTTCTAAGGCCGGCTCCGACCATTTTGTGCGCGCCTTCCACGACACTTACGGCATGCCGACGATTGTCACGAACTGCTCTAACAACTACGGGCCGTACCAGTTCCCCGAAAAGCTGATTCCGCTGTTCATCAACAATATCCGCCACAAGAAGCCTCTCCCGGTCTACGGCAAGGGCGAAAACGTTCGCGACTGGCTCTTTGTAGAAGACCACGCACGTGCCATCGACGTGATTTTCCATAACGGAAAGATTGCCGAAACCTACAACATCGGCGGCTTCAACGAATGGAAGAACATCGACATCATCAAGGTCGTGATCAAGACCGTCGACAAGCTCCTCGGCCGCGCCGAAGGCGAAGACCTGAACCTCATCACCTACGTGACGGACCGCCTGGGCCACGATGCCCGCTACGCGATCGACTCCACCAAGCTCCAGAAGGAACTCGGCTGGGAACCGTCCCTGCAGTTCGAGGAAGGCATCGAGAAGACGGTACGCTGGTACCTCGACAACCAGGAATGGCTCGACAACATCACGAGCGGTGACTACGAAAAGTATTACGAAAAAATGTACGGGAATAGATAGCCTACGTGTCATCCTGAGCGAAGCCCGTAGGGCGTAGTCGAAGGATCTATAGGAGATTTAAAATGGGTAAATTCAATTTCATCAAGACCTCCATCGAGGGCGTAACAATCGTTGAACCGACGGTCTATGGCGACCATCGCGGCTATTTTATGGAAACCTACAACAAGGCGGAATTCGATGCCGCCGGCCTGGACATGGTTTTCGTACAAGATAACGAATCCCGCAGCAAGAAGGGAGTTCTCCGCGGACTGCATTTCCAGAAGAAGAATCCGCAAGGCAAGCTCGTCCGCGTGATCGAAGGCGAAGTCTTTGACGTGGCTGTAGACCTCCGCAAGGGCAGCCCCACGTTCGGCAAGTGGGAAGGCGTTACGCTTTCCGCCGAGAACAAGAAGCAGTTCTACATTCCCGAAGGCTTTGCCCACGGTTTTGTAGTTCTCAGCGAAACGGCGACTTTCGTGTACAAGTGCACCCGCCTCTACGACCCCAAGGACGAAGGCGGTCTTATGTGGAACGATCCTGAAATCGGCATCAAGTGGCCGGTCGGCAACGGATTCGAGCCCCTCCTCTCCGAAAAGGACACGAAGAATCCGGCGCTCAAAGATTTGAATTTCGCGTTCGAGCTTTAATGCTTTTTTCTATCTTAACATCCAATGAAACATATTCTAGTTGTATGCACTGGTAATATTTGCCGCAGCCCCACGGGTGAATATTGCCTTAAGAAGGAATTGGGGCCTGATTTTGATGTGATGAGTGCCGGCCTTGGAGCCTTGGTCGACCATCCTGCCCATGAACTCAGCCAAAAGATTGCGCTGGAACATGGTATCGATATGAGTGCTCATCGCGCTCGCCAAATCAATCTGGATATTCTTAAGTGGGCGGACCTCATCCTGGTCATGGAAAATGGCCATAAGATGGAACTGCTGCACCGTTATCCTTGGCTCGAAGGCAAGGTTTTCCGCTATGGAGAACCGCAGCGAGTCGATGTTCCCGACCCGTATCGCCGTCCCGAGAACGCCTTTGTTCTCGCATGGAACTTTATCTCTAAACTGACTCCCTATTGGGTTGAAAAAATCAAACAAAGTGAAGGCCAGGCATAGCTGGCAAAAAGGGTTGAGTTATGAAAAAAATGTTTTTAGGCCTTTGCTCCGTGGCATCCGTCGTCTTGACCGGTTGCTTTGCCGGGCCCCAGATGCAGATGTCTTTGCCGGGTGATTCCGCCGAATACAACGGCATGACGGTGCAGATCCACTCCATCGACCAGGGCGACCTTGGCAAGAGTGTTGCTACCGCCGAAGGATCTTCCGAACTGGGTGATTTGAAGGACCTCGTGGTTGATTCCCTTCCTGAACTCGAATACCGCATTGGACCTCTGGACATGGTTCAGGTGGTGGTGTGGGAACATCCGGAACTGACTTCTCCGATGGGCCAGTACCAACCCGCAGGCCAAAAGGTGACCACCGACGGAAAGCTTTTCTATCCCTATGCCGGTGAACTCCAGGCTGCAGGTCTGACCGCCCAGGAACTCCGCGCCGAAATCACGAAGCGTCTTTCCGACAAGATCTTGAACGACCCGCAGGTCGATGTCCGCGTTACCGGTTACAACAGCCGCAAGGCATTTGTGGCAGGCGCAGTGGAACGCCCGGGTTTCGTATCGTTTAATGAAAATCCGATGACCCTCCCCGACATGATTGCAAGCGTCGGTGGATTCGCCAAGGAAGCCGACCCCTCTGCAATGCAGCTGCGCCGTGGCGACAAGGTCTACAACATCAACTACCTCGACGCCTTCAAGTCCAACCTGCCCCTCGAACGCATGATGGTTCAGCCCAAGGACCAGCTCTTTGTTCCGGCCCTGTCCGAAACGCAGAAGGAACAGAAGGTTTACGTGATGGGTGAAGTCGGCAGAACCGGCATCGTGAATATCTACAGCGGAAAGTTGACCCTCGCCGAAGCCCTCGCCTCTGCTGGCGGCCTGCAGGCTCTGAACGCAACTTCCCGTGGCATCTACGTGATCCGCAATACCTCCGAAACCAAGATTGACGTGTTCCAGCTGAACGCAAAGAATGCAATGGCACTTGCCATGGCCGACCGTTTCGAACTGAACGCCCGCGATATCGTGTATGTGGACGCTTCCGGTCTCGCTACCTGGAACCGCCTCATCAGCTTGATCCTCCCGTCCGTACAGACGGTCTACTACGGAGCACTGGCTGCGCACAACGTACATGTCGTCAAGGACGACTACAGCAAATAAGGATGACATAACATGATCAACCTGATTCTTTGTGGTGGTTCGGGCACACGCCTCTGGCCCGTGAGCCGTTCCCTGATGCCCAAGCAGTTCGCGCCGCTCTTTGACGGGCAGTCCCTTTTCCGCAAGACGGTGGTCACCAACTCCGCCGTCTGCGAATCGCAGTTTATCGTCTCCAACGCCGATCAGTTCTTCCTCGCGAAGGACCAGCTCGAGATGGAAGGCATGACCGGAAGCAAGTTCCTCCTGGAACCCGTGGGCCGCAACACCGCCCCCGCGATCGCTCTCGCCTGCCTCACCATGGATCCGGAGACCATCGTGCTCGTTTCCCCGTCGGACCACGTGATCCGCAAGAAGGACGAGTACAAGAAGGTTTTGCTCCGTGCCCAGGAACTCGCCGAGGCGGGCAACCTCGTGACCTTCGGCATCACGCCGACGAGCCCCGAGACCGGCTACGGCTATATCGAGGCCGCAGGCGAAGACGTCAAGCGCTTCGTGGAAAAGCCCGACCTCGCCACCGCCGAGAAGTATCTGCTCTCCGGCAACTTCTACTGGAACAGCGGCATCTTCTGCTTCAAGGCGAAGACCTTCCTCGCCGAGCTCGGCAAGTACTCCCCC
>JAGAHT010000047.1:0-64477 GCA_017626945.1 Fibrobacter sp.
GTTACCCTTACCGGTAGCACCGTGAGCAACAGCGTAGGCGCCTTCCTTTTCAGCAATCTTCACCTGGTACTTGGCGATGAGCGGACGGGCGAAAGAAGTACCCAGGAGGTAGGTTCCTTCGTACTTGGCACCGGCGCGAACAGTCGGCCAAACGTAGTCTTCGAGGAATTCCTTCTTGAGGTCGAGAACGTAGCACTTGGAAGCGCCGGTCTTGAGAGCCTTGTCTTCGAGAGCCTTAGCGTCCGGGAAATCGTTCTGACCGAGGTCGGCGGCGAAAGCGATCACTTCGCAGTCGTAGTTTTCCTTGAGCCAGGGGATGATGATGGAAGTATCGAGTCCACCGCTATAAGCGAGGACAACCTTCTTCTTGGATTCTTTCTTAGCCATTTTTAGCGTCCTTTAAGAAAATTTTAGACGATTGAAATATAGAAATAGACGAGAGACGAAAGACGAAAGACGAAAGAATTTTTATAGAAAAATGATGAAAAAAACTACGGAGAGACCTTACTAGAATCCTTAGGAGGCGGAGCCATCAACTGCCGGAGCGAATCCACCAGCACGCTGTCCTTCTTGGGGAACATGTTCTGGTAAATGACGGCACGACGCTTGGCCATGAACTGGCTTTCGCGCATATTCGGATGGTGCTTGCCCGGACTTGCGAGCATGGCAGCAAGATTAATCGCCTGGTCCACACTCAGCTTGGAACAGCTCTTCTTGTAGTAAGCGAGACACGCTTCCTGGCAGCCGAAAATATCCTTACCCCACTGGGCATAATTCAGGTAGAGTTCCAGAATGCGATCCTTGCCGAGTTCATGTTCCATCAAGAGCGCGTACGCCAATTCCTTGAACTTGCGGTTGAAGGAACGTTCGCCACTCAAGAAGAGGTTCTTCGCAAGCTGCTGCGTAATCGTGGAGCCGCCGAACTTGGTTTTCCCTGCCACCTGATTTGCATTGAGCGCCTCGGCGATGGCGCGGACGTCAAAGCCCGGATGGAAATAGAAGCCGGCATCTTCGCTTGCAATGACAGCTTTGCGCAGGTACGGACTGATGGAATCAAGGGGAACATAGGTATGCTTGATTTGCAGGTTCGGACTCGAATCGCGCAAGGCCTCCATGTACTTGCTCATTTCGGGCTGGGTGTCCTTGAGATCCTCGACTCCTTCGTAAATTTCGTAACCGTAAATGAACGCACGGTACAGGGCATACGAGGCCGCCACCGAGAAAACAGCCGAGTAGATAATCAAAATCAGCAATGCCTGGCGAATGACGAAATTAATCGTCCGGTAAAGCCACTTGATAATGAATCCTGTCACCTTCGCGAACGTGGTATTCGTGAACCACTTGAAAAAATCTCTGACCTTACCAAAATACAACTTCACCTTATCCATTACTTTTTTCCTCCGAACCAGTCATTGATGTCTTCACCCTCTTTCATGGCCGTGGGCAAGTTTTCCATTCCTTCGCCCAAAATTACATTATGAATGCCCGCTTGCGTAAACAGGTTGCCGATATATTCCATTCCAGAGCGCCCCGCCTCGTCGTGATCCAAACAAAGAACCACGTTCTTACTTTTGAACAAATTCAGCCATTCCACCTTGAAACTCCGCACACCGGGAATCCCCACCGCATTGATCTTTTGTCCTAAAAACGTGAGCGTATCGACCACGCCCTCGCACAGGTAGACCCAGCCAGGCTTATTGTCGAGCGCAGACATGTTGTACGGATACGGCACCGTGCCACGCAGGTTAAGTTCCTTGGGCACGACCGTTTTATCGATTGCCCGCGACTGGAAATAGAAAGCGCGGCGTTTCGTGTCGAGATACGGGAAAATCAACGGATGCTTGTAGTAGCGCAAGTGGCCCTTTTCATTAAAGAGACCCACATACTTCAAGACCTCTTCGCCAAAGTCCGCCTTGAGGCTGTTGTTCACCTCTTCGTAGTTGGTAATGGTGCGGAGCAGCATCTTGTCCCACACGGGCTTGTAGATGCGGCGACGGGCAAGCCACTTGGCCGCAGGCGTGTTATCGACGGGACTCAGACGCTTAAGGAACGAGAGGATAATTTTCTTGTGTTCGTCCTCAGATACTAGCGGCGGTTCCTCGGGTTCAGGCGGGCGGACCATTTCGGGCACCGACGGATGACTTTGCGACGAAGATAAATGCTGTGGAGCGATCCCCTGCACCGAAGGTCGCTGACGCCCGACGGCAGCAGGTTGCGTTCGTTCCAACACGCGTTCCATTTCTTTGCGGGCAGAGGGCGGCACCAAAAACGGATACTGTTCCATCAGCCAATTGAGCGCTTCGACAAAGCTGTAATCCTTCACGAGCTGCACAAGCGTTATCACGTCACCACGAACATCGTCACAAACCCAGCAACGAAAATAGCCGCGTTCTTCGGAAATCGAAACCGAAGGCGTACGGTCGCCATGCGTATGGCGTTGCGGGAAAAAACATCTGAAGCGACCATGAGAAACCGATATTCCCAGACTCTGCGCGACAGATGTAATCGAAATCGCCGCCTTGAATTGTTTCAGTTCCTCGTTAGTCATAGTGGGAATAATAGAAATTTTATATTTAACATATGATTCTTCTCGAAAACGAACCCATGAACAAGCACACCTCCTTTAAGGTAGGCGGGCCCGCACGTTATTTTGTGAAGGCGGAAAGCCTCGATGACCTTAAAAAGGCTTTTAACTTGGCCAGCGAAAAGGGGATTCCGTTCTTTATCTTGGGAAATGGAACGAACCTGCTTGTTTCAGACAAGGGTTTTGACGGTCTTGTCATCACGCTTGCTGGAGAATTTTCAGAAATACAGGACCTCGGAAACGGGGCCTTCAAAGTCGGGGCGGCGACCCCGCTCGGCAGGTTCGCACGAACAGCGATGAAACTCGGCTTTGCAGGCATTCACAAACTTGCAGGGATCCCTGGCACCTTGGGTGGCGCGATTTACATGAACGCGGGCGCCTACGGTCAAGAAATCGGAATTAGCTGCACGCAAGTAACGGTTTTAGATAGCGACGGGAACATTCGTGAATTCGCCGCTAGCGAATGCGAATTCGGATACAGACAAAGTATTTTCCAGAAGAACAGCGCGATTATACTCTCGGCGACATTCCAATTGCCAACTGCAGAAAGTCTCGGCAAAGCGTCTGCAGATCTTGAAGCGGAACTCGCTGAATGTATGGAGAAACGCAAGGCGAGCCAGCCACTCAATATGCCGAACGCAGGCTCCACCTTCAAGCGGCTTTCCGCTGGAGCTGCCGATACTCCCGCGCAAATCGCACCGGGTTATTACATTGAACAAGCGGGGCTCAAGGGCTACCGCATCGGTGGCGCCGAAGTCAGCACCGTACACGCGAATTTCATCGTGAACGCAGGCGGTGCAACAGCAAGCGACATCAAGCAATTAAGCGAATTCGTTCAGCAGAAAGTCACCGAAAAATTCGGCATCGAACTGCACCGCGAAATAATATTGCTGGGGGAATTTTAGTAAAGATTGATGTCTTCACCAAAGTCATCCTCGACCAAGTAAAACGCGGGAGGGGATCCATCAAAAATCTTACACCTAGATCCCGTCGCTTCGCTCCAGGATGACAGATTCGTGGCCCTTCGGCAGGCTCAGGGACCTGACTCCTAACCACTAATCACTATCAACTTCCTACTGCCTACCGTCTACTTTCTCTTCCGGCACGGGGTCGTAGCGATTCAGGATTCTCGTGACGATGGCATAAACGACACCGCCCATCAAGCCGCCGGTCAAGTCAGCTACGAGGTCCAGCACGCTACTGTCACGAGTTTCCACAAAGCTCTGGTGGAATTCATCGGTACATCCGTAAAGGAGCGCAAGTCCCCCGACAACCAAGACGCGCAGCCACTGCCGTTTGGACCATTCGTTACGGCTCCAGAGCATGGCATAGCAACCGGCCAGCGTTGCGTATTCGCAAAAGTGGGCCAGCTTATCCCAAATGTGCGGTAAGTCTTCAAGTTGCTCCATCGTCATCGAAGACAGTTTAAAGATGATTGCCATGCAGAGCACGCAGGGGACTGCTCGGAAAAACGGGTACTTGTCAAAAATGCTTTCGAACATCGTGGCGCCAAATATAGGAAATAGACGGCAGAACGCCACGCAGGTTACTATATTTACACTCATGAAAGCGATTACCTTGAAAGCCGGACGCGAAAAGTCCGCATTGCGTTACCACCCCTGGATTTTTAGCGGAGCCGTTGACGAAGTCATCGGCGACCCGGAACTGGGCGACACCGTTGAAGTATACAGCTACAAGAGTGACTTCCTGGGTCTTGCGGCGTACTCGCCCAAGTCCCAGATCCGCGGGCGTTTCTGGACCTTCGGCGAAAAGGCTAACATCGATCGCGAATTCTTTAGCGACTTGCTGGACCGCGCCATCGCCGCCCGCAAAAGCCGTGGCTTCGACATCGAAGACAAGGAATCGGCATTCCGACTGATTAACGCAGAAAATGACGGCATTCCCGGTTGCATCATCGACAAGTACGCCGACATCTACTCCGTAGAAATCTTGGCTGCAGGCGCCGAAGTCCACCGCAAGGATATTTACGAACTGCTCGCCGAAAAGACGCACTGCCGCGGCATCTACGAACGCTGCGATTCCGATGTGCGCAAGAAGGAAGGCTTGCAGCTGCGTACCGGATGCGTTTACGGCGAAGTGAGTGACGACCCCGTCATCATCAACGAAAACGGAATTCTCTTCCCCATCGACGTGAAGAACGGCCACAAGACTGGTTACTATCTAGACCAGCGCGACGCCCGACGCCGCATTGGCGAACTTTCCAAGGGAAAGAAGGTACTCAACTGCTTCTGCTATACCGGCGGATTCGGACTCTACGCACTCCGCGGCGGCTGCGAAAAAGTCTATCAGGTGGATGTTTCCAAGGACGCGCTGAAGCTCGCCAAGGAAGGCATCATGAGGAACAAATTAAGCACCGCACATGCCACGCATGTGGAAGCCGACGTGTTCCAGTACCTGCGCAAGTGTCGCGACAAGGCCGAAACATTCGACCTCATCGTACTTGACCCGCCCAAATTCGTGGAAAGCAAGGACAACCTGCAGAAGGGTGCCCGCGGCTACAAGGACATCAACCTGCTCGCCATGAAGCTCTTGGCCGAAGGCGGCATGCTCGCGACGTTTAGCTGCTCGGGCCTCATGGAAATGGACTTGTTCCAAAAGATTATTGCAGATGCCGCCGCCGATGCACATCGGCGCGTTCAAATCATTGAACGCTTCGGCCAACCCGCAGACCACCCCGTGAATACGGCATTCCCCGAAGGGCAATACCTCAAGGGCCTCCTAGTGCAAGTGGTTTAAGCGAGACCGAACAACAACTCACTTCAGAAATTTCATACAAGATAAGCAGGCTTAAGCGGCCTGCTTATTTTTTTGTTTGTAAAAAAAGCCCCACTCGGTTAGGAGTGCCGTGAACAACAAGCGTCTGGTATAAACCAGACGTGGTTGCGAAAGCGAGCGCATATCTACTTTTCCCAGCTTTAGCGCGAGCGGTATATAAAAAGCACCCTGCAGAGCAGGGTGCAATTTCTCGCGTGAAGATGAAGCTAGGCTTCAGCTCAATTAAGCAGCCTTCACAACTTCGACGACCTTGGCGAATGCTTCCGGATCGGCGACGGCAATATGACGACCGTTCGGCTCTTTTGTAGCTAGACACTACGATACCGCCTCACTCTCGCCTACATCGCCAGCTTGCGCTTGGCGACTCCGGCTCACACACGACCGTTCGGCTCTATTGTAGCTAGGCTCTACGATACCGCCTCACTCTCGCCTTCACGACTTGTTAATACAAGTCGCTCCGGCTCACATGGCCGACGCCTCTATGCAAATAAAAACGCCCCACTCGGTTAGGAGTGAGGCGAATTTCTCGCGTAAAGATGCAGCTATTAGGCAGCCTTCACAACTTCGACGACCTTGGCGAATGCTTCCGGATCGGCGACGGCCATATCGGCGAGAACCTTGCGGTTCATCTGGATGTTGGCCTTGGAAAGCTTGTAAATGAACTGGCTGTAGCTGATGCCATGTTCGCGGACAGCTGCGTTCAAGCGAGTGATCCACAGAGAGCGGAAGTCACCCTTCTTGTCACGGCGGTGAGCGTAGGCATACTGACCGGCGTGGGCTACGGCGTCAATAGCAAGGCGAAGGTTCGACTTGCGACGGCCATAGAAACCCTTGGCGGCCTTGAGGATGTTTTTGCGGCGTTCGCGGGAAGGAACTCTGGTTTTAGCGCGTGGCATTCTTACACTCCTTATGCAACGACAAGCAGACGCTTGACATGGTAAACATCGACTTTCTTAACGAGAGCGCCCTTACGCAGGTTACGCTTACGCTTCGTGGACATCTTGGCAAGAATGTGGCGCATGCCAGCACGCTTGAACTTGACGTGGCCGGAGCCAGTCAGGCGGAAGCGCTTCTTAGCACCGCTGTGTGTTTTCATCTTAGGCATTTTTACCTCTTTAGGTTATTAAGTTGAAGCCTCACCTGCTGCCATGGGCTCGGTTACGGGCTTTGGTGCCTGGGGCTGCTTTTTGGCAGTACCTGCACCGCGTTTCGGACCGTAAATCGAGAGCATTGTGTTGCCTTCGACTCGCGAATCCATTTCCAAGTCGCCGTACTGGAGCAAGTCTTCCTTAGCGCGCTCCATCAGGCGTTTGCCGTAGTCCATGTGCGCCATTTCGCGCCCACGGAACTGCATAATAAGCTTGACCTTCATGCCGTCTTGCAAGAACTCGGCTGCCTGCTTGATCCTGTACTGGTAGTCGTTCTCGGCAGTCTTCGGGTGCATCTTGATTTCTTTAAGCTTCACCACGTGCTGCTTGGCCTTTGCGGCCTTGGCCTTCTTGATCTGTTCAAACTTGTACTTGCCGTAGTTGATGATACGGCATACAGGCGGCTTAGCATTGGGAGACACTTCCACCAGGTCCAGTCCGGCGTCCTTGGCCATCTGGAGAGCCTGTTTGGTATCCATGATGACGGCCTCGCCATCGTCTTTCACAAGACGGATCGGGGAAATGCGAATGTCTTCGTTAATGCGGGTTCCGTCGCTCTGTCTGTTCGGCATGCGGCGGTCGCGGGGATTTTGTAACGCCAAGTTAAGCTACCTCTAGGTAAATGGTTATTGTGGCGGTAAATATAGTTTTTTTACAAAAAAATGCAAGAACTTTTTAAGGAACCCCTTTGAAAATGGGCGGAATTTTGTATAATTGGACTTGCTCGCGGCGGTAGCTCAATGGTAGAGCCTTAGCCTTCCAAGCTAATGGTTGCCGGTTCGATCCCGGTCCGCCGCTCTTAGACCCCTCTTTGAGGGGTCTTTTTTGTATTCCCCTTCTTTGAGGTGGCTTTTTTTGTAAGAATTTCAGTATTTGGGAAACAACAAATAATTTCTACATTTGTATTTGAAAAAAAGAGGTTCCCATGCTCTTTGAACAAGCCATTGCACACCAGGTTCCGGGTTACACCCGAGAAGCCGACTCCGCCCACGGCGAATCGCTCGCCATGTTCGACTACAAGGACGAGCTCCGCATCAAGGACCTCGCCATCCAGGAATTCTGGGACGTGAACCGCCTCGCCGGAAACCCGCAGAAAGTCATCGCAAGCCCGCTCCCCCGCGCCTACCGCACCACGAGCAAGCGCCGCGTGTTCATGCAGCCGGGCAACTTACAGTTCGACCGTCAAGAATCGATGCTCGAACCCGAAGAACACAACAGAATTTATGATTTTCTTTTTGAAAAGTTGATTACGCCGGCGTACAAGCCGCTCGCCTACGCACTCAACTGGATCATTATCCGTGGCACCTACCAGTACCGCGTGGTGATTTTCAACATCAAGAAGATTGACGCGAGCATCGTGCGCAAGCTCAAGCTGATTTCGGACGCACTGAAGGAAACTCCTTTCAAGGTGACAGCGGCACACGCCTACGTAGATACGACCGAATCGGATTACTACCTGGAATCGAAGCGCCCGACCGAAGGCCTGAACTTCAAGCAGCTTTATGGTCCGCGAGAAATGAGCCTGTCACTCGGCAAGTTCAGCCTGCGCTACCCCGTCACGGGATTCAGCCAGATTAACGAGAGCCAGATTCACAACTTGATTAAGGCCGCAAGCCGCCTCCTGAGCTTAAGCAAGGAAGACCATTTCTTGGATTTGTACTGCGGATACGGTCTGTTCAGCTTTGCGCTCGGCGAAGCCGCCAAGGATGTTCTCGGCGTGGAATGGGAAGGTCCTTCCATCGACTGTGCGAAGGCTTCGGCCAAGCACCTCAAAAAGTCTTACCGCTTTATCGCCGGTAAAATCGACGAAATGTTCGTGCAGACGCGACTGCCGCGGCCGATCGTGAACGAACCGGAAAAAATTCTCTTGGACCCGCCGCGCAAGGGCTGCGAACCGGGCGTGATTCACGCACTCGCGATGAGAAAGCCGATCCGCGTATGCCACGTGTTCTGCGGCACCGACGAAATTCCCGCCTCGCTCAAGGAATGGGAACGCTACGGCTACCGCGTGCGCGAGGTGCAGCCGCTCGACCTGTTCCCGGGCACCCCGCACCTCGAAACCATCGTGATGCTGGAGAGGAAATAGATTTTAGAACGGGCCTTCGACCCTACAGACGAAAGACGAGAGACGAAAGATGATGTATTCTGAAAAAGTCTCCTCAAGTAAACCCGCACTGTGGACGCGGAATTTCGTGACGGTCGCCGCCGCGAACTTTCTGCTGTTCTTTAGCTTTTACCAGCTGTTGCCGATTTTACCGCTCTACATCATTGAGAAATTTGCGACCGACAATGCGACCGCAGGTTTCATCATCTCGCTTTATACGATCGGTGCGCTTGCCTGTAGGCCGTTCGCAGGATTCCTCGTGGACACCCTCAGCCGCAAGCCCCTGTACTTCTGGACATTCTTCGCGTTTACCGCTTGCTTTTTAGGCTACAAGACCGTCGGCATTCTGCCGATTCTTGCCGCCGTGCGGTTTGCGCATGGTCTCTTCTTCGGAATTTCGAGCACGGCGAGCAACACGGTCGCGATCGACGCCTTGCCCGCAAGCCGCCGCGGAGAAGGCATCGGCTACTTCGGCATCAGCGTGAACCTGGCGTTTGCGACAGGCCCGATGACAGGCATGTTCCTGTACGAAGCTTTCGGCGACACCATCGTCTTTGCAATTTCGATTATTTTGTGCATAATCGGTCTGATTCTTGTGCAGACTCTGAATGTGCCCCGCAAGGAGAAAAAGCCGCACGCTCCGCTTTCGCTTGACCGTTTCTTCTTGACCCGCGCCATTCCGCAATTTGCGAACTTTATTTTCGTGGGATTCGCTTACGGTCCGGTCACGAACTACATCGCCCTTTACGCTAAGGAACTTGGCATCGGCGGTTCCGGTTGGTTCTACGCCTTGATTGCAGCGGGTCTCATCTTGAACCGCGTCATGACGGGCCGCCTCATTGACCGCGGCTACCTGATCCACCTTGTAGGAACCGGCATGACCCTGAACGTGGTCGCCTACTTTATCCTCGCGTTCAGCCACTCGCCCATCACCTTCTTTGTCGCGGCATTCCTGATCGGAACAAGCCTCGGCCTGATTTTCCCGGGCTACCAGACCATGTGCGTGAACCTCGCCCGCCACGACCAGCGCGGAACCGCAAACAGCACCTACCTGAGCGGTTGGGATATCGGTATCGGTACCGGCATTTTGATAGGCGGCTCCATGGCCAACTACTTCGGCATGCATCGCCAAGTCTTTTTCGCATGCGCAATCGCACTCGTCATCGCAGACGTCCTGTACTTCACCTGGACATCAAGGCATTACCTGAAGAACAAATTGGAAGGTTAAGCGAGGTTAAGCGAGCTTTCGCTACGCAAGATAAAGCGAACCTTGACAAATCCTAGCAAAAAGTTTGCTTAGGCGGAACGCTTTTCGACATACATCATCTGGTCAGCTTTATCGATGCTATCCTTGAAACTGGAGGCATCGCCATCCCAGCCGGCATACCCGACACTCACTTCGATGGCATAATATTGCGTTCCATGACGGGTCGAAAGTTCTTCGCGTAAGCATTCCTGAATTTCACGGACGGCGTATCCAGGCATCTCCGTCGAAACCACCATCAGGAACTCATCTCCACCGTAACGGCAGAGGAAGACCGATTTTCCAAGGCGTTCCCCCGCTTTCTTGAGGGCCCTGGAAACGAGTACAAGAGCATTATCCCCTTCGATATGCCCATAAGTGTCGTTGATCTGCTTGAAATGGTCTACATCAACCATTACCACATAATAAGATTTCTGTTCCCGTTGCTGCTGCAGAAAAACATCCAGCTGGTTACGGTTGCTAAGTAACGTCAGCGAATCCGTCGAGATCAGCTGGGTTTGCAAATTCAAATAGACAAACAATATTATCAGGGTACAGCCAAAGCAGAATATCGGAATATTCTCCGAATAGAACAACTGCATGGCCGCCGCAAAAACACAGCACGGAACATAGCTAGCGACAATCAGGTAAGTCTTCAAATTTTTTCGGTTTTGTGGCTTAAGCGTTCGGACTAGACAACGAACCGTCGGAATCATAAGATACACAAACGGAATGAACATCAATACGAAATAGTAAAGATAGCCCGGTTCCAGATTTTCATTCAGCCAAAATTCAGGCATCACGACAAATGACACCAGCAACACAACCGTTTCTATAATAATCGGGATCCGCAACTTAATCTGCAAGCTTTGAATCTGCGCACGGGTCATCTCTGGACGAGTACTTATTTCGGCAAAGACAAAGCAACTGTAAAAAAGGATCGATATTATAATCGCATTCAAGTAATTTACAGCCAAAACGGAATATGTGTTTTTCGTAAAGACCGCATCATTGACCAATGCCCAAATTGCATCGCTGTAAAAATAAACGATATGCCAAAATACGAGCTTGGAAAACAGGTTAAACTTCAACTGCGGAGTCGGAAGCCTTTTGATGCTATACAAAAGGATCAGCAGGACGCAAGCGCATCCCACACACACTTTCGCATAAAAAGCATACTCGCTCATGCTACGAAATATACAAATTTTCACCCGAAAATCAAAAAATTCTAAATTTTGGGGCATGAAACCCTGGAAACTCTTGGACTCGGAATACCTGGTAGACGCCCCATGGCTAAAAGTCGCTAAAGAAAAGTGCGAATTGCCAAACGGAAAGGTAATTGACGACTTTTACACTTTATGGCAACCTGACTGGGTGCTGATTTTGGCACGAACCACCGAGGGCAAATGGGTCATGACGGAACAATACCGCCACGGAACGGGTAAAATCACCTTGGAATTCCCCGCCGGGATTATAGACAAGGGAGAAACACCAGAACAGGCCGCCCTCCGAGAATTGCAAGAAGAAAGCGGATATGGCATTGAGAAACAATGTGTCACCCTGAGCGAAGCATCGAAGATGCGAAGTCGAACGGGTCTAGATTCTTCGACTCCACTTCGTTCCGCTCAGAATGACACAATCAGTTACCTCGGCTCTTTTCCCGTGAATCCGGACAGGCACCGCGGTAGATTCCATGTCGTTTTCATTGACAAGGTCATCAAGGATGGCTGCACGCATTTCGACAGCACCGAAGAAATCGAAAGCCTACTGTTGAGCGACAACGAACTGCAGGCCAAAATGGCAGACGGTTCGTTTAATCACCCGCTCCAGATGGCCGGGTATTTGAAGTGGAAATTAAACCTAAAATAAATGGGATATGACGCGCTGGATCCCGTCACTTTGTTCCAGGACGACAGCAACACAAGAAATCACGATGAAGATCCTTGTCACCGTACTTGTCTTCGGCACCGGGCTTTAAATCTTCGGCTGAATAGCCGCTGCTAATGCGTTGCAGGAGAACGCAGCGGGCCGGTTCGTCGTAGCTAAAATGGATACGAAAAGTGCGGTACGCAAGCACGCCCGTATGTGCGGAAGTGTCTACGGTCAAGCGGCGACGGGAACTGTCAAAGACATCTTTCGAGAAATTTCCGCGGGAAAGCTGCACCTGCGCAAAACTTTCGAGATCGAAGTCGCTATGTTCGGCAATCCAGCGGTGCTGCGCCGAAAATTCATCGGACATCTCAACCGTCCACAAGTCGCCCACCTGCTCTTCGACCCAACCCGCCTTGGCATCGGGGAAAGCGTCTGCCATCGGGATGTACGGCTTGATGTCAAGCACCGGCGTTCCATTGAGCAGGTCGGCCTCGTCCACGAACAGGGTCAAGCCATCAATCTTGAGAAGACGCACGCAGCTGAGACCGATCGGATTCGGGCGGTAGGGGCTACGGCTCGCAAAGGTTCCAACACGGTCTTTCCCCTTGGGCGGAACAGGCGGACGGGTCGTCGGACGCCAGCCCTCATTTTCGTGGAACTGAAAAATCACCCAGATGCGTTCAAAGCCTTCTAGGTCTCGCAACGCCATTTCGAAATTCTGCCCCGCAGCAAGTTCGATACGGCCGGGATGCCCCGCAAACAGTCGCCCTTGCCGAGGAGCATCGTATTTGTATACGGCATCACCGTAGAATTTGCCTATCGGGGAAATTTGCATAGGACAAATATAGGTTTATAGCACCTACTTTTTTCCGCCAAATTCGAAGCCAGCCTCTTCAACCGCATTCTTAAGGGCGGATTCATCAACGTCATCGTCTCCGTGCCATCGCACGCGGAGTTCCTTACTAGCGACATCCGCTTCTGCGGAAAGAACTCCGTCCAGGCGCAAAGTGGCCTTTTCGACGCACGCTTTGCAGTGGCTACAACTCATACCGAGAACACGATACGTCACAACTACCGGTTCCTCGTGTTCGTGGTGATGACCATGGCAGTGACATTCGCCTTCATGGTGATGATCGTCGCCGCATTCACAATGTTCGTGGTCATCATCACATTCGCAACAACAATCGTGATTTCCGCAGCCACAGCCACAATGTCCACCGCAACCCTTGTGAGCAAATTTGGCATAAACAATCAATAACGCGAACAGTCCCGCACAGATATAATCAAATACGCCCAAGGCACCATGACCATGACATTCTGCAGAAGCGTGAGGAAGCATGGACGCAAGGAATGTATCCATAAAGAACGTATCGACGACGAATCCGAAGAACAATGCTCCAAGTGCAATGGAGGTCAGGTACGCGGCCAAAGTACGCTTACCAAAAGCCTTTCCTACCACGAGCATGCTCGCAATACTCGTTGCAGGGCCTGCCATCAAGAGCACGAGAGCGGCCCCCGGCGTAATTCCCTTTTCTACCAGGGCAAGCGCAAGCGGAATGGAGCCCGTCGCACAGGTGTACATCGGCATCGCCAACACCAACACGACCACCATGCACAGCAGCGGGTATTCGTGCAGGAACAGGAAGAAATCGTCCGGAACAAAGGCCGCAATCAGCGCACCCAGCAAAAGGCCAATGATGAGCCACTTGCTCACATCGCCAATCATGTTCACGAAGCCGTATTCGAGAGTTTCCCGAACCTTTTGGACAAAGGATTTTTTCGAATGTTCATCGTGGCCCTCTTGACTGCATGAGCAATGATCGCCTTCGCAATCACAATGCTCGTGTTCATGATGAGGTTCGTGCGTTTCACCCACAACAGCAACACCCGTTTCAGGCTCATTTTTTGTAACCACATTCGTAAACAATCCACCAAGCATCGCCGTCACGAAAGCGGCTACCGGGCGTAAAATCGCAAATGGTCCACCCAGCAGAGAATACGTCGCCAAAATGGAATCCACGCCCGTCGCAGGCGTCGAAATCAAGAAGCTCACACTCGCGCCCTTGCTTGCACCCTCTTTACGGAGCGCAATCGAAGTGGGAATCACGCCGCAGCTACAAATCGGAAGCGGGATGCCAAACAAAGCCGACCAAAGCACCGACTTAAAATTCGGTTTCGAAATTTTGGGAACATAAAGATGATTCGGCACCCACACGTGCAGAATTCCCGCCAGCAAAAAGCCGAGCAGCAGGAACGGAGCCATCTCCGAAAACAGCGTGACAAATTGCCAGACAAACTTTTCAAGAATTTCAACAACCGCAGACATTTTACTTACCCTTCTTGTGCAGAATATGCGTGAGACCTGTATTGAAAATAAGACCGATATGTTCGTCGTCGAGCGAATAGAACATCTTGCGACCTTCGCGGCGAGGCTTTACCAGGTTCGCCGTACGCAGAATGCGCAACTGATGACTGACCACCGACTGTTCCAGATTCAGTTTTTCAGCGATATCATTTACAGAGATTTCGCCCGAAAGCATCAGATTGATAATGCGGATGCGAGTCGTGTCGCCAAAGAACTTGAAAAACTCAGAAAGTTCGAAAAGGGTATCCAGGGGGATATCCTGCGCCGGGAGGACCTTTTCGTGGTCGTGGCGGGAGATTGTTTTATTTTTAATGTATGAACAACTATTCATATTTTCATATATAGAAAAGTTTAGGAAGAATGTCAAGACCTCCCGTAGAAATCCAATTTTTTGAATAAAAACACCCCTCACCCACCCTCCTTTACAAGGAGAGAGGGATGGGACTACAAGCTCATTTCATTTCGCTTGACATCCCCCTCTCAAGGAGAGAGGGATAAGACAACAATTTCTCTTCGTTCAATTGTTGCCAACGCACCTCTCTCAATACGAGAGAGGGATGGGACAAAGCTTTCACTTCGTTTCAAGCTTTGCCACCTTCCACATTCTTCTAGGAGAGAGAGGGATAGGACTACAAGCTCATTTCATTTCGCTTGTAGCCCTTCGGGTTACGGCCTTTGGCCGTAATCCTTAACTGCGCTGTGTTCGCTTCGCTCTCGCGCAGTTAATCGAACCCTCTACGAGGGTTCTCATCCTACACCTACTTATGAAACAAAAAGTGGAACCTTGCGGTTCCACTTTTTGTTTCAAGGAGAGAGAGGGATTCGAACCCTCGGTCCTGTGACAGACTCCGGATTTCGAGACCGGCCCATTCGACCACTCTGGCATCTCTCCGAGGTTTGCACAATTTAGCAAATAATTTCAAAATTGTCTATATATAATAGGGCTCAAATCTTAATAAAATCTTCCAACCCTTTGAAATAGAGGGGCTTATTTCTACATTTGGCGCCAAATCCAACAAAATGGATCCAAAAACTTCAGGTTTATAAGCGCGAGTGCGCTTCGGGGCTTTTCAAGGTTCAGCCGGACAGCCGGCGCCAGAACCATTCGATAGTGCGGCATGGGCCGCAGATGAAGTTTACGGGTCCTGAAGGTGCATTATGACGAAGAATACTGAAGAACGTATTCCCGAAGAATCTATTGACCCCAAATCCAAGATTGCACGCGAAGCAGACGCATTCTTGAACGCCATTGCCAGCGGTGCCGACGAAGACGAAGCGGATGAAGCCGCATTCCTGGAATTGAATCCCAACGGCGTAGTCGTGGACGAAGAAGGCGACGTGCTCAAGAAGGGGCCCCAATCCGCAATCGAAGTCGGAACAAAGGTCGAATTTGAAGAAGGCGAAGCCGAACAGCCCGAAGAAGACAGCGACAAAGACTACGCAGAATCTAAAAAGAGCTGCGCAGAGGATTCAGAAGCTACAATGGATTCCCTCCCCCGAACTGAATTCGGGGTCGAGAATGACAGCATCGTAGAAAACGAAGAAAAAACAGCAGAAGAAGCCGATTCTGACGATGAACTGACCGAAGATGCGGAACCAGCCGACGAAGCTCTGGTAACCTTCGAAGACCTCGGACTTGCAGACGAAGTTCTTGAAGCCATCAAGGCGCTGAACTACGAGACCCCCTCCCCCATTCAGGCGAAGGCAATTCCCGCCCTTTTGCAGGGAGCAAACCTGCTCGGCACGGCCCAGACCGGTACTGGAAAAACCGCCGCATTCTCGCTCCCGCTGCTTTCGAGGCTTGAATTTAACGGTCACGAGACCTCGATGCTGGTACTCACACCGACCCGCGAACTCGCCATCCAGGTAGCCGAAGCGATTCAGCAGTACGCCGCCAAGATGCCGAAGGTGCATGTGGTTCCGGTTTACGGCGGTCAAGACATCGCCGTGCAGTTGCGTGCCCTCAAGCGCCAGGCGAACATCGTGGTTGCTACCCCGGGCCGCCTCATCGACCACATCAAGCGCGGCTCCATCGTACTTTCGGGCGTGAAGGCCATCGTGCTTGACGAAGCCGACGAAATGCTCGACATGGGTTTCATGGAAGATGTCGAAACCATCCTCAAGGAAATTCCTGCAAGCGCCCAGCGCGCCCTCTTTAGCGCCACCATGCCTAAAGAAGTCAAGAAGATTATCGAACAGCACCTGGGCGAATACGAAGAAGCCTGCATCGAAGGCAAGACGACAACCGTCGAAAACATCCGCCAACGTTACTTGCTCGTAAAGAACGAGCACAAGATTGAAGCGCTCGCCCGCGTGCTTGAAGGCGAAGATTTTGACGGTGTACTGATTTTCGTGCGCACCAAGCAGAACACGACCGAAGTCGCCGAAAAGCTTGAAAGCCGCGGATTCAACGTGGCTCCGCTCAACGGTGACCTCGCCCAGTCCATGCGCGAACGCACCATCAACCGACTCAAGATGGGCAAGCTCGATATCGTTGTCGCCACCGACGTGGCCGCCCGCGGAATCGACGTGGACCGCATCACGCACGTGGTGAACTACGACATTCCCTACGACACCGAATCTTACGTGCACCGCATCGGCCGTACGGGCCGCGCAGGCCGCAGCGGCAACGCTATCCTCTTCATCACGCCACGTGAAAAGAAGATGCTCAAGATTATCGAAAAGGCAACCCGCCAGCCGATCGAAACGATGGAATTGCCGACGGCAGAAATCATCAGCGCAAAGCGCGTGGCCGCCTTCAAGGACAAGATCAAGAGCGTCATTACCACCGGTGAACTCGACAAGTTCAAGGAACTCGTCCAATCGATGGTAGACGAAAGTCAAAACGCAGAGTGTCATCCTGAGCGAAGCGATAGCGAAGTCGAAGGATCTAGCGAAGTATTGACCGCCATCGACATCGCCGCCGCCGTCATCAAGATTTGGCAGAAAAAGCAGCCGCTATTCCCGGAACTCAAGCCGCTTGAAGCCCCGCGTGAACGTCGCGAACGCAGCAACGACAACTTTGGCCTTGACCGCGAAGAAAAGAGCAGGCTCCGCAAGGAACGCAACGAAGGCGCAAACGGCGTCGAAGAAGGCTACTTGCGCTATTACCTGGGAGTCGGCCGCCGCGACCACGTGACGCCGCGAGACATCGTAGGCGCTATCGCTGGCGAAGGCAACATCAGCAGTTCCAACATCGGGCGCATCAAGCTGTTCGACAAGTTCAGCACTGTAGAACTCCCCGAAACCATGCCGCAGGAAGTCCTCGACATTCTCGCCGACATGACCATCCGTGGAAACGAATCCAGATTCCGCCTGATGACCGACGAACCGCCTACCGGCCCCGCTCCGGGAACCCGCCCGCGCGCCAGCCGCGAAGACCGCCGCAGTTTCCACCGCGGCGAAGGCCGCAAAGACTTCGGCGACCGTCACGGCAAAAATTTCGACGACAAGCCCTTTGAAAACCGCAAAGCCCGTCGCGAAAAGATGTTCGGCGACAAGAAGTTCGGCAAAAAAGAAGACCGCTTCCACAAAGATCACGACGAGCGAAGCTTTGGCGACAAGCCCTTCCGCAAGACTCGCCGCTTCGGACGAGTGTAACGAAGACTAAAAGTCAATCATTATCATCGCAATCTTTCAGCATCACGTTAAGTTCATGATGCTCGGAATTTAGTTTATCCACTAAATCTTGGAAAGCTTTCCCATGTTTAACTCCAGCATAGGGATCACTTTCCGGAGCAAAGGTCCATAAATAGCAATGGCACATTTCATGTACCATTGTATTTCGGTATTTTCGATAATCAAACTCAAATTGTCGGCTAAAAACGACACTGTAAGTGCTCGGCACGAAGCAAGCCAAGCGGGATTCCGCTCGATCCGTAGCAAAAGAGAGTCTTTCTACATTCAGCTTGCCACCAAAATACAATTCATTATACCATTCACAAGTTTTCCGCATAAATTCGGTATTTAGCGAGACAACATCATTATCGCAATAACCGAATTCATTCTTGGGAGTTTTTTCTTTTCGTTCAAGCAGTTGTACATTTTCAAGAAACAGATCTTTTTCAGTCGGAACAACACTCCCCTTGGCCTTGCGAATTCTTTCAACTTCCTTCTTGAACAAGTCCTTAATTTCATCAGGACTCACTTCCAAATCCTGTTTCCCCGAAATAGACTTGTCCGCGAAAGTATTGAACACCTGCGTTTTATATTTGAGCAAGGTATTAATTTCTTCATCAATCGAATGTAGCATCAATAGTCTGTAAACAAGTACATTTCGAACCTGTCCCATTCGATACGCTCGTGATATCGCCTGCATTTCAGCAGATGGTTTCAGTTGCGGTTCACACAGAATGACCACATTCGCTGCCTGAATATTCAAGCCGAGTCCACCCGCATTGATCTGAAGCGGAAGAACAGTCCCCGCAGGAGCCTTTTCAAACGCATCGATAATTTCTTGCCTGCGACCTACAGAAACAGCACCTGTAATAGGCTCCATACAGCAATCACCCATAAAGTCGCAAACCTTTTCAATCGTATCTAAGAAAAAGGAAAATACGAGAATTTTTCTTTCTTCGAACTTAGCCTGCTTCACAATTTCAGCAATACGAGCCATCTTGCCGGATTGTTCCAAGTCATCAACATTAAACGAGACGCGGCGCATAGCCATGAATTGTTCCTGCAAAGCGGCTTTTTCATAGGCTTCCATTTCATTTTCGCCTCCGACAATCCACGATTCCTGTTCAATCAGTTCCGGCAATTCCTTTAGGACTTCTTCTCGCTTTCTGCGATAATAGATTGGAGCAACAATCTGCAGAAACTCGTAGCTAGAACTTTCCGTTGCAAAGCCCTTTGCCATTTTTGCGATTTGAGGGCGCAAAAGCTCTAATAGGAACAGCATTTCTTTTGTTCGGTTCTCTAAAGCCGTACCGGTCATCAGCAAAAGCCGTTCCGATAGTCCACAAATTTTGCGAACGCTTGCAGTCCGCTGGCTACCAGGATTCTTGACATAGTGAGCTTCATCAACAACGAGCATCGATATTTTTTCATTATCGGCAAAGTTCAGCTGTCTAGAGGTTTCATAAGTGGTGACAGCAATTCCACCGTTCTTTTTCCAATTATCAAGCATAGTGAATTTTTCCTGCCCATGAATTTTCAAAGCAGGGATTTCACACATCTTTTCTATTTCACGCAACCAGTTTACCAAAATACTCGCTGGACAAATGACTAAAAAATGAGATTCACCTAGATTCCACAATGTCACCATCGCAGCAATGGCTTCCACCGTCTTACCAAGACCCATTTCGTCGCCAAGCAACACGCGTCCCTGATGCAAAATAAACTTGACTCCCAAAACCTGATAATGACGGAGTTGCGCCTTCAAGCCATCTAAATTCGTTCTTTCATCTAAAATTTCCTTGGGGAGATTGCCTAATTCATCTTCGGCATTGCCCATCGCATAAGGACAAATTTTCTCTAAGTCGGTAAAGAACGGTATTGGCGTCTTGGAAAAATCGTTCCATACCCGCGAAGAATCAACGGATGTTATGGTCTTAAATCTTAAAACAAGCTCCGCCGATCGATTCCAAAACGGACTCTGATAAATTTCATCCAGGGCCTTAAAAGCTGTCTTAGCCTCTTTATTAAAAAGAAATGTAGCAACGTACTTGACCGCGTTGCCATAAGGGCGCAGGGCATCCACATTTTGCTGAATTTTTGATTCATGCTCCTTTAAGAGGCTTGCACATTCTTCAGCAATCGGCAGTGCATTCCGATAAATATAGAGAACTGTCAGCAAGTTCGTTGATTGAGCGTTTTTGTCATCAACATTCAGTTTTATATTGACAGATTGTCGAACATTCTCGTGAAGTTCCGCTATATAGTCAACAATCTTCTTCGCCTCTGATGACGGAATCGAATAGGCGTTGACAAGTACACTTTCCGACGCCCCAATCAGCTTAGAAACTTCAGTCGCATTTTTTTGCGTCAGTTTCAAAATCGTTTCGGGGTCAAGATCTAAACGTCCAAGGAACGCCCCATCAAGTTTTTTCTGCACTAAATCATCTAAAGCAGAATCAACAGCATTTTTTACCAAAGACTCCGCTTTCTCGGCAAAACTTGCGCAGGAATTTAATTCCGCTAGCCGACGGTCAAATTCATCAATACAGATCCGAATGTTCTTTAGCGAGAAATTTTGCATGGTTTAAATTTACAAATAAAAAATCACTTGCCTATATTCAGCCTCGAAAGGGGCTGACGGCCTTCAAACGAAATTCCGATACTGAACTGATTCATGAAAGCTCGACGCTTGCGGTTCTTTATCGGATCGTCAAATTTGACCGTCTTAAGAAGCCATTGTAGCTTAGGGACGATATACGCCATATCGCCAAGGGGCAGCCTTCGCATCGCCTGAACGCCACCCATAAAGGCGAGACACATGATTGAATCCTCACCTACATAAAATTCATCAAAGCCCAAGCCCGCAAGAACATCAACAGCATATTCGTCATTGAACTCAAATGTCGGCCCAATCATGGCATCCAATCCCGCAGCGGAAATACCGTTCGCCACAAGGATATCCGCTTGAATTTGAAAGACAAAACGATAGACTTGAACGCGCCCATTAGGAAGAGAGAAAGTAAAAGTTTCATCGATGGGGTCGAGAGATGAGCTTTTTACAGTCTTCCCCACCGAAAGTCCTACACCAAGGGAAAGCACCCCACTCTTTTTATCGGCGTTGTACAACTCCGAAACGATATTTTCGTTAATCAAAGCATTCAATGCGTTATGGTAACGGCTATTGGGATACCGAGCTAGAAAGTTGTCACGGGCAACTAACAACCAGCTGTAATCAAATTCGTAATAGCTGTCACGCTCATAGGGGCTTTCTTTCTGAATCCAGAGCATTGCCCATGATGCAGCCGCATCGGCAGCAATTGTAGAGGGTGCTAAAGCAACTTCTCTTGCCACATCAGCAACAGTACCTGGGGAAACCCGATACCTAAGCATATATTCAAGGAAGCCGCCCGTTGTTAGTCTAGAACTTGTCTGTAAAGAAGTCTTTTTGGCAAGTGCATAGAAGCCGTCGTATTTTGCAACTATGTAATCCAAAACTAGGTTGTAGACGGCATTGTCTTCTACAGTCAGTTTACGGCCACCGACTTCACGGCCTTCAAAACCAAAATATCTTGTGCTCACCTGAGGAACAGCTCCAGAGCCTTCACGATTGGTAGAATAAAGTTTCCCAGCCTTGTAAGTCAGCCCCTTTTGTTTAGACTTGTCTTTGCACAATTCATTCTTAACTTTAGGAGCATTTTCTACCAGGTAGTCCAACACCGCAGGGACCTTAGACAACTCAGGCTGAACAAAATGGTCCAAAAGGAAAAAGTCAAATTCACAAACATCCTCAGCCCAAAGAGGAGCTACCCCAATGGTCAAGCCAAGTACAGAAAAAAGAATAATTGATTTGATACCCTGCAACACAATAAATAAAATAAAAAAATTTTTCTCATTTAAAATTACTATACTTGCGGCATGACTTTTTCGACTCTTATCGGCATTGTTCTGTTGCTGGCCCTTATATTTTTTAAGGTCAAGGGCAAGACGCCGAAGAAGAATCCGAAAATGTACCATGGCGATGGTCGCCGCAAGACTTTTCGCGATTTTGAGCAGGAACGCCGACGGAATTTCAGCGACCGTGGCGCACCTGGTTTCGACAAGCCCTTTGAACTGGGCGGCTACGGCATTACGCACGCACCTACCCGCAGCGAAAACTTCTTCAAGCCAAATCCGAAATTCAACGACGAGCGCATTGTAAACGACCCGCGCGGAATCTTTGGCGAAGCTGCCATGATGGCGCTCACCGCTCGCGTCTGCGACACCGACAAGCGCAGGTATGTGCTGATGCGGAACCTCTACATTCCCGCCCGTGCTGGCTACACCGAAATCGACGCGTTGCTTTTGCACCAGTCAGGCATTTACGTTCTTGAAAGCAAGAACCTTTCGGGCGAAATTGCAGGCGACCTCGAAAGCGAACGCTGGAACCAGCACCTGAATGCAAGCACCGAGCATACATTCCACAACCCGATTCGCCAGAACATCGGGCACATTCTGGCGTTGGAACACTTTTTGAAAATTCGCCACGAGCAGGCGCACTTTATTTCGTTCGTGGTTTTCAGCGACCGATGCACCTTGCGGAAAGTTCCCAAGGACAACGAATTCTGGAGCATCGTTCACTGCAGCGAATTGCAAGACGCTCTACTCAAACGCATCACGGGCCGTAAGACCATTTACAGCATGCAACAACTCGAAGACTTTTATTATAAATTGCAAGGCTGCATGAACGTGAGCGAAGAAGTGAAGAAGCAACACAGGGAGTATGCGAACGCAAGAGGAAATAAAACATAAATCTTTCGGTACTGGATTCCGTCGCTACGCTCCAGAATGACACTGTAACGAGAGATTGCCGCGACTTCGACGCATTATGACACTTAAATAACAACTAGCTATGAAACAGATTGTAAAGAAAACAGTTCTCGATAACGGTATCACTATTTTGACGGACTACATGCCGCACGCCTACTCGGTCGCATTTGGCGTCTGGGTGCCGCGTGGATCTCGTCACGAAGCAAAAGATGAATTTGGTCTGAGTCATTTTTACGAACACCTGGTATTCAAGGGAACCGAAAACCGAAGCGCACTCGAAATCGCACGCGCCATCGAAGACAAGGGCGGGAACCTGGAAGCCTACACCACCCGCCAGGAAACGGGATTCTACGCACAGATTGAACGCAACCATTTACCGCTCGCTATCGACGTGATTGCCGACATGCTCATGCACCCGCGCATGGACAAGAAGGAAATGGAAAAGGAACGTCGTGTGATTATCGAGGAGATTCACAGCTACGACGACATTCCCGAAGAAATCGTGGGCGACGTCTTTAATGCAATCCATTTTAAAGGCTGCGGCATCGCCCATTCCATTACCGGAAACATCAAGCAAGTCAAGGCGCTCACCCACAAGCAAATGCTCAAGTACAAGGAGCAAGTCATCAACGAGATTCCACTCCTGATTTGCGCATCGGGAAAGGTGAACCACGAAGAACTTGTAGCACTTTGTTCTGAAAAATTTGCACAAAAGAAAATCAACGGGACCACCCCCACCGACATCTACAAGGCCCACAATAGTGTAAAGGTCGTGCAGAAGCAAGACATTGCACAGTCAAACCTTTTCTGGGGTTTAAGCTTTGACCGCAGCCTGATGGACGAACGCGCCCGCTGCGCCCTTTCGCTCTTTAACGTAGCGATGGGGGCCGGCATGGCCAGCCGCCTGTTCCAGAAAATTCGCGAAGACAAAGGGCTTGCCTACTCCGTGTATTCAACCGCCGACGTTTACCTCGACTGTACCGACTGGGGCATATCCCTTGCAACGGAGCCGCACCAGTTGAAAACGGCCCTCGACCTTTCCCTCGCCGAAGTCCATCACTTTTTGAAGCGAGGGTTCAACAAGGGTGAATACGAACGCACCAAGACGAACATCCTCGGTGCCATGTATTTGGGCGCAGACAGCCCCGAAAAGCGCGTCGTGCGCATGGCCGAGCAAGTGCTGCACTTGGGCGAATTCTTCTCTATGGAGCATTCCGAAAAACTCATCAACGCCATGCCCGAAGAAGAAGTGGTCGAAACCACCAACAAGTTGTTCAGCGCCGCCAAATTCTCCGCCGCCGTCATCGAGCCCGCCGGTAGAAAGAAGACGGAACTGGACACCAACTTCTTCAATTAAAAAAAGAGATCCCCGACCAAGTCGGGGATGACAGTTTAATCGTTCGGGGATGACATTCTTGTTTTTCGAGGATGACTCAACCCTAATCGCGACCGACTGCTTACGGTCTAGCGTCTACTAGTTTCCGTTGATGCAACGGACAGAATAGGCGTTGGTCTTGCTCGGCACGAGCTGGCGCACCATCTGGTCACTCATACGGCCCATGGCCCAAATCCAGATGGTTTCGTTGCGGCCATTCTGCGCAGACCAGAAGCCGGCATATTCACCCATATCTTCGTAGCGGACAATGGACTTGCCCACCATCTTGCGGTAACCCGAAGAGAAAATGGAGAAGCCATATTCGTCGGTACCGCCACCGCCCTGCCAACCGGTCGTTGCCTTCATCTTGCTGGCGAACTTTTCGCACTTATCCACGCCTTCGTAGCAGTGGGTAAGGCCCGTGAGCAGGTCCATCCATTCGCGGTCACGCGGCAGATGCCAGCCTTCGGGGCAAGCCTTGCGGGCTCCTTCCAAATCGTAGAGTCGACCGCCACGTGCGCAATAGGAATCCTTGTCCTCGTAGCACCAGGAGTGGCCTTCCACATTGTAGTTCACGTTCTGGGCAAACCATTCGCGGCCTTCCACCTTGATGGTGCGGTAGACCTGACCGTCGCGAGGGTCCTTGACCATGCCCGACACATCGCGGAGAGATGCACGGTGTTCCTGTTCGGCCTTGCGGTATTCCACCACTTTTTCACGCTTGTACTTTTCGCGGCCTTCCAAGGTATTCACCCAGGATTCCTGGGCCTTGGCGTTTGCAAACTTGATGCGCAGGTCGCCCACGGCATAGAGTTCATCGCCGCAAGCAAGGTCGACACCCGCGATATTGATAATCAGGTCTTCGCCACCGAAGTTACGCGGCTTGTTGAAGTAAGAGACCCATGCTTCCATGGTCTCGTTGCACTTTTCGTAGAAATGTTCCTTTTCAATCTTGTCGGCAGGAACCGTCATGTTACCCGCAACCGAGAACACGAACAGGCTATCCTTCACCTTGAAAGATACCGGCTGGACTTCCTTATAGTGCGTATACTTACCGAAACGGATGTTACCTTCGATCTTGGCCGCAGCGTAATCACCTTCGCCTTCGGCATTGTAAATTGCATCCCAAGTCTTTTGGGGAGCAGCAAACGTCTGGACAGCAGCCACGCCACAGACCAGGGCGAACAGGGACTTTAGAGAGAATACGTGTTTCATATTTCCTTCTCGTATAAATTTTTCGTTTTAAAGTTAGAATATTTTAGATTTTCGGAAAGAGAGCAAAGACTTTATGCCCGCGATTTTATAATTTTGGGCTATGGCTATTACCCGTTACATTTTGCAGATTCATTGCCCCGACCAAAAGGGCCTTATTGCCGGAACCACGCAGGTGCTCGCCAAGGCGGGCGCAAACATTGTTGACCTTCAGCAGCATACGGCAAAGGACATCGAGACATTCTTCCTCCGAGCCGTTTTTGAGGCCGAATCCGAAAACATAGAAGAAGTCCGTAAACATCTGGAAACCCTGGAAGGGCACCTCCACCTGAACTGGAAGCTCTTCGACACCACGAAAATTGAACGTGTCGCCATCTTCGTCTCGAAGACGGACCACTGCCTTTACGACTTGCTCCTGAAGCACCGCGACGGAGACCTCCCCTGCGAGTTCAGCTGCATTGTCGGAAATCACCCCGACCTCGGCCCCGTCGGCGGAACCTTCGGCGTGCCGTTCTACTATGTGCCGAGCAACCCCGACAAGAGCATTCCCGAGAACCGTTTCCGCGAAATCATTGCCGAAACCAAGACCGATACGGTCGTTCTCGCCCGCTACATGCAGATCTTGAGCGAAGCGTTCACCGAAGAATTCAAGTACCGCATCATCAACATCCACCACGGGTTCCTGCCTGCCTTCAAGGGTGCCAAGCCCTACCACCAGGCATGGCACAAGGGTGTGAAGATTATCGGTGCAACTGCCCACTTCGCCACCGAAGACCTCGACCAGGGGCCGATTATTTGCCAGGATATCCAGCGCGTGCCTGAAACCGCAAGCATCGACGAACTCGTGGAACTCGGCAAGGACATCGAAAAGCGCACCCTGTCGGCAGCCCTCAAGCTTTGGCTGGAACACCGCGTATTCGTGTACGTCGGCCGCACATTTATCCTATAGGAGACAACATGTCCGAAGAATTGAACAACCAGAACAGCGTTGAGCCGCAGGTCGAAGCCCCGGCAAATGTCCCGACCACGGAATCTGCCCCCCAGGCCGAAACCCAGTCTGCAGCACCCGTCGAACAGACCTCCACCGAACCGGCACCGGAGCCCATTCCCGCCGCAGAACCCGCCCCGCAACCGCAGGTTATCGTGCAGCAGGAAAGAGGTTTCGCCCACTACGTGGGATTTGCGCTCCTCTGCGTTCTCTGCATCGCGTTCTATTTTATGCCGGGCATCGCTCTCACCTTCGCGATCAGCCTCATTCCGGGCATTTCTCTCGGAGCTATCGCCGCCTGGACATTCAGCGCCATCTTCAGCATTATCGCCTGGGTGATTTTCAAGCTGAAAATCAAGGGTTTCAAGAAGTCCTTCTACTTCTACATCGGGCTCTGCGTACTCGTGTTTATCCTTCTGACAGTCATCGAAGTCTTGACCGAAGAAACGAACGTATTCTCTAGAATCTTCAGCATGCTCTGCGGAGCAGGTGCATAACCATGAATAACATCAAAGACCAATTTGTTCATTTTCTCGTCGAAGCCGGCGCCCTCAAGTTCGGTTCCTTTGTGACCAAGAGCGGCCGCGAAACCCCGTACTTCATCAACACCGGAGAGTTCCGTACGGGAGCAACCCTCTCGAAGCTCGCCGAATACTACGCCGCAGCCTACATGGTCCACTTCGACGGCAAGGCACAGAACCTCTACGGCCCTGCCTACAAGGGAATCCCGCTGTGCGCAGCCACCGCCATGAAATTAAGCGACGTGTACGCCCAGAACCTCACCTTTACTTACAACCGTAAAGAAGCGAAGGACCACGGCGAAGGCGGAATGCTCGTCGGCTACAAGTACACCGAGAAGACGAACGTCGTGATTATCGAAGATGTGATTACCGCAGGTACCAGCGTGAACGAGACGATGCAGGCGCTTTCGAAGATTGAAAACGCAAATGTCATCGGCCTCCTGATCTCGGTGGACCGCAAGGAAAAACTCGAAAACGGCAAGTCCGCACTCCAGACTGTGCAGGACGAATACGGCATCGAGGCTCACTCCATCGTGAACATCAACGACATCATCGCCTTCCTGGAAAGCGAAGAGAACCGTAAGAAGATCAACGCTCCCGAAGGAATCCTCGAAAAGGTGTACGCCTACCGCGAAAAGTGGGGAGCGAAGTAAACAGGACTCATGCGGCAACGCCTCTGGACATTGTTCGTAATGGCGGCGCTTCTCTTCTCGGGATGCGCCGGTTCTTACCAATGGTCCAAGAGTCACCCCGCCTATAAAAAGGCTCCCTACGGGGAACTAACGGTGACGGGACTCCAGAAGGCGTTCGTACTCACACGCACCAAGTGGTTCGCGAACCGTCTCGACTTCGGCGACAGTACGCAAATCAAGGCGACCGAGTTCTGCGCCAAGGCCATGGAACAGGAATTCCGTGGCGGCTACGGGAAAATCATTGTCTTATCGGATTCTGTTCTCGACAACGCACCCGAAGAAAGCCAAAAACTCGACGACCGCATTTTCATGAAGGGAAAGCTCCCCGAACAGGGCGTTGTCGTCAAGGCCCTCGACGGCACCATTCCCGAACAGATCCTCCTGATCCACGAAGTCATCGTCGGCACCGACCTCAAGCGTGAGAACTTTTTCGACTACGCCCTCATCCACAACGAATCCGAGGAAAAACGCGAAGTCAAAAACATTAGCGCCGTCATCTCTTACACGCTCTGGGACAATATCAAGCAGCGTCCGCTCTTTAGCGCCGTCGACGAAATCCAGCATCCGGTCATCCAGTTCGGCCTGATTGACCTGGAACAGCTGATGCGGCAGACCGTCCAGCAGATTCGCAAGAACCTGTACCAGGGGGTGGGAAAATGAAACGCTTTCCCCAGTTCGCCCTGATTGCGTTTATGTTCGTGCTGGCGGCACATGCGCTACTTGCGAGTGGTGCCCACGCCAAGGACATCTACTTTGATTCCCACTGGACCTTGTGGCAAAATGCAGATATTCTCATTTGGACGCCCGACAAGGAACCGCCTATCGATCCCAAGGAATTCTGCCTGTCATTGCGCCGCAACAACACGGGAATCGGCGAGCCCAAGTGCAGACTATTCGGCGAATGGGAACGCGATACGGTCGCCTCGCGATACGCCACCTGGCTTTCAAACAACATGGAGCCGGGACTCGACGCCCACTACCTCAAGGCTCGTCACCCCGCCATGATGGCGAAATTCCAAGCTCTTGAAGACAAGATCGTCCTCTACGTTGCCGACAAGGGAAACAACCTACAAGTTGCCATTTTTGACGAGACTTCCAGCGAGCCCAAGGCCGCAGGAACCGTCCCCAAGATTTCCGACAAGATAGCCCTCGGCGACGAAATCGCCAGCGCCCTATTCGACCGCCACACCAAGCGTCGCCTGACCAAGGAAGAACGCCTCAAGATGGAAACCGAGCCCGACGAACTCTACAAGGAATCGCCTACTTTCAGGTCGTGGGTCGGAATTTCTGCTGGGTATGCGCAGGCGCAAATCCCGTTCACGCCCGACAGCTGGTACAAGAGCCACATCAAGAGCCGCGTTGGTAATTACCGAGTTACCCGCGACTCCGTAAGCCTCTGGAACTTTATGGACGATTCCACTCCGTTATTTACTTTGTACGCAGGCGGAATCTGGTTCGGTTTTATCGGTGGTGAAATTTTCTACCGCTATTCCAATCACGAAGTCAAGATCGACGAACGCGACTCCGTATACGAGGAACTTGATCACTGGGATTTCACCCAGCACGAAATCGGCCTGAACGTCATGTTTTCCAGGACCTACGCGCCTATCAAGTGGATGGACCTCCATCTGTTCGCCTTCCTCGGATTCCAGTATAGTTTCTACTCCGAAGATATCGAACTCAAGAGTTCCAAGAAAAAGCCCTCCAAGGAATACGAGACTCGCTTCAAGACCGAAGACCCTTACAAGGGCGCACTTCTCGGATTTGGCTTTCAAAGCGTATTCCTGCAGCACTACGGCTTAAGCGTTCGCACCGGTATTTCGAGCCGCGGCAAGGACATCTACACCGAGCCCTCGCCCGATGCCGCCGCCGAGCCCACGACCATCGGCGCCTCCACTGTCGACTGGTTCATCAGTGTCGGTTTGGAATACCACTGGACTCCGTTCAAGTAACTCGGAGATTTGAAGATTAAAATCTTATTCGCACCGCTACAAGGTTATACGACAGGCCCCTACCGCAAGGCACATGCCAAAATTTTTGGCGGAGTCGACGCTTATTACGCTCCATTTTTGCGGATAGAAAACGACCAGCCTCGCGAAAAGGACCTGCGGGATTTGGAAACGGATTCTCACACAAATTTTAAGGTCGTTCCGCAAATTATCGCGAACAGCGTTCATGAATTCAAGACTCTCGCCAAAGCTCTTTTGCAAAAGGGTTTCACGGAAATCGACTTCAATATGGGATGTCCCTTTCCGATGCAGGTCAACCGCCACCGTGGCGCAGGAATTCTAGGCGACGTACACGCTGTCCAGGAAATTATGGACGAAATCAGAAAAATGTCAGATTCCGCAACAGGAACCGCGTCCAAAGATTTAAATGAAACCGCGTCCACAATTGCAAATAGAACAGCACCGATCAAATTTTCCGTCAAGATGCGGCTCGGGCAAAATTCTCCCGACGAGGCATTCGCGCTGCTTCCGCTCCTGAACGACACTCCCCTCGCCCATATCACGCTCCATCCACGACTCGGCAAGCAGCAATACAAGGGAGCCATCGACTTCGATTCGTTTGAGCGATTCTACAACGAATGCAAGCACCCGCTCGTTTACAACGGAGACATCACAACGGTTTCTCAGATCGACGAGCTTGAACGCAAGTATCCGATACTTGCCGGTATCATGATGGGTCGCGGATTACTCGCCCGCCCCAGCCTCGCCGCAGAATACAAAGCCTTGCGCAACGAAACGGATTCCACAAGTGCCCACAGCACGGATTGCGAGGCCACCCCGCAGGAACTTCTCGACAAGATTCTACAAATGCATCAAGAGATTTTTGACAACGCCTGCAAAACATACCAAGGCGACAGCCAAATTCTCTCGCACATCCAAACCTTTTGGGATTATCTGGAACCGAACATTCCCAAGAAGTTTTTCAAGAAAATCAAGAAAGCAGGCAAACTCAGCGAATACAAAGAAGCGGTCGGACAACTTTAGCCCGAAAGAGTTTTCAGCAATTCCTTCTTATCCGCACCCAAGGCAAAGAACATCTTTATCATCAATTCTAGCGATACGCTGGAATCGGCATGTTCCACCTTCGCATACCTAGACTGGCTTGTTTTCGCCATAACTGCAGCAGAGACCTGAGTTTCACCACAAGCCTTTCGTTTGGCAACCAAAGCCTTCGCCAAGGCAACTTTCATTTCGACAATCGCCATTTCGGCAGGACTCAAGCCAAGATATTCATCCACATCGCCGACTTTCCAACCTATCTTCTGCAATTTGTCTTTTTTCGCCTTTTCCATACACTAATCCTCCGCATCATAAGATTTCAAACGCTGACGACACAAATCAATGACCTCATCGGGCGTTTTAGCCGTTTTCTTTTCCGTCCACAGAATCACAATAATTGCATCCGAATCTATACGGTAAAATAATCTCCAAATTTTATTTTCGTCATGAATACGTAACTCATGGCAATGAACACCAATAGAAGGCATCGGCCGACTTTGCGGCAGCGACAGGTTCATTCCCGATTGTAATAAACGCAATAAATATCCTGTTTCAATCCTCGCTTTTTGAGATAACGGCGGTGTTTGCGGTTGCTCTTGCAGCCAGACTAAAGGTTTATGACTCGGACTCATAAAATATATATCAGATTTGACATAAAGTCAAGGGTTAAAGTGTATTTAGAGGACATTTTAAGTCCCTATTACTATACACGCTTTTTTCAGACATTTTTTTCAACTTTTAACTGTAAAAATTATTTTCGCCAAGATTTCTTTATATCAAAAACGATGTATGTGCAAAACTTACTGATGATTGTTTTTTATTTTATATCCGCGAACTTCAATTTGAGCATCGCAAAGCCAGGCTGTTTTTATTATTTTTTTCATTGATTTACAAAGCCTATTTATTTTAGACCTATGCAACCCGTCTGCGGTATTTACCAAATCACAAACTTAGTCAATGGAAAAAGTTACATTGGACAATCCATCAACATTTCAAACCGATGGAAACAGCATACTCAATCACTTGATAAAATCAAGAATCCTGATGAAGAAAATCCGCTTCGCAGAGCATTTTGCAAATACGGGCTAACGCAACAAGTTTCGCAACCGGGTATCTATGGCAATTTCAAATTTGAAGTTCTTTTAGAATGTGACAGAGATAGCCTAACAGAATACGAATACGCAAAAATAGACGAACTTCAACCAGAATATAACAGAATGATGTGTCCACCTAGCCCCGACAGAATGTGGCCTAGAAAGGACAACAACAATCAAAAATTCTGCTATGTGCAATACCATAATTACGATGCGTTAAGATACATACCTGGAGAAGAATCCATTCTAAACAATCAAGCAGAAGATTTTTCAACCACAGTATCAAAAAAAAGAGACTGTTTAAAATTGAAAGGCCAGAAAATCTACTTAATTCTTGGAATAAAACAGGATTTTCACAAAAGAAAAGATTTTTTCTTATGGGAATATACGCAAATAGAAGAAGTTTCCCTTATTGAATCTATGCATGGCCTAGAATACTCATTAGAAGGAACCCGTTTTCTCTGCAAAAATCCAATTCATCTAAACAACCTGCCCGATTTTGACCATTTTGCCAAACACACTATGGGTTCATTTGCCTATGGAATGCAAAATGCTATAAACGATCCATTTTCTAAATATATTCTAGACGAATCGAATTTTATTCAATGCAATAATATTGAAAACAAACTAGAATGGCTTGCTAATTTTGAAGAACAACTTGAAGACAAAACACTTTGCTTAACAAAAAGAACTGAAAATGGCATTGATCTCGACTGGTTTCGTTTTTGTGATGACGAACAAAAAAGCATCATATTAAAAATGAGATATTCCAAAATATTTACCTGGGATCCTTATTTCATAATTAACCAGTTCAAAACATTGCGAAAAAAATATCCAAGCATAAATAGAGTCACTCTTTTTTTAAACGAAAGCAATCTTGATTTCGCTAAAGCATTCCCTAATATTACATGCGCAATTCTTTACCCTCAAAAACACCATGAATCATGGAATGAAATCATTGAAGAATTAAAGCAGGTCAAAAACATTGAATTAGAACCAATAGATTAGCCCAGTTCTAACACCAAAAAACGATTCTTGCCTTCACGGAAATGACATTTTAGGGAGCATTTCTTTCGTCTCTCGTCTTTCGTCTCTCGTCTATTTTCTAAATTTGCGCTCACTATGAGCGAAGAAGTAAAAGAAAAAAAGAAAGAAGAGAAAGTCAATCCGTTTCTGACTCCCGTTAAGATTATCGAGCCGGAACACAAGCTCCCCGACTACACTTTTGACATGCTGCCCGAAGAGCAGAAGGCTGTTCTCGCACAGCACGGCTGGACCGACTTGATGCCGGTGCAACGCAAGACGATTCCTTACATGCTGGCCGCCCGCGATATGCTGGTGCAGTCCAAGACCGGTTCGGGAAAGACCGGCGCCTACGTGCTCCCGCTTTTGCAGGTGATTGTACGCGACCATATTTTCCCGCAGGCCCTTATTCTGGTGCCGACTCGCGAACTCTGCTTGCAGGTTCAAGACGAAATTGAGAAACTTTCTGCCGGTACGGGCATCCGCTCTGTCGCAATTTTCGGTGGCGTGAGTTACGAACCGCAGCTGAAGGCTCTCAAGAACGGCGTGCATATCATTGTCGCAACGCCGGGCCGACTGATGGACCATGTGCAGCGCGGCAATGTAGACTTCCTCGACATCCGTGACCTAATTCTGGACGAAGCCGACGAAATGCTCTCGATGGGTTTCTACCCCGACATGCAGAAGATTCGTCGCTACCTGCCCAAGCAGATTGCCTGCACCATGTTCAGCGCCACCATCCCGCAGACGGTGAAGAGCCTCGCCCGCGAATTCCAGCGTCCGAGCGCCGAATTCCTTTCGCTCAGCTACGACAAGGTGATTGCCAACAACCTGGAACACCGCTGGTACCCCTGCGACGTGATGGACAAGGATTCCATGACCATCAAGGTGCTGGAATACTACAATCCAGAAAGCTGCATGATTTTCTGCAACAAGAAGAGTGACGTGAGCTACCTGGAACAGGTGCTTTCGGGCTACGGATTCAACGTAGGCGCCCTCTCGGGCGATGTCGCCCAGAATATGCGCGAAAAGACCTTGAACGCCTTCCGCGACAAGAAGCTCCGCATTTTGATTTGCACCGACGTGGCCGCCCGCGGCATTGACGTGGACCACGTAACGCACGTAATCGTGTACGACCACCCCGATGACCACGAAGTGTACGTGCACCGTAGCGGACGTACCGCCCGTGCGGGCCGCAGCGGACTTTGCATTTCGCTGATTACGCCGGTCGAAGAAATCGACATGAAGCAGACCGCCGCCGACTTCGGCATCAACTTCATCAAGATGGAAGTTCCGACAAACGAAGAAATCGCGAAGAAGGTGAGCGAACGTGTGCGCGAAAAGCTCGAACGCGAACGCAACCACTTTGGAGGTCAAAAGGCCCGCGAACGCATCAGCCGCGTCATCCCGCTGGTAAAGGAACTCGCAAACGGCACCGAAGAAGACCAGATGCTTCTCGCCTACCTCGTTGACCGCTACGCATGGAAGAAATAGGACAACGTAACAATGGCTAAGATTAAGATTAAATCCGCAAAAGAAATCGAACTGATCCGCGACGCAGGCGCCCTTGCCGCAGAAACCTTGATTCGCGCAGGCGAAATGTGCAAGCCGGGTGTTTCCACCCTCGAAATCGACGAGTTCATTGGCGACTATACCCGCAAGCACAAGGGCATTTCGGCATGCATGGGTTACCACGGTTACCCGCGCTACGCCTGCATCAGCATCAACGAAGTCGTGTGCCACGGCATTCCGAGCGCAAACACCATCCTGAAAGACGGCGATATCGTGAACATCGACATCACAACGATTCTTTCGGGCTACCACGGCGATACATCCGCCATGTTCTGCGTCGGCCGCGTGAGCAACCTCGCCCAGGAGCTGGTGGACACCGCCAAGTTCTGCATGGAAGAAGGTATCCGCGCCGCTGGCGAACAGGGCGCACGCTACTATGACATCGGTAACGCCATCCAGGACATTGCCGACGAACACGGATTCAGCGTGGTCGAAGACTACTGCGGTCACGGTATCGGTCGCGGTTTCCACGAAGAACCGACCCTGTACCACTTCCGCAACAATGTGCTCAAGCAGTTTATCGAAGTCGGCAACGTGTTCACCGTAGAACCCATGATCAACGTGGGTCGTCCGGGCACCAAGACGCTCAGCGACGGCTGGACCGCAGTGACCCGCGACGGTTCGCTTTCTGCCCAGTGGGAACACACTATTGCCCGCACGAAGAACGGAATCGAGATTCTGACTCTCCCCCGCTAAACAATGTCTCTACTCGGGAATTTACGCAACAAGGCGGTAGAAGCCTTTGTCAAGAACCATGAGCTGGTCAAGCGCTTCGGCGATGTCCAGTCCATCTCTATTGATTCGGACAACGGCACCGCCGACATTAGCGTGCTCCTGCACGGCGAAATTTTCCCGATTAAGTTCCGCGGCTACTACTACTTTGACGACACCGATACAGGCACCGACATCGTCATCCGCAAGATTACCAGCGAACGCGAATGGATAGACCAGGCGCTTTCGTACTGGCTCGAAGGCAAGACCTTCCGCTACACCCTCCCCGGACTCGCCGGCGGCCTCGCAAAGATTATTTTTTAGGTTTCAACAAGAGATTCTTCGACTTCGCCCTTCGGCAGCCTCAGGGACCTTAATAAGGTTAGCGAGCTTGCGAAGCGTGAGCTTGTCGAACCACGCTCCAGGATGACACATTCGTGTCACATTTAATAGTCTACTCTTTTTTCTTCATTTTCTCTCGTCTTTCGTCTCTCCTCTCTCGTCTAATATTATATATTAGTCTCGTAAGGAGACTTTTATGAGCGATTGCACAGACGAAAAGATGGAAAGAATCAAGGAAAAGTTGAGTACCCTGCTGTTCGAGCTGATTACCGACATTCCGGAATCCCTGTACTCCCCCACCGAAAATTCGGACGACAAGATCAATAAACTGATCCGCCAGGCGGCCATCAAGGCGTCCGCCGTCAGCGCCACCCTCTCGGTCCCGGCCGGCGTCACGGGCGTTCTGACCTCCATTCCCGACATCGCCGCCATCTGGCGCATCCAGGCGCAGCTCGTATCCGATATCGCCGCTACCTACGGCAAGTTCGCCCAACTCAGCCGAGAAGTCATGGTCTGGTGCCTTTTCCGCCACAGTGCAGCGCAGCTGGTCCGCGACATTGCCGTCCGTACCGGAAGCCGCATCGTGGTCCAGAAACTCTCGCTTGCCGCCCTTGAAGTACTGCTCAAAAAGATAGGTCTGAAGATTTCGACAAAGCTCCTCGGCAAGATCGCCCTCCGCGCCATCCCGGCCATCGGGGCAATCGGGAACGGGGCGTACTCCTTCTACGACACCTACGAAGTCGGGAAAACGGCCGCCGCCTATTTCAAGGCTTTAGCGGATAAACCCGAGGAACCGGTGGTCGAAGACGCCGAAATTCAGGCCTAAACCCACCCCTCTCCAAAGTTAAGCCCTTGAAAGGGGGCTTTTTTTTTCTATCTTTGGGCGCAACTCAAACAAACATCAACTCCATTTGTGGAATAAAATATGAAAAACATTGAAAAGCACAGAAATATTGGTATTTCTGCCCACATCGACTCCGGTAAGACCACCCTTACCGAACGTATCCTCTACTTCACAAAGCGTATCCACGCTATCCACGAAGTTCGTGGTAAAGACGGCGTCGGTGCCACGATGGACTCCATGGAACTTGAACGCGAACGCGGCATCACGATTCAGTCTGCAGCCACGTTTGCAAACTGGACCCACACCAAGTCTGGCGAAGCCGACTCCATCAACATCATCGATACCCCGGGGCACGTGGACTTCACGATCGAAGTGGAACGTTCTCTCCGCGTGCTCGACGGTGCTATCCTCGTGCTCACCGGCGTGGAAGGTGTTCAGTCCCAGTCTATTACCGTTGACCGCCAGATGAAGCGCTACCATGTGCCGCGCGTCGTGTTCGTGAACAAGTGCGACCGCTCCGGTGCAAACCCGCTCCGCGTGGCTGTCATGCTCAAGGAAAAGCTCAACCACAAGCCCTGCGTCATGCAGATTCCTATCGGTCTCGAAGACCAACTGAAGGGCGTGGTCGACCTCGTCGAAATGAAGGCCTACTACTTCGAAGGCGCTAACGGCGACGACATGATCGAAAAGGAAATCCCGGCCGAACTCGTTGACCAGGCTAACGAATACCGCGAAAAGCTGATCGACTGCTGCGCTGACTATAGCGACGAAATCATGGAAAAGGCCATGGAAGGCCAGTACGGTGTGGACCAGATCGACAAGGCCCTCATCAAGAAGACCATCCGCGAAGCCACCATCCGCCTCGACATCACCCCGGTGTTCATGGGTTCCGCACACAAGAACATTGGCGTGCAGAAGCTCCTCGACGGTGTCATCGACTACCTCCCGTGCCCGACCGACGTTGAAAACAAGGCCCTCGACCTCGACAACAACGAAGCCGAAGTCATCCTCAAGAGCGATGACAACGCACCGCTCGTTTGCTATGCGTTCAAGCTCGTGAACGACCGCTACGGCCAGCTCACCTACGTCCGCGTGTACCAGGGTACCCTCAAGAAGGGCGACATGATCACCAACATGGCCACCGGCAAGAAGGTGTCCGTGGGCCGTCTCGTGCGTATGCACGCCGACGAAATGGTGGACATCACCGAAGCCGGTGCAGGCGACATCGTTGCCCTGTTCGGTATCGACTGCGCCTCCGGTACGACCTTTACCGATGGCAAGAACCACTACAATATGACTTCTATGCACGTGCCGAATCCGGTGATCGAACTCGTGATCGAAGCCAAGAACCGTGACGACCTGGACAACATGTCCAAGGCTCTGAACCGCTTCACCAAGGAAGACCCGACGTTCCAGGTGGAAGTCGACAAGGAATCCGGCCAGACCATCATCAAGGGTATGGGCGAACTTCACCTCGACGTTTACATCGAACGTATGCGCCGCGAATACAAGTGCGACGTGACGACCGGTGCTCCGCAGGTGGCTTACCGCGAAACCATTACCCGTCCGGCCAAGTTCGACTACACTCACAAGAAGCAGACCGGTGGTTCTGGTCAGTACGCTAAGGTTGTCGGCGAAATGCGTCCGATGGCTGTCGAAGGCGACCAGGAAAAGGTTTACAACTTCGTGAACTCCGTCGTGGGTGGCCGTATTCCGAAGGAATACATCCCGTCTTGCGACAAGGGTTTCCAGAGCTGCATGGAAGCTGGTTCCTTGATCGGCTTCCCGGTTGTGGGTATCGAAATGGAAGTCCAGGATGGTGCATACCACCCGGTTGACTCCTCTGATATGGCGTTCCAGGTTGCTGCCCGTATGGCCTTCCGCGAAGCTTTCGAAAAGGCTGGCGCTCAGATTCTCGAACCGATCATGAAGGTCGAAATTCAGACTCCGACCGAATTCCAGGGCTCTGTCGTGGGTAACGTTTCCCAGCGTCGTGGTACTATCACCGGTACGAACGAAGAACTCGGCATGACCACCATCACCGCCGAAGTCCCGCTGTCCGAAATGTTCGGTTACGCTACTGACCTGCGTTCTATGACCCAGGGTAAGGCTGAATTCACCATGGAATTCTGCAAGTACCTCCCGGTTCCGAAGAACATCCAGGACGAACTCATCAAGAAGTACGGCGACAAGGCCAAGGCAAGAGCCTAAACAGACCGGTTTGACTAGACTTAAGTAGTTTCTTACTCTTCAGTCAAACCTCTCACGACCGCCCCGGTTTAATAACCGGGGCTTCGTCGTTCACAGACGACCGAACCGGCTAAATTCAACAGAGTTCCTTACTCTGGAGCCAGTTCTCTCGCAATCGCCCCCGGCTAACACCCGGGGGCTTTGTTGTTCACAGAAACAGTTCAAACATTTTCTTAGAAGTTTAAATCCTCAGTGCTCTACAGTGGGGATTTTGCTTTATATCACATTTAAAAACGCCCCATGAGATTTTGCTTGACAATGTTTGCGCTTTTTTTACATTTTGTTTAAAATATACAAGGAGCATTTATGTTCAGATATTTCTCCAAGACCACTCTAATCGGAGCAGTCATAGCCACATCTTTCGCCTTTTACGCCTGCGGCGACGACAGCAGCTCGGGTCCCAGCGGAGATTCTGGAACAGGCACATCTACAGAGACCAACACATCTTCGTACCAGATGCTCATTGATGAAAACTCCCAAAGCATACATCTTTCGGGAGATGGTGAATATGAAAACAAGTGCCTTGTCAAGGATGGCGTTGCCGAATGGGGACAAGTCAAGGTCAAATCAGGCGAACGTATCGCTCAGTATAAATTCGTAGGCGACACTTTGGCGATTCTTTGGGCAGACAACGAAGAAGGCGAATACGAAAATTATGGAGAAATGTATGTCGGCGGAACCGCAGGAAGCATCTACGGAAACTGGAGCAGCATTCCCTGCATGTACGAATGGGATTACGACGATGACTGGGGTTCCCATGGAGGCGAGACTTACTGTCACAGCGACTTCGAGGGCAATCAAACAGCGCTCTCCATTTCAAACGGATCGTTCAGCAAAACAACCACGACAGCAGCAGAAGGTATTGCACCAGCAGATTACAACTATTCTACCAGCGGCTATAGAAATCAACTATTTGCCTACTTGGTGACCGGAACTACAACCTATATTCCTAAAGCACAGGACCTGTTCACACCCAATATGGCGCAAATTACTATCGATGGCTTTGAAAATTCCAGCGAGATTCAAACAAAATACGCAGAATTCTATGCCGACCTGCCACTGGCCGAACGAATCAGCATGGGATTGTGTACCGTCGAAGAGCTAGCCTCCTTTGGTATCGTTTCTACAGGAATGTCGGCTACCGGAGAAACGTTTACGTTCGGCGGAATCCCGTACACGGTTTCCGTTCTAAAGGCCATTGAACAAGATAATTATGAACTTGAAATCGTAACCGTTGCTGCAAACGGCATTACTTGCACCGACTCCTATGAATTTACACGCCCCGTATCCAAGAATAATTGCACAAGCGAAAACCTGGATTATTTCAGTCAGGACAGCGATTACGATGTCAACGGCAATAAATATTATTATGCCTACAAGTACAAAAAAAGCAATTACGAAGAATTCCAAGCCTGCTTAAGCACTATTATAGCATCACAACCCGTGGTCCAATAAATCATAGTAGATATCATTTTAAATCCTCACTGCTCTGCAGTGGGGATTTTTTCTTTGGCCGCATTTATAAAAAAATCCCGCAGGTTTTACCCTGCGGGACGAGTGGAATTAGAAGAAAACAAGCGTGCTTCCGGTCTATTCTACCCCGTGATTTGCTCCAGCATCCCTTCGCTAAACCAGAATGGACTGGAAGCACATTACTTAATATACCGAAAAATTTTGCCTTGCGACAAAAAAATTTTAAAATCCATATTCCAAAGTGGAATGTTCCGAATTAGAACGACTTGGATGCAGCCTTTGCCTGCTTCCACATTTGCTGTAGGCCTTCGAGTCCAATGTCCTTCATTTCCTTGCCCTGATCGCGGGCCATCTGCTCTACGATGCGGAAACGGCGTTCAAACTTGCTATTCGCGCGTTCCAGCGCAAGAGCCGCATTAAAGCCGCAGTGGCGCGCCACATTCACCAAGCTGAACATGATATCTCCGAATTCATCTTCCATGCGTTCGATGTTGCGATTTTCAGGAGACACCGCTTGCATTTCGGTGCGAAATTCACTAAATTCTTCTACAGCCTTGTCAAAGACAGGTTCAGCCTCGGTCCAGTCAAAACTCACTTTGGCTGCACGGCGCTGAAGTTCCTGGGCACGTGCGAGCGTCGGCAAGCTCTTGCTTACTTTGTCCATAGCAGACTTGCCCGCCATTGGTAGATTATTCTTTTCCTGCGCCTTGATGCGTTCCCACTGGCGAACAACGCCTTTCGAATCATCGACTTTCGCGTCCCCAAAAACGTGAGGATGGCGTCGGATCATCTTTTCGCAGATTCCCTGCACCACGTCGTCGATTGAGAAATCCCCATTTTCCTTTGCGACCTGGGAATGGAATACCACCTGGAACAGGACATCGCCCAGTTCCTCCGCCATGTGGACCTTGTCGTCCGCCTGCGCGGCGTCAATGTATTCGTGGGATTCTTCGACAAGATACGGCAACAGGGACTGGTGCGTCTGCTGACGGTCCCAGGGGCACCCTTCGGGCGAACGGAGGGTGGCCATGATATTCAACAAGTCTTGAAAGGAGTATTTCATGATCGACAAAGATAGAAAGTATATGGAACTTGCGCCCGAAGATTTTCCGCTCTCCCTTTCCCAATCCAAGTTCATGCCAAAGCGGCTATACTGCATCGGAACACTTCCCGAAAAAGAAGCCGCCGGAATCGCCATGGTCGGCACACGCCGCCCGAGCAGCTCCGCCAAGGAACTCTGCCGCAGGCTCGTCAAGTCGCTCATCGGAACGAACGCCGTCGTCGTCTCGGGACTCGCGCAGGGGATCGACAGCTACTGCCACGAGGCGGCCATCGAATACGGGATTCCGACCATCGCCGTGATCGCTCAAGGGCTCGACATTCCCATTCCCGGAGACCGCGCCACACTCGCCAGGCAGATTGTCGACAAAGGCGGCTGCATCCTCACCGAGTACGAAAACAACTTCCCCGCCTACAAGGGGAACTTCCCTGCACGAAACCGTATCATCAGCGGACTTTCGCAAACAACGGTTTTAGTACAAAGTAAACTTAAGGGCGGGGCCCTGATTACCGCCGATTACTGCCTGCAAGAGAACAAGCCGCTACTCGCCGTTCCTGGGGACTTCGACAGCGAAACCGCAAGCGGACCGAATTTTTACCTGGACCAGGGAAAGGCAACCCCCGTCTTCATCCCCGAAAGTCTGCGTCTGGTTGCCGGGCTTCCGCAAGTCAAAACGAGTGGTTCCAAAGGAACAGCCCCTAGCCTTGCGCAGGTTGCCGCCACCGGATGCTCACTTTCTCCCGACGCGCTCCACCTTTTCAAGCAGTTCAACGGTTTCCGCAAGACATTCCCCGACCTCCAGCGGGAATGTAACCTCAAGCCAGTCAATATATTAGCTATATTAACAGAGCTGGAACTTGCCGGTTTGGTAAGCACGCCGGACAATTTCCAATTCTACTTTAACGGAACACCCTGACTTGAACAAACGATTCTGGTTAACCTTGCTCGCAGTCATCATCGCCATCGCGGTGGTGGCGTCTCAGTTGCTGTTCGGTAAAAACAGCATCAACCAACAGAACAAGGTCGCCCATGACATCGAGCTCTACCAGGCCAGAATCGACTCGCTGAAGCACGCCATCGATTCTTGCAACATCGAAATCGAGCGATTGAAAAGCGACTCGCTCTACAAGGAGAACCTTCTTCGCACCCGCTACGGTATGAGCCGCAAGGGCGAGAAAGTTTTCCAGCTCGTTCCCTAATTGCTATATTTCGCGCATGGCTTACGTTCTTTTGATTTTCGCTTCGTTGATCGGTCTTGCAGGTTGCGCTTATTTTCTGCGCAAGAACATTCTTGTGATTCGCGAAAAGAACAAGAACGAGCCCAAGGCCTACAAGCGTAAGCTGAACTACGTGCTCACGGGCCTCTGGTACGGTTACCTGACGGTTTTCTTTATCGGGCTTACCGTCAACAACCTTGGCAACTGGTAGCTGAATTAGCAGAGAGCCAGCGCTCGTACAGGAAGAGCGCAATCAAATTCTTTCCATCGACAAACTCGCGGGCGGCCTCTTCGTAAGGCATCACCACGGTCTTAATCCACTCGATTTCTTCGGTGTATTCCTGGTCGCGGCCATCCATGGCCTTCAGCTGTTCCGGAGTCACGTCACGTTCGATGGCGTACAGGCGAATGCGTTCGTCCAACAGGCCGCAGCTCGCCGCAAACCCGTCGCTCTTTCCCTTGTACCAAAAATCCATCAGGTCAATCAGCTCGGAATCGTCCGCCTTGATTTGCGCTTCTTCTTCCAGTTCCGAAAGCGCCACCTTGCGGTAGTCCCCCGTCCAGTCTAGGATGCCAGCGGGAATTTCAAGAGAGGCCTGTTCGCTGATAGCAAAGCGCGGCTGACGCACAAGCAGCAGGTACTTCTTTCCTTCGCAACGGAGCACCACCAGCACTCCGACCGCATTACCGCGCACGAGCACAATTCCGTGCACCGGTCGCCCATCAGGGAGAGTCGCCGTGGCAGCCAGCTTGATAAACAGCGGCTGACGTCCCTTGCGCAGAAAATCCACCGATGAAAAATGCACCTTGGTTACGACAAACTTTTTCTGGGACGCTTCGAGCCAATCCTTGTAAATGCGGGATTCCAGGATAATCGGGCGATCTGCCTCGGCAATTTCTGGAGAGTAGGAATATTCAATCATTCTCAATTCCTAATTCTTAATTTTTCATTCTTCTTTTACAATCAATGTGTCCGGAGCGACGGTCGCCTTTTTCCATGTTGCAGACAAGCTATCAAGCACTTTAACCGTATCGGAATCTACAACCATCACTATTCCAGACAAATTATACACCATCCAGCTTTTCTGCGATGACGGGCCACAGAAGGTTTCATCGCCATCGGGAGTCAACAGCTTACGGATAAAACGCACCCGGTTGCCAACGCCGTAGTTACTGACCGCAATCGAATCGTAGGTTCCGCAAGCAGGGATATTTTCCATATAGTAAGTGCTGTAATGCCAAATGGTATCGGGGCGTTCCAGCACGCTTCCCAGCTCGGTAGAATCGTTTTCCCACTTGGAATTGATGCAGTAAACGGAATCGGAATCGGCACAGGCGTAATGCACGGGAACCAGGTTCGTATCATTAATATTCCAGCGAGTCGGATAGATTGTATCGGGGATCGTATTGCTGCAGTTGTCAACTCGATAGGTACAGTTTGACTTCATCGTACGCCAGTAGAACACGCGCGGCGTCAGTGAATCCAGCACACGCATAACGGTCGGAACGGTCTTGCCATTCTTCTTATCCTTGGTACGGAGCGGATAGGCGTGCACATCCGCAAAGGAGGAATCTAGGTAGATATCGAAAGTATCCTTCGTAATGCTCCCACGACGAAGCAGGATTGAATCCAGAAGGGAATCTGTATCGTTTTTCACCTTGATGAGCCCGACACCATCCATCTGCGAATTAGAAAGCAACACCTTGAGTAACGTATCGGGGCGGTAATAAGGCGCAGGACAATCTTCGGCGGTGGCATGAATTTTCAGCACCGGGGAAATCCAGAGGACGGAATCTTCCTTATGGAGATTGAGGTCTATTGATTCCAACGCACAGTTGGAAAAGGTATACATCTTCCCCATGTTCAGGAACAGGGTGTCCTTCGACAAATGGATGGTCCTGCCCGAATCTAGTTTGGCAGCCTTGAAAAAGCCCTCGCCACGATAGCTGAAATTATCGACGGATACATCCATCGGGCCGTCACTATCCTTTTCGCACCCCGCAAGGAACAGAGCCATGCAGGCAAATACCGAGAGGAAAACAGATAGAGACTTAAGGCTAAACTTCATAAGACCAAAAGTATTAAAAACCGATCGACTTTTCAAAAGAGGAAAGCGAGTCGGGCAATACAGGATGGGTCAAAGCGTAAAAATCAGTCCAACGCACAAACTGACCGTTCTGGCGGACCGTCAAGAAAAACATGGCGCTGTCCTTCGGCAAGAGCCGTCCCAGCACCGAACCGATGCCGACCGAATCTCCAACAGACAGGGAATCGCTAACCGCCCCCATTCCAGAAGTCTTACTTGCGACATTGTAGCCATGATCCACCTCGACAAAGAAGCCCAGGGTATCGCGTCCAATTTCTAGGATGCGGCCTGGCAGCACCGGATAGATCGGAGCTTCGCCAATTCCGTAAAACACGTCCATAGCCAAGAGGGATTCCTGCCCCTCGAAATCGAAGCCCTCGCTAATCGGGAGAGCGGACCATTCCAGCGGAAGCTGCGGGCAAACGCCAGGGAACTTGCAGCCGGTATTCTTAGAGATCCAGAAACGGGTAGAATCCTCGTTCATGTAACGCAGGTATACGGAACTCGTCGAATCCTCGTGCACCACGAGAATCGCGTCCTTGAAATCTTCGACAGGAGCCACCCAGTGCAACTTGGACTTTTCACCCTTGCGGAGCGATGCCACATAGCGTAGGAACGGGTTGGGCAAGCGCGTCACAGGAACTGAATCATCCAAAATCCACGAACACTGGGCCAGCCCACGAGGCAACTCGAACGGAGTTCCCCCATACAGCTTGCAACGGGAATCCCATGTTTCTATCGGGGCCTCATCGGAGTTTCCCGGCAAAGGAAGCGCATCGGCAATTTTAGAAGTCAGGCCAGACCAGTATGCAAAGAAAGCCGCCATCGCCAACAGCAATAGGCGGATAAGCGGAAACTTATGTTGGGGATTGTAGGTTTTTCTCTTTCCCTTGTATTCTTGGACTTCGAACGGCATCGGACTAGATGAAGAAGAACGCGAGCGCTCCGCCCACAGCCGCAAGCAGCAGCAGTACCACGATGATCACGGTCTTTGCAGAAGACGGTTCCTCATCGAACGGGACATCCAGGCCCTTTTTCTTGGGACCCGATTCTTCTTTCGCAATGGCATTGAAGCTCTTGGTAAAGCGACGGTGCAGACCTGTCGCGCGGCGGTCCAGATGCTGCGCCGGGGCACTTTCGGCAGGGGCGCTGACATTCTGCGAGGCAACCGCAGCGGGTTCCGAGGAGCTTTCTGCAGCGACAGATTCACCTTCGGGCGACTGCGACTGCAACGAAAAAGACATCATGTCCGCTTCCTGCGCGAAGACCTTGATATTCTTGTCGAGGCCCGCCTTGCGGAGTCCATCGACGATAATCTTATTATTGGTCAATACAGCGAACATTCCCCTACGGTCTTCCATTTCCTGCTGGAACTGGATAAAGGCGTTGTAGGCATCGCTATAGACAAAGTCAAGTCCGGTCAAGTCAACGGCCAAGAACTGTTCGTCCTTCTTTTCGGCAAGGAGCGCGCGAACGTCTTTCTTAAACTGTTCTGCATCAAAAGCCCCGATAGGATTCAAGGGGGCTGAAATCAAATCAAAAACACCAACTTCGCGATAGTTCTTTAATTGCGGCATACCTTAAATATAACCTAAAAAATGCAAGTTGTGCGATTTATCACAAAAAAAGTCAAAAAAACTCCAAATTATTCCAACACTTCGTCATCCGTCTCGACAATCGGTGTCGGGGCAGGAGCCGGAGCCTGCGTGGCGGCAGGGGCAGTCTGTACGGGCTCCTTTTCCGATGTCACAGATTCCGTCGCTACCTTATCTGTCGTAGGCGCATCCGTAGTGGATTCAGCGGGAGTTTCCTGGATAGAGTTCTCCGCGGGTTCCTCCGACACGCGTTCCATTTCTGCGTAGGCATCCGTCTCTTCGGATTCCTCGGTAAGCACCTTGGTCGCACGGACGGTCGCCTCGGGGGTTCCCTGTCTAGGCGAATGAGCAAACAGATACGGACTGACGCTCACACTCACGCGGTGTACCGGAGAAAGCACCGGATGCGATTCGAATGCGTAGTCAATCTTCACGAACTTCGCAATGGTTAGACCCGCACCCGCAGTCACGCTCTGGAACGTGGTAAAGCTAGAAAGACCCGCACGCAGGCTAAGGCCGAAGTCAAAGGCGAACTCGATACCGCCACGGCCACCCGAGAGCCAGTCCAGGGGATCTTCCCAGACGCGCTTGCCACGGGACTCGTCCGTTTCATAGTCCATGTCGCGGGCTTCACGATGCAAGAGTTCCGCACCCTGCCAGTACAGGTTCAGCTTGCCGTACAGGTAAGGCACCGACAGGCCATAACTTGCGGCCAGATAAAGTTCAGGAGAGGCGTATTCGAACTCGCCCGATTCCCAGGACGTCGCCGAGGAGGTCCACCCCTTCAAAAGGGTCGACACGAAAAGTTCATCGACAAGACGGTAGCGCAGTCCCGCATCGCCACGGAAGCCCCAACCCGTCTGGTCCATTTCGCGGTAAAGCCCATGGAAACCGATACCCAGTTCGAGCCTATCCGTAATGCGGCGGCCAAAGGTCAGCGAGAAAACCCAGTCAGCAATCGAAAGTGTGTTATAGTTCGATCCTTCGGGAAGCGGTTCTCCTTCCTTGATGTAGGGGATGTCGTCCGCACCGAAACGGGAGAACGAGATGCCGAGGCCCTGCCCCTCGCCCAGCGGAACGACCGCCGACGCAAAGTCGTACTTGGTATCCTCGTAGTATTCCGTATGAGAAAAGGAGGCCCAAGCATAGTTCACGTTTGCAAGCTGGTAGGGGTTCGACATCAGCCCCAGGTAGTCTCCGTCAACCGCCATAGTCGCAGAGCCGAGCGCCGCCGAGCGAGCCCCCGGTTCGATATCGAGAGTCGCATTTGCCCCCACGACACGGTCGGCCGCCCATGCACTCGACACGGCAATCAAAGCAATACCAACATATTTTTTTGCAAACGCCATACTTTGATTCTCAAAATAGAATTATTTTTAGGGTGAAGACCACCAGGAACATGTTTTAGATGAACCTTTCGGAACACATCGGACATTTTTTGCAGTACATCGCGGACAGGCGGCGTTTTTCGCCGCGCACGGTGGACACTTACCGCAAGTCGCTGACGAAATTTCTGGAGCATCTGGGTGCAACCCCCGTTCAGGACGCCCCGCAGGAATCGTTTCCACCGTTCGAGAACTCTCCGGAACTCTCCGCATTTTCGGATACGAACGTCAAGGCCTTCGTATGGGACCTGAAGATGAAGCAGAAGCTTGCCCCAACAAGCATCTGCGAGCACCTCGCCGCATTAAAGAGCTTCGGCAAGTACCTGGTCAAGAGTAAAATTACCGAGAAGAATCCCGCCGAAAATGTACCGATGCCCAAGCGCCCCAAGCGCCTGGTAAACGTACTCGGGCAGAAGGATCTCGCCGAGGAAAAATTCCCCGAACTACCCGAGAATGCGACACTTCCGCAAGTGCGCGCCCGCATCCTGTTGGAACTGATTTATGGTTCGGGGTTGCGTATTTCGGAATGCCAGATGCTCACCTGGGACCGCATCAACGAAAAGGAATTCCTGGTCCGTGTACTCGGCAAGGGCAGCAAGGAACGCATCGTTCCCCTTACCGAAAGTTTCGTGAGTCGCATCGCAAATTACAAACAAATGCAACTTGCGGCGGGACACGTTCCCACCGCCACCGGCTACGTTTTCTTAAGCGAAGACGGCAAGCCTTTCGGCCTGCGCACGCTCCGGAACGACATCCAGCACCTGCTTCGCGAAATCGGCTGGGAAGGAAAAGCGAGCCCTCACGTGCTGCGACACAGCTTCGCCACGCACCTGCTCGAAAACGGCGCCGAAATTATGAGCGTCAAGGAGATGCTCGGACATTCGAACATCTCCACCACTCAAGTCTACACGCATGTAAATGCAGAACGACTGCGCGCCGCCTTCAAGAAGACGCACCCGCGCGCATAGTTCAAACTAGAAGAAACTACCCTTGATGCCGACAGCAATAGTCCACTGTTGGCCAAAGTCATCCCAGTCGGGAGCGTCCCACTTACGCATGGGGCTTTCATCGTATTCGTCGCTCGGGTCAGCCGCATTGGCCTTGTCGTGCAGTGGCAGCGAAACGGCGAGGAACACCGGGAAATCCGCATTCGAGAACTCGATGCCATAAGCGAAAGCCACAGACCACGCCTGATGATCGGGGTCCGGACGCGGGTCGTAGGTACCGACCTTTTCGGAATTAATCCATGCGACTCCAAGCGGAATCGAGAAATTCACGCCGAAGCTCTGCACGATTCCTGGACGACCACGGTAACCGTAAGCAATGGAACCGCCTACGGACGGCGGCGTGTACGCACCAAGGTCGTTTTCGCCATAAGGCTTAAAACGGTACTCGAAGCGTTTACCATCGTGGTCCATGTCCTTCCAATAGGAATCGTTGAATTCATTTTCACCCGAAATCAGGTGCATGGCAAACGGATGCGTGTAGCTAAGACCGTAAAGCCAGATTCCCTGGTCGGTATCTCGGCTGTAATCCCAGCCGAGCGTGAGCGAATAAAGGCCGGAACCCTTCTGGAAACTTGCAGGCAAGATTTCTTCGGCTGCATCGGTACCGCGCTTGATGTCGTACTGCCCCGTCGGAATAGAGAGGCTCGCCGAGAGCGAAGCTGCGCCACCGCTACCGATGGTCTTGCTGAAGTCAAAAGACAAATCGCCCATACCGCCCGTCGTACGGTCAGTCGGAATCTGGTTGCTACGATACTGGACTTCGCCGCTGTGACTCATCCACGGAATCGACACGCCCAGTTTAGTAGACCAGGTCGGCTTAATCGAGAAATGCGGAGTAAAGGTCACGCCCGAAAAATTCTGCCCGACGCTGTACTTGGTAAAGACTTCGGTTTCAAGGTATCCCCCCGAAACGCCCTGACCAATCCACTTGATACCATCTCCCGAGCCGCCACCCGAGCCACCGGCACCACAACCGCCGATAGACTCCCACGGAGTCGCCACCTCGACAGGAGAATTGAAACCGGCATAAAAAGCAACGCCCGCAAGAGCTGCCACAGCAGCTCCCGACATAATCCCGCTAAACAAATTCTTCTTCACGATTCACCTCACGGGAGTTCAAGCAAAAAGCCCAAGTTTGTACCTGTCGCCACAAAGCGACCATCAGGAGAGCGTCCACCAATCATCGGAATCGGGGCAATTTCAACCACGTCCCCGGTCCAAGCAAACGCAAGGTCCGAAGGGGCTCCCGCCACAAGCGAGACTTCGCGCATCACCGTGCGACCAGCACTCCCATCTTGCACCGAAACTTCGGACAAATCATTCTTGTTCACAAACTGCGATCCCTGCGGGAATTCCGTCCACATCACGAACAGGTGTTCCGCATAGGCAAACCAACGCGGCTGAACAGGTTCCGAAATCATCCCCGAGGACTTTTCAATTTCAATGGGTTTCGAATTCTCGGACAATTCCTGGATATAGGATTTCCACCCCGTCATCGAGGAGTTAATCATGTTATAGACCACGAAATTTCCATCAGGAGAAATCATGGGGCTGTCCATCATCCAACCATCGACTCCCGACGGTTTCTTAAGCGTTTTTGCACTCTTGGTTCCGCCGTTCGCGTAATTCACGAATACGATTTCATCTTTCTTGTTGACATAAACTAGGCGCACCTGATCCGTACCGAAGAATCCTTCCACCGTATCATCCGCCGCAGTCGTATCATGTTCGGCATCGGCATCCACCCACAGGTGGGGCGTCGCAAACTCGCTCATTTCCTTGTCATAGAAAAAGAACTTCTTCTTGTCGGACATACGGACAGCAAACATGCCGTAGTCCATATCACTTTCCTTACAGCCACTTTCTCCCTTGGAATTGAAGGCGCGGAGAGCAACGATATAATTCGGATGCGTACTCCATTCAGGATCCTGGAACTGGCAATCGCCCGCTTCGGTATCGCGCATCAGGTACCAGAGCACCTTGCCCGACGTATCGGACACAGAAAGGCGATCGTGCTGAACCACCTTCGAAGTCGTGTAAACGGAATCCGGAGCCTTAACCTTGAGCGTGCCGCCAAAATTCAGCCACAGCATCGAAGCCGGATAGTTTTTGGAATCCTGGGAGACCGAGGGATTGCAAATTTGCTTTCCATCGTTCACCGCATAAAGCGTCCCCATATCGGTCACCGAATTGTTGGAGTTCGAATTTTCCCCTTTTTCTGATTCTACGAACTGTTCCGGTTCGTAAACGCATGCCGAAAGGGCGAACATTAAAAATAAGGCTGTAAGGCTTAAATATCGCATCGTCCGAAATATACTAAAACTTCGAACGCCTCACATGGTAAAAGTAGATGCCCATAATCACTGAAATCGTAAGAACCCAGCTTATCGGGTAAACCACCATCAACGAGGCAAAGGATTTGTACCTGGGGAACACGAAAATCACCCAAAGGATTCGGATTCCGCACACCCCCGCCATGCAGGTAAGCGCAGGCGCCAAGGACTTGCCCATTCCCGAAAGCGCCCCGGAAAACACATCCAGGAAAACGTTAATGAACAGGAGCCCCACCACCACATACATGCGGATGGAGGCAATTTCAATAATTTCGGTATTCGACGTAAACACCGAAAGCATCGGATAGGCGAAAATGCAGCAAAGCGCGCTCAAGACAACCGTAGAACAACACCCTAGCAAAAGCGACCAGCGGACCGTACGGCGGCAACGTTCCAAATTCTTGGCACCGAAATTCTGCCCCACGAATGTCACGCACGCCTGCGAAAAAGAACTCAGCCAGTAATACACCACGAATTCATAGTTGAGCGCCGCGGCCGATGCAGCCACCGTCAAGGAACCGAGGCTGTTGATAGCCGATTGCAGGCAGACATTGCTAAACGAAAACACGACACCGCGAAGCCCCGACGGAAGCCCCACCCGCATAATGCGACTGAGGAAAAACGGCGTGATTCGCAACTTCCAGAATTCTAGTTTGAAAGGACCGACTTCATGCAACAGGAAATAGAACAAAGTAACACCGCTGATGGCATTGGCAAAGACAGTCGCAATCGCAACACCCGACACGCCCAGGCCAAAACCCGCCACCAGAACCAGGTTCAGCACCACATTCACTGCACCTGCCACCATGAGCACATAGAGCGGACGCTTCGTATCGCCCTTGCTGCGCAGGATTGCCGCGATAAAGTTGTAGACCATGGCAAAGGGCATTCCCACAAAGTAGATTTGCAGGTAAAGCACGGCGTCGTCCAAGATATCGGACGGAGTCGAGATGGCCGAAAGAATGGGATGCGCGAATAGGACTCCCACGAACGAAAGGAAAATTCCGCTAAAGAACGACACCATCACCGAAGTGTGTACACTGCGGGTCACGGAGCGGTAACTGCGTTCGCCGATGGAATTGGCAACCACCACATTCGCCCCGACCGAAATTCCCACGAACAGGTTGATGAGCAAATTGATGACGAAAGTGTTCGCACCGACCGCCGCCAGCGCCTTGTCACCGGCGAACTGCCCCACCACAGCAACATCCGTCAAATTGAACAGCTGCTGAAAAATGCTGCTCAAGGCTATCGGAATGGCAAACCACAGGATTTTCCTACCCAAGGGGCCATTCAACATATCTACATTGGTCTTTGCCATACTCACCTTAAAATCGGGCGTAAATTTAGATTTTCACGCAGCCGCCCACAAGGGCATTTTTCTACCTTTACTACGCAAAAAAAATAGAGCGGCCCACAATTTTCCAGGTCGCCATCAAACGGAGATTATCATGGGTTTTAAATGCGGTATCGTAGGCCTCCCCAATGTGGGCAAGTCCACCATCTTTAACGCCATCACCAACGCCGGCGCCGAAGCGGCCAACTACCCCTTCTGTACCATCGAACCGAACGTGGGCATGGTGAGCGTGCCGGACAGCCGCCTCGATGAACTGGTCAAGGTCTACAATCCGAAATCCATCGTTCCCGCCGTTACAGAATTTGTGGACATTGCAGGTCTTGTAAAGGGTGCCGCCCAGGGCGAAGGCCTCGGCAACCAGTTCCTGACCCACATCCGTGAATGCGAAGCCATCATGGAAGTCATCCGCTGCTTCGACGACGAAAACATCGTTCACGTGCACGGTTCCGTGGACCCGGTCCGCGACGTGGAAATCATCGAAACCGAACTGATTTTGAAGGACCTCGACTCCGTCGAAAAGCGCCTCGCCACCGAAGCCAAGGCCGCCCGCATGGGTGGTGCCGAAGCCAAGGCCCGTCTCGCCGCTTGCGAAAAGCTCCGCGACGCCTTCCAGGAAGGCAAGGCCGCCCGCACCGTGATGCACGACAGCGAAGAAATGGAACTCATCGTGAAGGATTTGGCCCTGCTGACCGCAAAGCCGCTCTTCTACTGCGCCAACGTGAAGGAAGACGACATTCTCACCGGCAACGCCTACGTGGAAAAGCTGAAGGAATACGCCGCCGCAAACGGCCACGAAGTCATCATGATCAGTGGCAAGATCGAAGAAGAACTTTCTGCCATGGAACCCGACGAGAAGGCCGAATTCCTCAAGGAACTCGGCATGAAGGAATCGGGCCTCGACGCCGTGGTGCGCAAGGGTTACGAAATCCTCGGTCTCCGCACCTTCTTTACTGCCGGCGAAAAGGAATGCCGCGCTTGGACGTTCCATGCAGGCTACAAGGCCCCGCAGTGCGCAGGCGTGATTCACACCGACTTCGAACGCGGCTTTATTCGCGCCGAAACCTTGAGCTACAGCGACTTCCTGAAGCACGGCAGCTGGAACGCAGCCAAGGAAGCTGGCCTCGTCCGCACCGAAGGCAAGGACTACGTGGTACAGGATGGCGACATCATGTACTTCCTGTTCAACGTGTAATCGCGGCTACGCCAATTAAGTTGCAAGTATAAAACGAGCTCGCCTTATTGGCGAGCTTTTTCATTTAAGCCCTTGAGGGGCCAGGATGACGTAGCGTCAAACTTCTACGATTTCTTCTTTGCAGCGCGACGCGCCTTGATTTCTTCGACAATCGGACGGATGATGCTTGCAAGGTTCATCGCAGTTCCAATCAGAATCATGAACGACGCCGCATGGATTCCGGGACCGGGTTCCACTTTTAACAGCGGGATTCCCATGTTCGCATTAATTTGTCCTAGCTGTGCCAGGAAAAACCACATGGCAACCATCGTGATCATTCCCATGGCGATTGACCCCAGCGGAGTAAACAGGGCAAAGACAGCCGCGATAACAGTACCAATCAGCACAGCATAAAGTGCCGTGACCGGTTCCATTTTCGGGAAATGAGGCATAGCCTCCTTGAACTTTTCCAAGGCAGCCGGATTGCCGTTCTGCATTTTATGGAGAATGCCAATCGCAGGCTCCTTCAAGGACGTTTCCAGATCCAAGCCCGAAGCGAGTTCATACAGGTTCGGCTCGGCAACGATGTTTTCGTCGTTACAGGAAACATTAGCGAGCGGCATCAACAGGGCCAGAAGGACCAGCAGATAGGGTATCGCTGTCAGCTTCTTGAAAAGGCTTTTATGAGCGTTCTCGGTCATTACTTCTGCTGTCCGTCAAAGATATTACGCGGGAAGGCGCAGCGGAAACCAATCCAGTCGGACCAGTAGCGCGGATCTTCGTCGTCACTTTCCACCAGGTTCAGGTCGTCTTCCTTGTCTTTCCAGGAACCGCCCTTATAGACCTTGGAGGAACCGAAGTATGCTCCCGTCGGGTTAGAGGATTCAACCCAGAGAGAGAACATGAAGTAGGAGTCCTTGGTCCATTCGGCCACGTTACCCGACATATCGAAAATACCCCAGGCGTTGGACTTCTTGCTGCTGACCGGCTGCGGGCCATACGCAGGATTCTTCTTGCCCAAACTGTAGGAGTTCGCCTTGTAAATGGCATACATACCCGGATTCGGATCTTCGTCCAGGTTCCACAGGGCACCTTCGTTGTTGTCGGCACGGCCAGCATATTCCCACTGGGCTTCGGTCGGCAGGTCGCCACCGATGGCCTGGCAGAACGCACGGGCATCGTTCCAGGTAATGTTATGCACCGGAACGCGGGCACCCTTGTAAGAAGAACGGTCCTTCACCTGTTTCGTAGAATCCAGATGGGACATCACATCCTTGAAGTACTGCTGCGTCACTTCGGTCGTCTGGATGCCGAAGCCGGACATAGCCACGACCTTGCCCTTGTAACGGAACGAACCAGAATCAATCAGAGCGACATTGCCGCGCATCTTGTCGCGAATTACGCGAGGAACACGCAAAGCCATATCAAGGATAAGACCGTCATCTTCCTGCTGCTTGATCTTTTCAGGAGTTTCTGTGAGCAGGTGCGGCTTTTCCTCGATCGGACGGTTCAGCCATTCCTGGACTTCCTGATGATCAAAGATGTAGCCAGGCAGTTCGAAGGCGCCTCGGCAAGGAATTCTCACGCTGGTTATGGAGAGTTCGAGTTTCACATAACGGTAGTGGTGACGACCGACCAATTCGGCGCCGCTATAAAGCCACACGGGTTTGTTGTTTTCGAGGCTAATGAAAGCACGAACGGCAGCGCCCGAAGAAAGGAGTGCATAGAGAGAATCCGCAGTGTAGCCCTTGGCGTTACCGCTCCAGGACACATCAATGCGTTCACCCTGCTTGCCGAATCCCAGACGAACGGCCTTGAGCTTGCAAACCTTTGCGGGAGCGGGTTCAGCCGGAGCCTGAACAGAATCGGCAGGGGCCTGCTTGGAAGAATCCACCGCAGCAGAATCAGCCACAGCCGTAGAATCCTTCGTCACAGAAGAGTCTGCCACCACAGCGGAATCCGCAGCCAGTGCAGTAGAATCAGCCGGAGCAGTCGTATCTGCGGCGGCAGAATCTGCGGGAGCCGCAGCCGATTCTTCAGGGCAAGTTTCGTCTTCATAGACCGGTTCAATCGAAGTCGGGACCAAAGCAACCTGCAGCGGAAGTTTCTGCAAGCTATCCAGCTTATGACGCAGGGCCCTGTTCACGACGCCTGCAGAACCCATCTTGTTCATGCGCCACATCAACAGGGATTCTTCGCGCTTGTTGTTGTAGCGGTTCTGATACTTAATATAGACGCTGTCGTCCGCAGCCACGCCCAAGGACAGAGGCTTGCGGAGCGGCGGATAGGTCTTGTCGAATTCGTTGGTGTCAACCTTGGGGAACGAACTCTGGAGCTCCTTGGAAAGGACATCGTACAGGGCTTCGGTTTCTTCAAGGGTCTTCGCATTGGACACATCATCCAAAGTCACCGAAGTCGTCACCTTCACCTTGGAAACCGTATCGGCAACCACCATTTGCGGTTGGAGCTTGACTTCAGAATCTTCGACAGAAACGGCATCGACATACGGGAGGTAATTCGGAGCCTCGAACATGAAGGCGTACATGCCACGGGGCAGAGGATAAATGCGCGGCGGAACATTCTTCATACGGGCCGTAATCGAGGTCACCTCCAGATTCGGAACCTGAGATTCAATCGTCACGATACCGGGGCGATCCGTTTCCTGAAGCACCTGCCACTGGCCGTTCTTCTTGAAATAGAGCTTGGGAACACGCGGAGAATAGATATAGTCCTTATCGAAATAGATGTCGGCTTCGTCCTGGAACGCGCGGGTATTCTGCGTTGCGTAGAAGCGCATCAGCATCACTTCGGCCGGTTTCAGGTAGTTGTCCGCCATACTGAACGCATGGAGCTTATCGTAGTTTTCGAGGTCAACCGGACCGGAGAACCAGAGGTATTCCTTCGGGCCCTTCTTATGGCGCAGGAACATGATACTCGACTTGAGCGGAACCATGGGAGGCTCCGAAAGGATCATATTGCCTTCCTTGATAATCGCCATATTGGCGATCGGCTGAAGGGAAACGCCTTCCTTGAACATCACCGGGGCAACCCTAAAGTTCTTATCGCTGTCTGCCAGCGCAAGAATCGGGAGCAACAGCAAGAACGGAAGCAATCGTTTTAAGGACATATCAACTCCTATATTCAAATCCGTCAGAACACACAAAATGTTCCATTTTTCTCACATAAAGATAACATTTTTGCTAAAAAGACTCAATCATTCACCCCCATTTCGAGCAAATATCCGCCCTTTTCGCCACCGACGGGCCCGAGTTCCACCTTCCAGTCGGCGAGGCGGATAATGTCCGGGTGGTGTTCGATGACAATAATGGTATCGCCACGGGCCGAAAGCTTGCGCAACATGTTCCAGAGGATCTGAATGTCCTTGAGGTGGAGCCCTGTAGTCGGCTCGTCGAGCAGGTAGACCATTTCCTGGGCAGGTTTACGGGCAAGTTCCGCCGCCAATTTGAGGCGTTGCGATTCGCCGCCGCTGAGCGTGGTGACAGACTGGCCAAGTTTTACGTACGGAAGGCCCACATCGCGCAGGCATTCCAGTTTCGGGAGGATTTTCGGCTGGTCCTTGAAGAATTCGCAGGCTTCGGCCACACGCATGTCGAGCACGTCGGCGATGTTCTTGCCCTTGAAGGTGACGGTGAGAGTCTCCTGATTGTAGCGCTTGCCGCCGCAGACGTCGCAGACTTCCCACACGTCCGAAAGGAAGTGCATTTCGACCGAAATGGCGCCGCGGCCTTCGCAGGCCTCGCAGCGGCCGCGAGCCAAGTTGTAACTGAAGCGGCCATAATCAAAGCCCTTCAACTTGGCTTGCGGCAGTTTGGCGAAAAGCCTACGGATTTCGTCAAACACGCCCGTAAAACTCGCGGGCGTGCTGCGAGGAGTCCCCGAAATCGGGCTTTGGTCAACCAACAAGACTTCGCCGCTCTGTTTTTTGCGACCGCGGGCCTGGAATTTCTTCTTGAGGCGCGGGTAGATTTCGTCCATGACCATGGAGCTCTTGCCCGAGCCAGAGACACCGCAGACGACACTAATCGCACCCTTCGGGAACTTTACAGACAAATTCTTAAGGTTGTTGTGGTTCAACTTTTCGAATTCGTAGAATTCCGTAGAATCGGTAATGGGCTTTGCCGCAATCTCGTTTGCCATCGGGATGGTGTGCGTCAGATACTTGACCGTCTCGCTACGCGGGAATTGCTGCAAGGCATAAGGCTTGGAAAGCTGTTCCGGAGAACCTTCGGCGACGACTTCACCGCCGAACTCGCCCGCCGCCGGGCCCATATCGATAATATGGTCCGCCGCCTGCATCATCTTCATGTCATGTTCCACGACCACAAGCGTGTTACCCAAATCGCGCAGGCGGTAAAGCGTATCGAGGAGCATGGCGGTATCGCTTTCGTGCAAGCCCACCGTGGGCTCGTCAAGCACATAGAGCACGCCTTCGAGGCCGCTACCAATCTGGCTTGCGAGGCGAATGCGCTGAGATTCACCGCCACTGAGCGTATCGCCCGCGCGGTCAAGGCCGATGTAGCCGAGGCCCACGCCCTTCAAGAAGTTGAGGCGCCCCACAATTTCACGGAGCAAAGGTTCGGCGACCGTCATCTTGCCATCGGGATTTTTGTCTTTTCCGAAATTGTCGCGTTTGAAGTTTTCGTTGCTGAACCATTCGAGCGCCTGGGCGATGCTCATGTGGTTCACGTCCATAATGTTCTTGTCGCCGATGCGGACCGCCAGATATTCCGGTTTCAAACGTTCGCCATGGCAATCGGGGCAGACTTCGCCATCCTTAAAGTGGCCGAGGCCTAGACAGGTTTCGCAAGCGCCCCAGTGCGTGTTGAAACTGAAGTGTTTCGGATTCAGCGCCGAATCCATGTACCAGCCACATTCGGGGCAGCCCGGTTTTTCAGAGCAGGCCAAGCGACCGCCCTTCTCGTCTTCTACATAGAGGATTCCGTTGCCGTCGCGATAGCCACGCTCGAAGGCTTCCACCAGGCGGGCGCGGTTTTCTTCCTTGACCACCACCGTATCGACGATGGCGAACAACTGTTTTTCACGGGTCGGAATTTTCGGCAGCGGAAGTTCCACCAGCTTATTGCCGAGGTAAACCTTGCGGTAACCCTTCTCAGTGAGGATTTTCGAAAGTTTCAGCACGTCCTTGATTTCGAACGGGGCAAGCACCGTGACTTTCTTGTTCAAATCGCGATCGAAGGCGTATTGCATCAGGTCGCCCGCGCTGTACGAAGACACGGGCTTCCCGCATTTCAAGCAATGCGGGGTGCCGACCCTCGCCCAGAAAATGCGGAAGTAGTCATAAATTTCGGTGAGGGTCGCCACCGTACTGCGCGGGCTCTTGCTCGCACTCTTCTGGTCAATCGCAATCGCAGGCGCCAAGCCCGAAATGGAATCAATGCTCCCGTGGTCGGGGCGCCCGAGGAATCGGCGTGCATACGTGCTCAAGGTTTCCACAAAGCGGCGCTGGCCTTCGCTAAAGAGCGTATGGAAAGCGAGGCTCGACTTGCCGGAGCCCGAAACGCCGGTGACCACCGTGAGCTTGTGGCGCGGAATCGTCACGTCAATATTCTTGAGGTTATGCTTGCGCGCGCCATGCACTTCGATATCCAGCGACAAGTCTTCGCCGCCCTTGAGCGTGCGGTCAAAATGATGGTTTTCGCCGTGCTTTTTCGCAAGCACCGGCGCGAGATAGCGACCCGTCTCGGACTTCTTGCTTTTCGCAATCTGTTCGGGCGTACCCGTCGCAATCACGCGACCACCGTGAACGCCCGCATCCGGGCCCAAATCGATAATCCAGTCAGCGCACTTGATCACGTCCAAGTTGTGTTCGATAATCACGACGCTGTTGCCGAGGCTACGCAGGCGATTCAGGCAATCCATGAGCTTGCGGATATCTTCAAAGTGCAGACCCGTCGTCGGCTCGTCAAGCAGGTAAAGCGTCTTGCCTGTACCCGGGCGGCGCAACTCAGAGGCAATCTTGATTCTCTGCGCCTCTCCCCCGCTGAGCGTTGTCGAAGGCTGGCCCAGAGTGAGGTAGCCGAGGCCCACTTCCACAAGCAAATTCAGCGGTTCAGCAATCTTCGGGATGTCCTTGAAGAATTCCGCCGCATCGGCGATGCTCATGTCGAGAATTTCGGAGACGTTCTTGCCCTTGAAATACACTTCGCGGGTCGCATCGTTAAAGCGCTTGCCGCCGCAGACTTCGCAAGTCACCTGCACACTCGGCAAAATGTGCATGTCCACGATTTTCACGCCCGCGCCTTCGCAGGCATCGCAGCGTCCGCCCTTCACGTTAAAACTGAATCGGCTCTTGCTGTAACCGCGAATTTTGCTTTCTTCCATACTCGCGAAAAGGTCGCGGATATCGTCCCAAATCTTGGTGTACGTCGCCGGGTTGCTTCGCGGCGTGCGGCCAATGGGCGTCTGGTCAATTTCAATCACCTTGTCGATATTCTCGAGGCCTTCCAGATGGTCAAACTTGCCGACCGGCTCTTCGGAATTAAAGAACACGCGTGCCAGTTCGCGGCGCAAAATCTGATTAATCAGCGTACTCTTGCCGGAGCCCGAAACGCCCGTTACCACGGTGAGCGCACCGTCCAACGGAATTTCCACATCGATATTCTTGAGGTTGTTTTCAGCGGCACCGCAAATCTTGAGTTTCGGCGTATTCTTGTCAATCTTCTTTCGTTTCTCGGGAATCTCGATGGCCTTGCGACCGCTCAGGTACGCGCCCGTCAGCGACGCCTTGTTCTTCTCCAGCTCCTCGACGGTTCCTGCCGCAATTACGCGACCGCCTTCCACGCCGGCACCCGGCCCCACGTCAATCACGCAGTCCGCATGGCGCATGGTATCTTCATCGTGTTCCACGATAATCAGAGAGTTGCCCTGCGCGCGCAAATGCTCCAGCATCCCGAGCAGTTTATCGTTATCGCGGGGGTGGAGCCCGATGCTCGGTTCGTCAAGCACATAAAGCACACCCTGCAGGCCGGCGCCCACAGCGCTTGCCAAGCGTATGCGTTGGGCCTCGCCGCCACTCAAGGTAGACGCCTTGCGGTTGATGGTCAAGTAGCCCAGCCCCACCGCATTCAAGAAAGAAAGTCGCCCGCGGATTTCCTTCAGGATTTCCTTGCCGATTCGCTTTTCCTTTTCGGACAAGTCAATCTTATTGAAAAATTCCACCGACTTCTCGACGGACCATTCCGTCATCTCGGTCAGATTCACTCCGTGGAACGTGACCGCATTCGCCGTGCGGTTGATTCGCGTGCCGTGGCATTCGGGGCAAACGCCAATCTGCATGTACTTGCGGAAATGGTATATGTGCCACATGTCCCACAGTTCTTCCATGATGGGCATGATTCCCCGTTCGCTCCCGCTGGGCGTGCCGTACAACACGGCATCCTGTTGTGCCTTCTTGAGCTTGTTCCACGGCGTATCCAGCGAAAAATGCATCTCGTTCGCGATGTTGCGCAGGTTGCGGCGCCCGAAGTCGCTGAAAATCAGCGTGCCGTCATCTTTCTTGATGGTCGCGATGCAGCCTTCCTTGATGGACTTCGTCTTGTCCGGAATAATCAAGTCCAAGTCGAACTTGTAGCTTTCGCCCATACCCTTACAGGCGGGGCAGCGGCCCTTCGGGTCGTTAAAGCTGAAGAACCGCGGTTCCAGTTCCGGGATGGAGATGCCGCACTTGGGGCAAGCCAAGAGCGTGCCCTGCAAGCGATATTCTTCCTTGGCCGACGCATTTCCAGACTGCGACGCATCCCCCGCACCTGCAGAACCGCCCGCCGACAGCAAGAAACTCACCAGCTTCCCGTCGGTCAGTTTCAAAGCGCCTTCCAGCGCCTCGCGCAGGCGGCTCATATTCTTGCGTTCAAGCGTCAAGCGGTCAATCACCGCTTCAATCGTGTGCTTCTCGTAACGCACCAGCGCAGGCACTTCTTCAAGCCTGTAAATCGTCCCGTCCACACGGGCACGCACAAATCCGTTTTCCTTGAGTTCGGCCAGTTCCTTGCGGTATTCGCCCTTGCGCTCCTGCACAATCGGCGCCATCACCGTAATCTGCTTGCCTTCGTCACTCACATACAAATTATCGACAATCTGGTCCACCGTCTGCGCCTGGATCACGCGCCCGCAATCAGGGCAATGCGGCACGCCCAAGCGCGCAAAGAGCAAGCGGTAATGGTCCAAAATTTCAACCACCGTACCCACTGTGGAACGCGGGTTACGGTTCACCGTCTTCTGGTCAATTGAAATCGTCGGCGAAATGCCGCGCACGCTCTCCACCTCGGGGTGTTTCATGCGGCCGATAAACTGGCGCGCATACGCCGAAAGCGACTCCACAAAGCGGCGCTGGCCTTCCTGGAACACCGTATCGAACGCAAGGCTCGACTTGCCCGAACCGGAAACGCCGGTCACCACCACGATAGAATCGCGGGGAATAGAAAGGTTCACATGGCGTAAATTATGCTCGTGCGCATCGCGGATTTCGATAGATTTGGTCATGCCCCAAATATAGAAAAAGACGGCCCTGCCGTCTAATTTTTAGTGAACATTTGTGCAGAAAACCATTAGGCTCTGCTGGGCCAATCTGTACAGCTACGGAAACGCTGCAAAGTCGGAACCGGCCAAAATAGCCTAAAAACTACGGTTACGCAGTGAACAAACAGCCTGGAAGGGGCTTACGGATTGGGAAAAGTTTGCTAGCCGAGGTACGGTTCGTCAAACAGACCCACGCCAAGCTTTCCTCGAATGATGCCCCCCTCTTCGCAAGGTTCACTGCTGCATTCCAGCAAAGCAACCTGCTGATTCAAATGAATAACCTCTAAACGAGGGGCTGAATACGGCCTTTTTTGAGTCTGATTCATAACGTTTACCATACCGCTATTACCAACCCTTGGTTTCAACACAGTCATTGTCACCACTTGCGCAAAGCAGTTCCGATTCGCGCTTGCACTCGAAGACATCCATCTTCGGGGCGGTGTATTCTTTCTTTTGCTTGTCATCCATTGTATTATTCGTAATCATTTGTCTATCATCAGTTTATGGTTAAAGTTTCTTTCCGTAGTAGGCGCCCTTTGCGGCACGGTTCACGTCGTTCACACGGCGGCCCTTGAGGTCGTATGTGCGGTCGGTACGGAGCAGGCGAATCTTCCCGGTGCGGGTATCCATGCGCCCGATGGCAGTCGTGTGTTCGCCATTTTCATCCTTATCGACAAATTTAACATCAATCGTTTCCGGGAGCAGGCTTATGCTATACGGAGCGGCCTTCGCAAGCGTCTGCGGTTGGAGCTTCACGTTTTTACTCTTCTTGCGGAGGTAGCAGCGGAGCGGGTTGATTTCGGCGCTATAATCGACTCTGCCAAATTGGCCCTTTGCAATGCCTTTTTCATTGCTACCAGCAAAGCCATAGATAAGCCCATCCCCGACAGCTTCTATATAATTAGGATTGCTCCAGTGTATGAACTCGTAAGTTCCGGTAAAGTACCAAGACCCGTCTGCATTGCCGCTCGTCTCAATTTTGCCAGTCTGGAAAATCGCCTGCTTTTTCTCAGCCGTGGAGCAGCCATCGAAATTGAATTCCAGCCTACCATCAGTAGGCAGCATGACCGCATACGCAGTATTAGCCTCCGGAAGGGCATTACCGATACTAGCCACCGTCGCAACCCACTTGTTCCCTGACTGGGACACGTTATCAAGCGTGTAGAACTTGGCATTGACAGTAGCACAAGAAGGCAGGCTGAACGGCAAAAGCACGGTTGAAGGAGTATTCGCGTCAAAATCGCGAACAAATTCAATAGCATCAACGGCAATTTCATTCGGAATATCAACCGTTTCCGTACCTTCATATTCACCATCAATCACAGCGTGCTTTTTGCCATTTTCGTCTTCGAAAATCTGCACGGCGGCATAGTCGCCCAAGTTCTTCCAGATGTAGAAACGTTTTTCGATGACACCTGCGTAATTACCCTTGCCTGTGATTTCAACGTAGGCAGCTCCGTCAAGCGTAGCAGAGCTAATGCCGGTGTTATTGAAGCATGCGAACGTGTAGTCTGTACCCGCCTTGAGCGTGACCTTGCCTTCGGTCAGAATAACAGATTCAGGACAAACGGGTTCGCCATCATTGTAGTTCTGCACAGGGATATTTGCAACGACGATACTCTCGTCAGAAAGGAGTTTTACATCAAACGGTACAACAATCTTGAATTCTTTTTCAAGCTCCGATGCACGCAACTTGTAATTTTTGCTATTGGCATCATTTTCATCGAGTGCAACCTTAGCGGTGTCATTGCCTACTTCTACCGCAGCACCCGTCACCACCAAGCTAACCACGTGTCCTTCAACAAAGCCTTCTGCCGTTACTGTCGGAACATGTTCCTTGCCATCGTAGGCAAACACGGTCTGTTCCCCCCAAACTATCGAAATTACTTTCGGCTCAACGGTCAACGTTCCTGCGACAAATTCAATTTTGTAGTTGTCGGCATTCAAGCCACTCGGCGTAATGGCGTATTTACCGGCATCATCGTACTGTTTGTAACCTATTTCAAGAGCAAGTTCGCCCTTCAAGACTTCGCTGGTTTCATTTCCTACAAATCCTTCATAGGCAACACCCTGGTTAGCAGGTTCGTCGCCATAGACAATCGTATCGTTCAAGGCGGTAATCTTGAGCGGAGCCTTATCGATTGTAAATAACTTTTGGACTTCGCCGTAATATTTTCCAGCCCCCTTGACGATTACTTTAGCCGTATCGGAGGCGTTCAAGTTGTCTTTATAAGCAAGCGTGTAGTCCTTGCCCAGTTCAAGCTCATTTTCGCCGATGGTTACAACAGGTTCCGGGCGAATCGAATCCCCGGTGTAGGTTGCGCCGGAAATATTGGCGATAACAATATTGTCGGGGAAAGGCATGAGCGGCGTAAGCGTCTTGTTTTTGATAGATTCGAGATTTTCATCAGTGAGCGTGCCTCTATACTCGTTACCGTTTTCATCTACGAAGGATTTACCCTTGGCGATGGAGACGGTGCATGAATCAGCACCGAGATGGATGCTGCTGACCTTGATGAAGTCAGTGCTGTTCGTCCAACCAAGGGTGATATGGCCAGCGTTAGTGTTGATGCCAGAGTTGTTCCCAGAAGCCGTGACGCTGCCGCCGCTTATCGTGACAGTTTCCTTACTGTAGATGCCGTAAGTACTTGTGGCCTCGACGCTGCCGCCACTTATCGTGACTCCATCATAACCGTAGATGCCGTAACCGTTTTTGCCAGTGGCCGTGACCTTGCCGCCGCTTATCGTGATATCGCTCCAACTGAAGATGCCGATACCGTTTGTGCCATTTGCGGTGTCGTTCAAAATTCCGCTTTGCTCGTTCTGCCCGTAGATGGTCAGATTTTTCGATGCATAGATTCCATATTTACCTTCAGTTTTAATCTCCATCTCCGCACCGTCCGCAAGGATGAGATGAGCGTCACCGCTAAACTTGACTTGGCTCGTGTATTTCACCTCGCCTTGCACCACGTACCAGCCGCCGGGGAGGTTATCCACATTTATGTCATTAGTGAGCAAGATGTAATTCTTAGTTTCATTTGTTCCGCCGTTTTCGTCGATGTATTCGA
>JAGAHT010000048.1:0-97964 GCA_017626945.1 Fibrobacter sp.
ATTCCAAGAAATCTCTTGGACCCGTCACTAAGCACATCTCCGATTCCTTCAATCTTCCCGGCGGCCTCGCGGGCCTCCGTCTCGCTTCTCGTTTGGGCTTCAGCCCTCTCGTTCGCGGGTGAGGCCAATTATAGAACTTTCTGTGACCGTTGTCAAGGGTTTTGGGCGAAAAATCTCAACTTTTTTCACTTTTTTTTGAGATAACGGGATTTATTCCACATTATTTCCACTTTATCAACATTTTATCAACAAAAAAATCTTTTTGCGGGAGGGATAGTGACCCGGATGGGCGGACCATTTGGTCCGTTACAAGAGCCGTGTGCGGGGGCAAACGCCCCCGCAGACGGCCTTGTAATATAGCCCGACCCCGCCATTTAGTGCAATTTAGGCAGGTCCAGCGGACCTGCCTGCTTATTTATTGGCGGGGGACCGCCCTTTTCCTATATATTTTCCTAAATCTCCACCGTCATTCCGGTAAACATCTGCTCGGCGCGGTCGCCCAGGACCTCGCGCAGGATCTCAAACGCACGGTCACCAGTGCAGTGCCCGGTATAGATTTTCCGGACATCGAGCTCGCGCAGGCGCTCCGCAAAGGCACGCACCACCTCGTCCTTGTAGCGGAACAGGTGGAACCCGCCGAGAAGCGCGTAGATCTTTTTGCCGGGGAAGGTCGCCTCGATTTCCTTTACAATATTGTCCGCGCCGCCGTGACTGCAGCTGTTCATGACAAACAGGCCCCTGGGCGTGTCGAACACGAGACTTTGTTCGTGATCAAAACTGTCGTAGCGGTACTTGCCGTTTTCCTTGACCGAAAGATGCGCGCGTTCGCCGATCGAGGAGAGGCCCGGCGTCTTGTGCGGAACCAGGTACACATTGGGCGCAATCTGCATGTCGCCTTCGGCAAAGCGGATGCGGTCGGCAAAGCGTTTCAGGAACCCCTTGTGGATTCCGATGTATTCGTGGTACGTGAATCGGCCAATTAATTTGTGCGTATGATAGCAGTTTTCGCCAGCACCCTTTCGCAGATAGAACGGAGCGGCTTCGTTCACGTGAAAGAATTTCGCCATGCCGTCGCTATGGTCAAAATGCGCGTGACTCAAGACGCCCATGTCGACCTTCGAGAGGTCCACGCCCATCACGCCCGCGTTCTTGGCGAACAGATGCGACGCCCCCGTATCAAGCAGGTAGCGCTTGTCCTCGAATTCCACATACACCGAGAGGCCCCACTCGCCAAAGAGCTTGCGGGAGCCGCATGTGCCGGCGATATTGTCGATGAGGACCTGGACTTTCATTTCGCAGATTCGCTAAAGCGTCTTGCCGTCGCTGAAGGCATTCCCCACGCGGCGTTCCATTACATAGTAGCCGTGGCCCGCGGAGTCGTAGCAGACCGGGGCGAGCTTTTCGACCGAGAGTTTTCCGTTCTCGTCGAGTACCGATTCGTCGGCGGTCACGTTCACGATTTCGCCGAGCAAAAGTTCGGAATTTTCATCGTAGCTCACGAGCTTGCATTCCAGCGCGAGCGGGAGTTCCGCAATCAGCGGGGCATCGACATGGGCGCTCTTGACGGATGTCAGGCCCGAGTGCGCAAACTTGTCTGCCACCTTGTTGCCACTGGTGACACCCAGATAGTCGATGGCCTTGATGTTCTTCTCGTTCGCCATACTCACGGTAAACGCCTTGCGCGCAAGAATGTTCGGCATGGTCTTATGGCTGTGCGCCACGTAAATGGCCACCTGGTTCGTGTCGCTGATGGAACCCCATGCGGCCACCATCGCATTCGTGGAACCGTCCTCGTTATAGGTCGCAATGACCAATGTCGGCTGCGGGTAGAGATAAGCCTTGACTCCAAGATCCTTACGCATGGGAAAACTCCTTTTTTTAGAGATGAACTCGGTTATGCCTCTTGACAAGATACAAAAATTTTCGAAAGCATCGCCCTGCAGCCCGCATTCACGTCGTCCCAGGTCGCCTGAAAGTCGCCGGTGTACCAAGGGTCCGCCACGTCGCGGCGCTCGCCTACCCAATCCATGAGGAGGGAAACTTTACGGCTTGAGGGATTTTTAGTGGACGTGCGAGACTGGTTGTTAGTAGGAATGTGCACCGGATTTTTAGTAGGAAAGCCCGCGCCCTCCGCTTCACGGGCGTACACGTCGGCAGGCAAAATCCAGCGGAGGTTGCGCAAATTGTTACGGTCCATGAGCACAATGTAATCGTAATACTCGTAGTCGCGGGCAGTCATCTGGCGCGCCGTCTTACCGGAGCAATCAATCCCGTGCGTGGCAAGCATACGGCGAGCAGGCGGGTAAACAGGATTCCCGATTTCTTCGGTGCTTGTCGCGGCACTTGCAATTTCGAATTCTACATCTTTCAGCTGAGACTGCGCCGCCATCTGTTGTAATTCGGCAGGTAATGCGGCGGGCAATTCCCGTACCAGCTTTTTCATCACGAATTCAGCCATCGGGCTCCGGCAAATGTTCCCGTGGCACACAAACAGAATCTTGATCTTCATGCAGGCAAACTATTCCAATTCATTTATTTAAGCCGAACCATTTGCAAGTTGCTACCGATACGTACCAAGTAGTTTCCTGCACGCTCGACCATCACGGCAAAATTCGACGAGTCAACTTTTCCCTGTTTCACGACGCGACCCTGCATATCGAGCAACGCATAGGCAGCTCCCACACGGGCGTTTACCACCTGAATTTCGCGACCGGCGACCATGAGAGAGAACTGCGGAACAAAGCCATCGGCGACAATCGCATCCTTGCCCGTGCTGGAACTCGACTTGCCACCTGCAGAACTGCTGCTCGACGGTTTCGCCGACGAACTGCTGGAGTTCACTCCGCTGCTAGAAGAAGCCGCCTCGCTTGAGCTCGATTTTTCAGAACTAGACGAAATCTGCGAACTGCTCGAAGCAACGCTAGAACTACTCGGGATAGACTTCCATTGCGCTGATACAGACAAGTCCTCGGATACTGTCGCGGGAATTTCAGTCACAATGTCATTACCCCATTTCCAGCCAGCAAAGGAATAACCATATCTCGAAGGCGTTGGCAACGGTAGTACCTGTCCAGGCGTATGGAAAAGAACATTGGTCGGCAAATCAACATACCTTGCCACATACAGCAGAACAAGATACTGCGTCTTATCTACCGAGAATACAGGATATTCATCGCCCTGAATCCAGTTATCGCCCCTGACACCACCCACAACCTCTGCACCGGTGGAATCCTTTAGTACATAGCCTTGCAGCGCCTTTGCCACAGTGCTATCTTCAAAAGCCTCCGCCTTGACAGGAGTACCGATACTGTCTTCAGGCAGCGTTCCGTCCAAATAGAAGTTGTTTTCAAAAGTGATTTCACTATCATACATTTTTGAAGGCTTATCGCCGATAACCCTACCCTTGCTGTAATTGTTAAGGACAAATGAGCGTTCAGGCCTGCATGTTTCATATCGACATTTTCCCAAATCACCTACATAATAAGCCCCGATCAGGCCACCATATATGCCCTTAGTTTCTATGTCGGCAACATTGTAGTTATTCGCAATGAAGAAGTTGCCTGCCGCTTCACCTACCAGTCCTCCGACAGGTCCTATAGCAACAAATCCTTCTACAGGGGGCCTCTCGATGACAATGCTGCCTTCATTGTAATTCTGCACAAGAACTGTAAATTCGTCAGCATGACCAATAATACCGCCAACATCTGTTGATGTAGCATGAATGATTCCCCGATGACCGCTGTTTCTTATAATCAGCAAATTATGCGCTTCCGAGACTAGACCACCAGCAGTTCCGCCCCTTACATAAATAGCGCCATCAAAATGCGTATTTTCAATTTCCATAATTGCAGTAGAATTGGTATAGCTGCAAATAATTCCGCCAGCATCATAATCACTTGAAATGAAAGAGTCCTTGACCTTTAAATTACGGATGGTGATTGTTTTTGCATAATACTTGGGGCTTGCATCATAGAACATCCCTTCGGAACCGTTTATATAAAGCCCAGAAACAGTGTGTCCCTGACCATCGAAAATCCCACCATTGTAAAATGCAATCGTTTTCCATGGCAGAAATTCATGCATCCTTGAACTATCGAGCGTACCATCACGCTTCAAGACATTCTCGTTGACCACGATATCCTTCGTAAGCTTGCCACAAACATTAGCCAGACGCTCATCCTCATTGTATTTTCCTGTGGTAAACGATCCGTCTACGAGTGCCGAAAATCCGTAAAGTTCCGCGGCATTCGAAATAATGTAGCAGCTGTCCGCAGGGTCTATCGCCGGTCTCTTGTATTCGAACCACTTCGCATAGAAATCCTTGTCGCCCTTGTCGCTCGTTGTAATAGAGTCGACGGGATCGCCCGCCAATTCCTCGTTGTCGTACCAGCCGAGAAACATGCTGCTGTCACGCGTGTAATGACGAAGAAGCTTTTTACCAATACTACCCAGATAGCAGTCTTCAGAATCCCCCAGGATGAGCGCATCTTGATAACTTGCAGTAGGATTGCCGCATCCCATATAAGACCCAGATTCAGTCACGCCACCATTGGCATGGTAGATTATCTTGTAACGGTCATACATCCTAGCCCAGTATTCAAGGTCGCCCGTTGTTGTATTGGAAATTGCCGTATCGTTTTCTCCGCTGAAATCGGCATTCCTATACCAGCCACCAAAAACTAGGTTCTCCTTAGACGTTCCCTTAGGAAGCATCGTAGTGAGGCCGGCAACATAATTGTCAAAATATTTAGCCGTATCACCATCGAAGGTATGGAATTCAACCGTATATCTGGCTGCAATGGAGTTATTAAGTTTACCCGAGAAATTCGGATAAGGGTCCTTGCCGACATCCTGTCCCCAAATGGCGCCACTCGAATTTTCTCTCAATAAATATGCCACCGCGCCATTGCGGAATGCTGCGGAATCTACTAGAACTCCATTATCGCTAGACCCTTTTTCCAGTACGTAACAGTTGTTGATCTTGATTGATTCTTTCGGACTATATGGATAACCTATCAATTGGGAATAAAATTCATACTTATTGTCTACAAGTGTTCCAGCGCTATAGCAATTTGTCAAGGTCAATGAAGTATTCTCGCCTACATAACCGACAACGCCCCCAACAGAGGGTACACGACTAGGCTGGCTTCTTGTAGCTTCAAGGTCAGACAGCGAATAGAAATTCGTTATTAAGGCTTCACCATCTCCAGTAACAGATTCTACAAGAACACCAGCTACGCTTTTTGTCAAGAAATAGGAATCGATTATTCCCAAATCCTTGACAACGACCGTATGTTCGCTTGACGAGACAAAAGATTTAAAGAGGCCCGAACCCGTCTCGGAGTAAAGTCCCGAAATGACGTGCCCTTTGCCGTCGAATGTTCCCGAGAATTCCTTTATCGGTTCCCACACGACCAAGAAATCGGCACCATCGCTGCCAGGCCAGGCCCACTTACTCAAGACACTGTCGTTTACAACGATATCCTTCGTGAGTTCACCGCAGGCAGAAGTATTTGCCGCGGTAGAATCGTGTCCATTTACAATTTCGGCGAATCCGTAAAGTTCCTCAGCAGTTGAAATCTGGTAGCATCCGCCAGAAAGCACCGGAACCTCGGAAGTGATCTCCTTGGCAGAAACCGCTGTAGCACCTGCAATAAAGGCAAGCGCCATGATAGCAAAGGAAAAAGGCCCTAATTTCATGATTTGTGTTCCTCTCCTGAAAAATCTTTTTTGCCTAATAAAAATAATAACTAATTTTCAACACATGCCAACCCGCACCCATGTAACGCACGAATTCCCAGCCCTATACGACCGCGAATCCCGCGTGCTGTTGCTCGGCTCCATCCCCTCGCCCAAGTCGCGCGAAATGGCATTCTACTACGGGCACCCGCAAAACCGCTTCTGGAAAGTGATGGCGGTTGTGCTAGGCGAGGCGACCTTGAGCGAAATCGCAGCGGGCAAAGGCGCACCCGAAACCGTCGCCCAAAAGAAGGCCATGCTCAAAAAGCATCACGTGGCGCTATGGGACGTTCTGGACAGCTGCACCATCGTGGGTGCAAGCGACACAAGCATCGAAGACCCAGTTGTGAACAACATAAAAGAGCTCGTTGAAAAATCCAAGGTCACGCGCATCTTCTGCACCGGCGCCACCGCCCACAAGCTGTACCAGAAACTCTGCGCCAAGGATGTCGGAATTGACGCAATCAAGCTCCCCTCCACCTCGCCTGCCAACTGCGCCGTCTCGCTAGAAAGGCTAGTTGAGGAGTTTAAGGTGATATTGGGGTAAGGATTATTTTTTCAACACTTCCCAATGGCCGCCTTTATCGGGGCCTACACGCTTAATAAGATCTCGCTTTTGCAGAGCTTTAATTGCGCGGGCGATTGTCGGTCGAGATACACCACAATTGGAAGCAAGTTTTTCGTACGAATACAACGGGAAGGATTTTATTGCCAAGAGAACTTTTGATTCGATTTGAGACAAATCCGCCAAAGTTTTTTCAGTATCATTTACAGTATCGTTTACAGTATCATCCGGGATGATTTTCCCCTGTTTCTTTTCGGCATCTAGGTATTGCTTGCTAGGTGGACATTCTACGACTAGGCCGCCCGAATTCTCTTCGGGGATAGGCAGCTTTGCCTTGCGGAACTTGCAGATGTCAGAAATATTCTTGTAACCACGGCCCCAGCTTTCGACATACCCTGCCTTGAAGAATACGTTTGCGATATTCGGGTTGCGCGGTTCGGAAGAATGCGGCTTGAACAATTTTTCAACAGGAACGTCAACAGGCATCTTACCGATATTCCAAATGCGGATTCTATGAGCATACACGCGAATCTGAATTGGCGTCGGCCTCGTGTAATCACGATGAATCACCGCGTTCAAAAGCAATTCTCGGAAAGCCTCTTTCGGGAAGAAGAAGGTCTCCTTGCGATGAATGCCATCGTAGCTGATGAGCGCCTTCATGTATTTCGTGTAAATGAGATCCATCGTCTTTTCAACCTGCATAATAAGCGGGCCGTGGACCTCGTCTTGATAAATAATGTCGGCATCATTATCAGCGAAAAACCCAATTTTTATATAGGCACACGTGACCCATTTTTCGGGATCCGGATGGAAACACATGACCGCAGCCCTTGTCAAGTAATCATTTTCGAACAATCGTAAATTCCGCAAAAGGACATCCGTCGGAACATCAAGCGCTTCGCTATCAAGACGATTATGATCGAGAGCCATTTTCTTGAAAATCTTGATAGAATCGTTATCCAAGTCGGAAACATCCACATGCGGCACGGGAACACTATCCCATGTGCGACCCTGCACGACAAGGATCATCTTATCCAACTCGTTGCCCACAACCTCTTGCGTTGTTGAGCCGCTACGCTTGTAATATTTCCCGTGATAACTGACTGGGAACGGATATTTTTCCACATCGATGCGAAAATACTTCTTTCCATCATCTTCAAGAAGACTCACTTCGCAAATCAAACCCATGGATTGCAAAATCTTGTTCGGAATATCTTCCGAAAGTTTGCGATATTCCTTTACCCCGCAAATTTCGCCATTGTCCTTTACACCAATATACAGCGAACCTCCACGCGTATTGGCGAATGCACAAATCCACTTGAGGTATTCATCACGCCAGCTCTGCTTGAGCTCAAGATCATGCTTTTCGTCTTTATTGATTTTTAGGATTCCCATCCAATCGGATTCTTTATTTTTTGACATAGCAGCTCCTTTGAAAAAAAGAAAAACATTTGATAATCATCAAATGCCTTTCGGAGCCTACACTATTAGGAACCGCAGCTAAAATGTAGCATATACGCCAAAGTTGGCAAGAGGGTGAAGAAAATTTTACATAATATCTATATCTCTACTCCTGCAAGCCACAGGCTTTTTTCAACTTGCTAATCATTTCTTTTTCGTGTTCGGCACAAACAGATTTCCTCCACCAATATCCACCTTTCTCCCCATCTTTTTCTACGGTCAACTCACTCATCCTCCGAAGCTTCAGGCTGCCCTTTGCAATCATCTTTTCAAAAGAACTTTTCTTTGCGTCTGGGGCATTATTTGAGAATAGCGAATTTATTTCTCGCTGAATAAGGCAGAGGTTTCCAAAACGATCCAAGCCGTCTTCCCGTTCCCATTTATCGAACATAGCGTCAGAAGGATTCTGCGGGTACCAATGTTCTACAGTATTACGGAACTCAAATGTGAAGCTGTCATAACCAGGAACCTTTTCTTTCCAAAGAAGATAATCCAAATAGTTAAACACAATATGCGGAGTGTCTATGCCCATTTCATATTTGGTGATTGTTCCTTCTGCTTGATTTTCTTCCGAGCATTTATCAAAGAACAATGTTTTTACGGCATTAGCAGCAATTTTTTCCGTATTCTTGACAAGATCTTCCAATGTAACATTTGATTTTTTTTCATGTTCCATCAACCACGTCAATTCATCCGTAATCCAGTGCATCACCTTCGGAGATGTATAGGACACACGTAATGCAGATTGAATCATTTTCAATTCATCATTAAAAATGGCATCATTTTCGGAAAGCTTTGTTTTGATATAGTATGGTTTTCGTTTTGAACCAGAACCAGAAACTTGCAGCTCTTTTAGGCTCCAGTCTCCATCTTTATTGTCGTCAACAAATTCTCTGCGGACAATATACTTATCCATCAGGAAACGGCTTCTAAGAAGGCAAATCACAAATTTTTTCGAAAATAAAGCCTTATCAATCTTATTACTAGGATAAACTGCTTTGAAACGATCTAAAAGTTTCTTATCGTCTAGCAATTTTTCATCGCTTGTATCAATAGATTCCTCTTTCAAAAAAACTTTCAATACATGCAACAAGAAATACGAAAAATCTATCAATCCATCAAAACGAACTGATTTCTCAACATCTTGTTCCACACCATTTATAACCTCCTTCTCGACTATTTTGCCATCTTCAGTTTGTATCACAAAATCAGGACTGAGAATATCTTTAATAGATGCTTTCTTGATATTAGCGGAATCATTGATGTTCTTAATTTTTTCCCATTCATCACAAGGGAAGTTATCCCATCCTTCACCAAAAATACAATCTCTAACAGTTGTGTCCTTAAAATGCATTTGCACATAACCAGACATGTCACGGCAAGCATCCCAAATCGTCGCAAAAATCGACCTGTCGGCAAAACTGTCTGGGAACCCGTCAAAGAACCCCATTAACTTCGCTTTTAGAATATCCGTATGCTCCAATTGCTCTCCACGGGTATTCATTATTTCAAAATATCGGTTCAAATCTGTATCTTCAGGAACCTGTATTCTATAAATTATAACCCTTTTCAATTTTTCTATGAGTTCTTTTTCAAAAGAATTTTCCTTGGGTACATCTTGGTTCTTTGAAAATTTTTGCTTTGCATTTTTTAATTCATTTTCAAAAATTTCTATGCCTTGCAAAATCCCTGTATCAACTCTTTTCTCATCATATTCTTTTTTCGAGTCAATCAACAATGATGCATTTTCAAGCGAATAGTTCGACTTGTCACGACACGCAAATGTTAAGTTACGCGGTACCTTTATTCCAAGATTCTTTGATTCAAGAATTTTAAGGAGAAGAAACAGCGAAGTCATTCTTTGCTGACCATCAATAACTTCGTAGAAAGTTTGAGCCTTATTATTTTTCTTTGCGACTATCAACGAGCCAATATGATATTTAGCTCCGTCAGCGACATCGTAGATATCTTCAATCAGCTGGCGTATTTGTTTTTCTCCCCATGCATACTCACGCTGATAAAGAGGAATCTGGTATTGGTCATCTCCTTTAAAAAGGAATTTCTCGGAACCGTTTCCCCAAATACTCATTCCTAAAACATTTTGTTCAGTATTATTGTCAGACATTATACAATCTCCCCACAAATTTCCTTAATATACTGATATAGAGGATTCCATTTAGCTGCAGCTGCCGAACCAGAGTACCGCTTCGTATCTATTGATATGTTCGCTACATCTTGTTCCCTTCTCGCGCACACAATGTTAAAAAACATGGGTATAACATTAGTTGATCTAACACTTTTCCCTATCGCATAGAGATTTATCGAATCTTCGCCAAGAGTTTCCATATCTACACGCAGCATAAAAGCCCATACAAATAATTTATCTATAACCATTTTGTTAAAGTTATGAAATCTATCGTAATAACAGAAAACTGCGCAGTAGAATAAATTTTTAGCGTAACAAAAACCGGCAGAGGTCAAGTCTATGCCTTTAAATTTTTTTGCATCGTACTTTTCTCTATCTTTTAAAAGGGGTGCAATTTTTTCGAACGCTTCATTCGTTTGAATCTCATTTTTTATTGATTCAAGCAAATTCAAATAATGATCAACGAAATCAAAGAAGTCTTTGCCAGCAGCAAAAGGTTCTGTCGCTTGGAAACAAGGGGCTGCCTTGCAGGCTCTCTTAGCATAAGAATAACTAGAGTTTTCTGAAATGCCCTTGTACACATCAATCTCTTTTGTAGTAAAGGGAACCGCATTAAAAAGTTTAGACCACTTCCATATTGGATACAAATACAAATCAAATAAATCTTTAATTGATTTTGGCTCCCTACTTTCCCATTTATTTACAGTCAAAATCATTTCGTATGGAGAATCTTGCATCTCTCGCAAGTGATACGCTTTCAAAAGGGCATGCGGATCCAACGCTTTTCCGCGGTGATTTTGAGAATCAAAAAGCTGGAATGCTTCCGAAATATTGCTAACCTCTATTACGACAAATTCGAGAATAGATTCCATCGCCTCCAGAACAGAATCCCAATCACCTTTATGATATTTTTTCCATTCGTTTATGGCCGCGTAGTTCTCTTGGATATTCTTTTGAGTTTCCTTGTTGTCAAAATTGACAGACAACAACGTCAAAGGCGAGGCGCATTGCAAGGCAAAACATATAAGAGAAAGCGTTATCAAACGTTGCTGGCCATCAACAACTTCGTATTTGCCTTCTGTATTTTTAAAAAGAATTACTGTTCCAACACGATACTTGAAATTATTTTTCTTTTGAGAGTCTGCAATAGCCTTTTGAATATCATCCAGTAGCTCAATGACATTCCTTCGAGTCCATTTATAGGGCCGTTGATAATCCGGAATGGTAATGTTCCTTGAAAGTAATTCCTTTACAGATACAATATGTGGCTGTAAATCATCTTTAAACATCTTTTTAACCTCTATGCCCGACCTCTTGCTCAATTTGTCGCAATTCATCCATGTCAGCTTTATCCGCATCTATTGCATCTTGCTTCTTGCGACGGAGAGCGAACTCGTCGTATATTTCAGAAACATGCGATTCCATTTGCTTATTTGAAATATGCCCTGCATCGCGCAACACGTTTTTATTCTGGAAATTAAGCAAGGCATCTACATTGTTGCGCCAGAAATCCAGCGTCAGGTCCCGGCGTTCCTTCACTCGTAATTCCGCGGAATCCAGGAACAGTACCGTCAAACGATTTAACGAATCAATTTCATCATTGGTCAGATAATTCTTGGCGATATAAATATCCTGCTTGCGGACTACAGAACCATGCCAAGAAGTAAGTCCCATATTCGGCTTTGTCGCATCTGCGCGGTCACACACAATTTCTGCCGCCGTTCTATTCGCTACAGCATAAAGCAGCTTGTTCTGAGTTTCTGCAAAGAACATCTGCGTCGCCTTATCCGTCGCGTCATAATCGCTACTCAAGGCAAGCAAATCACGAACCTTTTGGTAGAAACGCTTTTCGGACGCGCGAATGTCACGAATCCGCTCAAGAAGTTCGTCAAAATAATCGGGCCGACCATCTGGATTCTTGAGACGCTCATCATCAATATCAAAACCCTTCACCAAGAACTGTTTTAAGTGCTGATTCGCCCAAATTCGGAACTGAATACCGCGCTTACTGCGAACCCTAAAACCGATAGCCAAAATCATATCCAAAGAGTAGAAACGGACGTTATAATTCTTGCCATCGGCGGCAGTTGTAAAGTAACACTTTACAACTGAATTTTCGTCTAATTCCTTGTCCTGTAAGATACTAGCCACATGTTGACCAATATTTTGCTTCGAGGTGTCAAAAAGTTCGGCAATCTGGTCTTGGTTCATCCAGACATTGCCATCCTTGGCCATCAAGGTGACCTTAGCCTTGCCGTCTAGCGTATTATAGATGATGACATTCTGCTCAGCTTGATTTTCCATATGGTTTTCGCCTAAAAAGTTATTCTAGGTAAATATAAAAGATGTTTTACTTCAATATTTATTTCCACAGTTTCATAGGCAAAATTGTATACAGAAGTGCGGAGCTTGATTGCCCAAACAATCATGTATAACATCTTCTAAATGAATTATACCCAAATTTAGGGTCATAGGAATGGCAAAATCGTTTTCACTTTCATTTTTAACCCCGCCAAATCGATTTTGTGTTTAACCGCAACTTTCTCAACCAATCAACCATATTTCAAAACTATACAACACTCACCGTCCAGTGAAGCCCTAAGGCATCACCTAATCTAACAAGCTTATCCTTTTTCGCTTCATTCTTCATATGGGTGTTAACAAAATATCCGTTGCCGATAGGATGTGACTGACTTGGATATTTATTGTGACGCCCCTTTTTTAATAAGCATTCCTCATCACAAACAATATTCTTATTTCGCATGGTTTCTAGAACTTTACTGAAGCCATGCAAATCTACAGCATACTTAATAGCCTTACGCAGCGTATTACTTGCTTTAGATTCTTGTATAACTTGTCCATTGGAAAGGACGACTTTTAAAACAGTTTTTGAAGAACCAACAACGGGACCTGGTCCTGGAGGGAGCGAATTAACAGGCCCCGGAGGAGGAGGATTAACCTGCCCAGAATATTCTTTATACGCCTTTTCAAAGTAAAAATCGCCATAACCAGATTTATTCACAAAATAATCTCTAAGTAAATCTTTTATCAGGTCGTCCGTGATTTCATACTTTATTTTTTCAACAGTTTCTCTTTCTTTTTTTTGTAGCCTTTCAATATCCAATCTCTTCTTATGCTTCTCATTCACCCAGTCAACAATTTTATCCAAATCTAATTCCTTCCTTTGAAAGAAATGGACGAATGCCAAGCCATTTTCGCCATCTTTTTCAAAAGGAATCTCTACAAAAGCCTGCTCACTATCGTCTGATTTATAATCAAAAGCATAAACATATAACTTGTCGCAAACGAGAACTCCTAACCTAATTTTTTTCAATTGATTTAAATACGAGAATAGCTGAGCCAGTCCACCATCGTCTTTTGAAAAACAATGCTGTTTTAATTCTATAACACAAATTTCTTCGCCATCCTTTTTCAACATGATATCAATTTTTTTATCCGTCGATCCTATCCTAAGACGACGTTGCGAATCTATTTCAGATTTATCAAAACCCAGATGCTTACGAAGGACCATTTTTTCCCAATCGTTCTGGATAATCCTTTCGTTTTCAGATTGGTTTTCATGGAACAAATCAACAATTTCATTCCAGATATCTGAGTTCGCCATAATTTCTTCCTTTTTTTAAATAAAATACATTAAAAACATAGAATTCAAGCGCATTATCGATATTTTTTTATCAATTTTGCGTTTGACAGCGACTTTTTTGACCGAGAGCGGGATTTTAGGGGCAGCCCCCCCCCCCAGGAGAAAGGGAAACGGATGATACGTCTAGAAGGCGAGTCGTAGCCCATCATGACGGCGTAGCAGGAGCGAGGGGAGGACGCTCCCCTACGCCTTTTATTTTTACCCTAATTGCCCGGGCAGCACGAGCTTTTCCTTCGGCGGGAATTCCGCGTCGTACTTCTCGAACGCCTCGGGGTTGCGCATGGCGACAAAGTACGGTTCGGGATCGCGGTAGCTGCCGGTGATTCCGTCGAGGAACCCCTCCTGCAGTTCCTTGCAGAGGAAGTAAGGGGCGTCACTTTCGGGGTCGTCGGCGTAGCGGATTCCCCTGGTGCTCGCGACCACAAAGCCGCTCTTGCCGTAGAACGCGATGTTCCCGCAAATCAGGAGGCAGCCCGCGCCCATTTCAGCGGCGAGTCGCATGGAATGGTCGAGCAAGATTTTGCCGTAGCCTTTGCGCTTGTAGTCGGGGCGGATGCTGATGGGCCCGAAGGTCATCATGCGGATTTTGCGCCCGTCGTCGGCGTCGATGTGCGACCACGCGTACATCACGTGCCCGATGATTTCGCCGTCCACTTCCAGCACGAGTGAGAGTTCCGGCACAAAGTCGGGCTCGCTCCTGTAGCAGTGCAGCACGTAATGCTCGGTGCATCCGGGACGGTACACGTTCCAGAAGGCTTCGCGGGTAAGGTTTTCGACGGTCTTAAAGTCGCGCGGTTGTTCCGTGCGGATGGTGTAATTTTTCATTGTTTATCTCCCGGCAACTTTGTTGCCTGTTAATTTTTACTGTTTCGGCAAAAATTACCTTGGAAGACAGCCTAAGGAAAGTCTCCCAAGGCCTTAAACAATGAACCAAGATTTACTAGATAACATCCAGTCTCCGTTAAAAGTACAATTCAAATATATATAAATTCCGCGAATTTGGCATTTTAACTATATATTCGTATATTATTAGGGTCAAACCGAACTGTTACTATGCCACTAAAAATTGTACGCAACGATATCACCAAAGTCAAGGCCGACGCCATCGTGAATTCCGCAAACAAGAATCCCATTTGCGGAGGTGGCGCGGAATACCATATTTACCAGGCGGCCGGGCACACGGAACTGCTTGCGGCACGTGAAAAAGTCGGGACACTAAAGGTCGCCGAAGTCGCGGTGACCCCCGCATTCGCTTTGAAGGCAAAATACATCATCCACACCGTCGGACCCAAGTGGAACGGTGGCGCTTCCGGCGAAACGCTCGCGCTTGAAAACTGCTACACGGGCGCACTCGAAAAGGCGAAGGAACTCGGCTGCGAGTCGATCGCATTTCCACTAATTTCAAGCGGCGTGTTCAAATTCCCCAAGGACAGTGCGCTGAAGATTGCATTAAAGGCCATCGGCACATTTTTGCAGACAAACGAGATGGACGTGCAGCTGGTCGTTTTTGACCGCAAGTCATTCGAAGTTTCAGAAGACCTGTACAGCGACATTCACGCCTACATTGACGACAATTATGTACAGGACAAATATGACGACGTCCACGATTATGTAAGGCAGCGATGGGATGAAAACAGGAACGACAGCTGGGGCAACCTAAACCGAGAAAGGGAATGCGTCAAGCATGACATAGAAGAAAGCATAGACAAACTGTGTGACAAAGCAAAATGTCTATGCGCCGAATCCCTTGACGACATTCTTGCGAAACCTGGCGAAACTTTCTGCAACAAGCTTTTTCACTTGATTCATGAAAAGAACCTGGACGATGTCGATGTCTACAAAAAGGCGAATCTTGACCGCAAGCATTTTTCCAAGATCCGCAGCAACGTGGATTACAAGCCCACCAAGAAGACGGCGCTCGCACTCGCCATCGCCCTGCACCTGAATCTCGACGAAACGGCCGACCTGCTCGCACGCGCGGGACTCGCGCTTTCGCCCTCCAACACAGGTGACCTGATTGTCAAATTTTTCATTGAACGCGAAAAGTACGACATCTGGGAAATCAACAGCATGCTTTTCAAGTTCGGGCAACCATCCCTCGGCGCATAACCGCTAAAAACGCCAAAAATCGGCCCTTTTAAAATGTCGCCTGCCAGGCGACCATTTTCCCTTTTACCGCTTCTATAATTGTTTCCGTTCACCGGTTGCAAACGCAAAGACGCGAACGCGCCAAGCTAGCGACCATCACCTAAGCCGCACAAATAGCGGCACGGAGGCAATCATGAAACAAGGACTCACCGAAATCGTATTCATCCTCGACCGCAGCGGATCCATGAGCGGGCTCGAAAAGGACACCATCGGGGGCTTCAACAGCACCATCGAAAAGCAGAAGCAGGAAACGGGCGAGGCATACGTCTCCACCGTTCTCTTTGACACTGAAATGGAAGTGCTCCATGATAGGGTTCCGCTTGCACGCATCGAGCCCCTGACCGACAAAGAATACTATGCCCGCGGCGGTACCGCCCTCCTTGACGCCATCGGCGGGGCCATTCACCATATCGGAAACGTACACAAGTACGCCCGCGATGAAGACCGCCCCGAAAAGACAATCTTCGTCATCACTACCGACGGCTACGAAAACTCCAGCCACAAGTACACCGCCGAACGGGTTAAGGAAATGATCCAACGCCAGAAAGAAAAGTACGGCTGGGAATTCATCTTCCTCGGTGCAAATATCGACGCTATCGAAACCGCCAGGAATTTCGGTATTGACGAAAGCCGCGCAGCAAACTTCGTAAACGACGGCGAAGGCATAAAAACTATGTACATGGCGGAATGCTGCCTGATGAGCGACATCCGCAATAACCGTATCAACGAACGTAGCTGGAAAAAGAACGTGGACGCCGACTACATCCGCCGCGGAAACCGCAACAGGTAAAACATGTGGCGACTGGTCCGGCACTGTATTCGATTTTCCTATATTGCATTGCATGAAACCGAATAAATTTTTAGCTCTCGCCTGCGCCATGATCTTTACAGCAGGCGCCATGACTCATGCAAATGCAAAAGTCATACAAACTTACAACGAAGACATCAAAATCGTCAAAGTGAACGACAGCAACTTTGAAAAAGAGATTTTGCAGTCCAAGAAGCCGGTCATCCTGGAAATTTCTTCGACCAGTTGTCCGCCTTGCCTCATCATGATTCCGACACTTATTAGCATCGCGAAAAACTACAGCGACATCAAAATCGCCTCGGTCGGCATCGACGAACCGGGTATCGAAAGAATCAAGGCGTCGCTCCCGATCCAGGCATTCCCCACCTTCTTCCTCATCAAGGACGGCAAGATCGTGAATAAATTAGTGGGCGCCGTCAAGGAAGAAGAATTGCTCGCGGCCTTGCAATACACCCCTAAAAAGACCGTAGCCAAGCCCGCCAAAAAAGCCAAAAATTCCCCGAAGAATCTGGTGTGCAAGACGCCCGGCCAGTTCAACGGCCTCAAGAACCTGGTGACCATCTCGTTCGTATTCGGCGCCACCGAAATCGAAAATGTCGACATCGTGACAGACGTTTTCGTGCCGCCCGAAATGAGCGACAGGCGCGAACAGATGATTGAGCACGTGCGTGCAAGCGGCAAGGGAGAGGTGGAGCCCACCATGACAGGCTTCCGCATGCACATCGACAACGATTGCCGATTCATGAAGGCGATGGACATGAAACGCACCTCGACTTACGGCGAGATGCGTGCAGGCCTTGAACTGCAAGGTTTCACCTGCGAATAAACTAGCCGCCATCAAAAGCTACCACCAACACTGTAAACGCCCTTATGTCCGCCGCTCGCGAGATACTGAAATCCGTCTTTGGCTATGATTCTTTCCGTCCGATGCAGGAAGAAATCATTGAGCATGTCGTGGCACATCACGATGCATTGGTGCTGATGCCCACGGGGGGCGGCAAGTCTATTTGCTACCAGATTCCAGCACTGATTTTCGGGGGAATCACGGTGGTAATTTCGCCGCTGATTTCCTTAATGAAAGACCAGGTGGATGCACTCAACGCAAACGGAATCGGAGCGGACGCGCTCAACAGCAACAACGACGAATCCGCAAACGAGGCTATCCGCAAGCGGTGCGAATCGGGTTTAACAAAGATACTCTACATTTCCCCAGAACGTCTGCAACGCGAAATTCCGTGGATGCAGCACAGCCTGAACGTTTCGCTTTTCGCTATCGACGAGGCACATTGCATTTCGCAGTGGGGGCACGATTTTCGCCCCGAATATACGCAGCTCGGCGGACTTCACCAGATGTTCCCTGGTGCCACCCTCATGGCGCTGACGGCTACCGCAGACAAGTTAACGAAAGAAGACATCGTTCGTCAACTGAACCTGCGCGAATTCAAGCTTTTCGTCAGTTCGTTCGATCGCCCGAATTTAAGTCTGGACGTACGACGCGGCTACACGGGGCAGGACAAGCTGAAAGCTATTCTCTCCATTATCTCGAAGCATGAAAACGAATCGGGAATCATCTACTGCCTTTCGCGAAAGAACACCGAAAAGGTCGCGGAACAACTTGTGGACGCTGGAATTTCGGCCAAGGCGTACCACGCAGGAATGAGCGCCGACGAACGCAACGCCGTGCAAGAGGACTTTATCAACGACCGCGTCGATGTCGTGTGCGCGACCGTCGCATTCGGCATGGGAATCGACAAGAGCAATGTCCGCTACGTGATTCACTACAACCTGCCCAAAAGCATCGAGAACTTTTACCAGGAAATCGGGCGCGCGGGCCGCGACGGGCTCCCTTCCGAAACGGTGCTGTTCTACAATTTCCAGGACATCGTAACCCTCCGCAGCTTCGTGAACGACAGCGGCCAACGGGAAATCAACTCCGAAAAACTCGACCGTATGCAGGAATACGCCGAATCGCAAATCTGCCGCCGCAGAATTCTGCTCAACTACTTCGGAGAAAACAGCGAAAGCGGTAACAGCAACTGCGGAAACTGCGACATCTGCAAGCATCCGCCCCGACGCTTCGACGGAACCATCCTCGTACAAAAGGCACTCTCGGCTATCAAGCGCACCGGCGAACGCATCGGTTTCACAATGACAGCGGACATTCTCAAGGGAACCCGCAGCGAAGAAATCGTGAAGAACGGTTTCGACAAACTGAAGACTTTTGGCGCGGGCGAAAAGACGACGCTCAAGCATTGGCATGATTACCTGCTCCAGATGCTGCAACTGGGCTACATCGAAATCGCCTACAACGAAAACAACCACCTCAAAATTACCGAAAGCGGAAACGAGGTGCTTTTCGGCAAGAAGACTGCGGAACTCGCGCTCGCCGCAAGTGTCGAGGCAAGGCAGGACAGCGAACCGAAAAGCAGGGCAAGAAGCGGACGCAGCAAATTCGCAAAAGGCCACGGAACAACCGCAGCATGGAGCGGGCAGGCCGATGGCGGCGACGAGACAAGCGCCCTATTCGAAATTCTGCGAAAGGTCCGCAAACAAATCGCCGACGAAAATTCCTGGCCCGCCTACGTCGTACTCTCCGACAAGACCCTGAAAGATCTCGCCGCACAAACGCCTCAATCACTAGGCGACCTACACAACGTATTCGGTTTCGGCGAAAAGAAAATCGAAAAATTCGGCCAGCGCTTTGTAGACGCAGTCAAGGAATATCTGGGGAGATAAATTTTTCCACCAAAAAAACGCCACCCCGTTTTTCCCAGGGCGGCGTTAATTCATTTGAAGCGACTTCAGTTTTCGCCGTTATGCATCTCCGTCTGTTCGCGGTCGATGGTATAAGTCAGGTATTCCCTGAAATCGCGGTCAATGGTCACGCCTTCGAAATCGGTCACATCGTCATCGAGGACGAATATGCCAGTAGGATTGTCGATCCAGGCCTGCACATTGAATTCCGACATATTATAGACCTTGTCGCCAGGACCCGCGGCCACATATTCAACCTTGGACTTAGCAACCCATCCTTGCCCGCAACGGCCCTTGACCAATACTTCCGTATCAGCTTCTTTCACGATAGAAAGCTCGTCATTAAAGCTAGCCGTGCAAACCACCTTGCCACCGCCCTTTTCGGAAGTGACATCGATGTCGCCCAGTTTAGACTTGACAAGCCTCGCCGCAGAAGATGTGGTAACCAAAAGTGCGAGGGCAAAAAACATCACTAACTTTGCGCATTTCATGATGGACCTCCTTGATAAAGGGACGAACATCCGTCCATCACGCAAAATACAAAGCAAAGTTTACACAGACCAGTCCATGAATATTCCAAGTTGGAATAATCGGGTCGCCTACCTGGAATATCTCACGTACGCGAAGCGCTTGCTGTCGGGGGCCCACGAATTCACGTTGATCGTTCCCTGGCCGCCGAACAGCTTGAGGATCGTACGCGGCTCGCTCCAGCCGGCTTTATCGCTGCCAGTCATCAGGCGGATTTCCACATTCTTGTTCGGGACATGTTCGCCGGGGCGCACGTCACGTTCGTGGTAGGCTAGCATCACAACCTTCGTGCGGTCGGGCGAAATATGCGGGAACCAGGTGTTCCAATGCGCATCGAATGTCATTTGCGTCTGTTCGGAGCCATCAGCCCTCATGCGCCACGCCTGCATACGGCCGGTGCGGACCGAGTTAAACCAGATGTATTCCCCGTCGCAGTCATATTCGGGGCCGTCGTTCAGGCCGAGAGCCGTCGTGAGCTGAGTCTCGTTACCGCCCGTGGCAGGAATGGCGTATATGTCATATTCGCCATTCCGTTCGGCGCAATAAGCGAGCATCTTACCATCGGGAGTGATGCCGTGAAGGTAGCTCGGAGGAAGCGGCGTTACCAGTTTCGGCATGCGACCATCAAAGTAAATCTTGTAGATTCGCGAAAGGCCGTCTTCTTTCGTATGATGGCTTACGAAAAGTCCCTCGCCATCCGGAGAAAGTACATGGTCGTTGTTACAGTTATCTACAAAGTAACTCGGCACTTCGGTGACTTCGCCCGACGAAATTTCATATTTATAGATGCGGCCTTCGCTGTTGAAAGTGAGGAACTTGCCGTCGGCGCTCCAGTTGGGAGCCTCGATGACGCGATCAAATTCGTCGAGCACTTCTGACTTGCCCGTTTCAATATCATAAACTTCGAGAATTGACCTGTCGCCGCTGCGGTCCCAGACTTCGCCGGGGCTGAGCTCGAACGGGTAACTTACACCCCACGCGGCACGGAGGTTATCCATCTGCGTCATCATCTGCATCGTCTTCGCGTGCGGCATTTCGGGGCATTCCTTGAGGCCTTTCTCCAGGGCGGCCTTGCAGCCCAGCACCTCGTACTCGTAGCAATTTTCGATGCGAGGAGGAATGACGGATTCCACCAGAGTTCCGGCGACATCGAACCGCTGGATTTCCACCATATCGTTCAGGTTCTGCACACGGATAAAACCTTCGCTGCCGTAAATGACGCCCTCGTTCTTGAGCGGCGCCACCATGGAAGTCTTGAGATGCACCACCTGGCCATTTTTATAAGTCAAGTCGATCCAGTCCGTAGCATCGACACCCGTAGGGAACTTGACACAGTTCGTCTCGGTTTTGACAATATGATTCGCACCGTCACCATTCAAGAAAATGTCCGCAAAAGTCAGGCTGTAAATGCCCAAGTCCAAAAGGGCGCCACCAGCCAGTTCCGGCTTTTGCAAACGTTCGATATGCGAAAGCGGCATTGAGAAATCAGCTTCCACACTTTTGACCTCACCGATTATCCCAGCCGAAATCCAGTCCTTGACCATCTGCACTGCCGGCAGGAATCGCGTCCACATCGCCTCGCAAAGGAACACGCCCTTTTCTTCGGCAAGCGCAACGACTTCGGACGCCATCAGCGCATTCGCGGTAAACGCCTTTTCGACAAGCAGATTCCTACCGGAATTCAGACAAAGCAGCACATTGTTGTAGTGTTCGGAATGCGGCGTCGCCACATAAATCAAGTCCACTTGCGAATCATTCGCAAGTTCCTCGTAGCTGCCATACGCACGACCGAATCCGTAATCCTTTGCAAACTTCTGGGCCTTTTCCAAGGAACGCGAGGCCACCGCATACGCCTCTACCCCCATCCCCTTTTTTTCAAGAGTCTTGACCGCAGCGGCCATCTTTGTCGCGATATGCCCGCATCCGAGAATTGCAAACTTCATAAAAACCTCAATTAACCCCGCGCCAACCTTGCCCGTGGTATACTCAATATACACATATTTTAAAAATCCGTACACCAGGCAGGGCCATCTAAATGGACTCACTTGTAAACATTCCCAGACTGGTCCCCCTTCCATTTTTTATTTTTTCCGCTATGCAAGAAGAAATTCAAGAAAAGACCAAGGGCAACCCGATTGCCCTCCTGCCTATCGCCATATTCCTGGTACTTTACCTGAGACTTGGAATCACGTTCGAATACATTCTCAAGATTCCGATGGGCTTCTACAACATACCCATTGTCGCGGCATTCCTTATTGCCATTTTCGTGGCGTGCGTGCAAAACCGCAAGCTGAATTTCGACAAGAAGATGAACGTGATGGCGGGTTCCCTCGGCGACCGCAACATTTTCCTGATGATTCTCATTTTTCTTTGCGCAGGCATTTTTGCAGGGATTCTTGGACGCTCCAGCGCATCGGCCGCGGCCTACCTGCTGTTGGATTTTATCCCGGCGCAGTTTGCGGTGGTGGTACTCTTTGTCGTGGCGGCATTCGTCTCTACGGCCATGGGAACTTCCGTCGGAACGATCGCGGTAGTCTCGCCGATTGCAGTCGAAGTGGCGCAGATGGCAGGCTTCGGCGTTCCCTTCTGCGTGGCGACAGTGATTGGCGGCGCCATGTTCGGCGACAACCTGAGCTTTATTTCGGATACGACCATTGCAGCAACCTCGACACAGGACTGCAAGATGAAGGATAAGTTCCGCGTGAACTTTCTGATTGCATGCCCGGCAGCCCTTATCACCATTATCATCATCACGGCCGTTTCTTTTACGACCGAGGCGAAGACAGTCGCCGAAAATTCCTATAACCTGGTGCAGCTCATCCCGTACGTCATTGTCCTTGCGCTTGCCCTGACGGGAATCAACGTGTTCACGGTTCTCCTGGTGGGCATCGTCGCCGCATCCATCATCATGGTCGCCTTCGGACCCCTCAACATGATCGGACTTTTGCAGAATGTCGGGAACGGCATCTCGGGAATGTACGAGACGATCCTGGTCGCAGTCCTGGTGAGCGCCCTATGCGGGCTTATCCGCATTCACGGCGGCTTCGCGGCACTGCTCGACTTCATCCACAAGGTGTTCAAGGGACATCGTAGCGGCCAGGTGGGCGTCGGCCTCCTGGTAAGCGCGCTCGACATCGCAACGGCGAACAACACGGTCGCCATCGTGATGGCAGGCCCTATTGCCAAGCAGATGGGCGACGAATACCGAATTTCGCCGAAGAAAACGGCGTCACTCCTGGATACGTTCAGTTGCGTGGTGCAGGGAATATTGCCTTACGGCGCCCAGATGCTCGTGGCCCTTGCAGCGATTTCCGCCGCCTTGCCCGAATCAAGCATCAGCGCCTTCAACCTGATTCCCTACATGTTCTACCCGTTCCTGCTACTAGCAAGCGACCTTACGTTCATCGCGATCTCTCCGCGCAAAACGTCGTAAGGGAACGGTTTACTTTTTCGTAGCGCGAGCGGCCTTTTTTTGCTGTTCCTCTTCCGGCATAGGCTTGGTATCCTCAAGTAGGCGGTCGGCCCATTCGTCCCAGAAACGGCAGCGTTCGCCTTCAAGCTTCATCTTCGCGAACTTCACCGGTTCGGTCTCGACGGCAAGCGTCACCACCGATTCCTTGTAGGCCTGCGGAAGCCCTGCCACGTGCGCCATGCGCTGCTTGAGCTCTGCCACGGTCGCATCGAGAATGTCCACCTCGAAACGGCGCTCGATGTAGCGGCGCGCAATAAAGCCAAGCGACATAAAGTAGTCACCCTGGTTCCCTTCGGCAAGGTAATTCTTCGCACGCAGTTCCTTGAGCGCAAGCACAGCCTCTTCGTAAGGCGGAAGCCTTGGCGCCTCGCCCTTCTTCGCAAACTTTTTGTGGAGGAACCAGCCGAGGAACACGAGGAGCGCAACCCCCACGACAACCAGCAAGACGTAAATCCACTGCGGGAGCCTCGGGTCATCCAGCGGGTCCTCCGCTTCCAAGATGTCGTCTTCTTCGCCAGTGGTACGCGTCGAGACCTTCACGGCCACGGGGTCGGTATTCACCTTGACGGTGTCGCTACCGACGACAGCGTTCACCTGCTGCGGCGCAATCAGAAAATCGCCGCTCACGAAGGTGTTGAGCGTCGCATACCACACGAACTTCGCGGTTCCCTTGGGCATGCCCTCGACCACCTTCTCGTTCTTCATCTCCTTGACTTCGAAACTTCCGAGGTTTCCGACAAAGCTCGGCAAGTCCACGACGGCATTTTCGGGAGCGGTCACCTGAATTTCGTAGTTGAACATGTCGCCCACGAACACCTGGGCGTTATCCACGTTCGCCTTCACCGAAACGTCGAAGGCGAGGGCCGGCACGGCACAAAAGACTGTCCAAATAATAAATGCGGCAAAAAAATGCGAAAAACGGTACATACAAACCTCTTTGCGAAGAATATACAAATTTTGTAGATCAAGGGGCAACCGGCATTCCGTCTTCCAAATAGCCGAACTCGCCGGAAAAATTCCCCCTTCCTGTCGTCAGGACTCACTTTTTATCTATATTCGTTCTAATATGTCGTTTCGGTTCTTGGCCCAGTTGGTTTGCGCAGTGTTCCTTTGCACTGCGTTTGCCCGCGCGGACGAACACGGTGCCGAAACTCCGGCGACCGACAGTACTCAGGCAAAGAATGTCTCGGATAACGACGCCGCCCCGGCAGAGGGCAACACATTAAAGGTCACGACAGAAAATATCCTTTCCATCGTCTCGATCGTCCTTCCGCACAATGCACTGAAGAACTCCGAATCCCTACACGACTGGCCCTTCCTCGCATTCGCGGTTCCCGCCTGGGGTTACAACCTCAAGCTCCAGCAGGACTACGGCAAGGCGCTTTCGTTGAAGGGGCTTGCGGCAGGCGACGTGAACTTTGCCGGTTTCGGAATCAAGCTGGACGCATCCGTCGAACTGATCCACCTATTGGAACTGGGCGTGCAGACAAGCCTGGGAACGGCCATCAACTACGGCGAAGCATCAACCTTCATGGGCGTATACAACCCCGAAAAACGGGACTACGAGCAGGACCTCGTTTTCACGGAATACACCTACGGCGTGACCTACCATTCGACGCTGACAATTCCGCTGCTTGCATTCCTCCCCAAGAGCGACTGGACGAAGATCATCCTGAAGGGGTCCGCGGAGCTTACCTATTCCGCCTACACGGGGGCCGACGACAAACAGATCTGGAAAGCCGGTAACGAAAACTCGGTCAACGGGTTCAAGTACAGGTACGGCGGGACACTCATCTACATGATGCCTTTTAGCCGCGTGCCCATGGCCATGGTTTCGGCAAATGCAAGCGGATTCAAGCACGAATATGACTTCGACGAAAGGTACAAGGACTACAATCCCGGATTCGTGAAAGTAAGCATCACCCCCATGGCATCCGTCAAGATTAGCGACAAGTGGAACGGCATGCTGATGGTAAACATCTCGCGCGACCGCGTCTACGAAAACCAGCCCTACCCCTCTACCGAAGAAGTGCTGCAGAAACAGGTCGACAGCGAATGGGAGCTGAAGGCCGTCATGTTCATCGCGAGCCGGAAATTCTAAATTTTCAGGGCAATTTAAAGATAGATTGCCGCGTCGCCCCAAGGCGCCCCGCAATGACAAGCTTTCTTATGGTCGCATAATATGAACATTGCCTTAATTATTTACCTTGTATTTTTAATTGCTATCGCCGTGCGCAGCGCGCGGCGCGTAAGGGACATTCCCGATTTCTTCGTGGCGCGCAAAGGGGCATCCGCGAAGGCTGTCGCCGGAAGCCTCGTCGCGACGATTCTTGGCGGGTCGGCCGTGATCGGTGCAGTCGATAGCGGATCAAGGCTCGGCGGGGCCGCCAGCTGGTTCATGCTCGTGGGTGCGCTTGGACTTGTCGCGCTGATTCCCTTTGCAGGCCACGCCTACAGTCACGGCAAATACGCACTCCCCGACCTGGTAGAGAATTTGTACGGAAAAGGCCCGCGGCTGGTCGCCTCCCTGGTGATACCGGTCGCATGGACAGGCATTGTCGCCGCCCAGATTATCGCCGCTGCAAAACTCCTGATGACCTTCACGTCGCTGAGCTACACGGCCGCAGCCGTCATCGCCGCAGCCGTATTTACGGGGTACACGCTTGCGGGCGGGCAGCTTTCCATTCTACGTACCGACTTTTTGCAGGCCTGCCTGATTATCCTTGGGCTTTTGCTGGTAGCGGGCTTTGCGCTCTTCGGCGGAATCCCCGGTGCAGAAGCGCGACCACTTTCCGAAATTTTGCAGCAGGCCCCGGCATTCCCCTTCAACACGAACTTTTCGCCGCTAGACCTTTTCCTGCTGGTACTCACCTACGGAACCACCTACACGGCGGGCCCCGATATCTTCAGTCGCATGTTCTGCGCAAAGGATACCGCAACCGCGAAAAAGGCAATCGCGATGGCCGCAGCGACACTTGTTCCCGTCGCCTTTGTCATCGGATTCCTGGCGGTATACGGCGTAGGGCTCGATAACGTGCAGGGAGCACGCATCACGGCGATTGCCGCGCAAGTTCTCCCGGCACCGCTGATTCCCCTGATTGCCCTCGCGCTCTTGAGCGTCGTCCTCAGCAGCGCCGATACGACACTGCTCAGCAGCTCCGTCATCTTGTGCGGACTTTTCAGGCTTGACAGGAATAAAGAAAATGCAAATGAAGCCCGCGGACTTGCCAAGGCACGCATCGTGATCCTGCTGAACGGCATCGTGGCCCTGCTGCTTGCACTCGTATTTACCGACATCATCGGCACATTGTTATTGGCACTGGCCGTATATGCAGGCGCCTTCACCGTCCCTATCCTGTGGGGACTTCTCGGACTCCATGCAAAGCCGAAATTCGTGGCGGCCGCCATCGTTACCGGCGGAATTCTCGCCCTTGCGGGAAAAATCTGCCCTACAGGAACCCTCGGGGCGCATACGGGAGACATCCTGATGATCGCCGCATTCGCCGTAAACGCAGCGATACTTGCGCTGGGTCGAACGCGCTAGCCATTCTCGCCCTGTTTCAGGACGAAACATTTTCCCGTTGGCACGCAATTTGCTAAATTATCCCCGTAATTTTTAATCAGAGACCGCGGGCAATGCCTTCGGCCGTAAAAAGGAAAAAGATGAGCATAGTCGATACCGTTCTTCACAAGATCTTTGGTACCCCTCACGAACGTAAGGTCAAGCAGCTGCGCCCTGTCATCGAGCAGATCCACAAGGCCCGCGAAGCCCTCGAAGCCCTGGATGACGCCGCCCTTGCCGCCAAGAGTGCGGAATTCCGCGAAAAGCTCAAGAACGGCGCTACCCTCGAAGACATCAAGGTCGAAGCCTTTGCCGTTTGCCAAGAAGCTTGCGACCGCCGCTTGGGTATCTTCAACATTTTCAAGCCCGAAAACAACTTCGACTTTAGCCGCCTGGGCCCCGAACTCCAGGAATCGGTGAACGCCGCGAAGGCCGAACTTGCCGCCGGCAAGAACGAATGGGAAGTCTACCTGCCCGCCTCCGTGTACGCAAAGGTTCGCGAACTTTACCCCGAATCGGTAAAGCCGTTCCGCATGATGCCTTTCGACGTGCAGATGATTGGTGGCTTGGTGCTCCACGAAGGTGCCATTGCCGAAATGGCGACCGGTGAAGGTAAGACCCTTGCCGCAGCCTTGCCCGTTTACCTGAACGGTCTTTCTGGCCACGGTGTGCATGTGGTGACGGTGAACGACTACCTCGCCGGCCGTGACGCCAAGCAGATGGGCATGGTCTACAAGTTCCTCGGACTCACGGTGGGCCTGATCGTGAACGGCCTGAACCCCGAAGAACGCCGCGTGAGCTACAACAGCGACGTGACCTACGGTACCAACAACGAATTCGGCTTCGACTACCTGCGCGACAACATGGCCGTGGAACCCAGCCAGCTGGTGCAGCGCGAACTGAACTTCTGTATCGTCGACGAAGTAGACTCCATCTTGATCGACGAAGCCCGTACGCCGCTCATTATCAGTGGCCCCGCCGAAGACGCTACCGAAAAGTACGCCAAGGCAAACGAAATCGCGAAGCAGCTTATCAAGAACAAGGACTTCTCGGTCGACGAAAAGGACAAGAACATCCAGCTCACCGAAAAGGGCGTGAACCACATCCAGGAACTCATGCACATTACGAACCTGTACGGCGAACATGCCGACTGGGTGCACTTCCTCGATAACGCCCTCAAGGCCTGGTACCTTTACGAAAAGGACGTGGACTACATCGTCCGCGATACCGAAATCATTATCGTCGACGAAAACACGGGCCGTCTCATGGAAGGCCGCCGCTACAGCAACGGTATGCACCAGGCAATTGAAGCCAAGGAAGGCGTGCAGATCCGTCGCGAAAACCAGACGCTTGCAACGATTACGTTCCAGAACTACTTCCGCATGTACAAGAAGCTTTCGGGTATGACGGGTACCGCCGAAACCGAAGCCACGGAATTCATCAAGATCTACAACATGAACACTTGGGTGATTCCGACCAACCGCCCCTGCATCCGCAAGGACCTGCAGGACATGGTGTACAAGTCCGAAGATGCCAAGTGGCGCGCCATCGTGGCCGAAATCAAGGAACGCCACAGCAAGGGCCAGCCGCTCCTCGTTGGTACGGCATCCATCGAAAAGTCCGAACATTTGCATGGCCTCCTTGAAAAGGAAGGCATTCCGCACGAAGTCTTGAACGCGAAGAACCATGGCCGCGAAGCTGAAATCATCCAGTACGCCGGTCACAAGGACAAGGTGACCATTGCAACCAACATGGCCGGTCGTGGTACCGACATCGCCCTTGGCCCGGGAGTTACCGAGCTCGGTGGCTTGCACGTGCTCGGCACCGAACGCCATGAATCCCGCCGTATCGACAACCAGCTGCGTGGCCGTTCCGGCCGTCAGGGCGACCCGGGTTCCAGCCAGTACTTCCTTAGCCTCGACGACAACCTGATGCGTATCTTCGGTGGCGACAGCGTCAAGAACCTGATGACCCGTTTTGGCGTGGGCGAAGACGAAGTGATTACCCACCCGATCGTTTCACGCTCGATTCGTGGCGCCCAGCGCCGCGTAGAAGGCCAGAGCTTCGATATCCGTAAGCACTTGCTCGACTACGACAACGTGATGAACGAACAGCGTAAAGTGATTTACGGGCTCCGCCGCCGCATTCTGAACGGCGAAGACATCAGCGAAGAAATCATGAACCGTATCGAAGACGCCTGCGATATCAAGGTGTCTCAATACATTCCGGCGAAGACTTACGCCGAAGCCTGGAACCTCGAAGGACTCCACGTCGACCTGCAGCGCAGCCTCGGCATGGAATACAGCCTCACGCTCGAAGACGCCATGAGCAAGACGCCCGAACAGGTGCTCGACGAAATCATCGCGCTTTGCAAGGCCCGCTACGAAAAGCTCGGCAAGATCATTCCGGAAACCGACTTCCGCCAGATCGAACGCCGCTTCCTGTTGATGACCATCGACCAGGTATGGAAAGAACACCTGTACGCCATGGACCAGCTGAAGGATTCTATCCGTTTCCACGGATACGCCCAGAAGGACCCGCTGATGGTCTACAAGAACGAAGGCTACAAGATGTTCGAAGGCTGCATGGAAAAGATCGCGACGCTCACCGCGCTCCGCATCCTGAACATCCGCATCACGCTCCCGAACGGCATGACCGTTTCGCCGGACCAGTTGCAGCTCAAGAGCCAGGAACAGATCGAAGCTGAAAAGAAGGCCGCCGAAGCCCAGGCCGCTGCCGCCAACAATTCCGCTCCTGCAGAAAATGCAGAAGCTCCGGCTGAAGCCCCTGCCGAATCTGCCGAGCAGATGAGCGCCGAAGGTGCAAAGCCCGTGGGTCTCGCAGGTACCGCCGCCATGTCCGAAACGAACGCCATCTCCGAAGAACAGCAGGCCCAGCCGATGCCGCAGTCCGCTCTTCCGGGAACGCGTCCGACAGTGCGCCGTACTTACACGAACCCTGCCGTCGCCGCAGCTGCCCGTCGCGCCCAGCAGCAGGCCGCCGCAAAGCTCGGCCGCAACGATCCGTGCTGGTGCGGTTCCGGCCTCAAGTACAAGAAATGCCACGGCAAGGACATGGAATAAGGCCAGAAATAAAAACTCGCTGAGCAGCGAATTCTAGTTAAAAACAAATTAAAACCCGATGTCCAAGCGACATCGGGTTTTTGTTTGAGTAAGAAAAAAGCAAGAAATATTTTGTTCTAAATCATGTTATTTTATTGACATCGCCAGATTGTCATTCTATATTTGGCGCGGTTTTTGGGTATGTAGTGGTCGCAAACTATTACGGGGTTATAATGTGCGCACCTACAGACTACATGACAACTATTCTGTTGTTTAAACTTTTGTGCATTGCGGGTTTGGAAATCATCGCATTATTTTATATCGACTGGCTTTTCAAGCACGACCGCAACAATGAATACCTAGAAAAAGTCACCCCCAGCTATACTCCGGCAAGGAGTCTATGGACAAAAACAGTCATCGTGATCAAATATTCCATCAGACAGTATTCCAAAAGAATCAAGCTATTCTTCCATAAGTTGCTTCCAGCCTAAAACAGAACTCCTTAGTGTGTTGGTTACACACGAGACCTGCCTAGAAATGGGCAGGTCTTTTTTACATTTATTAGGATGAAATTCTTGAGCCGAACCCTTAGGGACATCTGCGCCTTCGCATTCAGAAAAGCCTCGTTCGCCCTTCTGTACACAGTAGGATGGAAACGGAAGGTTGTACAGGCGAATCGCGCCCTCACGAAAAGCGGTGACTCCGTAGATTCAAAACGGTTCTATCGGCAGATGCTCAAAAACCTGACACACCACGCCGCCGATATTATTTTTAGGTTCAGGGACTTCAAGAAATTGCCGCAGGATACCGCCAAATATCCGTTCCAGAGCAGCCCCAGAGGCACCACCTACGCCCTTGCGGAAGGCAGCGAAACAGTCCTACAGAAAATGCGCCAGGGCGGCATCTTCCTCACCGCCCATTACGGCAACTACGAGGCAATAGGCCCCTGGCTTTGCAGGCTGGGCATCCCGCTCAAGGCAAGTTACATTCCGCTGAAACCCGCATGGCTCAACCGCCTCGTCGAAAACCGGATGCGAGCCGTCGACGGGAAAAGCTATGCCGTAAGCGCAAGGACTCCCCGCGAATTCCTGCGGATCCTCGACGAGCAGCAACTTTTTTGCCTACTCTCCGACCAGGACAGCCGCATTACGAGCGCCGAGAAAGGAACATTCCTCGAGCAGATTGTCAACGTGAACCCGCTCCCCGACTTTCTGCACAGGCATCGCCCCGACGCCCCCCTGTATATCTGCTGGATGGAAGAGCAGCCCAGCCGCAAGATCCTGCACGCCGAAGAAATCCTGGTAGCCCCCGGCGAAAAGGTCATGTACACTTTCAACCGCTGGCTAGAAGAACGCATCGCAGAAAATCCCGCACTATGGTACGGATGGACACACCGCCGCTTCTATAGTTGCAGGCCAGATATTTATTGAGTCAAATCAAAAGCATATTCCAACTTGGAATAATCAAAAATTGCACTTCACCACGAAAAATTATATATCTATTAATTAGAATTGTTTAGGGGAATAATTTGAGCGAACTGAAAGACGTAAAGGTAGTCCAACCAATAGAGCTGCGAAAGCTCATCCTGGTGAACCTTATGGACCCTTCCTTAAGGCCTTTACGCCTATGTCTTTCCGAAAATCATCCGCTGATCGATGTCGATAACGACGAGGAAGCCATACGACTCGTCGACAAGCAGCACGACCATATCTCGGCCGTCCTCTTCAACGCCGAAAGCGCCCAAAAGAACAACTTCGCCCTGCTCCAGAAAATGAACGATGACAAGCGCTACGTCGGTATTCCCTCTATCGCCGTATCGGGCACTGCCGATTCCCAGATATACAGCCAATGTCTCGAAGCAGGTGCAAACGAGTACTTCGAACCGCCCTTCAAAAAGGAGCTGATTACACTCCGCATCAAGAACGCCGTAAGGAGCAAGGACTCGGCGACCTTCTCGGAAGTCGAGCGAATTCTCAAGGAACTGCCGTCGAACATCTACCTGAAAGATGCCGAAGGAAAGTACGTCTTCGCGACGCACTACTGGCATCACCTGCACACTGAAAACGATCCCAATTGGACCATCCGCGGAAAGACGGATATGGAAATCCGTTCGGACAAGGAAAACGCCAGGAAGGCGATGGAATCCGATATGGAAATGATCAGGACAGGAAAAGGAACCAACTACATCATCGAGGAAAAAGGTGAAGACGGAACCGAATACCTGGAACTGATTAAGCGACCGACCTTTGACGAAAACGGGAAAGTGAACGGCATCGTCGCCATCATCAACAACATCACCGAAATGCAGCGGCTAAAACTCGAATTCGAAAAACGTTCGAAGATCGACCAGCTGACAGGTCTTTTCAACAAGCAGACGACCGAGGCCATGATTTCGCAAGTCATCAAGCAAATCAAGGACACCGGCGGGAACGGCGCGTTGCTCATGATAGACGTCGACAAGTTCAAGTACGTGAACGACACCTTCGGACACATCGCAGGCGACCGCGTACTGATGGCTATCGGCGATATTATCCATAATTTTTTCAAGGGCATGGACATCTCGGGCCGCGTCGGTGGCGACGAGTTCATGGTGTTCCTGCGTGACATCAAGAATGCCGATACCCTCCTCCGCATCGCAGCCAAAATTTCGGACAAGGCCCGCCACCTTTTCAAGGGCGAACCTCTCGGAGGACATATTTCACTTTCTATCGGAATTGCGCAATTCCCGCAATACGGGAAGGACTTCGAGGAACTCTACCGTGCTGCCGACAAGGCGCTCTACTTTGTCAAGGAACACGGCAGAGATTTCTACAAGCTGTACTCGCCGGAACTCAAGTGCCTGGTGAAGGAATAGGCTTTAAAGATATCAAGCACTGTCCCGCACGGACTTCTGAAGATTCCTTCGCAAAAACCTGCGAAACAATTCCAGCCGTTCCGGCAATAACCGGAATCTCAGTCTTCATGCTTTCGATAATGGCTATGGTGTCACCTTCCTTGACCGCATCGCCCACCTTTGTCATCACTTTCCATAGGGAGCCTGCAACGGTACCATAAACACCCTCTTCATCTTCGGCGAGAGTAATTTCGGCTACCGGAGCAGACTCCGCACTATGGCTTTCAAAAGTGAACTGACCGTTCGCAATCCAGCGCTCCTTTTCTTCTTCGAAAGCCTTCGTCCGTTTTTCCTCGAAAGCCGAAATGGAAGCGGCATTCGTCGCAAGGAACTTTTCATATTCCTCGATATCGAAAGAGCTGTTCTCGATAGTCACGTGGAACTTGCCCGCGACAAAATCCTTGCGCATCTGTAGAAGCTTTGCGGGATCCACCTCGTAAAAGCGAATCTGGTCAAAGAAACGCAGCAGGTACGGCAGCGGGAAATCGCTCGTCTTCTTGAAACGGTTCCACATTTGCACCGTACGGCCAACAAACTGATAACCACCAGGTCCTTCCATTCCGTAGACACACATGTAAGCGCCACCGATACCCACAGCATTTTCCGGAGTCCATGTACGGGCAGGGTTATACTTGGTTGTGACCAGACGATGCCTCGGATCAAGCGGTGTCGCAACGGGGGCACCCAAATAGACATCACCGAGACCCATCACCAAGTAATCGGCATCGAAAACGGTTTTCTTGACATCCTCGATCGAATCGAGACCGTTCACGCGGCGGATAAATTCAATGTTGTTGGGACAGCACCAAGGCGCATCCGGCCTAACGGTCGTTACATACTTTTCGATAGCAATCCGTGTCTGCGGATCGTCCCACGAAAGCGGCAAATAGATGGTACGGGTCGGCACCTTCGTGAGCTTGTTTTTGCGCAGGTGTTCTGCCAAATTCCAAAGACGTTCAAGGACACCTTCCTGACGGATTTTCCGGACATCGTAGTGAATTTGTATAGAACGGATTCCCGGCGTGACATCAATCAGGACATCGTGAAAATGTTCCTTGACAGCAAGCATCCAGGCGTGCGCCTTGAAACGAAGCCGCAAGTCAATCATCGCAGGGCCAAATTCGACAAGCACATTGTCATCGCCATCAGCACGCACGACGACATGCTCCATCTCGGAATCGGTATTGAATTCCGCGATGACAGGCGTGTTCACCGGGGATGCGACAAGTGCGGGCACCGGCTTCGATACATTTTCGGGAGCGGCAAGCATTTCTTCGCGGACAAGCCTGATCTTTTCGGCATCCTCGGCGGAAAGCGGAATGAACCGGACCTTGTCACCGCTACGGAGCTGGCCCATCTTCCAGAGTTCCGCAGAAACAATTGTCACGGGGCAGGCAAACCCACCGAGACTCGGGCCATCGACACCCAAAATAATCGGCATGTCCCCCGTGAAATCTACGGTACCCACCGCGTAGGCGTTATCGTGCAAGTTCGAAGGATGCAAGCCCGCCTCGCCACCATCGGGGCGTGCCCACTTGGGCTGCGGACCAACCAGGCGAATACCCGTTCTCGAGGAGTTGTAATGCACTTCCCAGGTCGCGGCAAAAAATTCCTTGACATCCTCTTCCGTCAAGTAGTCCGGCGCACCATGGGGACCGTACATCACGCCAATTTCCCATTCCGTGCCAATAGAAGGCAATGCACATTTCGACGGAATGACAGATTCCCCCGCGATATCGTTTCCGATATGCAGGATATCCCCAGCTGTAAGAGCACGGCCGCCATGGCCGCCAAAACCTCCCAGCGTAAAGGTCGACTTGCTTCCCAGATATTCAGGGACATCAATGCCACCGCGAATTGCCAAGTAGCAACGTTGCCCCGCCTTGCTTATGCCGAACTTGAGAGTGTCACCCTTATGCACATCTACCGGAGTGTTCTTGAGGCAAGGCAAATCATTGATCTTCGCAGGAAAATCACCACCGGTAAAGGCGACAACGGCATCGGTATGGAACAGGAGTGTACACCCAGAATGAGTCATCTCGATTCCAGCGGCATTCTCGGCATTACCGACAATCTTGTTTGCAAGTCTAAAACTGTAATTATCCATCGGGCCGCTAGGCGGAATGCCGACATCCCAATATTTCAGGCGGCCAGGATAATCCTGCACTGTCGTCTGTAAGCCCGGAGCAAGAACCTCGAAAATACGATTGCTGTACTTGTAATCGTTCAGAATCCAGGTCGAAACGTTTCCCGAAATGAAATCGGCCATTTCCAGCACATCGCGCAAAAGCTTGATGTTCGTCTCGAAACCGTATAGCTGGACATCCGCAAGCGCCTTCTTCGCATTCTCGATATTTTCTTCGCGGTCCTTTCCCGCAACAATCACCTTCGCAAGGAGCGGATCGTAAAAGGCACTGACTTCGGTTCCGCGGGAAATCCAGGTATCCACACGGATTCCTTCGGGGAACTTCACCTCGGTCAACAGGCCACTGCTCGGGCGGAAATTCTTACCGGGGTCTTCGGCGTAAACACGGAATTCCATCGCATGGCCGTGCGGAACGAACTTCGCCCCGATTTCAAAAGGACGCTTCCCTGCAGCAAGCTCGATCATCCAGCGCACCAGATCGACATCGTAGACCGTTTCGGTAACGCCATGTTCCACCTGCAAGCGCGTATTGACTTCCAGGAAATAGAACTTGTCACTCGGGGCGTCATAAATAAATTCAACCGTTCCCGCCGAACGATACGCAACACCCTGCACAAGCCGTAGCGCTGCTTCATGGAGCGCCACGCGCGTTTTTTCAGGAAGGTTCGGAGCGGGAGTTTCCTCGATCACCTTCTGGTTACGGCGTTGCACAGAACAGTCGCGTTCTCCGAGCACAACAGCATTTCCTTCGCCATCGCCAAAAATCTGAACTTCGACATGGCGACCACGCTCCACGTACTTTTCTACAAAAAGACCAGCGTTCTTGAAGTTATTCTCGCTCAGCCTCTTGATCCTATCGAAGCTTTCAACGAGTTCCTTGTCGCTACGGCAGATGCTCATACCAATGCCGCCACCGCCCGCCGTACTCTTGAGCATCACGGGATATCCAATCTCTTTGGAATGTGCCAAAGCATCGTCCACATTTTCCAACAGGCCCGAACCGGGAACGAGCGGCACGTTAAATTCCTGTGCCAGTTCCTTGCTGCGGTGTTTGAGGCCAAATTCCACGAGATGCTTCGGAGTCGGCCCAATAAAGGCAATCCCATTTTCTTCGAGGACTTTCGCGAATTCGGCATTCTCACTCAAGAAACCATAACCTGGATGAACCGCCTCGGCACCCGTCGACTTGATTGCATCCAAAATCGCGGGAACATTCAGATAGCTATCCTTGACCGGTGCAGGCCCGATACGCACGGACTCGTCGGCCATCAGCACATGGGCAGCTGTTTCGTCAGGGTCGGAATAAACGGCAACAGATTTCACTCCCATTTCTTTCAAGGAGCGGATTATACGACAGGCTATTTCGCCACGGTTTGCTACAAGTACCTTGTTGAACATAACTATTTCCTCTTACACTTTGTCAGTTGCACCAGAAGTTGCGTCAGCGATCCTTCCGGATCTTCGAGTTCCTCAAGAATCGTAAAATGATTCTGATTCGAAAGCAGATTGAACGAGCCGGAAATTCCGTCCCCCGCGCGACGCATCGCAAATTCGATGCTATGCCTGCGAAGTTCAGGAAGTTCGTCGGCACCGACCACCACGACTACCGACTTTTTGACAAACGGCTTGCGCAGCGGACTGAACAGGAGAATTTCACTTTCGGTCAACTGAAGCTTATCGTTCAGGTAACTCTTGGAAATCGGTTCCAGATCATAGATGCCACTAATCGCAAGGGCTCCACAGACACCCCGTTCTTCTAACATATTGACCGCCAAGTGAGCGCCCGCCGACCAACCCGACACGTAAATATGTGAAGCATCGAATCCAAGTTCACTATTATGAAGACGCAAGTAACTAAATGCGCTACGGAGACTTGCAATGATACCTCTCATATCCCTATCAGGAGCGAGCGGATAGCCTATATTGGCAACATCGAAGCCGTGCGCCAGCGGTCCACTTGCTACAAAGCGAAACATCTCCTTGTTACGCATTTGCCAATATCCACCATGGATAAAGACAAATAACGGAGCATTCCTTTTTCCACAACTAAAGTAATCCAATGTTTCCCGTGGATGCGGACCATAACGTAAATCCAACGTATCCTGAAAGCCGGTCGCAAGCTTGGCGCTGCGCACATAGAAAATCCCAAGCAAGTCACTACTGTTCTTTACTGCCTTGCTGTTATCGTAGGCTTCGTCGAGTGCTTCCTTGGTAAAGTTTCGATATACATAGCCGTTTTCCATAAGTCTATTCCAAACAAATTATTTTTCAAAAACGAGAAGCCGGATAGGAGTCGGATTGTAGTCATTGCAAGGATTGTTCAGCTGAGAGCAGTCCGAAAGCAGGAACATTACGTCCATATCGGCACGCAATTCTATATACTTGCCCGGTCCCGAAATTCCATCGGCAAATTCAAGGCGTCCCTTGTCATCCAAAATGACCTTCGTGAAAAAGTTCAAGTTGCAAGTCTGATCGCGCTTGCTCAAGCCATAGTTTTCAAGCGTACGCACAAACGTGTCGCGGCAGCTATGCATATAACGAGTCTTATTCGTATAACGCACAACGTTTCCTTCCGCAGAGCATCCGCTTCCAAGCGTATCGTGTTCTCCGCAAGTATCCGCAATCACCGTAAGCATAGCGTTTCCGCAGTTGCTACGGATGACCGTACCGAGCTCGATCATCGAATTCGCCTGGGCCGTAATGGTGTTGTTGGCGTTGTAGCGTTCCGTCGGATCGTTCGCATTGTAAATCTGCACATCGCCGGACTGATTCCCTTCCACATCGACCAAGCGGAGGATCTGTCCCTTCTTGAGGGGCAGCATATAGCCATCACCCGCAAGCACCGTCACGTCAAGGACGGCATCCTTCAAGTCACGGGAACTTTCAAGAAGTTTCGAGTTCATACAGGCTCCTTATCCCACACGATCATCCTGACCGGGGTCGGATCGTAAGCATTGCAGGGGTTGTTCAGCTGCGGGCAGTTACTCACGACCGCGAGCACATCCATCTCGGCACGCATTTCCACATACTTTCCCGGCGAGGAAATTCCATCGGCAAAATTGAGGTTTCCCTTTTCGTCAAAAGGAACGTACATGAAGAAATTAAGGTTATTCACCTGATCGCGCTTGTCCAGATTCGGGGTTTCAAGCAGCACCTTCAAGAACGATTCGCGGCACGCATGCATATAGCGCTTGTCAAGCGAGTAACGACAGGTGTTGCTTTCGCAGGAGCAGGCGCTTCCGAGCGTATCGTGGTCGCCACAGGTATCGGCGATTACCGTAAGCATCACGTTATCATCGTTAGAGTAAAGCTTTGTTCCTACACCGACAAGGCAATTCGCCTGTCTTTGCACCGTCTGCTGAACGCTGTAGCGTTCCGAAGGATCATTCGCATTGATAAACAATGTATCGACAGCCTGATTTCCCTTGAGATCCAGAATACGGAAAACCTGACCTTTTTTAATCAAATGCAGCCAGCCCTTCCCGGCAGCAACATCTTCGACATAGCAGGCATCTTCTTCCTTGAGCGAACTTTCCAGATACTTCGTAAACATGATAGACCTCCTACAAGTTGTAGTTTGCCGTGTTGATGTAACCGCGGCCGTTTTCGGGGCACCAGGTAAAGCACGGGTCTTCGGCGCCGGCGATATCGCAAGTCATGAGTTCTACTTTCACAGGCTTGCGCAGATATTCCTTGCTCGGGTTCAGCGGGTGCATACCCGTATCGATGACCACCAGGGTATCCATTTCGGCACGCAGTTCCACATAGTCACCCGGCTTGGAATTGTTTTCGATAAAGGTCATCTTACCGTCGGAAGTCACAACGACCTTGCTAAAGAAATTGACCAGTTCCGTAAAGTCCCTCTTGGTCATGCCGTGCTTGCCGATTTCCACCAGCAGGGAATCGTAACCGTTGCGGTAGAAATCGTTGTGGGCGCTCTGGTAATCCTTCTCGCCAAAACGTTCCTTGATCAACGAGGCATGGGTGCATCCACACAGAGGGTCGTGCCAACCCACGGAATCTTCGACGACACTCAACAAGATACGTCCCATGTCACCGTAAAGGCAGCAGTTCTTTGCGATGCGGCAGATATGCTGAATTTTCAAGGTATCGCCCAAGTTAAAGCGTTCGGTAAAGTTGCGTGCGTTGTAGCACATGAGCGATGCATTCGCGCCGCCTTCCAAGTCCGTGAGGCGAATTTTCTGACCACGCTTGACAATGCGCGAGTAGTTCCAGCCACCCGCAATGATCTGTTCGCAAAGTACTTTAGATTCAGACATAATAACTCCTGTTTTTTATGGTTGCATTCCAACCATGTTGACGATTTTAAAATCCTCTTCGGCGACCTCGTTCATCTTAGGCGGGCGAATCAGCTCCTCGACATGCTTGCGCGTTTCGTTAAACTCGCGCAGAGTCAGGCTTCCCTTGTTACGCGGACGCGGTACCGGCACTTCGACCATTTCCCTCACCTTTCCAGGATTCGCCTGCAAAGTCAGGATGCGGTCCGAAAGGAATACGGCTTCGTCCAGATCATGCGTCACGAAAATGATGGTGATGTCGATGTTCTTCCAGACTTCAAGCAGATACTTCTGCATCTGCGCCCTTGTCTGCGCATCGAGCGCACCGAACGGTTCATCCATCAGGAGCACGCGCGGCTGAGGCGCCAGCGCCCTCGCGATGGCGACGCGCTGCTGCATGCCACCCGAAAGCTGCTTCGGGAAAAATTCACCGTACTTTTCGAGGCCTACAATTTCAAGCCATTGTTCAGCAACCTCTTCGGCCTCGTCGCCACCGCGCCCCGTCGATTCAAGCCCAAACATCACATTCTGCTTGACTGAGAGCCACGGGAAAAGGGAATACTTCTGGAACACCATTCCCCTTTCGGCACCAGTCCCGCGAACCACCTTTCCGTCGAGCAGGAATTCGCCGCTGGTCGCCGTTTCGAGGCCCGCCGCAATGCGGATGAGCGTCGACTTTCCGCAACCGGAAGGGCCGATGACCGAGAGGAATTCACGACGGCGTACGCTGAACGAGATATCGTCCAGAACACGGTGCATTCCCTTGCCGGAAGAATTCTCGAAATCCTTTACGATATGGCGCGCTTCCAGAATGCAGTCACCGAAAACTTCTTTAGAACCTTCCATGGTACTTCTCCTTGAGCGCCTTTTCTTCGGGAGTCAGGCGGAACGAAAACACGGTATCCTTTGGCGCGAAAATTTCCTTCTTGATCTTGGACGTCACTCCGACATGGCCACCTTCCCAGGCAAAGAAATCTCGACTGAGGAAGTTGAGCACCAGATCGCAGCCAAGCCCGATAATTCCGAGAATGATAATCGCCGCATAGACATTGTCGAAATTGCGGTACTTCGCCTGCTGATTGATAAACCAGGTGATGCCGGAACTCGTGCCGACCACTTCGGCCACAATCAGGTAGGTCCATGCCCAGCCCAGCAAAATGCGCATATCCTTGTACATCTTGGGAGCAATCTCGGGCAGGATGACCTTGAACATGATGCGCCGAGAAGAGGCACCCAATGTGCGTGCGGCCTCGATCAATGTCGAATCTACACGGCGGGTGGTGGCGCACAGCATCGGGACCTGCTGGAAAAATGTACCGATGATGATAATCGCGATCTTGGGCGCGTCATTGATGCCGAGAATAGCGACGGCCAATGCACCGAATACCGGTGCCGGGAAATACCGGAAAAACTCAATGAAGGGGCCCGTCAACTTTTCAAAGAACGGGACTGCGCCGCAAATAATGCCCAGCGGCACGCCGACGAGACTCGACAGCAAGAAGGCAAGGAATACGATTTTTACAGAGTGGAGTATACTTTCGTAAAACCAGACATCGCCATCGCGCCTCGGTTCCGTCATAAAGGCCGTCACGAGAGCTTTAGCGACCTTGTGCGGAGCCGGGAGATAGGCGGGGTTGATGCGCACACCCGTCATCGCCTTTTCGCCTGCGGCCAGCAGGGACTTGTTCTCTTCTTCAAAATTGGCGCGTTCGATTTCATCGCCCGGCTGGCAAAACATGCTGCCACCGGCATCGACCACCTTGACGAGCGGGTGGTACACGAATGGTACATAGCTTACCACGCTCCAGACGGCAAGGGGAATAATGAACGAAAGCACCGCAAGCACTACCGTCCACTTCTTTCCAACATGCTTTTGAATTCCAATCGGGTTAATCATAACGTTCCCAAATTCAGTGTTTTACTTTTTCGCCTTGACGAATGCTTCCGTGAACGAAGGGATAATGTAACGGTTCACATCCACATTCTTTTCATAAACCTTGTTCTTCACGAAGAACGCGTCAACATTCTTGCTAGACCCATAAACCGAACCGTAGCCTTCACCCTTCTTGAATCGGGCTGCAGCCTCTTCAGCAGTCAGGAAGCGGGTTCCTCCCATAAACGTGGCATATTTCTTTTCGGAAATGCCCACGCGGGCGGCAAGAATCTTGACGGCCTCATCCTTGTTTTTCGGATCGTTCAGGAAATCGATGACATCGTACCAGGCGGCTACAACCTTTTCCCATTCGGCCTTGTTTTTCATCAGCGATTCCTGAGAGACGGCAAGAACATCGTAGATGATTCCGGGTTCGTTTGCGCTGGTGTAGAGTTCCTTGGCTCCCTTGACCACTTCAAGCGCGTTCACGGAATGCGGAACCCATGCGACCACTGCGGCGACTTCGCCACTTTCAAGTGTCTGCACCGCTTGATGCGTCGGCATATTCACCAGTGTCACGTCGGATTCTTTCAAGCCGTTTTTCGTAAGGGCGTTGATCAGCAGCGCATGCGAAAGGCATCCAATCTCGACACCCACCTTCTTGCCCTTGAGATCCTTGATGGAGTTGATTCCAGGAGCACCGACAATCTTGTCGTTACCGTTACTGTAGTCGTTGATCAGGATGATAGAGTTGCGGGCACCCGTCGCGTTAAGCATCATGGCATCACCATTCGCAACACCCACAGCATCCACCTGCTTTGCGGCAAAGGCATCCATGGAAGGGCCGTAGTCAAACCATTCCAGCTTGACATTCGCATCATGCTTCTTGAAGAAGCCCTTCTTGTCGGCGATTTCCCACGCAGTCCATCCCGGCCAATCGCTGTAGGCAATTTTCAGCAGGGGCTTTTGTGCATATACGGTAGCAACGGCCGCGGCAACACATGTCAGAAGTATTCTTGTCAAATTCATAGTATCCTCACTTGTTTGCCAAGGAAGTAGCAAAAGGTATGCCAATTTTCAAAATGGGCGAAATTTCGCAAAAAAAGGCACTTCCATGTCACATAAGAACTTTGCAATATTTTTATAGTTCCGCAATTTGTAAAACACTTTTAAAAAGTCTAGGTATATTCCAAAAAGTGTAAATCCGTAATTTGTGTAAATTAACTGATTTAAAAAGGGTTCGAAAAATCTTTAAGAAAAAACTTTTGTAACCTCTTTACAAAAGTAAAGTTCCATCGCTATATTTTATCGCATGAACCAGACGAACACAACAGCGGAATTAAAACAACATAACACACGCGCCGTCAAGACCGCACTACTTTCACTCGGTGCCGCCACGAAGGCGGAGCTTTCTCAGGCGACAGGGCTCAGTGTCGTCACCTGCGGAACCATTTTGAACGAATTAATCGCTACAGGCGAAATCACCGAAGAATCCCAGCGCATTTCTAGCAGCGGGCGTCCCGCCATGGCCTACCAGTACAATCACGAAAGGGGCAAGTCACTCTGCATGTACGCCTATGCCGACAACGAAGGAAAGTTCCTGCATTTCCGCGTCCAGGATATCGGCGGCAACATCAAGCAAAACGGGACTTTCAGGGAAAGGCTCATTTCTCCCGAAGTCATCATCGCCAATATCCGCAAGATCCTGAGAAAGGAATCCGACATCGAAATCATCGTGATCGGCGTGCAGGGCTGTGTCAATAACGGCATCATCGAATTTTCGGACATCGAAGAACTCCGCGGAACAAATCTAGCAGAAAGAATTGAACACGCGCTAAAGATTCCGACCGTTGTCGAAAACGACATGAACACCATCGCGTTAGGTTATTCAAAATCAAACAGCAACGAAAAAAACGTGGCGCTCCTCTTTTTCCCGAAACGGAATACACCTGCGGGCGGATTCATCGTTGACGGAAAAATCCTTCGCGGCACATCCAACCTGGCCGGCGAACTTTCGTACTACCCCTTCAATTTCAACAAGAGCAGCCAGACGGCGGCCTTCAGCGACATAGAGTACGCGATGCCTATCGTAAACCAGCTTGTCACCGCGGCAGTCGTCTTCCTCGATCCCGCACAGATCGTGCTTACCGGCGGGCTTGCATCCGAAATGAACGAGCAGGCCATCGTCCAGCACTTGCGCAGGCATCTGGACCGTTTGCAGCTGCCCCGAATCATCATCAAGCCCAACACCGAAAGCGAATATTTCGCAGGGCTCTACAACCTTGCCGTGGAACATCTTTTGGAATTATAACAGGAGGATTTATGGACCTCAGAATATCATCCCTCTTAAACGCATACCGCAGCGGGGCGACAACTCCACGCGCCGTCATCGAATACGTCCTTGCCGAAATGGAAAAGGCACCCGCACAAATCTGGATTAGCCGCCTTTCGAAGGAGGCCCTGGAAAAATACCTGGAACCGCTCGAAAAGTTTTCCGAATTTCCCGAAGACAAGCCGCTTTTCGGAATTCCATTCGCCGTCAAGGACAACATCGACGTGGAAGGTCTCGAAAGCACCTCGGCATGCCCCGCCTACGCCTATACGGCAGCAAAAAATTCATTTGTCGTAAGCCGCCTAATTGAAGCTGGCGCCATCCCGGTCGGAAAGACGAATATGGACCAGTTCGCCACGGGACTCGTCGGCACGCGAAGCCCCTACGGAGCCATTCCCAACAAGTACGCCCCCGAATACATTTCGGGCGGAAGTAGCAGCGGTTCGGCGGCATCGCTTTCCTATGAGCTCTGCAGCTTCGCCCTCGGCACCGATACGGCAGGCTCCGGGCGCGTTCCCGCCGCATTCAACAAGCTGGTGGGCGTCAAGCCGACGCGTGGACTGCTCAGTACAAACGGGGTCATTCCCGCTTGTCGGAGCCTCGATTGCGTCAGCATCTTCGCGCTGGATATTGACGACGCGAAAACTGTCCTGAACGTCGTGCAAGGCGAAGATTCCGAAGACCCTTATTCCAGAGAAGCCCCGTGGAACGCCAACGCGGGACTGCGCGCAAGACTCCCCGAAAAATGGACCTTCGGCGTGCCCGACACGTTGGAATTTTTCGGCAACGAGGGTTACCGCGAAGCATTCGAAAAAGCGGTTTGCGCTTTCGAAAGGGCGGGCGGTACCAAGGTTGTCGTCCCGTTCGAACCTTTCCTGAAAGCGGCGAGGCTTCTCTACGAAGGCCCGTGGGTTTTCGAGCGCTATAACGCCGTCGGAAAATTCATCGAGGAGCATCCGAACGAAATTCACCCGGTGACCAAGGCCATTATTTCACCCAAGCAAATTCCGCATCCGTCAGAGGTTTTCGAAGGCTTCCATAAGTTGCAGGCATACAAGAAAATTACGGATAAGATAATATCATCGGTCGATTTTCTGCTTACGCCTACTGCAGGGACTATTTACAAGACGGAAGAAGTCGAAAACAATCCCATCGCGCTGAATTCCAATCTGGGGTACTACACCAACTACATGAACCTGCTGGATTATTCGGCTCTCGCCGTCCCCGCCGAGGACGCCACAAGCAAAGGTGAAAACGCGCCGAGCCTTCCATTCGGCGTGACGCTCGTAGGCAAAGCCTTCGACGATTACAAGCTACTCGATGCCGCCGAAGCGGCGAAGCCCTTCCTTGAAAAAAGAATACCGCTTGCCGTCTGCGGAGCCCACCTCAGGGGATGCCGACTCTACTGGGAACTTTCGCGCGCGACCTTCCTGAAAGGCACGAGAACGGCTCCCGAATACAGGATGTTCACCTTCAACGACCACGGCATCCAAAAACCTGCACTCGTCTCCTGCCCCAAGGGGGAAGGCCATAGTTTCTACATCGAAATCTACGGCCTCACCGCAGAGGACTTCGGCAATTTTGTAAGCCGCATTCCGAAACCGCTTTGCATCGGCAAGATCAAGACGATCGACGGGACACTTGTTTCGGGATTCCTCTCCGACACCTCTATGGGCGAGTGGATTTACGACAAGAAGGCCGTCGACATCTCGGAGTACGGAGACTGGAGAAAGTATATCGCGGCTACAAAGAAGTAACCGCATATTCAAGGTTCTCTAGCAGAAATTTTGTTATTTTATCAGGCATGACCCATGCCGAACTTGTCAAGTGCCTGTTGGCCGAACAGGATTTAAAGTATCGCGATTTTCACGCGTCGCTGTTGCCGAACATCGACAAGAAAAAGATTATCGGCGTGCGCGTGCCTACCATGAGGAAAATCGCGAAGGAGTTTGTAGATTCGGCGGTGAAGGGGACTGCGAAGGCTGCCGCAAAAACCGTGCCGGCCGATGTCGCCAAATTTTTGGACAAGCTCCCGCATAAGTATTTTGAAGAAAACCAGGTGCACCTTTTTGCGGTAGAACGCATCAAGGACTTTGACGAATGCCTGCGCCGCATAGAGCAGTTTCTCCCTTACATCGACAACTGGGCCGTATGCGACGGCAAATCTCCGAAGGCACTGCTTAAGGACGAGGCGCTCTTCTTGGAACGTATTCAGGCGTGGCTCAAGTCGAATCACCCGTACACAGTGCGTTTCGGCGTGAACATGCTCATGAATTATTTCTTGGATGAACGATTCGACAAGCGCTTCTTGAAATGGGTCGCGGCCATCGACGAAAATCTGTTCGACGACGATTCGACTGGGGCTGCGCAGTCCCAGAAGCAGGCCGCATCGGTGAATGCCGCCCGTCCCACCGGCCGCTACTACGTGCAAATGGTCATCGCCTGGTACATGGCGACCGCACTCGCCAAGCAATGGGACGCGACATTCCCCTATATCAAGGGTTGCAAACTTTCCCCCTGGATCCACGCAAAAACCATCCAGAAAGCCTGCGAAAGCTACCGCATCACGCAGGAGCAAAAAGAAATCCTGCGTGGGTTGAAATAGAGCCGTAATTTCCCCGAAAAAGTCCACATTTGACATTTAATCATTTTGGGGATATATTTAGTAGCATGATGGGCTTTGGTAAAAAATTTAAGGTTTCTCGCGTGGCAAAGTCGGGCGCGGCGCATACTGCGTTGCGATCTGTTGCCCTTGTCTCATTGCTGGGGGCGGGGCTTGCGTCGCACACTTACGCGCAGACAAAGGTGGTAGTTGACCCTGGCAAAAAGTATCAGGTTTTCGAGGGCTGGGGCACGAGCCTCTGCTGGTGGGCAGTGAAGGCGGGCGCCTGGAGCGAGGCGAATCGGGACAAGCTGATTGGTGCGATCGCGGATCCTGATACGGGTCTTGGCTACACGATTTTCCGTTACAACATCGGCGGCGGCGACCAGCCGGGGCATAATCACCTCACGAAGGGCGATGGCGCCGCGGCGGTACCCGGTTACAAGCCTACCGAAAGTGGCGACTTTGACTGGACGGCGGATCCGTACCAGCGAAACATCGCCTTTGAGCTCGCGAAGCGCGTGAAGGACCCGATTTTCGAGGCTTTCAGCAATTCGCCCCCATGGTGGATGACCAAGAGCGGCTGCGTCTCGGGCGGCAACAATGGCGCCGACAACCTGAAAGAAGATTACTTCGACGATTTTGCCGATTACCTTTCCGAAGTAGCGCTTCATTTCAAGAAGGAATGGGGAATCACGTTCCGCACGGTGGAACCGTTCAACGAGCCGAGTGCTGGCTGGTGGAAGGCGAACGGCGACCAGGAAGGTTGCGGCTTCAAGAATAACCAGTCCAAGATGATTGTGGAACTCGGCAAGGCGCTTGTTGCGAAGGGCCTGTTCCCCGAAACTTCGGTGAGTGCCGCCGACGAAACGAACATCGGCGATGCGCTGAACCAGTTCAACGGTTACAGCAGCGAGGCTCTTTCCTATATGTTCCAGGTGAACACGCACAGCTATTCCGGAGGTGACAACCGTGCAAAGCTATTCAACGCGGCGTTCGCCAAGAACAAGCGTGTGTGGCAATCCGAAACGGGACCGCTCCACAAGAGTGGCGACGAAAATATCGCGCTCTGGATGGCGGGCGTGATTCTTGCGGATCTCCGCGACATGAAGGCGAATGCCTGGGTGGACTGGCAGCTGGGTGATCCGGCGGAAAACTGGCGCACCTTTGCACTGGATCATAAAAAGGAAACTTTTACGCCAAATGCCCGCTTTTACATGCATGCATCATTCAGCCGCTTTATTCGGCCGGGCTCGCGCATTATCGACAGCGATAACGGCAATACGCTCGCGGCATTGCGCGAAGATGGCGCCTTGGTGCTCGTGGTGCGCAACAGCGGCGAAAGCGACGTGAAGTATGAATTCGACTTGCGCGGGTTTGACAAAATCGGCGCAAGCGCGAAGGTGGTACGGTTTGAATTGCCGGGCAGTTTAACGGCGCAATCCGATATCGCGGTGTCGGGGAAAACGCTTTCGATGACGGCACCTGCACAGACGATTACGACGATGGTGATTGACGGCGCCGAAGGTGGCGTCTGCAAGCCGGATACGATTGTCCCGTATGTGAAGGTGCATGACGGTGGCTGGAACGAAACCACTGACGTGAAGCCGAACAAGGGCGACTCGCTGGTAATTGGCCCGCATCCGTGGGAAGGTGGCCGCTGGGTTTGGAGCGGCCCGAACAATTTTACTTCGACCGATCGCGAAATCCGCTTCAAGAATCTTGACGGAAAATCGAGCGGATATTATAAGGCTGTCCACACGAACGCCTCGGGTTGCGAAGCCTCCGTAACCATCAAGGTGGTGGTGGATGATCCGGAAAATCCGTTCGTGGAACCGGACACAAGTGCAGAAGATTCCTCGACGGCAATCGGCCTGCGAGGCAAGAACACCCTCTCAGGCACCCCACTTTTACGCACCGACTTATCCCTACAGGTGTTCGACATGCAAGGGCGTTTTCTAGGCGTACTGCAGGCAAACTCCTGGCAGGCAGAAAATGTCGCCTCGTCCATCCGCCAGCATTTTAAGCAGACAGGAATGTTCCTGATCCGTCAGGGAGCACAGCTGCACCGTATCCAGGTGCATTAATCGGCACGGCGCTACTTACGCCGCCTTGATTTCCTTATTCAGGATTTTCTGGCTGCGAATCGCAACGGTCGGGTGCTCGCGGTAAATTACCGCAAAAAGCTTCGTATAGGGAATCTCGCTTACGGCAAGGTCGCGCATCGCGGCCTTCGCCACTTTCTTGCCAAGTTTCTCGAAGGCGTAACGGTCCGCCTCGTATTCCTGATGCCAGCAATACAAGTGGAATACCGTACGGAACGGGATTGCCGCCAGGTGCAGCCACAGAACCGCTTCCACAAGCGACATTCCGCGACTCGCCAGCAGAAAGGCAAAGAGCCACACGGCAAGCAACAGCAAAGCGACCTTCGCCAAATTCCGCAAGATGCCGTGCCGCAACTCCGAATGACCTTCCTCGTGCTTTCGTACAAATTCATTCTCGACCGGTTCCCTGCGGTTCTCGGGAAGCGGCACGATATCGTTCACCAGGGGAATCAGGCGGAGTACCACAAATACGCCACCGCGCAACTGCGAAAGCCTCCGCTCGCGAATCTCCAGAACAAGCCGAGCCACCACCTCGATCACGAGGGCGACTCCGAGTATGACCGTAGCCGAGATCATTCCGCCTTGGCCGTCTTCACGATAGATGCCAAACGGCGCAGCTTATCTTCGACTCGGTTCTTTTCCCATTCGGTAAATCCCCTGTCCACGGGATGCGCGTCATCGTAGTCGTCGAAAATCTTTCGGCCACGATCGTTGTCCTTGTCGAGACCGTGCGTCACGCGTTCGAACCAGTCCTTTTCAAGCTGGCGGTAACGCTTCAGCAACTCGTCGAACGTCTCGGGAAGCACCACCGTGCGCATCACGTCCTTGTTGGCATCGTTGGTCGAAAGGCGCCGCAGTTCCTTGACCGGTTGCGACTGCAAGTTCGGATCGTTCACCACCAGGGTTATCACCTGTTCCAGCGCATAGCGCTCCAGGTACTCGCGGTAAATTTTGATTGCCTTCTGGCGCACGCGTTCGCGAAGGAAGTTCTCACCAAGCCCGTCGATATGTTCCTTGGTGTAGAAATCGCGAACTTCCGTCACCTGCAGGCGCTGGTAGGCGTCGTATACATAGCGCAATGTATCGGGACTGAAAATCGTGTAGAACGAAGCCGGCACGAACCCCTTGCCACGAATGGAATACTTGTAGAGGTTACGGTCAAGCGCATAGGCGTTGTTCGCGTAATTCCAACCGGGCACAATCTCGTTCAGCCGCGGAGGGACGCCGTTCAGCTGCGGGTCACCCGGCTTGATCAGCGAGAACGGGAACTTCACGCGCTGCGGAAGTGTCGTAAGCCCCGAGGCAATCAACGTAAAGGGCGACTCGCGGTAATTCGCAGGGAACTTGACATTCACGCCAAGGCCAAAGAACATTCCCTGTCCAGGCATCACTTCCTGGTCAGGCATACGTCCGGTATGATTGCTTCCCACGTTCGCGCCATAGCCCAGGTTGCCGCATCCGTCGGGCCAGAGCGCCGCGATCAAAAGCGAATGGTGATGCATCTGCGTCATGGGCCCCATGTACGAACTGTTCACCTCGCCTTCTTCAATGTGGCAGCACGGAGCGATAATCGACGACTTCACGATCGCCTTGCAGGCAACCGTCGTGCGGCTCATCAGCACAGAACCCTGCACCTCCGCCCCCGTATGAATCGTCACGCCCATCTGCACGTTCGAGTTTTCAAGAATCACGGAATCGTACACGTGGCTCGGCTCCTCGAGCGACGAAAGCACCACCGAGTTACGAATCTTCTCGGCGCCCTCAATACGCGCATGCGCACCAATCCAGCTGTTACGAATGATGTTCGTATTGCAGATGACCGCACCCTTACCGACAATGCCGAAAGAAAGGGCCGTCTCCTCGCGGTACGCCTTGAGCTGGTCCGCAAACGCAGCCGCGACATCGGGCTCCGGCTTGTGGAAAAGCTGCAGGTCCACCAGCTCCGTATTGATTTCGGGGAACACGAGAACGCTGCGACCGCCCATCTCGTTACCCACGTGCATCGCGTTGCCGACCATGTAGCTGATCTTTCCGCTGCTCACGATAGAGCCCACGTTCTGCACCACCGAGCTGCTGCGCACCAGAATGTTGCTGAGCATCGCCACCTTGTGGACAAGGGCGTTCTCCACGAGACAGTTATGCACCAGGCTGTCGTAAATACCCGTCGGAAAAGACACGTCACCCGGCAACAGGAGTGTCCCGAAAAAGCGCGGCAAGTAAACCTCGCCCATGAACGAGCTCCGAATAATGCGGTTCGGGTCGAAGTCGTTTTCGACCATGACCTTCGCCCACGACTCGGAACGGTTGCCATTCCTTTCGAGAACCTGAATCTCGGCCTCGGTCAATGGACGGTATTTGGACATTGACGCCCGGATCGTCTTGAAATTTTCGACGGAGGACGCCAAAACACTATTCTTGAGCACTTTTTTCAATTTGAGCAAGCGTTGCATGGTCAAAAAATAGACTAATTTTGTGCTGCGATGAAGCAAGAACTCTTCAAATTGATTAGAAAGCACCACTTTAATATTTCTATCTACACCGAAGACATATTCGAAAGGCGGTGCCAGGAAGAAATTATCCGCAGCGACGAGGACAAAAGTTCCTTCGTCTATCTGGAATTTGACTTCTCGGCCATCGAAAATATCCTGAAGGACAGAGACACCTGCATCCAGTTCTGGGACGTATTCCTCACCGCACTGAACAAGAACAGCCGCGGGAGCGACATCCTCGGTTTCCTTGAAAACGGCTCGGGCCTCGGCATGCTGCTGCTCGACTCCAAGATCGAAGGCTGGATCCGCATCCGCGGAAGACTCCTCCAGACCGCCAACGACATGGACTTCAAGGGCCTCTCGAACGTGCTCTCCGCCATCGTCAAGCCCATCGTCTACCCTGCCTGCGTAAGCGACGCACAGGACATCAACGCCATTACTTCCGTTTCGCAGGAATTCGCTCCCGCACCCGGCAGCGAAGCTTCCGCATAAACTAAATGGTCCAGAAAGTTCTCGTCATCGGGTCCGTCTATCCGCGTTTTCACGAAGACGCCGAAGTCCCCTGGCTACGCACTTCCATTGCGCACCTTAAAAAGGCAGGCCTCGACATCCAGGTTCTCGCCCCCGCATACAAGGGCCTCAAGAGCCACGAAATCGACGGCATCAAGGTGAACCGTTTCCGCTACGCGCCCGCCAACTGGGAAATGCTCACGCACGAAGAAGGCGCCCCCAGCAAGATGGCAAGCAAGCCCTGGCTGCAGCTACTCGCGATCCCTTACATCATCAGCGGATTCTTCAAGTGCATCAAGATCTGTCGCAAGTGGAGGCCCGACATCATCCACGCACATTGGCCCTTCCCGCACGCCTACATCGCCCTCGGTGCCGCCAAGCTGTTCAGAATCCCGCTGGTCCTCAATTTCCACGGGGCGGAACTCCTGCTCATCCGCAAGAAAAAATGGGTGAAGCCGCTCCTGAAATTCGCCATCGGCCAGGCGCAAGCCGTGTTCGCAAATTCAAGCTTTACGGCAAGTAAAATCAAGGCCCTCCGCAATGTCGATGTGGAATGGAGTCCGTATGGCACAACTTTAGAGACGAAAGACGAGAGACGAGAGACGAGAGAAGGGGGAAGTCTCCCCCTCGCTTCTGCCACGGCATCCGCTACCCCCTCGAACGGGGGACACCCCCGTAACGCCCCCGAGCCGCATCCGGTAAAGGGCAAGTTCAAAATCTTGTTTGTCGGGCGCCATATCGAACGCAAGGGCATCTGCTATTTGATTGAAGCGGCCAAGTACCTGCCGCGCGACCAATTCGAAATCCGCATCGTCGGCGTCGGCGACCTCACCGAGCAGCTGAAGATGCAGGCAGATGCATTGTGTCATCACAAAGGGGAATCTCCAGTCGCGTCATTCTCGACCAACGGGAGGGAATCCTGTAGATGTGGATCCGACGATGCCTTAAATAGCGAAGCCGCACCTCCTGCAGAAATCATCTTCACCGGCAAACTTTCGCCCGAAGCGCTCGCGAACGAATACAAGACCGCGAACGTCTTCACGCTCCCGGCGATCGTCGACAGCAAGGGCGACACCGAAGGCCTCGGCGTCGTACTCATCGAAGCCATGGAACTCGGCCTCCCCATCGTCGCAAGCAACGTGGGTGGCATCCCCGATGTCGTCGTGGACGGCGTCTCGGGAATCCTCGTTCCCGAAAAAGACCCCGAGGCCCTCGCAAGCGCCTACAAACGCCTCGCCGCCGAGCCCGAACTTGTAAAGCACCTGCTCGCCGGCTCCCGTAAGCGCATCGCCGAATGCTTCACCTGGGACGGCATCATCGAGCGCCAAATCGCCGTCTACAACAAGCTCTCGAAATAATTAAAAATATTAATTTATCTATAATGAGCAATGCTTTATTCCGGCATTATATTTTCGTGCGGCTTAAACTTAATAATCCAGATTTCTGAATCGGAGCCGAAACGCACCGGAGGACCCCAGCAATCGAAGCCGGAACTCACGAGCCAAAAGACGCCGCCAAGCGCCCCCTTGCCGTAAGCGACCTTCCATACATAATTGATAATGAAAGTCACCGGGAAAAACTGACCGTCGTGCGTATGTCCCGAAAGCGCCATGTCCGGGAGCCTGCCTACATGTCCCTTCTCGATTCCCTTGGGCTGATGGTCCAGCAAAATCCAGGGGCGGCGCACAACCGTCGTATCGTAGGCAATCCTAGCTGCAGCCGTATCCGCAAGCGAATCAACTACCGGGGCCCCAGCAACGCTTTCATTTGCGGCCACAGCGGCCATCGAATCCTGCGGAATTTCAGTCAACTGGATCGAATCAGGAATCAGCTCCGCAAGCGGGCGACGAAGTACATCGCGGCCGCGCGCGACCATGTAGTCGGTGCGGCCCGTAAAGCACGCCTTCCCGATACACGCCGTCGAATCGTCCAACACCACGAAACCCGCCTTGCGCATCCAATCGTTCGGATAGGAACCCGCACGTTCCTGCATCGACTCGTGATTCCCATTGACGGCCACCGCCGCGACCTTCGCCTTCGACGTCAGCATCTTGAACAAACTGTCGTATTCCCAGGCATCGAGCTGCTCCATGGACACATCGGCCAGGTCGCCACCGAACAGCAGATAGTCCGGCTTAATAGAATCCATCTGCGCAATAAAGCGCTGCAGCTTTTCCGCCTTGAACAGCGGATCCACGTGAATGTCGCTAAAGAAAATCGCGGTGAACCCTTCCGTATATTGAGATGGCAAATCCACCGTCAGGTCCATCATCTTGTAGTCGTCATTGTGCGGCACGCCGTAAGCGAACATAGCAAGCGCAATCCCCACCGTAACGCCCAAAAGCCCGCGGCTCACGTAGCGGACAAAATGCCTACTCAAGTGGTGCGGCTGCGTAAAATAGTAACCGATGCGGTAAAGCGTCCAGGGAATGTAGAACAAAAGCGCATTGGGAAGCCACACCGCAAAAAACGCGACGGCAACACTCCCCGCCCATGTATCGCGGAACGTCATCGACAGGAACAGCAGCACCAGCACCGACAGGGCAATAATCCGCCCCGCCTTCCCCTTGGCAAGGGTGCTCAGGTTGACATAAACTAGGGCGAGCGCCGCAAGCAGTACGAATAAAAAAGCGATCATAACGCTCTACTTCAACTCTAGGTAGAACTTGCTCTTGGCGGTCATATAGTACGGATACACCCACAGCGCCGCAATACCGAACGTAAAGGATACCAGCAGCCACCAGGCCCAGAAACGGGCCTGCAGGCAGAAAAATTCCCAGCGGTGCCCGTACATCATTTCCTTGCTTGCGGTAATGGCCTGCAGCGGAGTATATTCAGGATGTTCGACAAGAACCAATTCCGTCATCGTATAGGAATACGCCTTCATGATGCCCGGAACGATCAGGAGCAGGAACCACAGTACGAGCAGAATGTATTGGGCGATTTCCGTAATCACGATCCTCAGGAAAAATTCTATGTGGCGATATCCCAGGAACAACCGTACATAAGAAGGCTCAACCTTTCGCGCCAAATCCAAATAGCAAGCGACAAGGCCAATCCACAGGACCCATGTAAACGGCGTGCAGAAAATTTCCCAGGCGTTGTAAAGCACGGAGTCCTCTTCCATAAAGAATTGCGGGATAGAAAGAACCATCACGACCGCGAGGAACAATATCAAGGTCATGGCGCCGTAAAGCCAGCGACCGCTCATCGCGTTCCAGGCAAATTCCTTGATTTCCCTATTGCTCATGGAGCGAGCGCAGTTCAATTCCGCTTCCCACTGATTTCCTTCGTTTTCCATATATTCCCTTCTTATAGAAGTCGTTATGACAATAAACTTAATAAATTAAATTTTTTCCACAGCCAGCCTTCCCTAAACAGAGCTTCAAATTATCCTTCAAAATAGGCACTTTATCGTCTATTTCTATTTTTATGTTGTTTGAACAGGGGAAATAAATTATCTTGCTTTGCAGAGATGAACGGAGTATCAAAAAGGGATAGAATGGTGCATTTTAGTCATAAGGTATCCGCGATACCGGTTATTTTAGCCGCACTATTCGCTGCAGGCTGTTACGACCATACCTACGACTATTCCGACTTCGACAATCACGATTCCAGAAGAGCCATCGCTTACCACGATTCATCCGATATTTTCGCCGCCCTGTCAGGAAACTTTTCGCTGGAGAAGCCCCTGGTTCCCAAGACCCTGACGATTACAGCGCTTGACCAGAAGCTCGACGAATTCGACATCTACGAAGCCAGCATCCACAAGGACGATTCCGGCAGATACACTTTCACATCGGATTCAAACTTCTACCCCATCTCCTTCGCAAAGCTTACATTCACCTGCACACGCAGCGCCTCGCCCGACGCAAAGGAACTGACGTTCGAGGAATATGTCGACTTTGGGCTCCACCCCTCGCCAAACATCAATCTGCTCGGCGCCCTCGAAAGCAAGCGCGTCAAGTACCTGGTGCAAGAAGACGGTTTTTACCTGAACAATGCCAAGAAAAAGGCCTCGCGCGAAATTTTCAGGATGTTCGGCATGGAATGGCAAGAAGGCACCGATTTTGAAGCCGACAGCATTAAGTTTGATGCGTTGCGCCTTATGCCCTATTTACTCGCGAGTTTCGGCAATTCCGACTCGGCGTTCGCCGCAACATTCAAGAAGATGTCGGAGGCAGTGGAACGCAACACGTTCGGCAGCGAATTCTTCGACAGCCTCAAGATTGCCGACGAGGTACTCGCTAATCGCTATGCGGATGTCTTCGAGACAGACAGCACGAGCTTCGTCTTCCTTTCAAACTTATGGAAAGACAGCTACGGCCTTTCGGCATGCGACAGCCTCGGAAAACGAGCCGAAATCGCAACGGAACAAAGCAAACTGAAGCAGCAACAATTTGTCTGCGACATGCGCAAAGATTCCATCATGTTCTGGAAACCGATGGACTCCCTGGATTTGGCTTTTGGTCCCTGCTATCACGGCCACACGGACGTAGCCCAGACAGGAGATACCGTATACGCCTGCTCCGACAAGGCCATGACCTGGATTCCAGCCGACGACATAACGGCAATCAAGTTCCTGTTTGGCGAATGCAACGACACCATGCGCAACAAAGCGCGCGTCTATCACGATCATTTGTTCAAGTGCCACGGCTACGGCTTTTCTATCCGATGGACAGACACCATCCCCCTCGTCACCCAGGAGCAGGATGAATTCAATGCCTATTTCTACCACGAACACGGCGACTGCACCGAGGAAAACGAAAAGGAAAAGGTCATATTCAGGGACGGGTATTACCAGTGTCAAGACGGCAAGTGGGAAGACATCTCCGAGATCAATTACTTCGGGGGCGATTCCTGCACAACGGGAGATTCTCTCAAGATTTCTTCGCATTACTACCTCTGCAAAGAAAACAAGTGGCACTCTGTAGGGCGCCTTGAATACTACGGGCTTTCCTGCGACAAGGACAACAAAAACGAAGTCATTCAGGTAGACGGGGAGTATTTCTGGTGCACATTCTCCGAGGAATTCCTTTCATTTGGCGCTGCGTCCAGTTGGGAATGGAAATTCGTGCCAGCCGAAAGGCTTACCGAATACACTTCAGAGACTCCCCCCTGTATGGACATCCAATTTATAAGCTATAAAGGCGTTCAGTATATCTGCAAAAACAATAGTCGAGTTCTGGCCAATGACGAGGAATATCGCCCCTGGTATATTAGGACTCGATGTGCAGAATATTCCGACTCCTCTTACGAAATTTATGATGACGGCTCCAAACTTTGCGTCGGGTATCCGGATTTGCCACCATTGGAGGACTAGGAGCTTATATGAAATTCTGGCGATACATTATTACGGTACTCTGCGCGATATCCTGCGCAACACTCTGCACAATACTAGTCGGCTGCGGCATGGACACCTACGAGGTGACCGACAAGGGCTACGCATGGCACTACATGGGCCTGATAGACGACACGACCATGGTCGTCGAGGTCAGCCACTGGGAAAGAGGAACCATCCACTGCAACCATTTTATGGCTTACGAGGATGGAGAATCGTTCAGCAACACGCTCTCGACCAGTTACTATTCGGTCAGCCTGACGGACCAGAAAGTCGGCAAGAAAAAAACATCGTCCAAAGGTATTTTACCGGAAGAACCCTTTTTCAAAGAGCTCCCCTCCTGGACCGAAAGCTGCCTCGCCATGGATTCTATCGACGGAAAATTTTACTGCGTAAATGCGGTGCGGCTTGACGAGTTCTCGAGCGCCTGCGCCCTTGCCATCGTGAATAGTGAAAAACAGGACCTGGATACCTTGGAATTTGAACGCTGCGGTTTTGACCTGCACAAGGACATCTCCTTTGCAGCACACTACCTCAAGATTTCGGAAAATTTCTACGCGATCCGCGACGGCTTGCTAAAATCGCAGCTGCCGACCTACAAAATCAAGGACTACGGCGACGCCGTCATTGTCATCAACTCATACGGAGATACCCTTTATTATGAGGGCAAGCCATGACTAGGAACCTGCTCCTATTCGCAACCCTTCTAGTCGCCTGGGGATGCAGCCAAGACGACATTTCGATAAAGCCCGTAGAAACCAAAATCGAAACCGTTTTCGATCCGGCCGAAATAGAATACGGTTCCATCGTAGACTCGCGCGACGGACAGCTCTACAAGACCGTAAATATCAATGGACGCTGGTGGATGGCGCAAAACCTCAACTACGCCGCCGATTCCACCTACTGCTACGACGACGAACCGGATTCCTGCACCGTTTACGGCAGGCTTTATCCTTGGACCGTCGCGATGAACCTTGATCCGGCCTACAACAAACTAAACGCCACCTATGACGAAAAAATCAAAGGCACTCACCAGGGAATATGCCCCGAGGGCTGGCACCTCCCCAGCGAAAAAGAATGGAATGAGATGATCGACTACGCCGACTCTCACAACGGTAACGAGGGCGCAAGTGCAAGCATGAGGGCAAAATACGGCTGGATTGCGGACGAAACATACGAAATAAATTATATTGACAGGTTCGGTTTTGCAGGGCTCCCCGCCGGGGCGAGAGCCAATAAAGAAATGAGAAAATCTGACTGCAACCACTCCTACGGATATGAAACAAACATCTATTGCGGCGTCGGCGAAGAAGCCTTCTTCTGGACATCGACAGAACTAACGGACTACCGAAATTCCTCCGAGCACGCCCTCTATTTCTTTTTGCACGGATTGCAGAACGGTAACTTCCAAACAAGTGACTGGGGTGAGTTTACAAAACGCGCGGCACTATCCGTCAGATGCGTGAAGTGACTGATGCGTTTTTCTATTTTTCGCACATGCTCAAAAATTACATCTTTGACTTGGGCGGGGTCATTCTCGATATCCGTATGCAGAATGCATACGAGCAATTCATGGCCCTGGGGCTCCCTGCCACAGAACTCGAAAAGGGAGGTTCCGTTTACAAGTGGATGGAAGATTACCAGCTCGGCCTATTGAACACGCCGGAATTCTGTCAGCAGATTGCAGACAAATGCTCTTCAACAACGGAGACTCTCGATATTGAACAGGCGTGGAATTCCATCTGCCTCAATATCGCCGAACGCAAGCTGGACGCGCTCCGCCGCCTACGCCAAAGGGAAGGCGTCACCGTTTCGCTCCTGAGCAACACAAACGAACTGCACTGGGAATACTGTTGCGAGAAATGGTTCAACGCAAACGGCAACAATCAGGCTGATTTCTTCGGCCATATTTTCTTGAGTCAGGAGCTCCATTTGCAAAAGCCCGACCCAGAAATTTTCAGGACGGCGATCCGCACACTGAACGCGAACCCGAGTGAAACGATTTTCATTGACGACAATGCCGAAAACATCGAAGCCGCCTCATCTTGCGGATTGCAGACACTCCACGCCACTCCCGACATCGATTGGGTAGAATCACTTAACCTCTGAAAATTCTGATGCGCCAGTCCCTTCTATACATTTCGATTCTTCTGACCGCCCTGCTTTTCGCCTGCTCCGAGTCATTCACCGACCCGCGCGATGGCCAAAGCTACGACATTGTGCAAATCGGTTCGCAGACCTGGATGACCGAAAACCTGAATTACGAAATCGAAGGGAGCGCATGCCCCGAGGGCGACAAGCGAAACTGTTCCAAGTACGGGCGGCTTTACACCTGGGCAGCGGCGCAAAAAGTTTGCCCCGAAGGCTGGCGCCTACCTGACCGTGCGGACTTCGAACAACTTATTTCAGCAGCGGGCGGCACAGAAGTCGCAGGCAATGCTCTCAAGTCAACAAGCGGCTGGTTCAAGAAAGGCAACGGCTCGGACCATTTCGGCTTTTACGCACTCCCCGCCGGTTACCGCCTCGCCGGAAACAACGCCACGGGCGGCAAGTTCGACGGCATCGGCGGCTATGCCCACCTCTGGACCGCATCGGAAACTCCCGACGGCCTCGCCCACTACCTACTGCTCGATTTCAGCACCAAGGCCGCCAAGATTAGCGCCTTCGGCAAGGATGAAGCTAGATCGGTTAGGTGCGTGAAGTAAACGAGCAATACTTGACGCACGCTTTAAAAAAAAGTATTTTCTGACTATGATTCTTTATCACGGATCCGACAAAAAAATTACTAAGCCCTTATATGGCGCAGGCAACCCGCGCAACGACTACGGGCTTGGATTCTATTGCACGGAATCCGTTGAACTTGCAAAAGAGTGGGCATGTCAGAAGAATACGGACGGATTCGCGAACCAATATGACCTCGACGTTCAAAACCTAAACATTCTAGATCTGTCCAAGGAGCCATTCAGCTTGCTACATTGGCTCACAATTCTTATGCAAAATCGATGCTTTGCACCCAAATCTCCAATTAGTCAGCAGAATCTTCAATTCTTGACAGAACACTTCCGTCTTGACTATTTGTCGTATGATGTCATCTGTGGTTATCGTGCAAATGACTCCTACTTTTCTTTCGCAAGTGATTTTCTTGAAAATATCATTCCCATACAAAGCCTGGCAACATCCATGAAATTGGGAAGCCTCGGAATGCAAGTCGTCTTGAAATCCGAAAAAGCTTTCGCATCGTTAAATTATATCGGTGCTGTGGCCGCCCAAAAGGATAAGTACTACACAAAGTACAGGGAACGCGACACCGCCGCAAGAAAAGCATACCTCGAAAATTTACGACACCAGAAACCCAGTGAATCCATTTATTTGATCGACCTTGTACGTAATCCGGAGTTGTTAAATGGACTATCCCTATGACGAGATGTACCTAGGTTCTGTCCAAAACAACTTGGGATTCTTTTTCCAAATAGCTTTAAGAAGTTTGAGGCTATCTGCAAAAGAAGTTCAAGACGCATTCCTCGCATCAGATGTTCCGACACAAATTGAAATGGGCAATCCCGATTATCTTTGCGGAAAATCTGGCTACGAACTTGCCTTAATCGCATTCCCTGATAAATTAACAGATGAAATTATCAAGGACGCGACAGCCGAACCATTTTACCCCGAAGCTGAATATTGGAGCGGAATGGTCATCGCCTTTTGCCAATGGAAATTGAACAAGCCCTTTTCAATGATACTCGCTCATTATCCGCTGGAACGCATCCTTTCCGATTTCCACCTGATGCATGAAGCCGACATCACTAAAATGGCTGAACAGGTGGAAGAAACGATTGCTAGCTTAAAAAACACCTAAAATAGGCAACCTGTTTTAGTTTTTTTAACTAAAGGCTTGACAGTCCCAGTTTTTGTTTATATATTCATAATACATTCTTCTCAACTCTAAGTCGATATGTGTGCTTTTTTGTTCGACGGCGAGTCTGAAATAACCAATCCCTTTGATAAAAGGGCTTTTGACTTGTCGTGGAATGATGAGAAAAACAAATAGCACGCACCTTCAACCAGGAGTTTAGAATGAACTACATCTGATAATATGAAGACGGCTATATCATTGATTATGGTATAGTTTTTTTATTTCCGCAATCGCGGTGCAAAATTTAAGAGTAGATTTACGAGTGTAAGTCTGCGGTTGATTATAGCAACTATGAGGAAAAAATGATTCTATACGATATCTCCGAAATCGTTTTTAAAATGACATTTAAATATTCGATGGTAATGGAAAGAAAGGTCATACCGGGACCTTACGGAACTATTGAAAAACTCGATGAATATTTAAAAGAAACTATTCAATACTTAAAAGACAAGAACTCCGAACTCAAGACTGTCAACGATGCCGTAAGCGCATTTTGGAATTATTCGGCCTATTTCTTCCTGTGTCACATATATACAGAACTCCAGTTAAACGACTTGTCAAGAGAAAGAAACTGGCTCAAGACAAAGCTATGCAAACTCTTTATAATTTTGAAAAAAAACAACATTCCATTCAACGACAATTGGGTTTATTGGCAATATGCTCAGGTACCTTGGCGAGAGCTTGATAAATCCACCAAGAGAGCACAGACCGAAGAAGAACGCCAACAACTTCGTAATGAATGGTTTGAAAAAGCAAAAATCGCTGTAAAAAAATTTGATCCAACCGCTGACTATGATCAAAAAGAATGCAATCCTGGATTTGTCAAGGACACACCCTATGATAAATCCGACTGGCTTGACGGTCATTTGAAGGCTCTCAAGGGTTTTATCGAGAATGGCGAATGCGACGACAAGCATTTTGCTTATGTATTGTATTTGCTATTACAACAACACAAATTAGGATTACCGAGACCAGCTGAAGACAAGAACTTCAAAAGAGAATTCGACGCAATCGTCATACTAGCATCATTCGCAGCGCATGTAGACAACAAAGAAGAATTATTCTCCAATGTGAACAATTATCTCACAGATTACTTCTACTGGTTTCTTCGTATGGAACAGCCGGGGAGAACGGATCTTGACACCTGGGGAGGTGTAAGTGGTCACATTTTCCATAGTTGCGGTCACGTGAATTTCGAAGGGGATTTGTTCACCACTATCAGAGAAAATGACGAACTTAATTCATGGATTCAATTGATGGGATTTTTTAATCTCATTTCCATTGACGAAGCTTTTATAGTAAAAAGATGCTTCGGATACCTTTTTGCGCCACGAACCAGTACAGATTCAACATTCTTTGTAAATTTTTTAAAGAAAACCACTCATCAAAATCTAGACAGTCTAAAAAGCAAACCTGGTTTTGTCTTCTGCCTGTATTGGATGATTCACTTCATAAACGAACATGACTTCAACGAAGCCTTTCTAGAAGAAGAGAAAACTATTGATTCAGCCGATGCATACTGCATAGAGAACGGCATTATTCCTGTTAAAGAACGTCATTATGAACATAATTCTCTCGAAATCCTACAGATGCTTCTGTTCTTTATCCTGTTTGATCTCTCATCCAAGTTTGAAACAGGATACTATGAAAAAATGGACGTGTTGGCCCCATTTATGGAAATGATAAAAGAAGGAACATGGTATAATAAAGACGTCCTTCTTGATATATATAAACATTTAGGTCAAAAAATCAATCAAAACGGTGAATTAACCAAGATGCCAATTGATTTTGTACATAACGATAAAACGACAAAATCTATGGTATTGCTTATTTATAACCTGTCAAAATTTCTAAGACAAGACACTCGATGGCTCGTAAGCGAAATTAGCTATATAAAAGAATTACAAAGCGAGCATCTCTGTATTCCCGAACACATAAAATTAAAAGAAGACGAAAAAAAGGAGGAACTATCCGGAGAAGGCAAAATTTCAAGATGTCAAAAAAAACTGCGCGAAATCGATTCTGGATTCAAGGTATCATCTTTCATGCAAAGGATTCCTAACTTTCAAAATCTCGTCCTTAGCAGAGAACTCACTGTAAAAATATTCATAGATTCCAATGTTAACACACTATGTAGCGACAACATATTCTTCCGTAACCAATACCGCAGCCTCATTCAAGCTAAATATGCTTACTTTGACAGAAATATGGCAACACATTATGCCGCATTTTCAAAAGTAGAAGATCTTTTCGATCCACGAAATTTCCCTGATTTACTCACAGCCTTATACGATCTCACTCATAACGAATTAAATCTACAATGGTTTGCATTGAGAGGAGTACGATTCGAGAAAATAGCAACATACCCATACTACAATATTTTCCTCACCAAATGCCTGAAAGAAATGGAAACGTTTGTATTAAATAATAGTTACTCCAAACACCCCGTATTTGACGATGAAGGAGAGCCAACACTTAATAGAAAAGAACTTAAGGAACTCGGGAAAAAATTTTGGCCATCTAGTTCTATACAAAAGGATGAATTGAAAGATTGCCTGAACATTCTATATTGTAACTCCGATTTGATGAAGTGGCATCCCGAATACACTAAAGAAAATAACGAAATTGTCGAAGAATGCCATGCCGAATACTCCACCGATTTTTGGAATGCATACAAATATGAAATGGCGGTATATTTGATAAAGGTCGCAGTTGAATTGACTGCATTATATAAATAATTTTAGTTAACGTCTCCACAATCTGGCTCTCTTCGCTGAGCCAGATTTTTTTTGTAGTCATCCGTTGAACAAATAAATGGTTTTGCAGTTTTGTTTATAATCGCTATAAAATCACATTTTAAAAAAGATGTTGACAGTCTTGATATTTATTTATATATTCATAATACATTCTTAGGAACTCTGAGTCGTACATGCGCTTTTTTGACTAAGAGTCTAGAATGGATAATACAGGCAAAGCCCTTTCAGAACTATATCACATCTGTGATATTTTTTCGTATTTGTTTTCCACTCCTCAGGCAAAAATGATAGATTTACGAGTGTAGGTCTATGGTTAAACGACAAATATAAAAGGAAAGAAAATTATGCAGCAAGATGTCAACTTCAATTATAATCTTTTTGATAAAATTACAAAATTGCATGGCCATCTTTTAAGTGTCACAGATCCTATATTGCGCACCCATAAGAATTGCGATAAGCTAGAACTTTTTGAAAGAAGAATTCTTATAAAAGAAAACAACTCGCCCTATTCAGGCAAATTCTATAAATCTAATCACTTCATTGCATTCTACAAGACGGTAATACAATCTGCGAATGCTATAAAAGAAATATCCATTCCTGAATATGATCTTAGCGATATTGATCATGACAGCAACTTACTATTTTCGTCATTTTTTCAATTTGCTTCAGATTTGTACTTTTGTTTGAAAAGCGTTCTTTTATTCATCAACAAGCATGAGCGTGCGAATCAGTCACTTACCAGTGAAGCCACAAAATCGTTGAATGTAGTTCAAAGCATCATAACTCGATGCATTCACGCAATTCCGCAGAAAGAAAAAATATACGTAATTAACGATGTATTTTCGAGTTTCGGGATAAGCCCCGATACTTCATTCAATAAAATCCAAGAGCCATTAACGTTCGATAATTCATGGTATAATGCAAGGTTGCAGGAATACAAGAATTTTGTCTTAAATGGGATTTGCAATACTGTTCAATTTTTTCCATTTGAATTGTGGTTATTCAACAAGTACAAGAACCGCTGTTTCATAGAAAACAATCCGAGACTTCCTAGAAGGTCAGAGCATATTAAGGGGCTTGACATATATTGCGCCTATGCGGACGATGAAGGAATGTTCTTCAAAAATATAAATGACTATATCATTGCCTATTTTTTTGACTTTAAAAAAAGCACTTTTAAAACGCAGTCAGAATTTGTTAAGTTAAATAATGAAAATCATGGTGAATTTAGAGATATAAACTGGATTAAAGAAGATGCTAAAGAACTCTACACCCAAAAAGCGGTAGATCTTGCAAAAATCAGTAGCCTGTTGGACATTTCGCAAGAGACTTTGCGAGTTTGGGAAAACGAAGAGCACTGGGATGAAAATCGAAAAAATACTCTAGGGGAAAACTCTGCTGATGAAACTGAATTTCAAATCAATTATCTCAACAAGGCAACGTCGTTCTACTCAACCATAGAAAATGTCGCAGAAGCTACAAGTGCATTATTAATTCATGCGATAATAAACTATCCTATATTCTTGAACAAAGAAAGGACCAGGATTGTTTATACAAATAGGGAAGAAATAGAAAAAATCACGAATATAACTTTTCTTATCAAGCATACATTTGGATTAAAAGATCCTGAATTAGCTCCACTAAATGAGGTATTCAAGAAAAACTTTGCCTTAGGTAAAGACCTGTTAGAAAAATGGCCTAGCATTCCCTTTATGCTTTATTGGGTCTCTCATTTCATAGAATATAAGGATTTTAAAAAGCTTTTCTACAAAGTCACAAATGCGCCGAAAGGGGTAAGAACCCGAATTAAAGCAGAAAAAGATATAATCGTAGATATTGTGACCTGGAAAAAGGAAGATGAGAAAAAAACTATCCATAAGGAATTTATGGGCAGGGATGCTCAAGCACGTTTGCAACTAATGTTTTTCTTTGCATTATTCGATATTACAGAAAAAATAGATCTTGAGCTAAACCCATTATACAATAATGATTGGTTCAATCATGAACGTTCAGAAAAGCTCCAATTTGTTCTGTACAAGGCTTTAGTAGACAATACCTGGAAAGATTCCACAACACAATCACAAATATTTAATAAGATTTTATCCATACTTATACCAAATAGTTCCATAAGTGTTGATTTCTCTACATTTATCGATAGAGCCTTCCATGCAACAGAAACAGCTATTGTCTTGATACACGGCATTTGTTCTTATGCAAGAAACCATTCAAGCTATGAATTAATACAGTTTATCAATTTTATAGACGAGCAAAGAGCAAAAACATTTGAATATTACGGAAAATCTTTTGAGGACTTGACAAGATTAGGTAGGGGTTCTACCCACAAAGAAATGCTTATCCATACGAAAAAAATGAAAGGCATAGATAAGGGGTTTTATATAAACATAACACAAAAAAGCCCGACCTTTGAAAATCAATATTTTTCAAGACGAATACCATGCAAAATATTCCAAGAGAGCGATACGCAATTTTCATATCTAGAGAGTGAAAACCAAAATGTCGTAATCAATACTTATGAAAAATACTATAGGGCATACTACAAGAACTTTATTAACAATGTCTATTTAAATGAAGAGAGAAATGTCAATACGCACTACTCATTATTTAAGCCAACACGAGAGTTGCTTAAGCCTAAAAACTGTGTAGATTTATTATTGCTTTTATTTGATATAAGACAAAACAACAGTAACGAAAAGAAACTGCGGAACTTAATTGAAAAAATTTCTCTGGGCTACATAAACCAACTCCACGATATTAATTTCATTAATTTGCTACGGGAAAACGTAACCTTTTCTAATGTTTTCTATAGTTTTCATCAATTATTCAAAGTCATCAATCGTCGTCATTTAGGAAAAAGAAATGACATCAAAGCGCTATTTTGGATGGAAGAAATAAAGAAATATGCTTATGCAGACTCCGCACCTTCCATTGAAAAAATTTCGCAACTGCTGTTTGAAATCGAAGTGAACTCAAAAGAAGATAAAGGCGAAAATTACTTACTTCCTAAAATATACAGAGTTCCTATGGAATATGTTCCGTCGGAATGGATTGATTTCTACAAGCGGAATACCCCTTCTATTACAGAAGATTATTTAAAGGATATGCAATCTACATTTGATGAAATTTTGGAACTACTAGAGGTCATTAATTGTTCGGACAAGACATTGATTAAGCAAATCAAGGATTTGCGCAAAGGCATTGAAAAGGACGATATTCCCATTAAGGACTATTTTAAGATCGTTGACGAATTAGAATCCATCTATAACCTGTTAAATGAACAAATAAGGATTAAATACGATGCTGAATATGAAGAAGGCCCTCATGACAGAGATTCCAAGCTTTCCTGGTTTAGGCTGTGCGACGACAGATTTGATCAATTGGTCAAACACCTTACAAAACCCGACATTATACAAGGTCTTATAAAGAGGACGAAAGATTCTAATGACAAAAAACAATTAAATCTTCTAATAAAAGGAAAAAAGGAGCTCATAGACAAAGAAGGAACTCTGATCATTGACAAATCCAGGTTAAAACAAATCAGCGATTTTATAGAGCCACAATATCCATTTGATGAGGATCTTCAGGCATTTCTTAATACCATGTTCGGCGTAACCAATATCTGCCGAGTTAAAAGAGAGCTAGGCAACGAGAACAAAAGCAAGAAAGAAATAGCGGAAGAAGATGTTAGTTTTCTTGACCTTTATGGCTATGAAAGCGAGTTATACTTAATAAAAGTGTTGATACAGATCGCGCAGGTCGATTTGACTGATAAATAATCTTTCCCATCCCTTATACCATCTGGCCCGCAATCCGCGCGCCAGATTTTTTTATTTTTCTCTTGACTTTCTTTCAGTGAAAGACTATATTATAGGTGTCATAGTTACGATGACCTTTATACCGGCAATAATCAGTTGTGCTTTTTTGATTACGCTGGATGTTATAACGGAGGTCTCTATGGCAGCAAATCATCGATAGTTTTTAGTAGTCACCTATTGAACCAATAGGTGGTTTTTGGTGTTTTGTTTGCGGCAATTTTATTGCTGCTTCAAAAGCCTAGAATTCCGTTCGCACCGAACGGGATGTTTCTTACCCTACATTCACTCTGGATTTTTCCCTAACAACCGAGGTTTAAAATGTTTTCCATCTCAAGAGACAAACGAATCAATGACTTTTGCAACAAATTAATTAAAACTAAAAAATGGGTCTTTATACGTGGCAAAAAGCACCCATTCCTCAAACATATCGCTAATGGTGGTTTTAAGACTATCAAGGTGTCCTGCACGCCTAGCAACAATTACGCTTTCGAAATGCTTGAGCGGGAATACTACCAGTACCTCCGTGCATTTCTCATTCAAACTGGCGTCATTCTCGCCTAAACCTTAACCTAAAAAAGGAGACTCATTATGTCCACTTTTACAGAAGCAAATACCCCCATGTGTGTCAACTGGCATGTCACCGAAACCTGTAACTTCAGCTGCAAGCACTGCTTTGCCAAATGGAATAAACAGCGCGAAGTATGGGACGACCCTGATCAGGCCGAGCACATCATCAAAGGTATTGCTAATTATGTCGATACCACTGTTATGATTCCCAAGCATTTTCGCCTCAATATCGTCGGTGGCGAACCCATGATGAATCCCGACAAACTTTGGAATGTCGTGAAAATCGCAAAAGACTGCGGTGCAGAAGTCTCGATGATTACAAACGGTAGTCATCTTGAAGTCATCCGCCCGATTGCCCACATGATTTCGCAGGTAGGTATTTCCATTGATTCCTTCGACCACGAAACGAATTTGAAAATAGGGCGCGCCTGTAACGGCAAGACTCTTTCTTACGAAGAAATCAAGGATAAGATCAAGTATGTTCAGGAGATTAACCCTAAACTCAAAATCAAGGTGAACACGGTCGTAAACAAGTACAATTTCTCCGAACAACTTCTGTATACGGTTCTTGCGCTTAAGCCCTGCAAGTGGAAAATTCTGCGCCAGATGCCGTTTGGCGAGAACAAGGGAATTTCGGACTTCATGTTCTATTCCTTTATCCGCAATAACTATAAGGAGTTCGACCGCCATTATGATGGTTGCGAAATCACCATCGAAGACAACAACGCCATGACGGAGAGTTACCTGATGATTTCCCCGGATGGTCGCCTTTTCCAGAACGGGAGCTCCGAGTACAGCTACAGTCGCCCCTTGACAGAGGTCTCGTTTGCCGAGGCCCTTCAGGACATCAAGTTTAACGAGGCAAAGTTTGACGGTCGTTACGACGGATCGTTCACGTGGCAGGCTGTCCATGCCATGGAAAAGTTCTTCGGAATCGTTAAGCCGGTGGATCCGTTCGACTCCATCTTTAACGACATCTGTTTATAGCCTCATCGACCAAGTAAACCCTCTCCCCGAGCCTAGCGTTCGGGGAGTTTTTATTTCGTATACTTCCTCACTCTCTGGCCGGGCTGGGCTCTTGCTCCGTCCGGCTTGTAGTACTTGAGCGGGGCTTGCTTGCGGGCACTGGAGTGCGCATTTGTTTGGGGAGCGCGGCGTTTCACAATCGCCGAAGCGGCACCGCTTCCTTTGCCGAGTTGCCATTTTTCGAGGGAGTCTAGGCCGTCGTTTCCGAGGACGGCGAGGTCATAGGCGATAACCTTTGCGGCACCCGTGGCATATGCGGTATCAAGTTGCGCCGAGATTCTTGCGCTGTCGGCGAGTGCGTGCGAGTCGTCAGTGCGGAACAGTTCCATGTCCACCCAGAAATCGATGCTGTACTTTTTGCAGGCTTGCGCTACAGCGCGTTCGTAGTTGCCCACAGTTGCGGTTTCGGCGTGGAGTTTACCTGCATCGTTTGCGCCGATGCCATCCTGCACGGCGATTATATCAGGTTTGAATCCTGCGGCAAAGAGCTTCTCGAAAAACGATTGCAACTTCTCGGGCGTTTCCAGATTCTGGTTGTAGAATGGGGCAGCCATGACTTTCCAGCCCTTCGCTTGTGCGGCTTCGGTGACCGGCTTCAAGAAATGTTCCGTGAGCATTTCCGGCGTTGCGTCGCTGCGCAGGCCGTCCCAATAGTAGCGCGCAATCTCTTGCGGAATGTACACGCCTTCAATAACAGTCTCGCTTCCGTATAGTGAATAGATTTCTTCAAGGACTTTCAGGTTTCTTACTGTAAGCATGTCGAGCTGCTCGGCGGTCGGTGGAGTGTACCAGTTTTCTCCATTGTAGTAGAGCCCAAACCAAAGTTTGGTGCCAGCCGTTTTTGCAGCCTCGATGCTTTTCGGGAACAGCTGATTATTCTTGTATTGAGTATCCTGCAGAAAGTCCAGTTCCGAAGGGTAATACAAATGCGTTGCCTCGACAGCGGCGTATTGCAGCACGACTTGGTCCATGCCGAGCGCGTGCAAGCGTTGGTGCATGTGCGTAATGGAATCCTGCGACTGGTACGCGGTCGTCCATCCTGCATCGAATACGCCCGCGATTTCCGTGGCATGAGCGGCACCGACAAAAGGCCCAGCCGCAAGCGGAAATGCTCCGCACAGGAGCGCGGGTAGCATCAGTCGGAATATGTGCCACGAGATGGACATACCTGAAATATACACTTATTTCAGGCGAAAAGCACTATTCTAGTCTCGTTGACGTTATTTTATAACCGACATCACGTCTTCCACAATCTGCTTGGACGTGAGGCGGTTCCTTTCCATGAGTTCGCCGTAAGGCACCTTGTCGTAGAATTCCTTCTTGAGGCCCTTCACGAGCACTCGCATGTCGCTGTTGCCGTAGAAGCGGGCAATCTTCTCGCCGAAGCCGCCATCGACCACGCCATTTTCCAGCGTTACGACAACCTGATGGTCGGCGCATAAATCTGCGAGCGTTTCCGCGTCGATACCTGTCGCAAAACGCGGATTGATAATCGTTGCATTGATTCCCTGCTTCGCAAGTTCCGCTGCGGCCTCTTCAGCGAGGGCGTAGTAACTGCCGAGACCGATGAGTACCACCTTGCTTCCGCGCTTGTCAACCTTGTACGTATTCAGCTTGGAATAGTCGGTGTCGAATTTCACGCTGCGGTGTGCGACTCCGTTCGGGATGCGTATAGCCATGGGGTGTTCCGTCTGGTCAATCGCATAATCCATCATGGCGATCGCCTCTTCCACACAAGTCGGGCAGAGGTACACCAGGTTCGGGATGTTGCTCATCATCGGGATGTCGAAAATGCAGAGGTGCGTCGTATCGTTCATGCCGTCGGCACCCGACATGGTAATCAGCAGAGTGGCCGGATTGTTGTTCGCGCAAAGGTCCTGCGAAAGCTGGTCGTAGGTGCGCTGGATAAACGTGCCGTGCGTGCTGTAGATGGGTTTCGCGCCGCCCTTGGCAAGGCCCGAGGCGAGTGCGACGGCGTGCTCTTCGGCGATACCCACGTCAATGAACTGCTTGCCTGCCGCCTTGCGCTGCTCGGCAAAGAATCCAATGCCTGCGGGCACCGCGGAGTGAATCACGACCACCTTCGGGTCCGCCTTGATTTTCTTCATCAGGTAATCGCCGAGAATACCACCGTACGATTCTCCGCTCCCCCAGTTCACGACACCACTCGGAATATCAAAAGGCGCCGTCCAGTGGAAACCTTCCTTGGAATTTTCGGCGAAGCTGTAGCCCTTGCCCTTGAGCGTGTGGATATGAACGACCACGGGCTTCGTGGAATCCTTCACCTGCCTGAATGCTGCGATGAGCGATTCGATATTGTTACCTTGTTCAACATACAGGTAGTCAAAGCCGAGACTCTTGAAGTAATTGTTTTCGCTCTTGCCCTGCGTGGCGCGGAGTTCCGCGAGGCTCCCGTAGAGACCACCGTGGTTTTCGGCGATGGACATTTCGTTGTCGTTTACCACCACGATAAAGTTCGTCGCATATTCGCCCGCGTTGTCGAGGCCTTCGAACGCTTCGCCGCCGCTCAGGGAACCGTCGCCGATGACGGCGATGACGTTGCCCTTTTCGCCCTTGATATCGCGGGCGGTTGCAAGCCCGAGTGCAAGGCTTACGGAAGTCGAGGTGTGGCCGATCATAAAGTGGTCGTGTTCGCTTTCGCAGGGTTCGGTGTAGCCGGTGACGCTCCAGTACTTTTCCGGATTCAGGAACGCTTCGGCGCGGCCTGTCAAAATCTTGTGGGTGTAGCTCTGGTGGCTGACGTCGTAGACAATCTTGTCCTTGGGCGATTCAAAAACATAGTGCAGCGCGATGGTCGGCTCCACGAATCCGAGGTTCGGTGCCAGGTGCCCACCGCATTTTGAAATCTTGTTCAGGAGCGCCGTGCGAATTTCAGCCGCGAGCGCCTTCAGGCTTTCCATGTCCATCTTCTTCACATCTGCAGGGGATGCAATCTTTTCCATCAGCATAAGGTACCGCCTTTTTCTCTAAATATACAACAAAGGGGCGGCAATTCGTCCCTTAAAAAAATTTTTTTTGGTTCGCGCAGGAAACAGGGAGCCTTCGTATCGGAACGAACCGCTTACAGGTAAAGGCTTATGCCACTGGTAACGCCCCCGTTATAACCATTCGGAGCATCGATATAGGTGGCGATGCCTCCTACGCTGACTTCAAACCATCGATTAAGCCTGTAACCTGTGGTCAGGTAGACAGTCGCAATGCCTGGAACACTTAAATCGGTTCCTTCCATTTCGGGGTTCGGCCTGTAAGAGCTTACGCTCAAATTAAAGAAAAGCTTGTCAAAATACAATCCCGCATACATTCCCGCAAAAACACTTACATTGGTTTGGTCATTGTGGTCTTTGAAGGTCACACTTACGCCATCGGAACCTTCGCTGGTTTCTCCCCAATATTCAATATCACTATGCAGGCCGTACACTCCGATAAAGGAGCCAAATTCAAAATGCGAAAAGTTGGCACCTATTGTAAGATGAGAAATGATTCCGTCATTATAGCCCAAGCCGCCGCCAATTACGAAACCTCTTGCCTTATAGAGATAGTCCACTTTTCCGCTGAAGTCGACACCGCCCATCTTGTATTCCGCACTCTGGAATTTCGTCCTCTTCAAGACAGCAAGGTCATTCATAAATTCATCAAGATCCTTTAATTCCGAAGTATTCTCGGTGATATTTACATTCTTATCAAAATTGTAATTGACATTCCCCGAAAATCTCCACGCCCCAGAATGAGGTTCCTGCTTGGTATTCGCTCCATGGACCTCCGGGGATTCAGAAACACTCATCCGGAACTTATGAATATTCGTCGTGACGCACCCTGTGGAAAACAGCGCGAACAGTATGCAAAATACAAATGATGCCGCATGTCTAATATTCATACTTGAAAATTAGATTTTTGTACAAAATATGCAACTCATCGCAAACAAATTTGCGATGAACGGCAAAATATGCGGATAAAGCATCGTTTATCCGATATTTGCTACAAACGAACAATTTTCTAGTAGAAAATCTTCACGAGCAGCATGCCCACGATCGTCGAGACAATCACGCTCGTCATGCCGGGCCGCATAAAGCTGTGGTTCAGCAGGTACTTTCCGATAACTGTCGTTCCCGAACGGTCGAAGTTCACGGTCGCAATGTCCGAAGGGTAATTCGGAATGAAGAAGTAACCATACACGCTCGGGAGCACGCCCAAAAGCACCGGCCCTTCGATGCCGAGACTGTAAGCGAGCGGGAGCATGGCCACCACCACGGCGCCCTGCGAGTTAATCAGCACGCTCACCGCAAAGAACGCAATCGCGATCGCCCACGGGTAATGCTGCACGATGTCCTTGAGGCCGCCCTGCATCACGTCCATGTAGTTCGCAAAATAGGTATCGGCAAGCCACGCGATTCCGTAAATGGCAACAACCGCCACCATGCCGCTCTGCCACACGGCACCCGACACAGCCTTCTTCGGATTTGCCTTGCAGCAAATGATCATGAACGCGGCAGCCGAAATCATCACGATCTGGATAATGACATTCATCGCCAGCGGCTTCATCTGGGCGACACCGTCTATCACCTTACCCGTCGGGAATTTCGGACGGATATCGTGACCCGCAATCTGGAAAACGGAGAACAGCACAATCACCGCAAGGGCGGCAAGGAAAATATACACGGCACGCTTCGCTTCCTTCGGGACTTCCTTGTCCAGAACCGATGCGGTGCTGCCGTACATGTATTCCTTCATCTGCGGATCCTTGAGTCGCGCCTGGAAGGCGGGATCCTTGTCGAGATCCAACCCGCGCTTGTAAGAGACGGCGGCCGCAGCCATGATACCGCAAATGCATGCGGGAATCGTAATCGCAATCACCTGCAGGTTGTTAATCTCAAAACCATTCGCATTCGAGATGACCACGAACGATGCAACCGCAGCGGCAATCGGCGAACAGGTAATGCCCACCTGCGACGCGATGGAAGCCACGCCACAAGGGCGCTCCGGACGGATTCCCTTCTTGAGGGCGATATCGCAAATGATGGGCATCAGCGTATAGACCACGTGACCCGTACCCACGAGCACCGTCAAAAAGAACGTGCAGAGCGGCGCCAGAATGGTGATGTGATTCGGGTGCTTGCGCAACAGCCGTTCCGCCAGCTGGATCAGCCAATCCATACCGCCCGATGCCTGCAGGATACCCGCACACGTGACCGCCGCGATAATGATGTAGATAACATCGGTAGGGGGCTTTCCCGGCTGCATGCCAAAACCGAGCACGAGAATCGCAAGGCCGATTCCCGAAATCGCACCGAGCGCAAGGCTCCCGTAACGCGACCCCACGTAAAGTGCAAGGAGCACAATCAGCAGTTGAATAATCATGAGTGTCATGAGGATCTCCTTCTCTTGTGTTCATACATCCGGTTGTCGGCTTCGCGCAGCAGACCATCGATACTCCTGTTACCGTTCGTCACCGAAATACCGTAACTTATAGATATCCACAGGTCGCTAGTCGCACGGAACAACGTGCGAATTTTCTTGTCCAGCTCCTCGCAGCGTTTCTGAACTTCGTGTTCGGGGACAAGCTTTTCCGTAATGACCGTAAACTCGTCACCCCCCAGACGCGCCGCTAGGCCATCGGGGAAACATTCCAGAATGAACTTCGCCGCACCCTTCAGAATCTCGTCGCCACGCTTGTGGCCGTAATTATCGTTGATTTCCTTGAATCGGTCAAGATCCAGGTAGATAAGCGTCATCGGCTTGTTCGCGTTGTTACGAAGTAAGTCCTCGAAATAGCGCCTATTATACAGCCCCGTAAGCGAATCGGTGTTCGCCTCGTTCAGAATCATCCTCTCGTAATTGCGGGCCATGGTCACGTCGCGCAGGATCACGAAATACCCGGAAACATTCTGGAAGTAGTCCATGATTTCCTGCTCGATGACGATAAAGTAATGCGACTGCCCCTCGACATTCAGCACGTACTCGCGTTCCCTCGAACGCCCACGGGTATCCACCTTTTCCTCGCCCATCGGTATCATGTTATGCGAGATCCAGTCCCTGTAAGAGAAGTTCCCGATAGGCGCCCCTTCCATCCCGACAAGTTTCTTGAAGGTATCGTTCATCTTGAGGGTCCGCCATTCCTTATCGCAAAGAATCAGCGGGAAGGGAATATTTTCCACGAGGATAGAAAGTTCAAGTCCCATGTTGCCGAAGTCCGTCACGTCATGCGCGACGCCGACTGTACCCATGATCTTACCGAACATATCATAAAGCGGCGTCTTGTAGGTCTTGAGCTGCTTCATGCCTTCGCTTGTCTTGAGCGGTTCGTCGAACACGCAGGTATGCCCCGCGTTCATCGTATCCGTTTCGGATTCCATGCAGACGAATTCGCCCTTCTTGTATTCCTCCTCGGAAATGTCCCAGATATAATAATGGCCACGCCCGCGAATGTCTTCCTTGGTCTTGTGGACGGTCTTGCAGAATTCCTGGTTCACCATCATGTGCGCCCCGATGGAGTCCTTGAACCAGATGAGTTCAGGTACACTGTCTATCGTCGTCGTGAGCAGGTTCTTGTAGTGCCAGGCGTCAAAGCGCGTCTGCAAATTCTTGAGAAGCTTCTCGACACGCAGCTTGCGTGTTTCAGGCGATTCGACCTTGGGCCACACATCCAGGAGCATGCCGTACCATTTTTCCACCGCGGCCATGTCGCCTATAAAGATCGTCTCGGACAGGGGCCTGGAATTTTGCAGCGCCTTCGTGACTTCGGACGCATCGTCGGTAACTAGCACCTCGAAGGCATCGTCGGCGGGAGAATCCACTGAAATACTTGTGTCCCACATCAAGGGGCAGACGGTCCTGAAGCCCGTAAAGATTTTACGGTCTTCCTCAGATACTATTCGAAGTGTAAAGTTTAGCTTCATATTAATTAAAATACACTAAAAAATATGATAGCAAACTTACAAAATTATTGCAACAAAAGAAATAGTGATGGTCTTAGGACCTGTTCCTTCAAAACTTTTTCCTTCCTTTTATCCCTCATTTTGCACTTTTTTTAAAAAAAAAGAGCTTTTTAGGCCATTATCTGTTCCCACATGGAAATAATAAAGTATATTCCCATAAGACACATTGGGCTTTTCTTGTCCAAAAGGAGCCCACAACCCAAGAAGAGGAAATTATGGCAAACAAGTACGCCGGAACCCAGACCGAAAAGAACCTCCAGGCCGCCTTTGCAGGCGAATCCCAGGCCCGCAACAAGTACACCTACTTTGCTAGCTGCGCCAAGAAAGAAGGCTACGAACAGATCGCCGAACTGTTCCTGAAGACCGCCGACAACGAAAAGGAACACGCCAAGCTGTGGTTCAAGGAACTTGACGGCATAGGTGACACCGCCGCCAACCTGAAGGCTGCCGCCGAAGGCGAAAACTACGAATGGACCGACATGTACGAAGGTTTCGCGAAGACTGCCGAAGAAGAAGGCTTCAAGGCTCTCGCCAACAAGTTCCGCATGGTCGCCGCAATCGAAAAGCGCCACGAAGAACGCTACCGCGCACTCCTCAAGAACGTGGAAACCGCCGCCGTGTTCGAGAAGAGCGAAGTCAAGGTGTGGGAATGCCGCAACTGCGGTCACATTGTCGTCGGCACCAAGGCTCCGGCCGCATGCCCCGTCTGCGCCCACCCGCAGTCCTTCTTCGAAGTGACCGCTGAAAACTACTAAGAGCCGAATGCCGCAAAGACATGCTGGCATGTCTTTATGGCTGAGGCGAAAAGTAATGCGCTTGCGCAACTACTAATAAGACCGAACCGGCTAAACTCTGCAGAGTCCTAACTCTGGAGCCGGTTCTCTCGCAACCGCCCTCGGTTAATACCGAGGGCTTCGTTGCTCACAAAGCCGAATGCAGCAAAGGCCTCGCGCCAATACTTAGCAACGCGCTTTGCGCAATTAACAAGTGCTCCAGGTTGAACCTGGGGCATTTATTATGCATGGTATTGAGCGGTTGCTTCCATCAACATATCAAAATCGCTCTTGTACGTGGCGTCGCGAATCACCCTAAATTTTTCGAATTCCTCTTCGGCAAAGGCCTTGGCAATTTCATGAGTGACCTTGCCCTTGTCTTAAATCTCGTTCATATATACAAATGTACACTAGTTTTGGATAATTGTCAAGAGGGCGTTTATTTTTGAAGGGGCAAGCCTTGGGGCGTACCCCTCCTTTTTCGTCATTGCGAGCGTAGCGAAGCAATCTAACCCTTGACATAAGGTCACTGAGCTTGCCGAAGTGACAAAATAAACTATATTCGCTTATGACATAGCCCTTTGCCGTTTGGCTTAGGGCGACCGGAAATTTTGAGATTCGTCTCTTATTCTCGCTGTCGAAATTAGCACTTTCAGAACTATACGAGGGTAAGACGAACGCTCACGTCCCAATCGGGGCGTGGGTCGTTTGTGCTTATTGTATAGTAGGGCGTGCTAACCCTCGACAGCGGTAAGTGCTTTCGACTCCACGCCTTTTTTGTTTGAAAATGTGTCGGTCGGGTCCTTGGAATAAGGCGAATGTTTGCCAACCAAGGATGCACCATGACTGATTTAGATAAGAGCAAGTACCAAGCCGTAGAACGCTATATCGCCGAAGTCTCCAAACAGTTTGCGACGGGCAAGGCGACCGAGCACAGTTACCGTCCGGCGTTGGCTTCGCTCTTGTCGGAACTTTTGCCCAAGTATGTGGTGACGAACGAACCTCGGCGCATCGATTGCGGTGCCCCAGACTACATCATCTCCAAGGGCGGCGCATCGAAGATTCCGGTGGCTTTTGTTGAAGCAAAGGATGTGAACGATCGCGACTTGGACGGTAACCGAGAGCATAAGGAACAGTTCAACCGTTACAAGAATTCTCTCGATCACATTCTGTTTACGGATTACCTTGATTTCCATTTGTACGAGTTCGGCGAATTTATCGATAGCGTGCGTATAGCTGAGGTTCGTGGCGACAAGGTGGTTGTTATCCAGCCGAATGTTACGAAATTTCTGGAGATTGTAGATTCCTTCTCAGGCGCACTCCCGCAAAAGATTACGTCTGCGAAAAAGTTAGCGCAGATGATGGCGGCGAAGGCGAAACTCCTTGCCGAGACGATTCACAAGACGCTTGAAAATGATACGGACAAGACGGGTGAACTGGCGGGGCAGTGGAATGCTTTCAAAAGCATCTTGATTCACGATTTGACGGAAAAGGCTTTTGCCGATATTTATGCGCAGACGATTGCATACGGCATGTTTGCGGCGCGGCTCCACGACAAGACTCCCGACACGTTCTCGCGAGCCGAGGCGGCGACGCTGATTCCCGAAACGAATCCGTTCCTGCGCAAAATTTTCCAGAGCATCGCCGGCTTCGACATGGACGAAAGTATTGTTTGGATCGTGGATGACCTGGTCGAGACGTTCCGCGTTACCGACATTTCAAAGGTGATGAAAAACTTCGGGCAATCAAGTGGTCAGGACGATCCGCTGATTCATTTTTACGAAGATTTCCTGTACCATTACGACCCGAAACAGAAAAAGTCCTGCGGCGTTTATTACACGCCGGAGCCGGTTGTCGATTTCATGGTGAACGCGGTGGATGAAATTCTGAAGGACACGTTTAAGCTTCCGATGGGCCTTGCTGACACAAGCAAGGTGAAACTCAAACGCTCAAACGACCTGTATACCGACAATCGCACCACTGACCACAAACGGCATGAGGAAAAGGAATACCATCGGGTGCAGATTCTCGACCCTGCGACGGGAACCGCGACTTTCCCTGCAAAGATTGTGTGGAAGATTTACAGCAGCATGCAGGGCAACTTGGGCGCATGGCAGAATTATGTGGACGAACATCTCTTGCCACGCTTGAACGGATTCGAATTCATGATGGCTCCGTATGCGATTGCGCATCTCAAACTCGATTTGGTACTTTCCGAGACAGGCTACGTTCCGCAAAAGAATAAGCGTCTGCGTATTTACCTAACCAATTCCTTGGAAGAATGTGACCCGAATACAGGAACGTTATTTGCGCAGTGGTTGGCACAAGAAGCAAGCGAAGCGAACTTCGTTAAGCGCGATACTCCCGTGATGGTGATGATTGGGAACCCGCCGTATAGCGTGAGCAGCAGTAATAAGGGTGAGTGGATTCAGAATCTTTTGCTTGATTACAAGAAAAACTTGAATGAAAAGAAGATAAATCTTGATGATGATTATATCAAATTCATTCGTTTGGCTCATTACTATGTTGAGAAAAATGGCGAAGGAATCGTAGCCTACATTTCAAATAATAGTTTTATTGATGGAATCACTCATCGCCAAATGCGGTTCAGTTTATTGCAGGCTTTTGATGAGATATATGTTTTGAATTTGCATGGTGATTCTCGAAAGATGGAAAAGGCACCGGATGGTAGGAAAGACGAAAATGTCTTTGATATTATGCAAGGTGTTAGTATCAGCATCTTTGTGAAGAAGGGGAGTATCGTTGCAAACGAAACGATACAATCCATTGCCAAAGTTTATCATTACGAACTCTTCGGCAAGCGTGTTGAAAAATATCATTACCTCAAAACACATTCCATAAAGGATGTTCCTTGGCAAGAACTGAATTTGCAAGCTCCGCAGTATTTCTTTGTTCCGAAGGATTTTTCTGTACAAAGTGAATACGAGAAAGGCTTTAAGATTGATGAATTGATGAATGTTTATAATTCTGGTATTCAAACGAAATGCGATAATGTTGCAATTCATTATACAAAAGAAGATGCTTTAGTTGTAAAAAAAGATTTTATTGATTTGTCAGTAGATACTTTAAAAGAGAAATATGATTTAAAAGATTCCTCTGGTTGGAATGTTTTAAATGCAAAAAATGATTTGGTGCAAAATGATTTATCCATAATAGATTTTTCATACAAGCCTTTTGATAGAAGAAAAATTATTTTCTCCGATAGAGCGAATGGGTTTATTGGTCGTCCTCGTTTGCCGCATTCTGCACATATTTTAAATGGAAGTTGTGCTTTAATATTAAGTCGACAATATGCTAATAATGTTGATTATTCTTTCGCTTTGTGTGTGAAAGAATTAATTCCAGATCGTTTCTTTGCTACAACAAATGGAACACCCTATTTCTTCCCTCTCTTCCTTTATCCAACGGAAAACGAAGCAAAGTTGGGCGAACAGCGAAAGCCAAACCTTGATGAATCTATTTGGAGTAAAATAGATGAATGTGTAGGGAATAAAACTACTCCAGAGCAAGTCTTCGATTACATCTATGGAGTTCTCCATACGCCATCCTATCGTGAACACTACAAGGAATTCTTGAAAATCGATTTTCCTCGCATTCCTTATCCCGAAAACGCAGATGAATTCAACCGTATCGCCGCCATCGGCGAAAAGCTTCGCAAACTCCATTTAATGCAAGAAATCCCGCAACCACTAACCGTTTCGTTTAACACCCCTGGCGACAATGTAATATCAGATCACAGATACGAGAAGGAGATCCCCGACCAAGTCGGGGATGACAAAGTGGGTAAGGTTTTTATCAACAAGTCACAGTGTTTCGAGAATGTTCCCGAGCTGGCGTGGAACTTCTATATCGGCGGCTATCAACCCGCGCAGAAGTGGCTCAAAGACCGCAAAAACCGCACACTCACATATGACGATATCGAACACTACCGCAAAATTATTGCTATCCTCGTCGAAACCCACAACCTGATGCAGAAATTAGACGAAAGGTAACCGATCCCCCCCCAAATTTACATAAAAGATGCATTATTTGCGCGTTATTGGGCCATAACACGTATTAAACCCGCATATTTTACAAAAATACGCAGGTTTACTATTGACATTTCAGTTTGACTTATACTTATATATATTAAAGAAGCAGGAGCCCTCGCCAAAGGGCCCCTGCAAAATACGCTAGACGAGCTGTCCAACATATCGGTACAAAAAAGATAGCAAAGTCTGGCAATGTTAAACCAATAACCATGGTCCGGATGGACCAGAGGAGCAACAATGCCAAACCTACTTGATGACTACATGCTTCCCTACGGGAAAAGGAGCCTGTCGATGCTAGATACCCTGCCTGAACGCCGTGTAAGCGCCAGGGATGTCTTGTCTAGGTTTCTGCCAACAGAACCAAGACGGGATAGCTCAAGTGCAGAGGCGCGACGCACGGCTTCATCGATTCTATATCAAGCCTTTTGCATGGGAACTGCTACAAATTTCAATCCGCTTAAATTGCGGAACATAGGCCACCCTGAATATACGCCAAAACCAAACATCTCAAGTCGAGCGACTGCATTCGCCAAAGCAAGTGATATCTTGTCGCCAAATCAAGATGATCGTGGTTCAATGCGAGGGGCTTTCAGGCATGGCCTGTGGCAGGCGGAAATCACTTCGCAGTATGGAAAAGACTTGGCAGAGAGAGTTGGTAATTGTCATGAACTCGGTCAAAAGATGGATACTGTTAGAACGACCTACCGAACGATTGACGAGGCTGATCGGGCTGCTGATTTGCGAAACAACGTGATTGGCAGACAACTGGGCGACAAGTATAAAGACAAGTCTATGAAAAGCAAAACATACGCCCTGTTGGTTCAGGCGCTGTCGGATGGTTTGTTTGTTTCGGAGCGAAATCCTGATGGAACTTATAACGTAAAAAAGAAGAAAATAAGTTCAGAAACGTTCAACAGATATTTAGAGGAGCTTAATTCATTAGATGAAAATGGAAATCCAAAATAAGGAATATGACTGGAAGTCTAGGGCGATTCTTGCTGTGGGAACGTTTGCTCCCATAGCAGGTATTGTCATCTTTTTGTTGATGTGGCCGCTTGGGGATTCCCATAATTCCATATTTTCAGAAAGTTTCTCCATCGCTTCTTCAAGGTTTATGTTCTTTTGGTTCTTGAGCCTTTTTGTAGTTATTGTGCATAATACTTTTTGGAAAAAAGAGCCTTTTAAGCCGATTTTCTACAAATCGCTTCCGTACATAATTGCGTGGGTGTTCTTATATGCTATAGCGGCGCTTCTTTATTTTGCGTATGGAGGTGGAGGGGATGCCCCTAATTTGAGTGATGAAAACGATTTGTTTATGCTGGGAGTGTTGATTCTGCTAGGAGTGGTATTGTTTATTTATGTAGGGACTTTTATCATAGCGTTCTTTTCAAGGGTATCCTATAAGAAATGGCTTGTTTGCTTAGGAATATCGCTTAGCCTTTCCATCATTTGTATACCAATAATGCTAAATCTATGATTCCTTTCCTAAAATACCGAATTAAAGATTACGATGCCAACCAGTTTATCAATGAACTGGTCGATGCTTCAAAGTTGCTGGGCGAACTCGATGCAAAAATTGCCGGGTGTAAGTTCAACAGTGTGCTTATGCCGATGCTACATCAAAAGGAGGCTCTTGCCTCTATGTACATCGAAGGAACTCAGACAACTTATTCTGAGATGCTTAAAGAGGAAGTAAAAGAAAAAAATAGTGGAAAAAAGGCGTTTGTAGAATATACAAATCATCTGAGCGCTTTAAGTAAGGGTGCGGATTATTTAAAGATGGAGGTGTTTTCTAATGCCTTCATTCGAAAGATTCAAGAGGTTATGCTGAATGGCATAGTTCCTCCCGAAAAAGAACACATATTAGGCCGTTATAAGGAAGAGCAAAATTTCATAGTTAATTCGAATGGAAAAGTGGTTTTTGAACCTCCTTCGCCACAAGAGACCGGTAAGTACATGAACGATCTTTTGGATTACATGAATAACTTTGCCGATGGAGAAAATCCGCTAATTAAGGCAGCTGTCGCTCATGCGCAATTTGAGTCAATACATCCGTTTGCTGATGGAAATGGTCGCGTTGGTCGGGCCTTGATTAGTTTGTATATGTATAAGGCGAAGCTTATCAGATATCCGTATTTCTATTTAAGCGAGGCTATTAGCGAAGATAAGTTAATGTATTACAATTCATTGACCAGTTCGCGTGAAGGTAGTCTTACCATATGGATAACCTATTTTCTAAGAAAGGTTGTTGCCCAAGCAAAAAAACATATTCAATATATTGATTCCATGGATAATCTGTACGAACGGACGAAAGTTGCTGTAAAGGAACTTGTGAACAGTCCGAAATACGAAGCTATCATAGAAAGTTTGTTTAAACGACCTCTTATAACGTCGTCAATATTGGCTGATCGCTTGAATGTGACTGTTGGTCAGGCCAAGCGATATCTTGATTTGTTAGAATCAAAAAGAATTCTTTTTGCATTTGAAGGAAAAAAGAACAAGCGGTTCATTTTTTCTGAATTATTAGACCTTATGCGCTGAGTCCATGAAGGCTTATAGGGCTACGCCTGATCCTTACAAGTCGGCACCTTCCATGGGTATAAATCTCTTGGAGCTTTCCCGCTACGCTCGAAAAGTGGGGAAAGAAATGTACGAAATGAAAGAAGGCCCCGTATGGGGCCTGAACTTTTCCTGATACTTTAGCTTAGTCCTTAATGCAGCGCACGGAGAGGCCTTCATCCTTCATGAGCGAGCCGCCGCCGAAGCCGAACATGCTCGACACGGTCCAGATGCCGACATTGCGGGGACCACCGACAACATCGCGATGGTCTTCGTCCGCTGTCCAGAAAAATGCCTTTTCGCCAAGTTCTTCATAACCGGTAAAGTTTTTTCTTCCAGCGGGCAGCATCGCAAATCCGAAATCGTCCGTTGCCGGGTAATACGATTCGTTCGGCCACGCGTTCTTGGCGCGGACAACCGCACCTTCGTCGTTGCTTTGTTCTATAGCGTAATTCGCTACGAAGTCGTAGAAATCGCTCCATTCGGCTTCGGACGGCATGTGGAATCCCTCGGGGCAGTTGCCACGCTGCACCCCGGTCAGGTTTGCATACTCAGTCTGGTAGGATTTATCAATTCCCATCGCCGCGGTCCAGCTGTACAGGCGGCCGTACTTGTCGCAGTTTTCGGGCTTGTCTTCGTAGCACCAGCTGGCATCCTTGATGTTGCAGGAATAGTAGTTCAAGTTCTCTGCCATCCAGACCTGCGACCCGACAGTCGTTATCTTGTAGATTTTTCCATCGCGATTGTCACAAATAGTGCCCGCTTCAAGTGTTGCGGGACACTCCGCCTGGATGGCATCGGTGCAAGGCACGTTTGTACCGCCGTTGCCGCCATTGCCGCCGTTGTCGCTTGCCGAGGTGGAATCGTCGCAGGCGGTGAATGCCAATGCGAAAGTCAGGGCGCATGTAGCTGCCATTTTATAAGAAATCTTCATTGCTTCCTCACTTAGGTTTATTTGCTCATAATAGAAAAAAAATGCCCCCGTGTGGAAGCATCTTCAAATAATTCTAAGCTCTAAGTTCTACCGACTAAGCTCTACTTCAACTCGACCATTTCGCTCTTGCCGTCGACGGTTACTTTGTACTTGCCGGGGTAGCCACGGAACTTCACGTTGCCATCGGCGTCCGCAGTAAACGTGCCGTTGGTGGTCCACACCTTGTGCCACAAGTCATAAATGAGCTTGGCGGCAGGCTTTTCGCGGCCATCGGCAGCGATGATGCCGCCGTTCTTGACCCAGTGACGGTTATCCCAGAAGCCCCACAGGATAATGCCTTCGACAGCCGGGTGGCTGAATGCGATGCGCAGGAACATCTCGTAGCGCTTGGCCTGTTCGTCTTCGCCGAAGTACATGCCCTTCTGCCAGTCGCCAAAGTCAAGTTCGGTCACCTTGATGGGGAGGCCGAGGGAGCCGAGCTTGTCGAAGCGGGCCTTGATGAAGGCCGGATTCAGCTGACGGTCGCCAAAGTGGCACTGCACGCCGATGCCGTGTACGGGAACCTTGCGGTCAAGCATTCCCTTCACGATATCATAGAAGCGGTCGGTCTCGCCAGCGACAATTATGTTGTACTCATTGATGAAGAGTCGCGCATCGGGGTCGGCACGGTGCGCCCATACATGAGCGGAATCCAGCAGATCCCAGCCGCACTTGTTGAACACAAACGGTTCGTGGAAGACTTCGTTCCATACATCGTATTCCTTGATGCGGCCCTTGTATTCCTTCATGTCGCGGTCAATGCGTGCCTTGAGCTTCTGGCCAATTTCCTTACAGCTACCCTTGAAGCTGAAATGCTTGTCATAGCCGTAGCCCTGGATGCCCCACATGAGCGCATGGGCGCGGAAGCCCCACTTGTAATCGTTCACGTAGTCCAGATACTGCTTGAATTCATCGCGGCGAATCTTGCCCTTCTTGGGTTCGTATTCCGGCCACTTGAACTGGTTTTCGGGAACGCCGTACCAGAAATACTTATTGGCAGTCTTGCGGTACCACTGTTCTACGCTGTCCTTGGAGGGGTAAAGCGCGAGGGCAGTACCGAACGGGAACGCATGGCGCATGAGCTCCACCTTCACCTGGGCACCGGGAGCCGCCTTCACGGTCAAGTCCTTCTTGCGGAGGCTATCGATGCGTGCAGCGGAATTGTTGTACCAGGTCATGTCATTCATGCCTTCAACTTTTTCAATTTCCACATCGTCCATCTGCAGCCAACCCTTGGCTAGGCCCACATGGAAGGTAACGTTGTTGACGCCGTAACCCTTCTGGTCTGCAAGGAAGGTCATCGTATAAGTCTTCCATTCGTTCGTGAGCATGAACGAGGCGCTTTCCTTCTGGCGCCAGTCGGGAGGGCCGCCCTGGATGATGGCGTTGATAGGCATATTGCCCTTCGCCTTGAAAGAGAGCGTATAGTAGGCGGAGTCTGCAAGCCACTTGGGCGGTTGCAGCTGGAGTCCCCAAGTCGGGTTCGGGAGTTCAGTCACCGTAAGCTTGACACCTTCGCTGCCGTCGACACCGAGTCCCATTTCACCAATCTTGGCTTCGTACTTGGCGGGGCCATCGGGGTTGTTCCAGACATACCAGCCGCCGTCACCATAAGACAGGTCGCCGTTGGTGAGGATACCCGCCATAAGGGCAGAGGTGCCCAGGGCGCACATAGACAAAATTTTTTTGAGCATAATCATCCCTTTCATCGTCATTCCGAGTCGTACTTCGGCAGCGGAAGGACGCAACCAGTTTAACCTTCAAGGTAGAAAATAAATTGTTTTTTCAAGGGGTGGTATAGAAAAAGCGTCAATTTTGTATACCGCTGTATCAAGTGTTTAATTTCCTCACTGACCTTCCTCGATTGACATCAGCAACAAATCCACACGGTGCGTCATCTGCTTTGCACCGGCTGGGCAAAGGTGCTGCTGATCTTCAGCCATAGCATCCGAATAATCGTGATTACCCATCTTGTTTTCATCCATCACAATGAAATGAGGATATTGTTTTTGCATTGCAGTCAAGACATTCGTCAAAGAATCTGCTACACTCCGGCGGGTACCATAACAGGCAAAACGACCTGTATTCTTATAACTCGGACTCACGGGGAAAACAATCCCGATGACATATATATTCCGCTTTTCCGCCGTTTCAACAAGATCAACAAGAGTATCCATCGCCATTTCAATATGTTCCGAAGTAAGCAAAGTCGAATCATAGCCACAGGTACCGGTTCCCCATCCATTGCAACGTCCTACTGACCAATAGCCCATGCTTTCCCTCAAGGCGTCCCCATTTTGGTCGCTATATCCATCTTCAGTCAATTCCGCAAGTCCTTCCGGAACTCCTGCCGCCCAATATCCATGATTTTTGTCATAAATATAACCCGGAAACTTCTTATAGTCCGAATAAAAGAAATTATGATCCGTTTTCGGTCCCCAGCGCCATAAATCATAGTCCAGCGACAAAATAATATAGCGCAAATTCTTGACATGCGGATAAACATAATGGTCGAGGTAGAACTTGGACATATAAATACCGTTTGGCGTCTGAGCCAAATTCAGGACAAGGAATTTTTCATTAAACTGCTTAGGAATAATGCCATCCAGAGGCCGAGAAGACCCAAGCACAACAACATTCGCCTGATCATGGAAATTCCACAGAAGTTCCATATTGTTACGCATCAGGCCGTTGCCCACAGCTCCATAACTGGAATTCAGATACATTCCAGCGCTATCTAAATCAAGAATAATCGGAACGGCAACCGACGATGAAGTCGTAACACTTATACTTGAAGAAGAACTCTTTGGCGTCTCGCTCGAAGAGCTTTCTTCTCTTGACGATGAAATCTCCGACGAAACACTGGTCGGTTGACTCGAAGAGCTTTTTTCATTGGAAGAAGAACTTTCTAGCTTTACCGTTTTCTTCTGTTTTACCCACAGGCAAGGATGCCAGAGTTCTTCGCCTTCTGCAAGTTCCATAACCTTATTAGAGGCTACATCCACCAGTGCTATTTTCTGGTGCGCACCGTTTACATTGGAAAGCGTAGCAACCGCAAAATTTTTATCGGCCACCCATTCCGTATGATCAAACAAATAACCCTTTGGAGAATTTATCGATTGCACCAATTTCCCTGTACTATCTGCAATAAGCAACATTTCGTGTACGGAATACTTCCTGCCCACAAACGCAGCGCCGCCCTTTCCCGCAAAGTCAAGGAACAACGTTCTATTACTACCATCCATTGAAAGTGACACATTACAGGCCTGCTCTCCATTATACCACAACTCATTATTTTGTGATTTGTCCGTAAACCGTGTTACGCGCAGCAAAGTCGACCCCGTCACAGCAAAACCACTTTCAAAAGATAGACCTCCATGAAAGCTCCCCTCGAGCAATTTTTTCGGCGTTCCAAACTTTCCCTTATCAAATGGAACATACCATGTACTATATTTTTCCCATGTCGATTCGGACTTATTCGTCCCTGGGTTTGTTACAAACACAACCACAGTATCGCCATTATCCAAGACACGCCAACGCGGAATCGCAGCCCCCTCCACATTTAACTTGACAAGTCCCGAACCAGACTCGTTCAATTCGCGGACATACACCGATGACTCGCCCGGAACACCTTCAAGCCCCGTACAGAACACAACATATCTGCCATCGGGAGAAACATCAGGATGGTAGGAATCAATATCATCCTGTATTTCAATGACAGAATTAGCCGCATTTGCATAATTTATGTAGGCAAGATTACCAGTTTCGTCATTCCGGAAAACGAGTTTAGCCTGATAGGTTCCAAACAAATTGCGAGCATCTTCCGCCAATATTAATGGAGTAATGATTGACGATGCTGCACCGCTAGAAGAATTTAGCCAAACCGGATTTTCAATTTTTCCTAAAATCAAACGAAAGCCTACATATTCCGCCTTCGAAAGTGGTGTTACTGTATAGAAATCTCCACGAGCATAATGCGGAACATTCTCATCAACAAACGAACTTCCCTTTAGGACTTTTTCGTACATTCCGTTAGCATTCGACGCTCCAACAAAATTTTCAATAGTCGTATCGGCAAGAGGGCCTTTCCAGTCGTTTACCCATTCCTTAAGATTTCCGTTGATATCGCAAACCTCCAATTCCTTATTGCCGGAAGAACATACCTCTACAGAATGAGAGTATCCCCTTGAAGAGCTGTCAGGATAAGAACTAGCGATAAATATCCATTCAGCTTCGGTCGGCAGGCGAAAACCAAAAACATTATAATTTGTCTTAAGCCCGACAAGATTTTCGCATGATCCGTCCTCGGCAAATTGCGCATTGCTATAAGTATAGACCGTATCCATTTTATGTTGTATGCTCAAAGCATTCGCATATAGCACCGCATCATAAAATGTCACATTAGCCTGCGGATATTCAGAAGAATCCTCACTGAAGGAACGCTTCATCAACTTTCCAAATTCACCTTGTGTCACCTCGTGACGCCCGACATAGAAATCATAGTCAAAAGAAACCTTCATGGCAGGCCGTTCATCGACGTTCGCATCCTTCGCCTCTGTTCCAAGAACGATAGATTCGCCTTTCGATTTGACATGAACAAAACCATCGTAATTTTTTAGGGAATCAATGTCCAATTCTAGGGAATCTACGCTAGATGACTCATGCGTTGAACCGCTATCATTGCTGCACGACACCACTGAAATTAATAGCAGCATCGCCAAAATAGGCCAAGTTTTTTTCAAGACAAAATACAACAATATTGCCCCCCTTAGTACCGTGTTAATTCATGCAGCCTGCTACGATTTACAGTCGCGACTTGATTAACTTGTACAAATCGGCGAATACCTTGTCCGGTTCGCGATCGGAATTGACAACCGCAACGCAGTCGCTGTAGTCACGGGCCGCGGCCAAGTAGCCTTGGCGCACCCGCTCGAAAAAGTCGGCCTTCTCGCTCTCCAGTCGATCGGGTGCCTCGCCCCGCCTTGCGGTGCGAGCGCGGCTCGCCTCCACCGTCAGGTCCAGCACCACCGTCAGTTCGGGGAAGCACCCTCCGCAAGTGATTTCCGTAAGGCGCTGCACCAGCTCGGTGCCCAGTCCGCGAGCATACCCCTGATACGCAAAGGTGCTCCATGCGAAACGGTCGGCGATTACAATTTTCCCCGCGTCAAGCGCCGGCTGAATCACCTCGTGAATCACCTGGGCACGCGCCGCGTTGTACAGCAGCAGTTCCGTCTTGTCGCCCATGATTCCCTTGAACGCGGAATCCAGAAGAAGTTCGCGAATACCTTCGGAAATTTTCGCGCCGCCCGGTTCACGCAGCTTCACCACAGAATAACCTTCGCTAGTGAGCACTTCAATCAACTTGTCGATCTGCGTCGACTTTCCGGAACCATCGATTCCCTCGAGACTAAAAAAATGTTTCGCCGTCTGCATACACATAAAATAAAAAAAAGGATTGCCTCGCAGCAATCCTCCAAACAGTTATTTGAGACCTATTAGTTATTCGTCTTGAGACCAGCCGCTTCAAAAGTGGCCTTGTTCTTCGGGTCAGGGAGCGCGACCTTGGTAATCCAATTGTATTCAGCAATGCCGGCGAGACCGACGCGGGCGCAAAGCTGGTCGCGGGCCACGTTGTAGGCATTCAGAATCTGGATTTTTTCGGTATCGTTGGTAGCCTTGTCTATACGTTCGGACCAACGCACTCCCAGTTCCACGAGGGCGGCACTCGCCTTCACGTAGTACTTCGCCTTTTCGGCGGTAATCACGGAGGTGGCGGGAGCGGTAAAGGAATCGACCTTCACGATAGGAGCGGTCTTCGGAGCGGACGACTGCACCTGGGTCATTTCAGGAACATCTTGGTTTGCGCTATCGCAAGCAGTGAACACTGCCGCTACGAAAAAAGAGGCGATCATCAATAACGCCACTTTTAGGATTCGTCTTGACATATCAGCCTCTTTTTCAAAATACTAGCGGCTTGTGGGCTCGAACCACAGACCTGCGGATTATGATTCCGACGCTCTACCAACTGAGCTAAGCCGCCAAATTTTTCCCAAATTTAGTCAAATAGTTTTAAAATTTCAAGGGGTTATTCAAAATAAACTTCAGTTTCTACAAAATTTTCACCCCATTTTATCAATTGCCAGCCCGGAGCGGAACTCTGCAAGTTAAAATAGGGCATATTAGGGTCGATCTGCATCTGTGTCGAGGGTGCCACGTGAACCACCTGCCTGCCCATATTCACCTCGAACTGGGCATGGTAGTGTCCCGTATAGATGTGTGTCAGGTTCGGAATTGCGGAAAGCGTCTCCTGGACTTCCACCATGTTCCTCAGGTGGTAGCGCAAATCCATGAAACGATGACCGCAGAAACAAGGCGGATGGTGCATGAACAGGATGACTTCGCCCTGGACCTTGGCCGTTTCGGCCTTCAGCCATTCAAGCTGCTCGCTCGAGACATCGCCACAGGCGCTATCCAGGAAAAAGATGCTCTTGCCCGCCAAGTCGTAACGATAGTAGCACTTACCGTTGTGAACCTTGCCTTTCAGGTCGAAGAACTTCTCCATGACCTCAATACGGTCGTGGTTTCCCGGAATTATGCACACGGGAACAGGATAGCTCTTGATGAAATCGACAAAATAACGGTAGGCGCCAGGTTCGGCATCCTCGTTCGCCAAGTCGCCAGACAGCACCAGTAGATCCAGGTCCTTCATGGACTTAGACTCTATTGCCTTGCGGAAGTTGGCACGGACATCGATGCCCTGCACCAGACTTTCGTCTTCTCCAATGTGCATATCGGAGATCTGGCCTATTTTTAATACCTTGGACGACATTTTGTCTGTATAATATAACTATTAAACACCAGCTGGACGTGTGAATTTACAACTTTATTGTAAAATGTGACCTAAATCATGTCCAAAACGCGATTTTCGTCACAATTTTTAACATCCGATTGTCTATTCCCTGTGAATTGATATTGAAAACTGGACTTCAACACTTATCAACATTGAAAAAAGTGAACAGATTTAAAGTTTTCAACATTTATCGTCAACAATTTTAAATCTGTAACTTTTTGACCATCATAAAGTTATAAATCCGTTTCCACAAATCTATCCACTATTTACTCAACCAATTACTATTACTATTTATATAAATATATGGAAAATAATAGTATAGGTGTGGATTAGAGATTAATCTCCTTCTTGGGAGCAGGGGCGGGCTTTTCACCTGCATTTCTGAGACCCATCTGGCAGTTACCCTGGAAAATGGCACCTTCCTGGATAATGAGCTGCTTGGTCTTGATGTTGCCTACGAACTGTGAGGAGCTCTCGAGGATGAGCTTCTCGCTCACGTCGATGTTGCCCTTGACCGTACCCGCGATAACGGCGGTAGTCGTCTTGATTTCGGCTTCAACCAGGCCCTGGCGTTCCACGATGAGCTCGCCTTCGATGGAGATGCTTCCGTTGATGGTGCCGGCGACACGGACGTCGCTCTTGCCGCTGATGTCGCCCTTGATGGTCACGCTATGACCGATCTGAGTAATTTCCTGTTCTTTTGTAGCCATTTTTTCCTCTTGGTTTAAAAATGCTTAGTAATTAATAAACTGTTCCGGGTCCATTTCCTTGCCATTCTGCGTGATTGTATAATGCAGATGCGGTGCACTGGAATTTCCGGTGTTGCCGACGGTCCCGATAATTTCACCCTTGCCGACGGTGCGGCCCTTACGGGTACGGATATCCTTCAGGTGTGAATAACTTGTCACATACCCGTTCTGGTGGTTGATAACAATCGTGTTCCCGAGTTCATCCTTGGATCCGGCGAATTCCACGATGCCGCTACCCGACGCGAAGACGGGGTCGCCCGGTTGCGCCGAGAAGTCGGTGCCCAGGTGCTCGTTTTCCTCGCTGAACTTCTTGCTCACGATTCCGACGACAGGTATCACGTTCGGGATATGTTCCAGACGGATCTTTTCTTCCATCGGTTTCCAGCCGTTGATCCCTTCGTAGTCAACGTTGATCTTTTCGGAGGGCGTATGGGCGAAACGGTTCTTGTCGATCAGGCTGTTGATCTTGTTGGAATCGTTCTCGATGAAGGTACCGAGGATATTCTGGATGCGTTCTTCCAGGACCCAGAGCGAGTCAATTCGCGTGAAAAGTTCCTCGTAGTTCGCGTTCTGCTTTACGAGCTGGGCATTCGCCCTGCGGATCTTTTCGTAGTTCACGAGCGTGTGCCCGATACGGCCAGCATTATATATAGTGAAACCTGCCGCGACTACAATCACGACCAGGAGAATCTTGAGCAGCGTGAACCACTTGGTGTTGACACGGTACTTCTTGATTTCCTTGGAATCTTCCGGGATAATCTGGACGATGTAGTACTTGCCTTTCATTTTCGCCTATCGGTTTTCCATGAGTTCCTGGATTCGGGTGAGGTCGTCCATGGAATAGTAGTTGATGACGATGGTACCCTTGGTCTCGGTCGAGGCGCTCGGGTTGAGCTGCACCTTGGTACCGAAGAAGGTTTCGAGACGGGACTCGAACTGCTTCATGTCGGCGCTGAGTTCCGGCTTCGGCTTGGCCGGGGTTTCAGGCTTGTCGGCATGGACCTCCGGCTGGTCCTCTGAAGACTGCTCCGGTTCACCCTCTCTCGTCTCTCGTCTCTCGTCTTTCGTCTGGCTAATATCTTCGCCACGGGCGATCGCCTCGATCTGGCGGACGTTCAGGCCTTCTTCGATGACGCGCTTCGCGACTTCTTCGGGATTTTCGATCTTGTCGCTGCAAAGGGCGCGTGCGGCACCGCCGGAAATTTTTCCTTCCTCTATCCACAAAAGGACTACTTCCGGGAGCTTGAGGAGACGGAGACTGTTGGTAATTGCAGAGCGGGACTTGCTCACAATTTTAGACAGGTCTTCGTGCGTGTAACCGTGATTGTCAATTAATTGTTGATAGGAACGGGCCACTTCGACCGGGTTCAGGTCGACACGTTGAATATTTTCGATAAGGGCCCATTCGGCCATCGCCTTGTCGCCCACATTTTCGTAAACCTGGGCCTTGATGGTCGGGAGTCCGGCGAGCCTGGTGGCGCGGGTACGGCGTTCACCGCTAATCAGCTGGTAACGGTCGCCAACCTTGCGGACGACGATTGCCTGGATAAGCCCGTGCTGCTCGATGGATTCGGCGAGTTCCACCAGTTCGTCGTCGCTGAAAACCTTGCGCGGCTGGAACGGGTTCGGATCGATAAGTTCAACGTTCAGTTCAACAATCTTTTCGGAGTTGTCAACAGCGGCAGAATTAGCGGCATTGTTTTGCGCACTATTTTCGACGGATTGTGAATTGTTTTCACCGGGCTGTGTGGACTGCTGAATTTCAGATGCTCCCGGAGCGAAATGATCCTTAAGGATATCGGAAAGGCTGCGACCCAGTGCTAAAGACTTTTTACCCATAATAATTTAGTTGTCAGTTAGAAGTAGAGAGTGACACGAATGTGTCATCCTGGAGCGTAGCGACGGGAACCAATATTGGATTTCCCCTGAAGGTCATGCGCACTAAGATACAAGTACCTATGTGCTGTCTGGCCTCCCTTCGCTCGAGAATGACTAGTAACTTATTTTCCCTTATTTAGTATTTCCTCGGCGAGTTTCATGTAGGCCTGCGCACCGCTGCTCTGCACATCGTAAAGGATGGCGGGCTTGCCGTGGCTCGGCGCTTCGGAGAGTTTCACGTTTCTCGGGATCATTGCCTGGAACACGGTGTCGCTCAGGTTGTCACGGACTTCTTCGGCGACCTGCTTGCAGAGGCTCAGGCGGGAATCGTACATGGTGAGCAATGCACCTTCGATTTTCAAGTTGGCGTTCAGGTTCTTCTGGACCTCGCGGATCGTCTTGAAAAGTTCGGTCATTCCCTGCAGGGCGTAGTATTCGCACTGCACCGGAATCAGAACGCTGGTGGCGGCGGTCAGCACGTTCAGCGTCAAAAGGTTCAGACTCGGGGGTGCGTCGATGATGATGAATTCGAAAGCCTGCTTGAGAACATTCATCACGCGTTCGAGACGATGTTCGCGGCTCATGGCGTTCACCAGTTCGATTTCCATGACGGCAAGATCCGGTCCGGAAGTGATGACCTTGAGGTAGTCGAGGCTCGTGTCGAGGATAGCTTCCTTGATATTGTCGTAGGTAATATTGTCCGGATTGTCGGCCATGTTCAGGACTTCGTGGATATCCACATCCTGCATCTCGTTGTAGCCAAGACCCTGCGACGCGTTACCCTGCGGGTCCATGTCGATAAGGAGAGTCTTCTTTTCCAATGCGGCAAAACTGGCAGCCAGGTTCACGGCTGTCGTGGTCTTGCCCACGCCACCTTTCTGGTTGCAGACTGCTATCACTTTACTCATTCATTACCTCGAGTGACTAAGGCGTAAACTTGTTCTTCCTGCGGGAGTGCATATTTATATATGTGTACTTCCGGATTCGATTCCAGGTGAACAATATTGTTGAAACTTTTCAGCGTGATGAATTTACCGCCACGCTTGAGTCCCGGCTGGGCACGTTCCCAGTCGTTTTCGAAAGTCGAGAGTGCGCGGCAACTCACAAAATCCAGATAGGCAAGTCCCGAAGTTTCGAAGCGCTTGCCCACGACGGTCAGGTTCTTGAGACCGAGTTTTTCCTTGGCGAAGTTCATGAACTCCACGCGCATGTGGCGGGGTTCGACGGCAAAGAATTCTACTTCGGGCATCACGATGGCGAGCGGAAAAATCGGACAACCTGCACCGGCTCCCATATCGGCCCAGCGTTTAGACGAGAGAACGCTCGCAGGCTCGCTACAGACGAAAGACGAAAGAGAATCCGAATTATTCTCTCGTCTCTCGTCTCTCATCTCTCGTCTAATATATATATAGGGAACGAGCGAATCGGCAATGTGCCTGCTTAAAAACTTTTCGGAGTCCTTTGCCGAAATCAAGTTGCCGAACTGCTTGGTGTTTACCACCAAGTCCGCAAAATCATAAAGCTTGCCCAGAACATCTTCGGACAGCTGCACATCATGTTCCGTTAGGAACTGGTTCAAGAGATTCTGCTGATTTTTGTTTTCTCTGTAATTCAATGAAAACCTAAAAATTTGAATTCGGTGAAAACAACATCTTTTAGATGTTGGGACTTTGACTAGGTCAAAGTCCTACACCCTGCGGTTCCCAAATAAAAATGTGCAAGCACATTTTTGCTTGGAAACCTTGGTTGTGTTTCACGTGGAACATTTTTGATAGAACATTCCGAACATAATTTAGTATTATGATTTGTGAATACAAGAAAAAAGGGCGGGTGCCCTTTCACTTTTTAAAAATATCCGTGGATAAGTTTTTGATAAATGTGAATTTTTTGTGAATAATAATTTTTTGTCAGCCCTATGGTATTGTCATTTGGTCACTTGCGGTGTGTGAATGTATTCGGACTTATTCTTGATAGGGCGCCCCAGCAGATCAAAATGCTTGGCTTTTTCGGGGATGATTGTTGGTCGAATTTTACGTTTGACAGAGGTTGTGGAGTTGGGGTTGACCAAAATGTAGAACATCTTTTCCTCGCTAATTCTGTTTGACACGACGAATCCGTTTTCGGTATTGGTTATGATTTGATGAGTTGTGCTGGATGGGGAATCGTAGGAGGTTATGATGCAGGTGTTTTCGTCATTGGCGTCTGGGGTTATGAAGGAACTTTGTTCCTTTTGGAGGGTACTTTTGGATAGATCCCACACTTCCCTATAAAGAGTGTCATGTCGCAAGTATGAAATTCTCATGTAGTCGATCTCCGGTTCATCGGAGATCGCGGGACTATAGACATAGGCCAGGGAGGAATCCTTTCCTATGAGATAGGTTTCTTCCTGGATGATTTGGTCGTTGTAATAGGTAGTTGTCTTGATATTTTCTTCGGATTTTTCCTGAACCGTCTTTTGAAGAATTGTTGAACAATTCTCCTCTACGCACCGGACGATGCTGTCCAAGTTGTTCCCTGTATAGTGGTATTTCATAGAGGCGTAGTAAGTAAAATCGGAACCGTAGTTTTCGATGTAGGCACTGTCTGCCAGATATGTATTTGTAGCATTGGATGCAAAAAATGCCTGGAGCATGTTGCGACAGTTGATGGCGAAAGCATTCAATGCCAGGATGGAGAGAATTAGGATAATTTTTTTCATGGGTGGAAATATAGTAAAGGTTTTAAGGTTATGTTGGGTCTTTGGCTTCGCCAAATCCCTACACCCTGCGGTTTCCAAATAAAAATGTGCAAGCCCATTTTTGCTTGGAAACCTTGGTTGTGTTTCACGTGGAACAATTCACTATCGCGTCTTATAGTATATAGTGGTGCGTTTTTCGCCGCCGTAGCATGGGTCGGGGTTTCGGAAGTATTTATTGTGGTCGGGTTCGACCATTTTCTGGATGAGGGTGCTCCCCTGCATTTCATATTCGAAGGTGGTGATAAGGAGACCGCTTTCGTTTTTCCGGTAACACCTGCTTTCGTTGTTGGGATCCCTGGTGATTATTCTTTTGGTTTGACTGTTGCCGCCGCTTTCGAAGAGGGTATCGTTTTGAATGTAGAGCATGTAATGTTGATCGCCTATCTGGAAATCGAGGGAGGCTTTCCCCATGGTAAGGAACATGGGCATAGGCTCGGTCCAGGTGTATCTGGTGGTGCTACCCTGCTTGATGGTTTCAACTTTCCAGTCCTTGGGAACGGTCCAATCCTTTCGATTGTCTCGGCACGACATGTGCATCTGGATGCTGTCCAGCTTGGTATCCGACCAATAGAATTTGGAGGTATTGACCATGGACTTGTTTTGGGAGTAGCTGCTATCTATATAGAGATTGTCTGGGGTGAACTCCCAGTAGGAACGGTCAATCAATATGTAATTGAAGGTGGCCCGGATGCAGTCAATGGCATGTGCACTCAGGGCAGCCAATGTCAGAATGATAATTGTTCTCCTCATGCCCTTAATATATATTATTATGTTCCACGTGAAACACAACCGAGGTCAGCAAGCGGAAAAATGCTAGTTTTTTTCCATTTGCTGACCGATGGGTGTCGGACTATGGCTATGCCATAGTCTCAACAATCAAAAAAAAATCCCCTTTGACAATAAGTGTCAAGGGAATGGGGTTATATTTACCTATAGAAACTTTTCAGGGAGATTGTCTATGTGCAGCGGATGCTTATCACTTATTGCCGCCATTTTCCTGGTCGCATTATTTTCGATGTGGCGTTAGACGGTTATCTCGATGCGGTTGCCTTCGGGGTCAAGGACAACGCTTTCGTAATACCCGTCGCCGGTGGTTCGGGGTTCCCCTACAACGGTAATCCTGTCATCGGACATTTGCTGGGTCAGCTGGTCCACTTTTTCTTTTGAACCAACGGAGAAAGAAAGGTGAGCTATTCCGATGTGTTCCTTGCCCATGATGCCAGGTGCCGAACATATATCGGGGCGACTCATGATTTCTAGGCGGGCGCCAGTTTCGAAGGTGACAAATCGGCTGGTGAATTGTTTTGCAGGGTTGTGGTACAGTTGCCCAACTACCCCACCGAAATACTTCCGGTAGAATTCACAGACCTTGTCGATGTCCTGCACCCAGATGGCAATGTGTTCTATTTTCATAAAATACCCATTATAATATATAATAATAGAGGGCTCCGGATGGAGTTTTCAATACCTATTCACAATCAAATGTATCGGGTTACATTGATCCCTTTGACTATGTCAAGTAGCCAGAGCCGGGTGTCGGAGAACAAACTTGTTTGTTCTCCGACACTCGGCTCATAAGTTTTCACGTGAAACATAAAAGCTAATAAAATTTTACTCTATATAAGCCATTTTTGTCATAGATTGTCAAAACCATATACTAATTTATGGTAGAAACTTCTTTCAATAAGGATTATACCATGTATCCTGATAAATATACCAAGCAGTTCTGGCTGGAACATATAGAGGAAAATCTAAAGGCTCATAGGACTGAGTTTTTAGATAGGGACGAATTGGGCATCCTTAAGAAATTGGCCGAGCAGGTACTCGCCAAGTCGTTGCACAAAAAT
>JAGAHT010000005.1:0-15535 GCA_017626945.1 Fibrobacter sp.
ATGTATTGCATCAACGAACAGGACATCATCAACAGGGTAAAATACAACGGGTTACAGTTTATCCAGTGCGCCTGCCGCTTTACCGAAAAGTGCGCCGAAAACGAAGACGAACACATAAGCAAGCGCCAAGAAATCAAGACGCTCATCAAGCGTCTCAAGCGCGAAAACCCGAACATCGAAAAGAGCATTTTCAACAGCCTGCACTCCGTTTGCATCGAAACATTTCCCGGCTACAAGGCCGGCGGCGAACTGCATTCGTTCCTGGAAGACTACGAAAATCGCGAACCGCAGAAAGGGTAATTTTTAACGGTTATAGATGTTACCTACACTCTTCCCGCAAACTGGTTCGTAAACAGCAACAGTCCCGAAATAAAGATAATGATACCGCCAGCGAGAGTCGCGACGGTGTATATTTTTGTAGCGATACGCGTGTGGGCACTCCCCTTGTCGATTCCCTTGCGGAAAGCGACTGCGGCTATACCGAAGGCCACATTCGTAATCGTCATGCCGATGCAAATGACAAGCGCTCCCAATAGCGACAACGCTACCATAGAATTCAGCAGGCAGAAAAGCACAATCAGCGCCACGGCCGGGCAAGGCACAATTCCCGTAATCGCAGCGACACCGATGATTTCACGCCAGCGGGCAATCGGCGGGAGCGCACTTCCCAAGCCAGATTCCGCGCACGCACCATCTTGCGCAGCACCTTCCGCGGTTTCAATCCGAGCGGCACATTCACAGCCCCTGCGCGACTTAATCACATCGCGAATTCCAAGCACCACCAGCAATACACCCGTGAGCATAATCAGCGCGTAACTCGCCCGTTCAATTCCGATGCGACCAGTCTCAAACGCATTAAACACGGTCGCCTTGAAAATTGCATACAAAATAAGCAACAGCAGAACAGCACTCATCGTATGCGTTACGGTAATGCCTGCGCCAAGCGCAACACCCTGCCGCCAGCGACCCCGACGCGCAATAAAGTAACCCACAACAATCGACTTGCCATGTCCGGGGCCAAGCGCGTGCAGCATGCCGTACACAAGGCAGATGAAAAGGAACTTCCAGATGGCATCCCACTCGCCGCTTTTCATGGCCGAAATTGCCGCCGTCAACTTTTCGCGAAGGACCTTTTGTTCCTCCGCAATTACCGTATAGAGAGACCGCGTTTTTTCCGCTGGTTTTTCAGGCCCCGCCGCAGGCACAACAGCCGCAGTTTTTTCAACAGCAGGTTCCGCAGCAGTCTCCGGCACAGCAGAAGCAGAATCTTCAGCAGGCGTCACCACTTCCGTCGCGGCAGGCGCATCGCCCCCGCCGACATCGAAACGTTTCTTCTTGACAGCCGCCAATGCAGCCACCGCAAGCAAAAGGACAAGCAAAAATACAATAGACTTTTTCATTCCAAAAAGTCAATATAACTAATAATATCCATCCACCACGGCACCGTAGTCCGAAATTCGCTTCTGCATCCACATTTCCAAATCTTGGGCCGCAGCAGCAGAATTTTTCCCCGTATTGTTCTTGCTTTCGGGCCAGGGCCAGCGGGCGGCATCATTCGCCATCGCCACCGCATTTTCTGTAAGGTACACGTTCAGGCGCTCCGAAACAAGCGCAGAGAGTTTCGGTGCAAGTTCCGCCCAGCGCGCCTTGTAATCTGCAAGGAATTGCGCATTAGAGAAAAGGTTCGTGAAAAATCCAAATGCTCCCGAACCGTCCCAGGCATTAGTACCAAAGCCGCCAAACCCGCCTCGGCCTCCGGATGTTCCCGCAGTGCACATTCCCCAGTCATTCTTCTTGTCGGCCGTGCAGTTGAACGGGCTTCCGCTCGGGTTCGTACTCCCGAGAATCCACGATTGACTGCCAAAGTATTCCTTCGTCTCTTCGTTCCAGCTGTAACCAAAACCGCCATCAAAATCCCACACGGGCCCAAATACGTACTTGCCTTCAGCAGATGCCTTGTGCAGGTACATGCTACGCGGGGCCTCGAGTTCCACGTTGCGCGTGATTTCTTGCAGAATCAAGAAATCCATAAACGTGCGCACGTCAAGTAACGCCTGCACCGCATCGTAATCGGCAGTAGCAATCGCATCTTCCAGTCGTTTGAAATCCGTCCGGATTCGTTCCAAATCACCTTCTGCAAGCGTCTTCGGGTATTTTACGGCAACAGGCAATTTGTATGTAGCGCTCCAGAAGTTGTCCGCCGCATCGGGGGAAAGTTCCGGACCGTCATCCTGGTCCAAACTCAGGAGGACCCCGTCTGCGGCAACATTCACGCGGTTTTCCGTCTGTTCAATCTGTTCCGTCAGCTGGTACAACCCCTTGTAATCGCCGTTGATTTCAACTTCCACAAAGCGGTTCGCATTCACAAAATTGAAATTCCCCATCTCCCGCGCGATATCGAAAGCAAGCGCATTCATCAAGTTCGTCGGGTCGCGGAAATTTGCAAGCAGAACCCAGTCCTTGTTCGCGGCAAGCCCGAGCATTTCGGTCTTTTCCTGAAACTTGATGCGGTAAGGCTTCTTGTCATACCAGAGCCGTGTAGAGTTCCCGCGTTGCTTTATTTTCGCGGCGCGTAATGGAACGTCGGCATATTTTCCGTTTCCCGCGACCTCAATGGTACACCCGATGTACTCGGGTTTTTCCAGACTGTCCGTCCGCGTAAGTACTGTCGCATCTTCCGCGACAATGCGAATATAAGGCACGCCGTTATTTGGCATGGGATCCGCAGAATAACTGCTACTCGAAACGTTCATCTCGGGCACGTCTGCAATTGAAGAAGCGCCTCCTTCAGGCGGTTCCGCAAAAGAATACTTCGGCATTCCCGCAGGCGCTTCTCCAGTGCTTGAAGACGAAGCGAAATAAACAGGTTCAGAAAACATCGCGTCACTCGATTCAACGCCAACGCCAGCATCAACACTGACGGAACTCTCACCGCATGCAACAAGCACGCTCGCAAAAACAACCGGAGCAAGCCTCCGTGCCAAACAATCCATACACAAACCTCTTGGAACACCAACCCCGCACCCACATAATTAGATAAAAACGTCAAAAAAAGCACCTTTTTGCGGGTGCTTGCTTAAAATATCCGTTTAGGAAGTGTGTAAAAACAACCGTATTACTCCAGGTACACGACCTCACCCATTTGCGGCATAAGCACGGGCTTGCCCGATTCCTGGGCGGCGCGTTTCGCATTTTCCAGCGGTTCCGTGTACGAATGTTTGCTCAGGCAGAACTTGGAATGGTGAACGGTCATGTAGCGGTTCGCGCCGAGTTCCACCATTTCCTTGCCCAGGTATTCCGGCATGGTATGGATAAGCGACCAGTCCTTATTGTACTGCCCGTTTTCAAGAATCGCCAAATCGATGTCGGTAAATTTCTTTCCGATTTTTTCGAAGTGCGGACCGTAACCCGAATCACCGCCAATCCATATAGTGCGCTTAGGAGACTTGAACGCGAACGACGCCCACAGAGTCTTGTTCTGGTGAAGGTCGCGGCCCGAAAAATGCCTTGCCGGAGTCGCCGTCACATAAAATCCTTCGCCCAGGTCAACAGATTCCCACCAGTCGAGTTCCGTAAGTTTTTCAACGGGATACTTCCAGTATTCAAAATGCTCGCCCACGCCGAGGCCTGTCACCACGCGCTTTACGCGAGGTTCCAGTTCCGTCACCACCCGGTAATCCAAGTGGTCCCAGTGGTCGTGGGTAATCACTAGGTAGTCAATATCCGGCATGTCGGCAGGCTTGTAGATGTCCGTTCCCTTGAACATCTTGTTCACGAAACTCACCGGCGAGCCCTGGTAAAAAACCGGGTCCACCAGTACCTTCTTTCCAGATAAATTAATCAGATACGAAGAATGTCCGAACCATACAATCCAATCGCGGTCCTGCGGTAGTGACTTCAGGTCGGTCTTGAGCACGTTCAATGCGGTATCGGGAACGGTCTGACTCTTGTCACCGAACAGGAAATCCTTCCACACGGCAAATACGCTCCTGTCGCCGGTCATGGTGACAGTTTCGACCTCGTTCACGAACTGCTTGCCGTCGTAATTCGGCGACTGCTTGATGCGTTCAAGGCGCTTGCCTTGTGGAATATGGCCGAAGCTCGCCTGCGATAAGAACAACACGCCCACATCTCCCAAAATAAAAAGTACAGATAAGATAATCGCCGTAATCATGAGTTTTTTGTTCTTTGCAAAACGCAAGCGCATCGTTCCCATTCTAGCGGATAAAGTTCGTGAAAATTTTCTTTTCAGCTACAGGCTGTTCAACACCCGCCTTCTTGCCCGCTTCGATGCTCTTCAGGATCCACGCCATGTTGCGGCCCAGTTCCTTCATGATCTGCACGCCTTCTTCGTCCTTCAGCACATCTTCGGGACTAGAACCGTGAACCATGTTCCAGTAGCGCGACGCCACCATGGGCTGCTGCGCAAACGCCGGATACTTGTTCAGTGCATCAAGCGTAGCGCTAGTCCCTGCGCGGCGGGCAGAAGCAACTGTTGCAGCGGGCTTAAAGAGCAGTTCCGCTTCGGCAATGCCGTAGAGTCTGTCCAAGAACATCAGCATTTCGCCACTCGGGGAGGCGTAATACACCGGAGAACCGTAAACGACGGCGTCGGCAGTTTTTAAGATTTCCTTGGCTTCGTGAACCACGGCATCGGTTTCGCCCTTCAGCACGCGACCACCCACGAAGAAGATTTCTGTTTCGATGCCAGCGGCCTTGAGTTCGCCGGCCACGAGGTTCAGCGCCGTATATGTGCAGCCTTTTTCGCGACGGCTGCCATTGAATAAAACGACCTTCATGATTAATTCCTTTGTTATGAAAAATGTTTCTTTATTAAAATTCTACTTGTCAAAATCGTCCGGGGACTCGAACAACTTTTTCTTCAGATGTTGGAACCGCCTTTCATTGGTGGCGATGTCCAGGTTCCCCACCCGAATGGCTTCCCGGTACAGCAGTTCCTTGTAGCGAATCTTGTTCATGACCACTGTAAGGCGGGCCATTTCCTTTTCAAGAATCTTGCGGCGGTTTTCAAAAAGGGAAAGTCTTTGGGCAAGCGTAGAATCGCCCTCGTTGAACCACTCGATGTACTGGCGGATTTCCTTGATTTGCAGTCCCGAATCCTTGAGGCATTCGATCATGGTAAGCCAGCGAAGGTCTTCGTCGCTGTAGGCCCGCACGCCCGAGGCGTTCTTCTTGACAAAGGGAAGCAGGCCCTCTTTTTCGTAATAGCGCAGGGTGTAGGCCGAAAGTCCTGTCTTCTTGACGACATCACCTATGGAGTAACTCATATTTACAAAATATAAATATTTTCGCCCAAATGATAGAGTTAGAGCCAACTCTAAATAAAATTTTTCAACTTTTTTCACAAAAACTCAACACCTAGAGTAAACTCTAGGTGTTATATTTCTTATAGAACATTTTCAAAAGGAGATTTTATGTGCTGTTTTGTCGTGCCCATGGCCGAAGCGGTCGTCACCACCATCGCAACCCTCGTGTTGCAACAGACCGACAAGTCCAAAAGTGAATCCAGGAACCTTGAAGCCGCGGTTTCTGGCGCTCCGCAGCCCTTCTATAAAAGCCTGCGCCTGCTTGCCCGTATGCTCTGGCTCGTAACAGGCGTCCTGATTATCGACCATGTCATGAACGGAGAACTCATGTGGAGTTATCCCTTCTTTACCGCAGCCACAAGCCCCGAAGGTGTTTCCGAGATGGTGCGGGAAATGTCCACGGTGGGTGTTGCCATGTCGGCATTTATCACGTCCGTATGGGCGGTGATGATTATCGCACGCAAGTACAAGGCCCAATCCCTCGCCAAGGCCGAGGTCCACACCAACCACTAACCACGAGCCACTACAAATATGGACAGAAGAGACTTTTTAAAAACCGCAGGCGCAGCAGCTCTGGCTTCCGCCGTATTCACACCCGCTTTCGCGAAAGGGAAATCCATGGAACAGAAGGAACCCGGAAAGGACGTTTCCAACGTCTATTTCACCAAGGACCTGAGTGCAGCAGGCCTCATCAAGTTGTACAAGAAAATCAACGAGGGCATTACCGGACGCGTGGCCATCAAGCTCCACACCGGCGAAAAGAACGGCCCCAATATTTTGCCCCGCGAATGGGTCAAGGAATTCCAGGCACAGGTTCCCAACTCCAAGATTGTGGAGACCAACACCTGGTACGAAGGCGACCGGTACACCACCGAACAGCACCGCGAAACCCTCAAGGTGAACGGCTGGACCTTCTGCGACGTGGATATCATGGACGAAGACGGTGAAGTGATGCTCCCCGTAAAGGACGGCCTCATCTTCAAGGAAATGTCCATGGGCGCACACATCAAGAATTACGATTCCATGATCGTGCTGACACACTTCAAGGGCCACGCCATGGGCGGGTTCGGCGGCTCCATGAAGAACATCGCCATCGGTTGCGCGGGCGGACGCCTGGGCAAGAAGATGATTCACGAATACGTGAAGGGCGGTCCCACCAAGATGGAACCGGGCGGCACGGCAGGCTGGAAAACCAGCGGAGCCCTGTTCATGGAAACCATGGCCGATTCCGCAAAAGCCACCTGCGACTTTTTCAAGGGGCACATCTGCTTTATCAACGTGCTGCGCCGCATGTCCGTAGACTGCGACTGCGCGGGCCTTTCTGCAGCGGAACCCAAGTGCCGTGACATCGGCATTCTCGCCTCCACAGACATCGTGGCGGTGGACCAGGCCAGCGTTGACATGGTCTACAAGCTCCCGCCCAAGGAACTTCACGACCTCAAGGAACGCATCGAGACCCGCGAGGGCCTTCACCAGCTGCCCGCCATGGAAAAACTGAAGATGGGTAACCGCAAATACAGGATTATCGAACTGTAGCCTAGTTCGCGACGGCACCGTAGATAAATTCTGGTCACCGTCGCGGATTATGTTATATTTCTAGGAAAAGGCAGGTAAAATATGTCCCTTGGAATTCCAGAAATAATCCTGATTGTGGTCGTGGTGCTCCTTTTGTTCGGGGCAAAGCGCATTCCTGAACTTGCACGTTCCCTGGGACGCGCCCAGAACGAGTACAAGAAGGCGAAAGACGCCCTGAAGGAAGAAGCCGAAGACCTGCAGAAGACGGTAGAAAAAGCCGCCGAGGCAGAAGAAAAGAAAGGCTGATGACCTCCAAACAGGATCAAGAAGCTACGCTGATTTCGCATCTGGAAGCGCTCCGTCGGGCGCTTTTGCGTTCTATTTTCGCCCTTGCCATCGGCATCGTGCCACTTTTCCTTGTTTCGCCCTACGTTTTGGACTGGTTCTGTGAACAAATTGCCCTGCAGGGCGGCGTCACGCTCCATTACTTTTCCCCGATGGAAGTGTTCCTGCTGCAGCTCAAGATTTCTGCACTGTTGGACTGCGTGCTGTTTTCGCCCTACATCGCCTGGAACATGTGGCAGTTCGTGCTTCCTGCTCTATACGATAACGAGAAACGATTCATCCGCTCCATCGTGGCCATGACCAGCGGGCTGTTTATCGCGGGCGTCGCCTTCTGCCTTGTCGTCTGCTTCCCGCTGATTGTGCAGTTCGGCATGAGCTTTGCAAGCACGACCCTGCAGCCCGTATTTGGCGTCTCTAACCTGGTAACACTCGCGCTTTGGCTTTCGCTTGCGTTCGGATGCATGTTCCAGTTCCCGCTGGTGACCTACGCGCTTATCCGTGCGGGCATCGTGAATTACGAAACCGTCTGCAGCAAGCGCCCCTACGTGGTGGTGGCAATCCTTGTGCTGGCGGCTCTCCTCACGCCCCCCGATGTTGTTAGCCAATTGTTGCTCGGAGTCCCGACGTACCTGCTCTTCGAAGCGGGTCTCCTTGCGGCCAGGCGTTACAAGGGACGCGCCTTGAAAGAAGTCCACCCTGAAAACGCCCCGAACATCGCGCCACGAGATTCGACCGCAACCGCGACAGAATCAGAACCTGCGCAGACCGATGACATCGATTTTGCGGCACCTTCTTCCAAGTTCCAGGTCGGCGCAGAAAAAGACGCCGACAAGTGGAAACCTTATTGATTTTTAGAAAAATTTATTTGCCTTAGAGCCGACTCTAAGTGATATATTAGAAGTATGAAAAAGTTTGTCTCAAAAGATTCCTTTGAAGACCTCGGTTTTGCCAAGCTGGACGTGAGCCGCGAATCGCGCACAGGCACTAGCGAGGCCGTTTATTGCGCAGGCAAGACGTCGGAACAGCTCCTGAAAATTCTTAGAAAGTTCCGGGACAAAGGCTGCCGCGTGCTCGGGACCCGCTGCAGCAAGGAACAGGCGGAATTTATCGCAAATGCAGGTGAGAAAATCTGCTACGATGAACTTTCCCAGACGATTTCGCTGGCAGATGAAATGCCTGCCAGGCAGAAGCGCGGAAGTTCCGACGGCAAGAAATCGCAAACGGTTGCAAAGTTCGGACCGGTGGCCGTATGTTGCGCAGGAACGGCGGACCTGCCTATCGCCGAAGAAGCCGCCAAGACGCTGGAATTTAACGGCGTAAAAGTCTTGCGTCAGTACGACGTAGGGATTGCGGGACTGCACCGCCTGCTTTCGAAGGTGGAGGACATCCGCAAGGCTTCGGTGGTTATCGCGGTTGCCGGAATGGAAGGCGCGCTCCCCGGCGTGATTGCCGGACTCGTGAAAGCGCCCGTGATTGCCGTGCCCACATCGGTCGGGTACGGGGCATCCTTCGGCGGGATCAGCGCGCTACTCACCATGCTCAACACCTGCGCCGAGGGCGTGACGGTGGTAAATATCGATAACGGTTTCGGGGCGGCCATCGCCGCCTTCCGCATGCTACAAATTAAATAATCGAGTTTTTACCCATCGTCCCTAATCACCAACCACCAACCACTAATCACTATTTTTATGAAATATCTCTTTCTCGACGGATCTTGCGGTATCAGCGGCGATATGACGGTTGCCGCACTTCTTGGACTTGGCGCATCACGCGAAAAAATGGATGCAGCGATTGCAGGGCTCGGCCTAGAAGGCGTCCACGTCCATGTGGAAAATTCAAAGAGCTATAGCATTGCAGGGCTTTCTTTTGCGGTGCATGTTCACGGCCACGATGCCGACCACGTGCATTCTCACGAAGAAGGGTATGTAGAGCACCATCATCACCATGAGCACGGGCACCATCATCACGAACATCGGCACTTGTCCGAAGTTTACGAGATTCTGGATCGTGCAGCAAATGCAGGGACAGTCACCCCCCGCGCCCTTGAAACCGCAAAGAAGATTTTCCGTATCATCGCTGAAGCCGAAGCGAAGGCACACGGCGTGCCCGTAGAAGAAGTCCATTTCCACGAAGTGGGTGCCGTTGATTCCATCGTCGACATCTTGGCGGTCGCCGTCCTTGCAGATGACCTTGGTATAGAGAACTGCATCGTTACAGGGCTCAACGAAGGCTCTGGCTTTGTGGAAACGCAACATGGCCAGTTGCCGATTCCCGTTCCGGCGGTAGCGCACATTGCAGAAGCGGCTGGCATCGCGCTTCACATCACCGAAACAAAGGGCGAAATGGTCACCCCAACGGGAGCCGGCATCGTGGCGGCCCTTCGGACAAGCGAAAGCCTCCCCGCAAGCTACAAAATTTTAAAATCGGGCGTGGGTCTCGGCAAGCGCGATTTCGGGCGCGCAAACTTCTTGCGGGCACAAATCATCGAGGACTGCACAAGCGACAAATGCGGCGACGCAACATCCAGTGCCACAGGCTGCACCCCCGCTGATTGCAACGTTTTCCAGATTGAAGCGAACATCGACGATTCCACTCCCGAAGAACTGGGCTACGCCATGGACAAACTCTTCGAGGCGGGAGCCCGTGACGTCCATTTTATCCCCTGCTACATGAAGAAAAACCGCATGGGCACTCTCCTGTGCGCCCTCGCCGACAGCGAGCACCTGGCTGCCGTAGAGAAAGCGATTTTCTTACATACATCGACCGTCGGTGTGCGCCGTTTCCCCGTAGAACGCACCTGCATGGCCCGCAGCACCTTCGAAGTCGAAACGGAATTCGGCAAGGTTCGCGTCAAGAAATCCGTCCTAGGCGACATCGAAAAAATCAAACCCGAATTTGACGACCTGAAAGAATGCGCCGACAAGGCGGGCGTTCCCATCCGCGAAATCCAGAAAGCGGTCGAGAAGAAACTGCACTAAAAGTGAATTGTCAAGCCGCAATTTTGTATTTTACTTTACATGGAAAATTTAAAACAAAAGTTTGAAAAACTAAAAAACCTCTTGCGCGAAATGGGCCGCGTTGCCATCGCATTTTCTGCCGGCGTAGATTCTACGTTCCTTGCGAAAGTCGCCCACGACGCACTGGGCAGCAACATGGTCGCCTACACAGTCCAGGCGGGAATGGTCCCCGAGCGCGAAATCGCATTTTCCCGAGAGTTCTGCAAGTTGCACGGAATCCCGCAGCAGCTGATAGAAGTTGACGAAATGCAGGTAGAAGGCTTTGCCGAAAACTCCAGGGAACGTTGCTACTTCTGCAAGCGCAACCTGTTTTCGAAAATTACAGAACGCGCAAATGCCGCAGGATTTTCAACAGTCTGCGAAGGCAGCAATGCCGACGACATTCACGACTACCGCCCGGGAATGCGCGCCCTCCAGGAACTCGGCATCAGGAGCCCCCTCCTGGAATGCGGACTCACAAAAGCGGACATCCGCGAAATATCGCACCAACTGGATTTACCCACGTGGGACAAGCCCTCCTTCGCCTGCCTCGCAAGCCGCATCCCTTACGGAGAACCCATTTCCCGGGAAAAGCTTTCCATGATATCAAATGCGGAGCAACTGCTTTTTGAACTGGGCTTCAAGCAGTTCCGCGTGCGCCTGCACGGCAACCTCGCGCGCATCGAGGTGTTGCCGGAAGATTTCAACAAGGTTCTAGAAAAGCGCGACCAGATTCTCGCAGCCTTCAAGAAAATCGGATTTACCTACATCTCGCTAGACCTGCAGGGCTTCCGCAGTGGCAGCCTGAACGAGACTTTAGCCGCAAAGCAAGTTTAGCCCTTCCTTGGGCGTTCCCCGGCCAGGGGCCGTGGCGGGTGCTGCTCGCCGAGCACGCTCGGCTCATCGAGCCGCTACGCGTCTCGCCACCGCGTGGCGGTGCGACGCCCCCTAACGCGAAATGCCGTTATGGGAGATTTTCCCCTTCTCCGTCGGGCATATTTGCGAGCCTGATGAACCTGTCAAACGCATCTATAATCATCGCCGTGTTGCCATACGACTTACGAATGATTAGCAGCGAATAGGATTCTGAACCACTTACAAAAACTTCCCTTGGCTCTATGATAAAGTCTTCGCTGGCAAATGTAGTGAACCAAGACTTGAAGAGTCGATTTCTTGCCCTACCCTTGTGGTCTGTTGAAGTATCGATGAATGCGACTAAGGCACAATCGAACTTGTCAAAGAAATGCCTGATGATGGAAACGATGGTATCCCTAGTCGCTGATCCAGACAGGTCATTTGCACGGCTATTAGAAACGACCTTATTATAGATGTCCACGCAGAAGATTGGGAACACAGCCTCAAAAGCGTCGGTCAGTTCCGTAAATTCGACCGAGACTTTGTTCCCCGTTTCCGTCTCGAAGTAGAATACGCAGTTTTCTTCGGTTACCGGATAAAGCACAAAAATTACTTTGCCGAAACAAAGCCCTTCAAGGTGCCGTTAGCCTGAAAATATTCTGCCTTTTTCTTTTTTTCGGCGAGAATATCCTTTATCAGTTTTTTGGCTTCCGCTGGTGTAAACAGCTTCATAAGTGAGTCTCCATACCCAAATATACCTAAATATCCAAGAAAAAACAAGTGCTTTTTTTTCGGACCGACCTATAGAAGGCATTTCATATCGTCTAGATTCATGATTCGTTATCCATAAATTATAGGCTTGGGGGGCATAAGTCTAGCCACCTTGAGCGTTCCCCGGCCGCAACTTGTTATCCCCGCTATACGATACTTGGCAACTAGAATTGCGATGCAATTCGTTGCCATAGTAGAGTTATCCTCTTTGGGGAGAACATTTCGTCTCCTTACAAAAAAGGTGAATTCCGGCAAATACGCCGTCTAAAAATTAGTGGATTTAGGCATTTTCGCCAAAATAAAACTTGTGATTTTGGGCAAAATAGGCTAGGCGGAGCGCATTGAAGAAATCGTTGCGAACATGAGTGATTCTTCTACCATCGCACTCGCCTACCATGCAAACGACCCGAATACAGGCCTCGCCATGAACAAGAACATCAACTTTTACAAGATGTTCACCGCCGACACGGGGCTTTTCGTGACGCTCGCCTTCAAGGACAAGGACTTTACGGACAACATCATCTACGAGAAACTCCTGTCGGACAAGACCAGTGCCAATCTGGGATACATTTACGAAAACGCCGTCGCACAAATGCTGCGTGCCGCAGGCCACGAACTCTATTACTACGCATGGCCCAAGGAGAACACGAACAGCAATTACGAGGTAGATTTTATCATATCGGAGAAAAGTAAAATTTGCCCCATCGAAGTCAAGTCGTCGAACTACAAGTCGCATGCATCCCTTGATGAATTCTGCAAGAAATATTCACGCCGCATTGGCCGCCGCTTTCTCGCTTACACAAAAGATTTTATGGTTGACGGAAAAACAGACTGCATTCCCGTTTACTGGATTCCGTTTTTGTAATCCTAACATCTTGGGCGTTCCCCGGCCCCAACTTGTCATCCCCGCAAAAAGTGGCAAGACCGTCAATCAATTTTACAGGGATTCAATCAACTTCTTGAAAAGCCGCTAGCCGATATGCCGCCCGCTGGAACGCACTCTTTGGCTTTCAGGCGTTCATAAGTCGCCACATCCTCTTCCACCTCGCTCCAATCCATGTCGAAATAGGCGAACCCTTCGTTGGCGTAAAGTTCAATAAGTTGCCACTTCGTGATGCCGAGGATTTCCGCGGCACGACCATGCGAAATGGTCTCGTTCTTCACGAACGGATGCAACAACAGGGCCAACTGGACAAGTTCGCCATCTGGCTTCGTCGCAATATACGGTTCCATAGCCACGGGAACCTTAAGCTGGACCGTTGTCATTTCCATAGGGGCCTCCGTCATCAATATATATTTTTTTCCCTCTTCCAAAATATACCTTTCTTTGCACAAAAAAGCAAACACCCCATTTCATATATTCGGGAATATAAGGACAATAACCTAAATCTGTTTTCTTATGGGCGTTCCCCGGCCAGGGGCCGGGGCGGGTGCTGCTCGCCTCGACACAAAGGTGCGACGCCCCCTAACGCGATTTCAGTGTGAAGTGTGAAGTGTGGGGTGTGGAATTATCCCGCTAGGCGGCAAGAACATCAAAATCTAGCTTGAGTGTATCATTATCTGATGCGCTAAAAACGGGATTTTCAATATTTGACGGCAACTGACCAGGAAGATTCGTGTTCAATCCAGAAACTAGTGCCGCCAGAGAAACGGAAGCTGTTCCTTCGGGCAGTGCATCCCTATAGTTTTCTAAAGCTGTAGATATTAAAGACTGTATATTTGAGCCAACACCAGAAAAATATGCAGAAGCAGAATCAAGAGACTCATTCAAGCCAAGTCCAGACAACCGCAAATCATCAACTTCATTCAGGGCACTTTCAACTGTAGTTGAAACATTGGATATATTGTCCTCAAAGTCCTCCAAGACAACATCCGCATTCATCATCATGCGGGGTTCGAGCTGTTCGATTTTGAAATTATTACAGGTGGATTTTGTTTTATTGATTTTCTTGAACATTGAAAGCTCCGAGAATTAATTTAGAAACGAACTAATCATTTTTTTTACGCATTATTCAGCCATCACACAGCGTACAGAAACACCCGATGATTTATCTTGGTTTGCCATATCAATTCCCGACTTATCATCATCTTTCCACATCGAATTACTTTTAGCTCTATAAGCATATTGTGCATTTTCTATAGGATAAAACCAATATGTACTTGTATTCAAACCATTAAATTCGCCATTTTTCCTTAAACCAGCACCAATCAATGTATAACCACTATAATTCAAACCACCAAAGAATGTTGCTCTTATATCAGAAACCCCATTCTTATTTTTGTCCGCATGAACAATTATATACATATCATCATATGTTAAAAGTCTCCAACCCTTCGGGCAAATTCCCTGATGGTTTTCGTGAATCAAATCTGCACAACTTTCTGTATTACAACGGCTCGGCAATTGCATCATTTCCGCCCATTGGTAAAGTCCACCATAAGTCAAGCAAATCGCAGTATCATTGTTATAGCAGTATTTTTCAATTTTAGATTCGTTAGACTGGTTCAACGTTCCTTCAATCATTTCACCGACATTCAAGTTTTCTGCCATAACGGTAACCGAAGCAGTTTCGCCGCTTTGATTTTCCCCTGTAATAGTCAAATACTTGTAAACACGATGGTCTCTATCATCTTCAAACTCACTATATGAAAGACTCGGATTAAAGTATTCTCCTTTTACAATGCTGCTTGACGATTGAGTAACATTTGAGCTAGAACTTGATTGTTTCACAGAAGAACTACTGCTAGTCTTGACACTTGACGAAGAATTGACCGACGAACTAGATACATCCTTCTTGCTGCTAGAAGAATCTCCTGACTTTATGGAACTGGAGCTCTTGGAGTCAGATGAATTCTTTGTTTCTTTTGCGGAACTGCTGGACACTTCGGCGGGCTCGGAACCCTTGACACTACTGGAAGACTTGTCTTTTTCCGTAGATTCATTTCCCGACGACTTCTTGTCAACAGAAGATGACGACTCATCCAAATCAGAAGTTTCTACCGACGAACTGGAAACACTTGTTTCATCGGAACTTGCTGACGAAGAGTCATCGCAAGCCGAGAACGCAAGCATTGCAAAAGCTACAGCGCTCACCAGGCCAATTTTCTTAATCGTTTTCATTTCATACTCCTGTCGTTCAGGCCGTTGTCCTTCAGGCAAAGCATGTCAGCGGCAATCATATCGATGTCCCGCTTGAACTCGGCAAAGGTCAATCCGCATTTCCACTTGATACTCTCAAACGCAGCCTGCGTTATTCCCTGCATGACCTGGGAAACATCTAATGGTTCCACCGGTCAGATACAAAGGTGTGCCGCAGTTTTTCACAATATTCAGAACCCCATCTTGGAGCCTGTACAGGTTCTCCTCGTAGAATTCCGAAAGCGAAATCGTATTTTTGTCTGAAGTCGCCATTGCGAAGCCCCCAACCGAAGACACCGTCCCGTCCACCAGGGGAAGGAGCGTCTCGGCACTCACGCTTGAATCCCAGCAAAGGGGTTCAAGGATGCTGATTTTCGACAAAGGCTGCGCCATACCGTCAATATATAAATTTTTTTACCCAGAATCAACAGGCAGAAGCGGACATCTTCGCCTAGCAAAACAGAACAAGGGAATCAAGGTATTTCCCAAGGGCGGACATGCAAAATTCCGTTATTCGATGGCAGCCGGAACTCATCCAACGACACAACAAATTTTGGATAACTGTCCCTGATTTTTTCCAGCGGAGC
>JAGAHT010000049.1:0-23796 GCA_017626945.1 Fibrobacter sp.
ACCGAAAGTTCCAGCAGCTCGTTCATAGATGACCCGCTTTGCGGCGACTGCAGTTCCAGTTCTTCCGCGAAGGCGACCTATATCGAAGTAAAAATAAAGGACGCCTTGGGACCTTGCGAAACCGCTGACATTGGTCTCCGTGCCCTGGTGCTTGCGGACTCCACCTATTACACCTGCAAGGCGACGGGGTGGGTCAAGGATACTGTCTATTTGGGGTACGAAATTGTTAAGACAAAGGAAGATTTGCCAAGGTGCAATGCTGGCAATACAAAACAACGTGTCTTGGTAAAGAACGATTCTATCTTCTTTACTTGCGATGCGGAAAAGTGGAATCCGGAGACAGCTGATGGATTTATTGTCAAGAATGCCTCCATTCTCGGTGCAGCACAGAAGGGACCGTTCAAGTTCAATTCTCCGCTTCAACTCCGTGAAGTCCTTCTGCGCAACGACTCGCTGGTTTATACAGGCCGCAGATATGATGATGAAATTTCTAGCAACAAGGGCGACTTTGTGATTCCGAAGGTGAATCTTGTTTATTCTTACGCGGTACTTGAAGTCCGTGGCTTGTGGCGTAACGAAGTCAGTGGCGAATATTCCAAGGATTCTATGACGCTCCGCGTGTTGACTGACTTGAGCAAACGCACCGAAGTGAACATCAACCTGCTTACCCATCTAGAATACGACCGTGCGGTAAAACTCGTGAACAAGGGCTACAGTGTGTATGCTGCCAAGAAACAGGCGGATTACGAAATCATGACGGCTTTCGGTTTTGCCACTTCAGTAGAATTCTCCGAAGACCTGAAGACGTTCGTGCCTTCGACTAGCAAAAATTATGCGGATAATGCCACCCTGATGGCGATTTCGTTGCTTTTCATTGGCGACAGGAGCGAAACAGAAATTCAAAATGCAATTAGCAGTTTCAAGAGTGATTTGGCTGAAGACGGAGAGTGGGACAATGGGCAGATGAAGGCGGACATGGCGGACTGGGCGGAAGCTTTTGACGGCGGTTCCGTGCGGGCCAACGTGAAGAGCTGGAACATTCTGGACATTCCCGCCTACGAAAACTACCTGACCATTTACTGGAACAATGCCTACGAACTGGGCGGATGCTCTTCGACTCGAATTGGCGTGGTTGCCGCGAACAAGAATGCTTACAGTAAGAATAAGGGCGTACATTATATCTGCAATGAAAATGGCTGGCGTAAAGCGACCGATATTGAAAAGGATACTTATCAGTGGAAAGACGGTAAAGAAGGCGATGTCAAGAAAGGCGATGTGACGGCGACTTACTATGTGTTTGAAGACGGCAAGTGGACTGTCGCGAAGAATGAGACTGCCTTGGGACTCTGCTCCTCAAAACGTGCAGGGGAGATTGCAAAAATTGATACGACGTACTTTATCTGCGAAGACAATAGCTGGCGTACTGCGACTGTGCTTGAATACGATACCGACGGGTTCGGCAAGGGTGATGATGGCGAAGTTCGCGCGGGTAAGGTTAACAAGGATAAGTTCTATGTCTATGAAAATGGTGCCTGGCGTGCAGCCAAAAACGCCGTTGAAGAAATTCTCGGCGCCTGCGTCGAAAGCCGCGAAGGTGAAGTTGCGAAGCCCGTGACTGCCTATTACATCTGCAAATCGAACAACTGGAGAATTGCAACAGCCCTTGAGTATGATACTTACGGTTGGAAGGCCGGAACTGAAGGCGAAGTGAAAGAAGGCTCCGTCACCGCAACAAATCACTATGTGTATGTAGATGGTGCCTGGCGTGCCGCCGCTGACGATGTTGAATATGAGTTCGGCGCGTGTGTGACGAAGAAGGGTGGCGAAAAGCATGTCCAAAAAGGCAAGTATTACATCTGTGAAAATAAAAGCTGGAATCAGATAACCGCTGAAGAATATGGACTTGGGTATTGTACGTCTTCAAATACTGGAGTTGTTAAAATGTTGAATGATGTCTATTATATCTGTAAGTCTGAAATTTGGACTGAAGCGACCGCCCTTGAATATGATACCTACGGTTGGAAAGCCGGAACCGAAGGTGAAATGAAAGAAGGGAGCGTTGTTGCAACTAACCATTATGTTTATGAAAACGGAGTATGGAGAGCAAGCGCTAATGAAATTGAGTATAATTTGGGCGTGTGTGTGACTAGTCGGGAGAATGATAAGGGTACATTTAATAGTGAGTATTATGTTTGCCGGAATAAAAATTGGAACAGCGTTGATTTGCTTGCTTATGAAACTCTAGGTTGGTCTGCCACGGCAGATGGCGAAGTTAGAAAGGGCGAACTTGGCAATTATTATGTCTCTGTTGATGGTATATGGCGAGCATCTGCTAGCGACATTGAAAATAATATAGGGGCATGTGTCAAAAGTCGAATTAATGTGGTTGCTAAATCAGGAGCCATTTATTATACATGTAAAGCGAAAGGATGGGTAGAATCTACAGAACAGGAGTATGATACTTACGGCTGGAGCTCCGGAAAAGATGGTGACGTGAAAAAAGGAAATGTAAATTCAGATAAGTATTATGTTTGGGATAATAACGTGTGGCGCGCAAGTCGAGGTCAAATTGAAAATGATCTTGGTGCATGTACCCAAAAAAGAGAAAAAACGGTAGGAAAATCCGGTGATACGTACTACATATATAAGCGCGAAAGCTATTATAACAAAGGCGAGTGGGTGTATGAGTACTATTGGGGTATTGCGGATACTCTGTCTTTTGACACCTATGATAAAGTTTGTACAAAAGATGGTGCAATTGTAGATGGGGAAGTTGTTGCCGAAAATAAGTATGTGTGTGATGCAGATACATTCAGAATTGCGAATTCTCTAGAAATGTCACTTAATAAAGGATGTGTCAGCTACACAACGAGGAGTGAAATAAGAAAACACCTATCTGCGACGCAAGATTCTTTATATCTGTGTAATAATAGCTTGTGGAAAGCAAAAATTGAGTTTGTTGGTGAATATGGATCAATGATTGATGAAAGGGACCTCAAGACCTACAAAATCGTGACCATAGGGACACAAACCTGGATGGCAGAAAACCTAAACTATTCAGACAGTACAACCTACCCGAGTATGCGAAAAGGAAATTGGTGCTACAATAACGATTGGAATAATTGCACAAAATATGGTCGCCTTTATTCCTGGGCGGCAGCTATTGACTCGGTGAAGCTTGCGACCGATGCAGACAACCCGCTAAATTGCGGTAATGGCAAGACCTGTGGCCTGACTGGTCCGGTTCAAGGCATTTGCCCCGAAGGCTGGCATTTACCAAATAAAGATGAGTGGGAAAGCCTACTCTCTGCCGTAGGAGGAAAATCAGTGGCTGGAAGAATGCTCAAATCGACAAGTGGTTGGTCCTCTACGAACGCCTCTACTAACGAAAATGCATTCGGTTTTTCCGCTTTGCCTGCTGGATACAAGGACGGTAGCTATTTCGATTACAGAGGCTACTTCGCGTTCTTTTGGAGTTCTACGGACTATAATAATTTCAACGCATACCATATGGATCTCGGCGACGGTGACTTGTCCCGCGACAGCAAGTATCGTGGATTTTCTGTCCGTTGCTTGAAGGACTAGAATCGTTTTGTCCTTATGGGTGTTATAAAATTGCGTTAGGGATAGTGACCCGTAGGGCGAAGACTTGCGATAGATTCGCGATAGATTCTTCGACTCCGTTTCACTTCGCTCAGAATGACACATTGCAAGGCTTCGTGAGCGAAGCGAGTATAGCCCGACCCACGAAGTGGGGAACGCCCGAAGGAAAAAGCATTTTCTTGGAAAAAATCACTTTTTTTATCATTACCCCTTGCCAAGGGGGATTTTGTTAGGTATTTTTGGGCCATGATGAACTTTGTGACAACAGCAACCCTTAACCGTCGTTGGTGGCGCGGACTCTGACATAGAGCCCGGTATTTGTCGCAAATCACCCAAGATTTTAAAGCAAAGGCTTCCGGACTCACGGAGGCCTTTCTCTTTTACCAAAATCATTGAAATCCTCCGGGACCTAAGCCTTTGCGAAACCTGAAAAGAAAAGGCAAAAGAGTTTTAAACCAGAGGATTAAAAATGACAACGAACATAAGGCACATTACTGAAAGCCCTAACTTCGAACCCCGTACCGACAGTATCTACGTGGCACTGCCTGGTGAACGTTACACTCCGTTTTCGCTAGGCAAGAAGCTCGGTGCGAAGGCGATCTTCGAATCCGCAAGCTTCTCCCACGGTCGTAGCCGCTATTCGACCCTGATGGTGGACGAAGGCTTCCGTCTGCGCCAGAACGACAAGGACGTGAGCATCGTTGTCGACGGCAAGGAAAGCGTGTTCCTCAAGGAAGGCGAAGGGGACATTCTCGATGCCCTGATGCTGATTTCTGCTGAAAATACGGTGCCGCCTAACCAGATCCCGATTCCTTCTTCGGGCGTGGGCTACCTCGGCTACGAATTCTGCGCCCGCTGCGATACCATTCGCCTCGCCCCGCAGGTGGACGAACTTAACATTCCCGAAGCGGAGTTTTTGGTGGGTCACATCTACATCGTGTTTGACCACTTTACCGAAAAGCTTCACCTGTTCGCCCTGAATTATGAAGAACACCAGATCGACTTGAAGGCAGCGATTGAAAAGGTGAAGGCTCGCCTCGCTGACCTCGACTTCAGCTACCTCGCCCCGGAACAGCAGTACGGCAAGGGCATTACGATGACCGACCTGGAACAGTCCCGCAAGGAATACACCGAAAAGGTCGAAGCATTGCAGAAGCATATCATCGCCGGCAACATCGTGCAGGCTGTGCCTTCTCGCCGCATCCAGTTTGCAAGCGATATCGAAGCACTTGACATTTACCGCCGCCTCCGCACGGTGAACCCGTCTCCGTACATGTTCTTCCTCGATTACGGTACGCACCAGTTTATCGGTGCCTCGCCCGAAAGCCTCGTGCGCGTGCGTGACGGCATCGCGACGATTCATCCGATTGCAGGTACCCGCCGCCGCGGCAAGGATGATGCCGAAGATGAAGCCCTGATGAAGAACTTGAAGGGAGACCCGAAGGAACGCGCCGAACACCTGATGCTCGTGGACTTGGCCCGTAATGACCTCGGCCGCGTCTGCGAAGCGGGTACGGTGGAAACTACCAAGTACATGGAATGCGAAAAGTTCAGCCACGTGATTCACCTGGTCTCTGACGTGCAGGGCAAGGTTTCCAAGACCAAGAAGGCGATTGAAGTGCTGCGCTCCAGCTTCCCGGCAGGTACGGTGAGCGGCGCCCCGAAAATCAGCGCTATCGAAATCCTTTCTGGCCTCGAAAAGGTCAAGCGTCGCTTCTACGCTGGTGCGGTAGGTTACATGGAATCTGACGGCGACCTGGATTTCTGTATCGCTATCCGTTGCTGCCTCAAGCAGGGCAAGACTATCAGCCTGCAGGCCGGTGGCGGCATTGTCGCGGCCAGCAATGCCGACCGCGAATTTGAAGAAACGAATGAAAAGCTCGGAGCAATCAGAGCCGTACTCGAAGGAGATCGATAATTAATGGATAATGAATAATGGATGATTGATAATTAAAAAAATGCGGCGAAGCCGCCAAACTAAAAAATCATCAATTATCCATCATCAATCATCAATTATTATAATAAGGATTTTTCACTATGATTATCATCATCGATAACTACGACTCTTTTACTTACAACGTTTATCAGGCGTTGGCAAAAATCACTAACGAAGAAATCCGCGTGCTCCGTAGCCGCGAATGTACCATCGCCGACATCGAAAAGCTGAACCCGAGCCGCCTCATCGTGAGTCCGGGCCCGGGCCGCCCCGAAGACGCCGGCATCTCAGTGGAAGCCATCAAGCACTTTGCAGGCAAGCTCCCGATTTTGGGCGTTTGCCTCGGTCACCAGGCCATCGGTTACGCTTTCGGTGCTAAGATTGTGCAGGCTAAGTTCATCAAGCACGGCATCGCCGAAGAAATCGACCTGGACGGCAAGGGACTGTTCCGCACCATCGGCAAGAAGAATATCTTCACGCGTTACCATAGCCTCGTTATCGACGAAGCGACGCTCTCTTCTGACTTCGAAGTGACCGCCCGCGCTACCGACGGCGACATCATGGGCATTCGCCACAAGACGCTCCCGATTGAAGGCGTGCAGTTCCATCCGGAATCTATTGCTAGCGGTCGCGCCGACGAATTCTTCAAGGCGTTCCTCAACTACCGTCGCGAACCGCTTGACGTGCGTGGAATCTTGAACACGCTTACCGAAGGCAAGGACTTGAGCCGCGAAACCGCCGAAATGTTCATGGAAGACTTGACCGACGGCATCATGGACGAACGCCAGATGGCCGCTATCCTGACAGCACTTTCCAGCAAGGGCCCTGTTGCCGACGAAATCGCCGGATGCGCGAAGGTACTCAGCAGCAAGAAGCGCAAGTTCCCCTACAGCGGCGACGAACTCACGGACATCGTGGGTACCGGTGGCGACGGCAAGGGCAGTTTCAACGTGAGCTCGCTTTCCGGCCTGATTGCTGCAAGCTGTGGCGCAAAAATTGCCAAGCACGGCAACCGCGCGGTTTCCAGTAAGTCCGGCGCCGCCGACTTCTATACGGCTGCAGGCTTCAAGCTTGACATGACTCCAGATAAAGCCGCCTCCGTCATCGACAAGACGAATTTCGTGTTCCTGATGGCGCCTGTTTACCACAGTGCCATGCGCTTTGCGGGCCCGGTTCGCGGCGTTCTCGGCGTGAAGACCATCATGAACCTGCTCGGCCCCCTCACGAACCCGGCCGAAGCCAAGTACCTGATGCTCGGAGTCTATAGCACGACTGTGCTGGAACCCTTTACCAAGGCGGCGAAGGCCCTCGGCGCAAAACGCGTGATGGTGGCCATCAGTGACGACGGCTACGACGAAATTTCTCCCTGCGTGCCGACGACCATCGCCGAAATTTTGGAAGATGGCGAGTACAAAACTTACCGCATCGACCCCAAGGACTTCGGCATCCCCTCCGTGGATCCCGAAGACCTCGCCGGCGGTACGGGCGTCGACAACTTCAACCTCGCTCTCGACATGCTGAACGGCAAGGGCCGCCCGGGCATTAAGTACGCCTGCGCCCTGAACGCCGGTGCCGCCCTCTACATCAGCAAGAAGGCAGCCAGCATCAAGGAAGGCTTCGACAAGGCCATAAAGGCGATGGAAGACGGCTCTGTCCTGAAAAAGATTGAAGAAGTCAAGGCTGCAACGAATTCGTAAAGGAGATGCCCGCTAAGGTCCCTGAGTGGTACACTGAGCCTGTCGAAGGGCCGAAGCGCGGGCATGACAATCTACATGTCTGATATACTGCAAACAATCGTGGAGAAGCGTCGCGCGGATATTGAGCGACTGGGTCTAAATTTCGGTATCGAAATTCCGGAAAAGCGTCGCGTTGGCCATACGGAATTTCTCGGCAACGCGGGTGCGATTCTCGAAGTCAAGCGAGCATCGCCTTCGAAGGGCGACATCGCTCCGGATTTGGACCCGGTAGGGCTCGCGACGACTTATGCCGAAGCGCATGCGCAGGCAGTGTCGGTGCTGACCGAGATGAACTACTTCAAGGGTTCACTCCGCGATTTGATTGCAGTGGCAGACCTGATGGAACGCCGCCGCAAGCAGGGCCTGCATACCTGCGCCGTACTCCGCAAGGATTTCTTGCTGTATGAAGACGAAATCGATGTCGCGTTCCGTTGCGGTGCCGACGCGGTGCTCCTCATTGCCCGTATTCTGGATGACGAACAGCTTGTACGCATGGCGAAGCGGGCGCAGTCATTTGACATGCAGGCTTTTGTCGAAGTCCGCGAAAAGGACGACTTCCGCAAGCTTTCGGTTGTCACGAGCGCGCTCGGGGCCGATGCAGCAAAAACGATTGTCGCAGGCGTGAACTCCCGCGACCTGGCTACGTTCCACACCGACCCGCTGATTCCCGCGTCGGTGCGTAGCAAGCTTCCGGCGAAGGCTGTGTTTGAGTCGGGTATCCACACGCCGGCCGACGCCGACTATGCGCGTAGCCTTGGCTTTACGGGGATTCTCGTGGGAGAGGCTGTCGCCAAGAATCCTTCGCTTGCTAAAGATGTTGTCGGTGCATTTGAGGCTGGTGCCGAAAATGCCCGCGGGCAGTTCTGGAAAAAATTCGCCGAACGAAAGTTTGGACGACCGAATGCGCACAATCCGATGGTCAAAATCTGCGGCATTACCCGCGAAGAAGACGGCTTGCTCGCTGCTGAACTCGGTGCCGATATGCTCGGTTTTGTTTTCAGTACGACGAAGCGCTTGACCACTGAAGAATTCGTTACGTCGTTCTCGACCAAGCTTCGCGCGGGAGGGAATCCAGTCCCGCTCCTTGTGGGTGTCATTACCGACCCGAAATCCCCCGAAGGCAAGACCGCCATCAAGCTCGCCCGCGAAGGCGTGCTCGATGCCGTTCAGCTTCATGGAGTTGATCCGAAAAACGCAGACTATGCTTACTATTGCGCGGCTCGCGTCGGTGAAGAATCGGATTTCGACAAGGTGACCGCCCTCCGCAAGAACGGTGAGCCCCGCGTTCTCTTGGATGCGAAAGTCGAAGGAATTCCTGGCGGAACGGGCAGGACGATTCCAGAAAGCTTGCTCCGCGAAAAAGCGGGGGATATCCCTCTTTGGCTCGCTGGTGGCATCACCCCGACGAATGTCGCTGAACTCGTTGGCAAATTTGCCCCCGAACTTATCGATGTGTCGAGCGGTGTCGAGGATGCTCCCGGAATAAAAAATAGCGAAAAGCTGAAAGCACTATTCGCTGCGTTGACTTCTCTTTAGTTGCGAACTTAAAAAAAAGAAACCGTCGATTTGATTGAATCGGCGGTTTTTGTTTTTGAAAACCTCTAGAAAATTTACTACGGAATATCGTTGGGCATGATGCCGTACTTGCGGACGGCTTCGATGTCGATGAGTTCTGCTTCGCCGGATTCAAAGTTTCCGGCTTCTTTCTGCGCGTTGAATTTGTCTATGCCGGACTTGTTTGCGTAAGAGAACGTAGATTCGCCGCCAATCAATGTGGTTTCGACAAAATCCAATGTATTGCTGTTTTTGTCGGTGCGCCACCCAACAAAGGCGTGTTCTGGAATGTTGACGATGAAGACCTGCATTCCTAATGCTTCCAAGATGGAGGCGAACAGGGCGGCTGTCTCGATGCACAGACCGTCGCGGCTTCGGAGAACTTCGATGGGATAGTTTATTTTTTGTCCGGTACTTCCTGCACCGTTGTTCTGGAGATAGGTGATTTTTCTTGCTTGCAGAACTTCGTAGACAGCCTTGACGACGCGTTTGGAACTTTCGGCGATGGTTTCGTCGTCGCTGTATTTCTGGTAAATCTTTACGGATCCTTCGGGGAGTTTCTTCTTCAGGTCATTCAGAATATTCGGGATGGAATCCATGTTGGGGGTAACCCAAACTCCATACCACCAGTTCTTATTTTGAACGCCTTTAAGTTCCCATCCGTTGATTTGTACGGGGTGAAGCGTGGTCGGCTCGGATGCGGAATAGAATAGAATCTCGTGGTCGTTTTCCAGGGCATAGGCCTGAATCTGAATATTGACTTGCTCGGGGGCGGTCAGTGCGATGGCCTTGTTCATGTCAAAAGTCAGAGCAGGTGCGAAAATGTTCGCGGTATCGGGATTTACGAATCCGGTGACGCTTCCCGTATCGGTCCAATCGGTAATCCAAGCCTTGACCATAATCTTTTTCCAGTTGCAAGGTTCAGATTTATTGCTCCTTGAAGCGCATTGGTTTCGTACCTTGATTGAAATGGGGACGGGGTGTGCATTCCCGTCGCTATTCACGAAATCCTTGTACATCAGAGGATATTGGTTGGCGAAAGCTAAATAGATGTCGTCCTTGGATGTCCAGGAGAAAGCATCAAGCTGTCTGGTGACGGTTTGCGAATAGATGTCCGCATAGACCTGGTCGTAGAGTTCCTGGTAAAGGGAGTCGTAGTTTGCCTGATTGAGGCTGTCTATCAGGGTCTGCCGTGTGGAATCCATCCAGGCGGAGCTGTAGGCGTTATCAAAAAGAATCTTGTATACGGTGTCTACGTATGGTTCGGCGTAGAGGGAGTCCCAGAGTGTTCCGGTTGCGTCTTCGCGGATGGAGGTGAGGGTATCGCGGAGGTTGTCCGAAATCTCGTTGCGGATAGCCGTTGCCAGGGAGTCAATGTTCACCGGATCTGCGTCGCGACCATCGGCTCCATTTTCACCAGAGCAAGCGGTTAGTGAAATTCCGAGGAGGAAAAGCCCTCCCATGACAAAATTGGATGCGTGTTTGATCATATGAACTACCTTAGGATAAAGATAAATATAAATCAAAAAGGGGTCTTGTTAATTCAGAAGCCCTTGAAATAAGGTTTGTTTTAGTATCGGATCTTTTCCCATTTGAATACGGGGTAGTCGTCATTTACTTCGTCATCATCGGTAATCCAGATGTTGCTGAACGAAAGTCCGTTCAAGGTGCTAACGAAATCTTCGCTCGTCATGAAGTATTCCGTTTTTTCAGCAGCGCCGTTGGCAACGATTTCGCGGTCATCTTGGTCGATGTAGAAACAGTCCTTAGAGCTGTTTGCCGTTGTAGAAATGCCTGCCGTAGTACCCTTGTTCGGTGCAATGAGGAATCCCACATTGTAAGAGACGATAACTGATGTAGACGCATTGGCGTTGTAGCCGGCGATACCCGAGGCGCGGTCTTCTGAAGAGACTACCATACCTGAATTGTAGGAATAGTAGAGCCATCCGTTATTCTTGTAGCCGACAATGCCGCCCACATACTTGGTGCCTTTCACATAGGACTTTCTATTGAATACTTGTTGGACTTCCGAGAAGTTCATTCTGCCGACAATGCCACCGACCTGTTCGCCACCGACAATGTAAGAGTTTTCGATTCCAAGGAACATGACATGTCCGCTGTCGCTTGTAGATGTGCCACCGAGGGTGCCAATGAAGCCGGCGCGTTCGAAGGCGGGCTTGTTGACGTAAATGCCCGAAACGGTATAGCCGTTCCCATCAAAGGTTCCCATGTATTTAATGTTGTTTGTACCGCCGCCAATCGGAGTCCATTCGTTAAGCTTGCTTTGCGAAATCAGGAGGTTTCCTTTTTCGTCAACCATGTTATCGGGGTTGAGGCGGATGTGCTTCATCAACTTTGCGTTGATCTTTTCTTCACCCTTGTTGGTCACCTGATCGGCGAAGTAGGCGAGTTCTTCGGCAGTGTAGATGAGCATGTAGGTCTTGCCGTCGATATAATCGGTCGAAGGCTTAACCATTTTGCCGTTCCATACATCAGAAACGTTTGTGAATGTGCTGACACTGCTGGAGGATTTTGTTGAGCTGCTAGATTCTGTTTCATCCCAGCAATAGAATATGTCGCAGACATCGTCGCTGCTCGAGGAAACCGTAATGCTGCTGGAACTTACGGTACTGCTAGAGCTTATGCTACTGGAGCTCTTAGCTTTTTCTCCAACCCAAGTGTAGTCGTAGCTTGCGTTGCTGTAGGTGCAGGTGTAGTAATCGCTTTCGTCGGAGACGTAGACACGATCGCCCTTGTTTTCGTAAGTGCAGCTTCCGAGTTCAAATGTTGTTTTAACAGTTGTCTTCTTGGCGCTGGAGCTACTGGTTTCGCTGAAGATGGGGCGTGTCGGCGAAGATTCGCTGCTGTCATCGCTGCAGGCGGCGAGGAAGGGAAGGCTGCCCAGGGCGAGGAGGCTTGCAATGCCCAGGATTTGGTTCGATTTCATGTCATCTCCGTTTTTGAAAAAATCTACTGCGGAGTCCGTCTTGTTCAAGGATGCGATCCAAATAAAAAAGTGTGGAATCGCAGGTGCCCTAAACAGCTGAGGTAACGACCAAGTAAACCTTATCGTCTAACAGGCACAAACGACCCACACCATATGGTGTGAGTAATCGGCCTTATCCCTAGACGATGAAATTTTGGTCGTTTTTCAGCTGTCCGAATAAGAGCGAACTCTAAACTATGTCAATGTAAATATAATAAAACGAGCGCCTGTTTCCAAATTTTTTTGAGAACTCGAAATCGATGATATGATTAGAATCACGGGGGCTTGTGCCTGGTATTCGCTCCAAATGGTCGATTTTGGATTGTTTTGAGTAAATTGTAGAAGAATTTTTTACAAAAAATGATCGTTAACCCCTTGACAGTCAATGAGTTATTATATATATTAGGAACATAAAGATGAAATGAGGCAATCCGCTTCGGCTCTCTACAGCGAAGTTCTCACGAATCGGGATTTAGGAATTGCCTTTTTCATCAAGTGTTTAATGGAAGACTCTCGATAGGCGGGAGTCTTTCTTATATTTATGGCATGAAAGAGAAGCTTTTACTGAATTTGTTTTTGGGGGTGGCGATGGGCGCTATGCTTGGTGCTTGTGGTGATAAATCTTCGACTGCTGTGGAAGAACGTTGCAATTGTGATTTCGAATTTAGGGAAAGTGTCGCGGCTATGGATTGGGGCGACGATACGGCGTATGTGTTCGGGCACAAGACTCCCGATGTGGATGCGGTGACGTCGTCCTTGGCTTATGCGGCGTTGATGCGTGCCATGGGGCACAATGCGGTTGCGAAGGTCTCGAGTCCTGTTAATCGAGAGACGGAGTTCGTTGCGAAACAGTTGGGATTTGAATTGCCAGATGAAATGGTGTCGGTGAAGCCTGGTACTAGGCTCATTTTGACCGACCATGCCGAGTATGTGCAGTCTGTTGATGGGGCGCATGAGGCGAAAATTTTGCAGATTATCGATCACCATACGCCGGGGGATATTGATGCGGATTCTTCTGCTTATGTGCGGCGAGAACTTTTGGGGTCTACTTGTACGCTGATAAAGTATCTTTACCAGGAGGCTGGCGTAAAGTTGGACGATGAGGTTGCCAAAATTTTGCTCGCGGGGATTCTCTCTGATACGCGGAACTTGACCAAGGTAAATACGACCCGTGCGGATAGTGTTGTGCTCGGTGAGTTGATGAATCAGCTTAAGATGTCCTCAGATAGCGTGCGGAGTCTTTTTAGGGGAATGTCGGAAGCTTCGCACGATATGAGTGGGATGACCGACAAGGAAATTTTCCTGGCGGATTATAAGGACTATACCATTGGCGAATTTGATATTGGTATTGCAAGCGAAAATTGGTATGACGATTCGACCAAGGATGACTTTTTTGAGCGGATGTTTGCAGTCATGCCGGAAATTGCCAAGGAAAAGGACCGTGATATTCTATTGTCTAAGGTGGATCTGCATACACCGAATCCGGATCCGGCGGCTTCGGAAGATAGCCTGTATTTGAATGCCGGTACCTATATTTTGTACTATGGGGTTGGTGATTATGCTGAAAAGGCGAAGGAAATCGCCGAAAGCGCATTCGGGGAATCCGTGAAAGAAGGGATTTGCTATTCTGCGGAAACTTTGAGCCGCAAGACGCACGTTGTACCCATGGTTACGGATGCGATAGAAAAAATTTCAGTTCAACCCCTTGCCAAATAGCATTAGACTTCCTAAATTAGGACGCATGAAGATGAATTCAGCAATCCGTTTCAACCGCTGGTGGTGGGGCTCTACTAAATAGAGTCCGTTTTGCTGATTTCATCAAGTGTTTTGTAAAAGGCTTTCGGACTCTCCGAAGGCCTTTATTTTTTTACCATGAACCTTTAACCCTTAACCTAGACCGATAAGAATAAACCTTAAACTAGATCCTGCTCCTTCGAACCTAACTCAACTAAGGCAACAAGTTGCCAAGTTTCGTATATCGCTTCGGGCTTCGCCGGAGTTTACCCTGAGCCTGCCGAAGGGCCTGGATGACACGAGAATGAATATGACTACTTCTTCAAATAACGGTTTCTTTGACAAGTTCGGCGGCAAGTATGTTGCCGAAATCATTCGCCGTCCGCTCGACGACCTCGAAGCGGCCTTCAACAAGTACATTCACGATCCGGAATTCCTCGAAGAACTCCGTATCATCCAGCGCGACTACATTGGCCGCGAAACGCCGCTGTATTACGCTCCGACAGCAACGGAACTGTTGGGTGGCGCTCAGATTTACATCAAACTCGAAGGCCTTGCCAACACGGGTGCCCACAAGATCAACAACGCCATCGGTCAGTGCCTTTTGGCCAAGAAGATGGGTAAGACCCGCATTATCGCTGAAACGGGTGCCGGTCAGCACGGCCTTGCGACGGCTGCCGCTTGCGCGAAGCTTGGCCTCGAATGCGTGGTGTACATGGGCGAGGTGGATGTTCGTCGTCAGCAGCCGAATGTGGCGACCATGGAAATGTACGGTGCCAAGGTCGTGCCGGTCACGAGTGGTGCCCGCACCCTGAAGGATGCCGTGAACGAAGCCATGCGCGACTGGGCTACGAATTTCAAGAACACGCACTATGTGCTCGGTTCTGCTCTCGGCCCGGCTCCGTTCCCGGATATCGTTCGTACCTTCCAGTCGATTATCGGTGAAGAAGTCAAGCGCCAGGCCGCTGAACGCAACATTGACATCGCAGCCGTTGTCGCCTGCGTGGGTGGCGGTAGCAACTCTATCGGCGTGTTCACTCCGTTTATCGAAGACAAGAATGTGCGCCTGATTGGTGCCGAAGCCGGTGGCATCGGCCCGAATAAAGGTGAAAATGCAGCGCGCATGACGGGTAACGCCAGTCGCGAAGGCATTCTGCAGGGTTACAAGAGCCGCTTCCTCATCGACGAAGATGGTCAGTCGCTGCCGACCCGTTCCATTTCGGCGGGGCTTGACTACATGGGCATTGGCCCGCAGCTTGCCGCCCTCGGCGAATCCGGCCGCGTAGAATTCACGGCGATTCTCGACAAGGAAGCCCTTGAAGCGGTCAAGTTCTTCGCCCGTAACGAAGGCATCCTTTTCGCGCTCGAAAGTGCGCACGCCGGTGCCGCCGCCATGAAGATTGCGAAGGAACTTCCGAAGAACAAGGCTTTGGTCATCAACATGAGTGGCCGCGGCGACAAGGACATCTTTATCACGAGCCCTGTGTTCCGCCCCGAAAAGTGGAAGGAATTCCTGAAGGCCGAACTCAAGCGCCTCGAAAATAACGAAGACATCCACGACGCGGAGATAATGAATAATTGATGATTGATAAATGATAATTGATGATGAATAATTTCACTTTTCACTAGAACATTTCAATCAAAGAGTTATCACTATGAATTTAATGTCTCATCTTATTGCGGGTTTCCCGGACGCAGAAACTTCTATCGCCATCGCCGACGCTCTTGTGAAGGGTGGCGCAAACATCCTTGAAATTCAGCTTGCTTTCAGTGACCCGAGTGCCGACGGTCCGGCCATTCAGACGGCATCGACCATTGCGCTCGACAAGGGTTACTCCACCAAGCAGGGCCTTGAAATCGTGAAGAAGATTCACGAACGCTACCCCGAAACGCCCATTTACATCATGACTTATGGTTCCCTCGCCTTTACGCCGGGCATCGAGAACTTTGTCAAGATGTGCAAGGATGCGGGCGTTTCCGCTTGCATCATTCCGGACCTGCCGTTCGACGGCGACGAAGGCCTGACTGAAGCTTGCAAGAAGCACGGTCTCGAAAACATCCCCGTGGCGGCTCCTAGCATGACCAAGGAGCGCCTCGAAACGATGGCTTCCAAGGGCTTCAAGTACATCTACGCTGCACTCCGCGCTGGTACCACTGGAAGCGAAACCACGATTGACCAGGCGACACTCGACTTTATCGATACCGTCGGTAAGGGTGGCGCCAAGGTGCTCGGCGGTTTCGGTATTCGTAACGGCGAACAGTCCAAAGTGCTTTCGAAGCATGTGTACGCTGTGGTGGCGGGCTCCGTGTTCGTGAACCTCGTGCTCAATAACGAAGACACTGCCGAAGGCCGCAAAAAAGCCATCGCCGAAATCGAAGCGAAGGCCAAGGAAATTGCAGGAAAGTAAACTGTTGTTTTTCCCGTTAAAGAAAACCGGTGGGGGTGTACCCATCGGTTTCTTTGTTTAATATCGACAATCAGTTTGCACTCGGATGGGTAAAATACTGGCTTTACATACAAACCTCTGTTTTGATGTGGTTTAGTATGTAATTTATGATGTTGTTCAGTTGCCATTACATACTATTTTCTTTTTGAAGATGTTTAGTATGTAATTATGATGTGTCAAAGAGTATTTTTAGGGCTCATCTGAGGAAAAAAGTCGTTTTAAGACTTTTTTTATCTTGTTTTTAAGGCTTTTTTTTTGTTTTTTACATACTAAAATGTTTTTTAGAGTGTTTAGTATGTAAGCCTGTTTGGCATTTTTTGAAAATTACATACTAAGTTCTCTCTTGTGATCATTTAGTATGTAATGAAATTGGTCTTTGTTCCAAAGCGGTCGTTCGGAGGGCGGCAAAGTTGTCTGTAGGGCGTCGCCTTTGAATGTTTTTTTATAGATACACAAGAAGGGATGTCTTGTGACATCCCTTCTTGTGTATCTGTTGAGTGTCAGAATGAAGTTTCTTGCTTGCGCCCAAATTACATGTTGCTGAAGATTTGGAATCCGCTGTAGGATTCTTGTCCGTGTTCGCTTTGGTCGAGGCCGCGAAGTTCTTGACGTTCGGTAACGCGGAGGCCCATGGTCTTCTTGATTGCGAAGAAGATGAGGCTAGCAGCACCGAAGCAGGGAACCGCGTAAGCGATCACGCCGATGGCCTGGGTGCCGAGGGTGTAGTCGCCAGTGATATCGAAGATACCGACAGCGAGCGTACCCCACACACCGTTCACCAGGTGAACCGAGAGAGCACCGACCGGGTCATCCAAGTGCAAGCGGTCGAACATGAAGACTGCACCGACGACGAGCACACCGGCGATGGCGCCAATAATCCAGGAAGAAAGCGGACTTACCACATCGGCACCGGCAGTGATAGCGACGAGGCCTGCAAGGCAGCCGTTGAGGGCCATGGTGGCGTCCGGCTTCTTCGAAACAATCCAGCTCGTGAGCGTTGCGGTAATGATACCTGCGACAGCGGCGAGGTTCGTGGTCACCAAAATCCAGCTGGTAGCCTTTGCATCGCCGGAGAGAGCGGAGCCGGCGTTGAATCCCCACCAACCGAACCACAGCATGAACACACCGATAGTTGCGAGCGGAATGTTGTGGGCCGGAATGGCGTGCACCTTGCCGCCGACATACTTACCGATACGCGGTCCAAGAATCATGACACCAGCGAGAGCGGCCCAGCCGCCCACGGAGTGAACGAGCGTAGAACCGGCGAGGTCATGGAAACCGGCCTTGCCGATGGTCGAAAGCCAGCCACCGCCCCATGTCCAGCTACCGACAATCGGGTAGACGAATGCCACATAGATGATGGTGAATACGAGGAAGGAGTTCAGCTTCACACGTTCAGCGACAGCGCCAGAAACGATGGTAGCCGCGGTTGCTGCAAACATCGCCTGGAACAACCAGTCGGTGAAGAGGGTGAAGTGACCGTTGTAGGCGGCGGTGAACTTAGAGGGGTCTGCCCAGTCACCGATGCCGAATCCGGCAAATCCAAGTACACCGGAAATCGCGTTGAACGTTCCCGGGTACATGAGGGCAAAGCCAATGGCGGCATACATCGTGATACCTATGGCGGGAACCGCGATGTTTTTGAAAGCGACGTTGGCCGCGCACTTGGCACGAACAAGACCCGCTTCGACACAGGCAAAGCCCAGGCCCATGATAAACACCAACATGGCGCTAATCATGATCCAAATGTTTTCTGTCATAAAGATGGCGTCGCTGACAGGTACGACTGTTGCTGCTTCGTTCATTGTTTAAATTCCTTGTGTTAATTTGTTTTGATTAGCCGATTGCCTCGGGGCCAGTTTCGCCGGTGCGGATACGGATGCACTGTTCAAGTTCAGTGACGAAAATCTTGCCGTCGCCGATAGCGCCCGTGCGTGCGCCCTTGATGATGGCGTCGATACAGGGCTGTACGAATTCGTCGTTCACTGCAATCTTCAGACAGATCTTTTTGAGCAAATTAACCTCGGTCACCACGCCACGGAAACGTTGGTTGTAACCGCGCTGCTGGCCGCAGCCAAGGACGTTAGTGACAGACATCTTGTAGATCTTGTTTTCGTAAAGTTCTTGCTTTACGATGTTCAATCGTTCGGGTTGGATGTAAGCTGTGATTAGCTTCATGTTCCTATCCTTTGTTAGGGTTGTTTTCTTGTTTTGCCCAACTTATTGCAAAAGCCGTGCCAAAATGGTCTGAAAGCCCCAAATTCGTGAAAATGGGGCGAAAACAACAATTCGGAACAAGAAAATGGTAAGCTTATAAGAAAAATCGCAGCTTGTTAAGCCGCGATTACAATTTTTGCTTTTACAAAATTGGGAGATGAATCAGAAAATGTAAAACCTGATGCCGCTTTCTATTCTACGTACTTTTTGATCAGCCGTAACATCAGGTCGGCTAGCTTTTCTACATCGGATTCGCCTACGGATGCTTCGATATGGGAGTAACCGATGCCGCTGTCGTCGGTGAGGAATACGTAGGTGCCGCCCGTGACGATGTCGAAGAATCGCAACATGGATTCGGTGTCCTTGTCGACACCGCTCGCGGCAACGGGGATAATCTTGATGCCGTTCTTGGCGTAGAAGGAGATGGAGCTCTGGAGGCTTGTGATGATGCTGTCTTGGTGGTGGGCGGGAGCGTCAAGAATCAGGAAGGCGATGCGTGCACGAGCCGATTCGTTCCAGGAGAAATTCTGCAAGGTGGCTTCGAGCGCGGAGTGCACTGCTTCGGGGTAGTCGCCGCCACCGTCGGCTCTCTGTTCTTCGATGAAAGCCTGCGTGTTGGCAACGTTGGTGGAGAAATCCTTGCCGCGGGTGAGGTATTCGTCGCCGTCGTCACGGTAGAATACGACGGCCGTGCGTAACGCAACGTTGGTTGCCGAAGAGGCATGGTCAATGATGTAACTCAGGTCCGATTGGAGGAAGCGGATTTCGTCACCCATGGAACCGGTGGCGTCAACGATGAAGGCGACATCTGCCTTGGTATCAGCTTGCTTGGCATCGCTGGTGATGGTGTTTACGTTGAGCGACTCGTCGTTCTTGGTGGTTAGCTTGACGGGATCTTCGGATACTTTGCCGTTGACCTTCAAGGAGAAATCTTCGCTCTTCAAAACTTCTTCGGTATAGCCGTCGAACAAATTTGCCCAGCAGTAGGCGAATCCCTTGTTGTCGGTTCTAGTAGCGAATTCCACATTCTCGTTCTTAAGAAGTTCTACTGAAACGTTGGCGAGGCCGGTGCCGCTTTCGTCAACGACTTGTACGGCCACGAGTGTGTGCGGGTAGAATTCCCAGTAGCCCGTTTTATCGGAAAATTCACCAGTCAAGATTTCTCCCCAAGCTTTCCAATTGTCCAGATCGTTCCATTCGGAGGCCGTGAGCAGACCGTATGTTTTGCCGTTATAATCTCCTTCATAAACTCCGCCGTCATAATATTCGATGGGGGCTCCGTCTACCGCAAGGTATTCATCGGTGATGGCTTCTCTAGTAGGGGTTACGGCTTCGTCATAAACAGCGCCAGACAAGGTGGGCACCATGACGTCTCCATTGTAGGAGGTCGTGCCTTTGGTTTCGAAGGTGGCTCCATTTTCGGTTTCGATGTCGGGATTTTTTGGGATGATTGTATCGGCGATTTTGCCGTCATCCTTGCCCGCATCGTTGGCTTTAAGGCTGTTGCTGTCGTCGCTACAGGACATGCACAACGCGGCTATTCCTGCCATTAAAAAGATTTTGGATTTGCGGATAAACATAGTTTTCCTCCGTTTTTTCTTCAAAATAAATAAAAATGCGACAAGCTACAATAGGCTCGCCGCATTTTGCAAAATGCCGTGACAGAAAACACCGATTTTAGCGGATAAAGTTCGTAAACACCTTCTTTTCGGCGACAGGCTGCGGAATGCCCGCCTGCTTGCCGGCCCCTTGAAAAGAGAACGGTAAATTTTATGATGGACTTCATTATGATGTATTCCCTCATGACATTAGACGACAACACTGAAATTGTCCATTCTGAAATGGGCAAGGATGGTTTTTCTCAAAAGGTTGAAAAAGGCATGGATGCTCTATGGGATTCCGGCAAGTGGAACGATGAGAAGAATGAAGAAATACTAAAAAAGCATTTGCGGACACCATACAAGGGAAATGCCCCCTGATTCGTGAGTTGCTGAATCATAAATTACAGAAAATGGGCGTTCCCGCACAATATACGTGCTGTCGGGCTATATTGCAAGGCCTCCCGTGCGCACCTACGGCACGCCCGCGCGGCTCTTGCAACCAAGCCTCGCTACGCGAGTCTTGTCCCCAAGGGGTCACTTATAGAAACACTTGGGAGTTTACTCCTTTAGTGTTCTTATCCCCTTTGGGGAATCCCTAACGCAAAATGCAGCAAAGACCTTCTATTTCAGCAGCTGCCACTCGCCTTTAATCTTCGAGTGTTCCGAATTGATGTAGCCCATTTTCTTAAGATCGTCTATGGCTCTCTGTATGGTGCGTTCACTTACACCTAGATTGTCCGCGAGCCATGAGTATTTTGCTTTACGGTTCATTTTAAGAGCCTTGAAAACATTCTCAACGACCTGTGACGGGAATTCAGGAATGTTGAATTTTGGCTGTTTTTTTGGCTGTTTTCCTGTCTGTTTTTTTGACGGTTTTTTGTTTGAAAATGCTGTTTTTACGCTGTTTTCGGTCAAGTAGCCATTAACGATGGCTTCTGCCATCATTCGTTCTCCAAGTGGCGATTTATTTTCCCGCACAAGGATTGCGGTCTGGTAGCCAAAATCATAGACTGCCTCGCCATTTTCATTGGCCTTTAGTTCTTTTTGTACCCTTAACACGCCCCGGCTATGGCGGTTGACAAAACCAAGGACTTTCATCGCTTCGGCGACCACGATGTTCCTGTAGTCGTTCACATTGGGGAAGTTGCTCTCGTTGGCGCGACCATACAACCCGCCGTGGTTCATAATCTCGATGCGGTCGTCATACTGATAGAATTGTATCGGACCGTTCGTCGAATAATCCCTGTGGCAGATGGCGTTCATCAAAAGTTCTCGCGTAGCCCAGTCGGGATAATCGACAACCTGTTCTTCGCGCAATGCGCTGACAGGTATGGGGCGTCGGTTTGCGATAGTCGTCTTGATAAATGTGTCAAGTTCTGGCAAAGTCGTGCAGAGGTTCGCCTTGAACTCATGCTCCGTCAGAATGTCGCCAGAACGGTCCTTGCCTGCGAAACGGACATATTGGATGTAAGCCCCTGGAATAAACTTTCTCAGGTTCTTTGCGAAGAACAGCATTGCCGCGTTCGTCGGGCAATCATGGAGTGTATCGAAAAAACCGAACACGCTCATGAGCTGAACCCCAAAAGTTGGACAGTTTAAAGTTAGGATAAAACAGCGTTATGAGTCCGGTATTGTACCGGCTCATAAATAGCGACTCTTTTGAACAAACCTACATATGGGCTTTTATATTAAAATTTTTGCTTGATAAAGCAGACTTTTAGAAAAGCCTAGCTTTTTTATTCTAGAAAAGGATTTTGTATAGAGAATTGAGTCTCAATAAAAAATGGATTGCCAATTTTTTTTAATTGATGTCATCCCATTTGTTGTCTAATATTTTTGTGCGGTCATTAATTATGTCAATAGATCTGTCTAAAGACTCTATGTTTTTTCTTATTTCTTTTATATCTTCTTTAATTTTATCATCTGTTTTTCCATTACATTGTGTAATAATTAGAATCGCCATCGCTATAAAAATCCATACAATAATATTGTGCAAATCCTGGATTTTATGTAAAATCCTATCGATGTGAAATGAATTTAATTCTTCTAAATTTTTTGAGGAGACGACTTGTTCTTCGATTTTTTTGATTTTAGATTTTTCGTTGCAATCCCCATAGAAATCAAAATCCTCTTCCCAATAGAGCTTTTCTAACCCATCCTTAAACTTTTGTTTTTCTATTTCTTCCGGTGTTCGCTTATCTTTTACGACTCCATACCCTTCGCATGTTTGACAAATAAGTTCATTGCCGAATTCATCGATTATGTAGCCTTCTGCATCGCAATCTTTACATTCTATCCAAAGATTTGTCTCTTTTTGCCTGTTATCTAGTTTTTCTTCTTTGGCGCGAGAATCCTCAACGTTTCCCGTACCCTCACAAACCGCACATTCTTCGAAAATAACCTCTGCATTTTTTTTCTTTTTCTTCGATATTACGGCTATGTACCTGCCGCCCCGACCTCGACAAGCTTTGCATGTTGTCAATTCAGTGAATTCATCATTGCTTTCTTGTATTTTCATTTTAAAGCCCTTATTTATTAATAATCATAATAAAAAAAGGTACTTTAGACAATGACTAATATGAAAATGCTTGCAAAATGGTTACATACGATGTTTAAAAGATATTAAAAGTATTTTTTTATTTGTTTCTTACTTCTGCGTGGGATGAAATAAGAGTTTGGTGAGGGACTTGCTGTTGTAGTGGGGCATGGCAAGCCAGGCGTTGCGGGTGCGGCGATTGAGCACCCGCTAGAAGGGGTAGCGGAAGACCCGGCTGGGGAGGGTATAAAAAGGAGAAGCCCGCTCGGAGGCGGGCTTGACACATTGGGCGGGGCCGGGGCTGAAGCGAGGGGACAACTGCATAAGGCGAGTATCGCGACAGACCGCTAGCGGGCTGGCGTGATCGAGCCGAGCAGTTGGGACTTTAGTCCCACGCTTTCCCCTCTTCCAACCACCTTACTTCTTCACGTGTCTATGGTACTCCTGTAAACTACAAACCTCGAATCTTCCGAAGTCGTGCTTGTCCATGAGACCTTCCACGGTGGAGGTGAGGGCGGCGATGGTCGTGGTGATAGGAATGCCCGACACGACTGCTTTGGAGCGCATCTGGATCTCGTCCACCATGGCTTCGGCGCCGTTCTCGGTGGTGTTCACGATCCACTGCACTTCCTTGTCGTGAATGAGGTCCAACAGGTTCGGGCGGCCGCGGGAGATGCGGAATACGGCGCGGGTCTTGATGCCTTCGTTGTAAAGCATCGTCGAGGTGCCGCGGGTGGCGTAAATCTGGTAGCCCATATCGACGAGGCGCTTGATGAGCGGGACAGCCTTCTGCTTGTCTTCGTCCTTGAGCGAGACGAAGATGTTGCCTTGGCTCGGGACCTTGTTGCCCGATGCCAGCTGGCTCTTGAGGTAGGCAAGGCCGCGGTCGCGATCGATGCTCATGACTTCGCCGGTAGATTTCATTTCCGGAGAAAGCGTGATATCGACACCAGGGAACTTGACGAACGGGAACACGGCTTCCTTGACGCTCACGTAAGGCACGTGGACTTCTTCGGTAAAGCCGATTTGTTCGAGGGTTTCGCCGAGCATGCAGCGGCTCGCGTAACTGGCCAGCGGGACGCCGATGGACTTGGACACGAATGGCACGGTGCGTGATGCACGCGGGTTCACTTCGATCATGTAGAGTTCGCCGTCCTTCACGGCGAGCTGCATGTTCATGAGGCCGCAAACGTGGAGTTCCTTCGCGAATTCCTTGGCGTAGGCGCGGACCTTGTCCTGGATTTCCTTGGAGAGGGTCATCGGCGGGATGACGCTTGCGGAGTCGCCGGAGTGGATGCCAGCGGGTTCCACGTGTTCCATGATGGCGCCTACCACGGTGTGCTTGCCGTCGCTGATGCAGTCCACGTCGAGTTCGGTGGCGTCTTCGAGGAAGCGGTCGATAAGAATCGGCTTGCCTTCGCCAATGGCGGCGGCTTCTTCCACGAA
>JAGAHT010000050.1:0-38775 GCA_017626945.1 Fibrobacter sp.
AGGAACTGAGGGAATATATCAGATACTACAACAACGACCGGATAAAGCTACGCTTAAACGGAATGAGTCCGGTACAATACCGGACTCATAACTCAGTTTTATCCTAACTTTAAACTGTCCAACTTTTTGGGTTCAGTTCACTTACCGAGGGATTTTTAATTTATATAAAAAGTCCCCGCGCTGGCGGGGACCGATTCTGTCATTCTCGACCCTGGAGCGCATAGCGCGATAGGGGAGGGAATCCAGTGCAGTCCTGTCTACTAAAATTCCACGAGGCCCTTGTCGGCATCGGCCAAAATCACCTTGGTCGCCATGCCCACGAACAGCCCGTGACCGACAATTCCCACGATGTGTTCCAGGTCGCGGGCGAGCTTGTCGGCGTCTTCGATAATGCCGAACTTGGCGTCTGCAATCAGGTTGCCGCTATCGCTAATCACCGGACCGTCCTTGCCCGGAGCGCCCATGCGCACCTTCAAGTCGCCGCCCAGCTTCTTCACGCGTTCGGTCACCACGGCGATAGCGCCCGGAATGATTTCCAGCGGTACCGCGAACTTTTCGCCGAGTTTGTTCACCTTCTTGCCGCTGTCCGCGATAATCACGTAGTTGTCCGTCATCGAGGCCACAATCTTTTCGAGCAGGTGGGCAGCCCCGCGGCCCTTGATCAAATTGCGCTGGTCGTCGATTTCGTCGGCACCGTCAATCACCATGTCAAGGTGGCTCACTTCGCCCATTTCCTTGAGCGGAATGCCCAGGCTTCTGCACTGCAGCGTGGTGCTCCAGCTCGTGCTCACGCCAACCACATGCAGGCCTTCTGTCTTGATGCGCTCGGCAAGGCGGTTTACCATGTGGGCGGCGGTGCTACCCGTTCCAAGACCCACGGTCATGCCGTCCTTGATCATATCTGCCGCGCGTACGCCTGCAGCCTTCTTGAGTTCGTCCATCGATGCCATTAGCGCCATCTCCTGTTGTGATTGTTGTCGTCAAAATCTTCGCCGTCGGCCCCGTCGAAGCCGTCGTCAAAATTGTCAAAATCTTCTTCGCGGTCGGGGTAGCCGCTTTCGAGCTCGGTAAAACTCGGCTGCTCGATGGCGACCACCGTCACGTCGAAAGTCAGGTCCTTGCCCGCAAAGGGGTGGTTCCCGTCTACGACCACCGTGTCCTTCTTGATTTCCTTGATCGTGTAAATCCCGTCGGATTCGTCATCATCGTCCAGATTCAGCCCGTCCACGAACTCGTCTGCCGTCTCCGGTAGCTGGAATTCGCGCACGTCCTCGTCCATGTACATCTCGAGCTCCATTCCGAGCCAGATTTCGCCCACCTCGCGGAGTTCGTCCTTCGGGACCTCCATCACCAAGTCGGGGCGGTAGGGGCCGTAGCCCTGTTCAAACGGAATATCCACACTAAAACTTTCATTCAAGCGACGGCCTTCCAGCGCGTCTTCAAGCCCCGGAATAATGTTATTGAACCCGTGAATGTACACGAACGGGTAGCTCGCGGGCACTTCTTCGAGAATCTTTCCGGTGCGTTCCTTCAAGGAATAGGCAATGCTGACCTTCAGCTTGTCTTGAATCATTTCCATACGCGCCCAAAGATAGAAATTAGACGAGAGACGAGAGACGAAAGACGAGAGATTTTCAACCTAATTACGGGTGGGGGAGGTTTCCCCCTAACTCTAGCCACGACTCAGCCTGCTCCGCACGCGAACAAATTACGGCCTTCGGCCTTTACTGTTCGCTTTGCGGCCAGGCTTTCGCCGTGTCTGCCGTTACCCCCTCTCCTAGGTGGCTCCGCCCCCTAAAACCCCGCAAGGCGAATGCCGCGACAATCGTGCTTGCACGAATTGTCATGGCTGTACCGAAAGAGGCTTTGTCCCCTGAAAAATGCTACGCCTACTACTCGTATCTTATTTTTTTACGAAAGCCATTGCCATTCATTTGCTTAGAATCTTTCATCATTTTGGAAAATTGCCAGATGTAAAAATCAATGATTTTTTCATCAGTTATTTTTTCTGCATTCTTGAGGTCTAATTGTTTTACCTTTGTCTTAAAGATTTCAATGGCTTTGGGCAAAAGTTTTTCTTTTTGGATTCTTTGATACTCATATTTTAAGAATTCATAGATACCATTACAAATTGATTCCTTTCCAGCATTTTTATCCTGCCAATCAGGAAATAAGAAAAAAGCGGCAATGTATTTATCATAAATTGGCAGGTTTTGGTTTAAAGTGTGTAACAGTTTCGTTGTAAAAGAAAAATGAATCGAACCCGATTCGTCTTTTATAAGTTCGTCTAGTTTTTTTTCTTCTCCAGAACAAAGAATACCAAAGTATTTGTTGTAAAACTCACTACTTAGACGAGCAGCATTCATTGCATAGAATTTTTTATAATTACGTATATATTCTTTTTTGTTAGCCGAATTGAGCTCTTCCCATTTAAGAGTTTTTAAATAACATTCAACATATCCCCTTAATCCATCTTTGTAAGTATTTTCTGCATCTTCCAAAATTGCTTCCGCATTCTCATTTATAAACTTATACATTGGTTAATTCCTCCCCTTTGTAAGTTGGTCTAATAGCCTTTAATTCCGATGGATGAGATATCTCTATAATATCACATTTTCTGAATGGACTGTAGGCGTTCCATAGTTGGTGGAATGGATGATGGGGAACATCATAATAACAGATTTTTGAATCGCGTGAAACATTGAAATAGATATAGGACATTTCTTTGATTTCCATAGTTTCACAGACTATTTTTTGATATGCCGGTGATGAAAACTGTTCCTCGTATTCACGGAAGTAGTTTGGTAAGCGATCCTTTCGCCAATCCTCTAGCAACGGAATAAAGAATTGTTCGGCTTCTTCCATGGTGCAGCCTATCCAAAATTGATCGTCTCGGGGTCTATATGAAATGATTTTCATAACCAAAGCTCTTTTTTGTTCTTGAAAAGCAATCCTTATGGATAAATATACATTCGTTTAAAAGTCAAATTATGACTTTTTGTTTTGTAAAAAGAAATAAATTTTTCAAAAAATCGGCGTTGAACGCCTGAAAAGCGTGCAAAATGAGTGTCGCAGAAAAATGCTTGCATTTTTCTATGACCGAATGCAGCCGCGGACGCCGTAGGCGTCAAAAATACGTGTATAGTATAGATAGGGGCAGTTCTCTATTCGCGAAAACCGACGCGTTTCGGTAGTAAGATGAAAAAATGGATGCAAAACGCATTCCTTTTGAACAGCTCCCCATTACGAACAGGTTCATGTTTGCAATGGTGTTTGGACATAAGGAAATCGCCAAGCCGTTCCTCGAGGCTGTACTTGGCATTAGGATTCACGAGCTCAAGGATCCTGTGCCCGAAAAGAGTATTGACATAAGCCCGTTCTACAAGGGTATCCGCTACGATGTCTTTGTAAAGGAAACGGGACCGGATGGGGAGACCTTCCGTAGTTTTGATATTGAGATGCAGATGGAAGATAACGTGGACATCCCCAAGCGGACTCGTTACTATCAGGCAATGTGCGACAGCGAGGCGCTGAACAAGGGCGAGGTTTACTATAAGCTGAATGATCTTTACATTATGTTTCCCCATAGGGGATAACATCGACTAAGCAACAAGTTGCTAAGTCTTGTATACCTGTGTCCCGAGGACATTTTCGGGCAGGGAAAAGCCGTCTATAGGTTCAAGAATCTTGAAGTTGATGATTCAAAGATTGAATTGGGGGACAACTGTTTCAAAAATTTTTGAACTTCGTTCCAAATTCGCTGCGGCTCGGAAATGCCAAACATGTTTGGCGCTTCTCTCGCCTTGCAGAATTTATTATATTCAGTAAGTACCGTGACGTCGCCGAGAAATCTATCAGAGAATATCTGGAGTACTTCGCAACAAGGAATCCGAGTTCTCCAGAAACCAAGAAGATTGACAGGATGGTGAAGTGGTATCAGACGGACAATGAAACGAGGAAACGCTATATGACTTGGCAACAGGAAATCGACATCGCTGTATACCGTGAGCGCCAGCGCGCAAATGAAATCCAAAAGCAGGCTGATGCCGAAAAGGCTCGTGCTGATGAAGCGGAGGCTCGTGCAGACAAGTACGAGAAAATGCTTCGCGAACTCGGCAAGTTGTAGTTTTCTTCATAATAACTTTTTTCTTGCTAAATGCTCAAAAGCTCCTCGTTTGGGGAGCTTTCTGTTTTGTTTAACCCAAAGGAAACTATGAACACGCTAAACAAAGTCTGCTTCTTGAATATGTTGACAAATTCAAAATTTTTACCTATATTCTAACTAGAATGTCCTATGTTTATGTGAAAGATTCCGAAGGATTCGTCTTCAAGAAAAAAGAATCGGATGTCTCTGCAGACGAAAAGATTATCTCGGAAAAGGAATATCTGAAAAAATCGGGCATAGCCCTTTACGAGAAGAAATTCAGACATGGTGGAGCGCGCGAAAATGCCGGCAGAAAGACGAAATTCGCCTCTCCGTTGAAATTTCAGATTCGTGTCACGAAAGAGGAAAAAGATTTCCTGACTTTCGCAAGGAGCAATAAGCTCAATTTTGCGACTTTGATGAACCTTGTCGCGAAGATTGATTAATGATCGTCTCTCATTTTTTACTACATTACAACTATGCTATACGGTATTTGTTCTGATATCCATTCGAATGCGGTTGCCTTTGAAGCGGTTATTGCTTCTATGAAAGACAACAACGTCGATAGGAGAGTTTGTCTTGGTGATTTAGTGGGTTACGGTGCCGATCCGGACGAATGCGTTCGTCTTGCTCGCGAAAATATGGACATTTGCATTATCGGCAACCACGACAGCGTGGCGATCAAGCACGAGTCCAGCGCCGGGTTCAACCCGTATGCCAAGCAGGCGATTGAATGGACCCAGAATCATTTGTCTGACGAATCCGTCTCGTTCTTGAGGACGCTCCCGTACATTTGCGAAGAAAACGATATTTGCTTTGTGCACGCCTCTCCGCTTTCGCCCGCGGACTGGGTGTACGTGACCGAGCTCGAAGACGCCCTCGACGCTTTTGAACATTTCAAGGGCCGCTATTGCTTTGTGGGACACACGCACAGTCCCGTGATTGTGGCGAGCCGCCCGAACGCCATTCCCAAGATTCTGGACGAATACGAATACAGGATCGAGGACACGGAACGCCTGCTGGTGAATGTGGGCAGCGTAGGTCAGCCGCGTGACCGCGACCCGCGCTCTTGCTGGTGCTTGCTCGATACCGAGACCAAGTGCGTGCGCCTGATTCGCGTGGACTACGACGTATACCAGACGCAGGAACGCATGAAAAAAGCCGGCATGCCAAGCTTCTTGATAGATAGATTGAGTGTGGGTAGGTAAAAGAGAACGTGTCATCCTGAGCGGAGTGCGTAGCACGAAGTCGAAGGATCTAGACCGGAAAGGTGTTTGTCCAAGATGAAGTGGATACTAGCAGTTTTTGGTAAGGCGGGTTCGCCGTTTATTGCCGACGAGGTCGACAAGTACGTGAAGCGTTTGCGTGGGGGAGTGTATCCGCTCGAAGTTGTGGAACTCAAGGAATCCAAGATAGACGACCGCGTGCAGGCGCTGGCCCAAGAGGCGGCCCTGTTCGACAAGAAATTCCCGAAGTCCGAATACAAGCGCGTTATTTTGTCTGAAGAAGGCAAGCTGATGGACACGGTCAAGCTTTCGGATACGCTCCTGGATCGTTTCCCGGGAAATATAGTGTTCTTGATCGGGTCGGCGTACGGCATCGACGAAAACTTGAAGAAGACCGCCGACTTGCTTCTTTCGCTTTCGCCGCTGACATTTACCCATGACCACGCCCGCGTACTTTTTGCGGAGCAGCTTTACCGAGTCCAGATGGTCATGCAAAACCACCCGTACCATCATAGGTGAGTCGATGACCGCTCTCATCCACTAAAGGTGGAGTCTTTTTCTCTAGTTCAAATATGAGTGTATACACTTAAGTCATCCTGGAACCGAAGGTTCCGGGATCCATAAAGCTTTATCGGTAGGCTATGCCTTAATCGTGAATTGAGTTCTTAAGGCTTTCAATGAGGCGGGCGAAGCTCGGGTCTGTCTCCATTTCCTTCTTCACGCTCTTGATGGCGTGAACGACGGTGGAGTGGTCCTTGCCTCCGAAACGGGAGCCGATGCTCTGCAAGCTAATGGGGGAGCATTCGCGCATCAGGTACATGGCGACTTGGCGAGCCTTCGAAATTTCCTTGGTGCCACGGCCCGATTCGGTCAGCTTGGCTTCGGGAACTTCGTAGTGCTTCGAAACGGTATGCAACACGGCGTCAAGGCTTACGCGGCGACGGAGCGTCGGTGCAATTTCAGATACGACCTTCTGCGCAATGCTCATGTCGATATCGTGGTGCATCAGGCTTGACTGCAATGTCAACTTGATGATAGCGCTTTCGAGGCAACGCACGTTGCTTGCGATGCTTTCGGCGAGGTAATGCAGCACTTCGTCGCTGATTTCAAGGTGGCGTTCTTCGGCCTTCTTATGCAGAATCGCTTCGCGCGTTTCGACGTCAGGCGGCTGAATGTCGACGGTGAGGCCCCAGGAGAAGCGGCTCACGAGTCGATCCGAGAGGTTCTTCACTTCGGCTGCGGGAGCATCGGACGTGAGGACAATCTGCTTCCCCGCCTGATGCAGCGCATTGAAAATCAGGAAGAATTCATTCTGAGTTTCGTATTTGCCAGTCCAGTTCTGGATATCGTCAATCAGCAGAATGTCGACTTCGTTCTTGTAGAAGTCGGACATTTCAGTGATGCGCTGTTCGCGCAGACACTTCATGTACTGCTGCGAAAAATCTTCGGAAGTCAGGTAGCACACGCGCTTGGTCGGATCTTCTTCGAGGATGTAGTTGCCGATAGCCTGCAGCAGGTGAGTCTTGCCGAGGCCCGAAGAACCGTAGATGAATAGCGGGTTGTACTGCGTGCCGTCAGGATTCCTTGCAACGGCGAGAGCGGCGTTGAAAGCGAGCTGCGCCTTGTCGCCGGGAACGAAATTTTCGAAACGGAACGATCCAGAAAGCGGAATACTCGGCTTCAGGAAATCCTTGAAGCTGTTGTTCGCCTGGGGAGCCGGTTGTGCGACAGCTTCCTGCTGCTGGAAATCGAATTCCATGGTCGATTCGTCGTGAGTCACTTCTCGCCAAGCCAGGCGGATAAGTTCCTTATAGGCGGAATAGACTGCCGTGTCCAGTCCGGAAGGAACAGAGATCGTAGCATGGCCGGTCGTCTGACTGGTAAGCTTGGTCTGTGCAAAATAGGTCTTATAAACCGAGTCCGAGAGCATTCCACGGAGGTAGTTCAAACATCTTTCCCATTCAGCTTGCATTTCAATTCCTCATCCACAAAAGCTTGCAAATCTATCCACAATTAGTTTATCAAATTTAGAAAAAAGAGGCGCGGTTGTTGATAAGTTCAACCATTCGCTGGCAATGATTAAAAATAGAAAAACAGACTGCCACCGTAAGTCCATGATACACAAACAGATAGAATCGCGTTCTGGTGTATCGTATAGAGCGGGGAATTGGCGGACTCCCTCTACTTTCTCCGATCATTTAGTTTACATAATCCGCATTATCGGCAATAAAGAGACAAGGTAAGGGGAGGGGCGCAACGCGACGACCATCCCTTGGAATAACTATCCCAATGCATCCTTGAACGCCTGGTAATTGGTTATTTCATTGCCCCAGTAGAACACGGCGAATTCCACGAGATCGAATGCACCCTTGAATTCTTCCATGAGCTTGGCGTACACCCTTGCGACTATCTGCGGATCGTTTCGGAAAGCTCCACAGCCAAACGCCCCTAGCACAAGACAATCAATCTTGTTCTCGACGGCGACATCGAGAATCCTCCGTCCGCGTTTCAGGTGCAGCCGTTCCAGTTCTGCATCAGAAATCGGATCTGCATGCCGCAGGTTCGGAGCCGCACAAGTGATGACGTCTACATTGAAAAATTTGGTGCTGTCTAGACGTTCGGGATAATCCGTATCGCTCTTGATGACCTTGACATCGGGCGTATAGATACAACGGTCCGTATAAAGCGAATCCTGACGGCTTCTGTGAAAATCATAGTAATTCACAAGAAGATTCTTCTGGTTTAGCGCAGGGTAGAGTGTAGAACAGCGGCAGAGGCTTTCTTCCTGTGCAGAACTCCCCCATACGACGCCTCCTCCAGGATTTGTTGCAGAGGCAAAATTCAGGACACCGATTCGTTTGTCCGGATATCTTTCGTGAATCAGGCCTGCTGCTTCAAAAGTCCTGTGACTGGAGACCGTGACCTGGGTCTGCTTTCCAAATATGGGGCGCTTGAATTCGATATTCTCGTTGAAATACGTTCGGGTATTAGCCCTGGAGGCCTTGATGGATTCCTGCAAGTCTTGCACCTGCATCATTTCTACGGAATCCTTGAATATTTCCGCTAGGCGAGTCCTGCGTGCTTCGCGAGCGGTTTCTCCCCCGCCATTTCTGTAAAATCCGTTCATAAAATCTCCATTTTTTTTATAAATATATCGTCTTTTTGGCTTTTTTTGTAAAATCAGAAAAAAATTTCAAGCTGAGTTTGACAATTCCACCCTTTTGCCTTGATATAGATTGTATCGCAGAGTTTTGGTAGAGGTTCTTTTTGTATATTGTATAAAAAATGAGACGAATTCTTTTATCTTTTTTCCTTTTTTTGATGGCCACCTTGATGATGGACGGTTGCGCCGTTACCAAAAAGTTGTCGGCCGCCGATATCCTTTCCAAGACCACCTTGGAATTTGACAATCTGTCGCTTGATTCCGCATCGCTAAACAAGAATCTTTTCCCGAAGTCCGATGACTTGAAGAAAAGCTTGTTGCCGAATCCGCATGTAATTGCCCTGGTGCAGGATTTTGCCCGAGGAATTCTAGAAAAAGAGATCGGCAAGATTCATTTAACGGCGACTTTGAATGCCAAGAATCAAAGTAACGACACACTCTGGATTCGTGGCCTGATGGCGAACCTGGTGCTGGATACCTTGATGGAACTTCCTGTTGCGCTTCGCGATTCCGTGAAGCTTGTCCCCGGCGACAATAGGATCGTTCTAGTGACGGAAATGCCGATCGACCGCCGTATATTTCGGTTGATGGATGTCAACGTCGTCCATATCGTGGGGCGTATGGATGTTTCGCTCAAGGAACAAGAAGAGGCTTTCACGCTAGATTTCGACCAGGAGCGTAAAATAAGCCAGGAAGAAAAGCAGGCGCTTGCCGACAAGGCGCGCACCTCAGTCCTAGACAACATCGTGAGCGACTGGGTGGGAGCCATCAGTTTTTAGACGAGTGAACGCTCATAGGCAAGCTTCAGACGAAAGATTTTAACTAATAACTCAAGACTTAGACCAATGAATAAAAGAACTTTTGTACCTGAAAATTTTAATGTAGATAACGAAGATGAAGTCAAGGCACTTTATCAGAGATTGCTTGACGAAGATGTTGCAAACTCCCCCGATGCCCTGCGCTCCTGGATTTTAAAATGGAGCGAACTGGGTTCGGTTCTTTCGGAAGTTTCTTGTCGGCGTTATGTCGCAATGACTTGCAATACCCAGGATGAAGCGGCGGCAAAGGCTTACGAAGACTTTGTCAGCAATGTTGACCCGATTTCTAACGAATACAGCGACAAGCTCAACAAGAAACTCATGTCGCACCCGGCCAAGGACAAGCTGAAGGATGAATTCGGCGTTTGGTTCCGCAGCGTGCAGGTTTCTCTGGATCTTTTCTCCCCCGCAAACATTCCGCTTGAAACCGAAGAGACGATGGCCGTTCAGGCCTACCAGAAGATTACGGGCGGCATGAGCGTAGAATTTGACGGTGGCATCAAGACGATGCAGCAGTTAGGAGCCTACCTCGAAAAGACCGACCGCGACCTGCGCGAACGCGCTTTCCGCACCATGTGGGACCGTCGCTTAAAGGACAAGGATGCTCTCGACGAATCCTTCGACAAGTTGTTCCAAATCCGCAACAAAATTGCGAAAAATGCCGGCTGCAGGGATTTCATCGACTACATTTTCCTCGCCAAAAGGCGTTTCGACTACTCCCCCGCCGACTGTAAGAATTTCCATGAAAGTGTCGAAAAACTGGTGCTTCCGCTCCTCAAGGAAATCTACAAGAAACGCGCCGACAAGATGGGCCTCAAGACGCTCCGTCCGTGGGATCTCTCTGTCGATCCGCTGAACCGCGCTCCGCTTAAACCGTACAAGAACGGCGATGAGCTCATCGAGAAGGTCGACCAGATTTTTGAATCGATTCACCCGCAGGCTGGCAAGTGGGCCCGCGAAATGCAGGCGAAAAAGTTGATCGATCCGGATAGCAGGCTCGGCAAGGCTCCCGGTGGCTACCAGATCGGTTTTGACGAAAGCCGCCTCCCGTTCATCTTCATGAATTCGGCGGAGACGGACCGTGACATTTATACGCTGCTGCATGAATCGGGACATTCTTTCCATCAGTATGCCCTCGCTAATCAGCCGATTCTCGCCTACCGCGACGTGCCTTCGGAATTCGCCGAAGTCGCGAGCATGAGTATGGAACTGATCGGCATGAGTAACCTCAAGCCCTTCTACGGAGACGATTCCGAGGCAATCCGCCGTAGCATCGAAGGTGAACTTGAAGACGTGATTTGGTTGTTCCCGTGGGTGGCAAGCATCGACAGCTTCCAGCACGAATTGTATAGCCGTCCTAACCATACAGCCAAGGACCGCGAAAAGATCTGGAAGGGCATCATGGACCGCTACGATGCTGGCGTGGACTACTCCGGATTCGAGGCCGTGCGCAACAACTTGTGGCAAAAGCAGCTGCACCTGTTTGAGTGCCCGTTCTACTACATCGAGTACGGGATTGCACAGCTCGGTGCGCTCCAGGTTTGGGCGAATTTCAAGAAAGACCCGAAAAAAGCCATCGACGACCTGTTCAAGGCCGAAAGTCTGGGCGACAGCCGCCCGCTTCCGGAGCTTTTTGCCACTGCAAATATCAAGTTTGACTTCACAGCAAAGACGATCGAGCCTCTGATGCAGGTCGTTTGGGACGAATTAAACTAGACGAAAGAACGGCTTTTCGTGCCAATAGACGAAAGACTAGAAAAAAAATGCATTTTTTTCGTAAAAAAGCCCAAAAACGGTTGACAAACGAAAAATAAAATGGTATATTTGGCGCACATCCTGGAGGGATGGCCGAGTGGTTGAAGGCGCACGCTTGGAAAGCGTGTTTACCTCACGGTAACGAGGGTTCGAATCCCTCTCCCTCTTCTAAACAATTTCAGAGGTACCTAGATGGCTGAAGAACAGAGAGTCTATCTTGATGACATTTACGCAAACGAACAATGTCAAGGCTCCGTTTTCCGCGCAGTGGTCATGATGGCCCAAGAAGCTCGCTTTGTCAACAAGCAAGCAAATCAGGGTTATATCAACCTGACTAAGAAGCCGACCACCATCGCTATGTACAAGTTCAAGGAAGGCAAGCTTTCCATTACCGATAAGAAGGCTTCCGAACAGTCCGACTCCGAAATGGCTGTTGCCGAACCGGAAATGACTGCCGCCAACGCCGCCCAGGTTTCGGGAGCTGCAGACGACGCTTTCGGTGCATAATTCAATACTTTTTTCTCCTTAAAAAAGTGAAAAGCGGTTCTTCTGAACCGCTTTTCTTTTCTCCTTCTTCTTTGTCCTCCTTCCCCAGTTCTCCTCTTAACCCAATCTTCCTCCCCTTTCTCCTTTTCCTCAAATTATACCTGCGCGGTCTTGCCGTAGAACGTTTCCGGGAACGCCTTTGCCGCACAGCTGTTACAGAGCATACGGAGTCTCGTCTCCGGAGCGGATGCTACGCGGATTTGCGCGCCACAGTCGCTGCACTTGGCGAGGAACACAACCGACAGCGGAACTGTCTGCGGGACAAATCCCTTTCCTTCGCCAATCTTGTGAATCGTATTGCGGAAAATGACTTCGCCGTCGGCGTTCTGGAAGATTTCTCTGACGATACAGCAGTCAAAACTGCGGCCGCGTCGATTCTTCATGCGCATAGTGAAGCTAGCGTTTTCCGTGTCGCGCCTGAACTTTTCCCAGTCGTCTACATGGCGATAGAGATCGGTCACGTAGTGCCACGGAAGTTCCGACGGTTCGAAGCCGAACATACGGCAGAAACGCCTATTCCCGCTGAGGAGGCGGCCGTGTTCGTTGACTTCAAAACAAGCAATGTCGATCATGTTCATCATTGTTCGCCTCCTTTCAGATAGTATCGATACAGGACATCAGCAGAATAGATCGCCTTATTCCCGAGCTGAACCGAGTTCAGCGTCACCGTTCCATCCTCATTCCCAAAAACAACCGGTGCGTTCAAGTCGTTCGAAAGATCGACCGACCCTACTCTAAACGCAGCCGGGAAACCGTTCTTGTAAAGCCAAAGCGAATTGCCGCTCCAAACCGCCGTGAGGGCGAGTGGAACACCAGTTTCTACGGTTACCCCGGAGATGAGCGCGTTGTCGCAGGAATATCCGGAGCCGTTTGAGACAAAGAAAGCGAGAGAGGGCTTCGTTACGCCGCAGTCGTTGTTGATGACTGCCAGACTGAACAACCCGTTAGATTTTTCCCATTGCTTGCCGACAATATTGAGGCGGTATGAACTTTCGGAATCAAGATTGCCAATGACGACATTCGCCTCAATGGTGACCGCTTCGGGATTTGCTGTCAGGTCACATTCGGAAGGCGCTCCGTTCAGAGTGCTTTCGTCCCACTTGCATACGTGTCCATAATCGGATTCGTGCGGCATTTCGCCTATGGGATAACAGTTTATATCATTTCCGGAATAGTAGACTACCGTATCATTCTTGCCGTTGCCGTCCAAGCTTGGAAGTGAATCGGGAAGACCCGTGCCGCCTGCATCAGGAAAGATGGTTTGCATCGGAGGTGCAGTCAGATCTGTTGCGGTCAGGTTTTCGGATTCCGATGCGGGAATCGGGCCCAGCAGGGAACAGCCGTTTCCGCTATTCTGCAACAGGAAGGCGACGTCACCCACGGTTCCGTCTTTTGTCGTGTAGAGCACGTGGGTTCCTTCGGGAACATTCTCGAAGGTGAATCTTCCGCTCTGGTCTGTCGTCGTGGTATAAAGGTTTCCGTCCACATTCAGCGACAAGTCCAGAGGATTACCGTTGTTCCTGATAATTCCCGTAAATTCGTGCAGGTCCTGCCGCTGTTCCGTCGAATCTGTAGAGGAGGTGGGAACCGTATAGGAAGAGCTGCTGATTGTCCCGATAATGGGATCGAAGACAATAACGGTTTGTTGTTCGGAACCATGTGAAGGTTGAACAATTGTATCGTTTGCTGGGGTGACAGAAGACGAAGATTCGGTAACGGGTTGCTCGTTCATCTCCGAACTGGAAGCCGGCTGAGAGAATTCTTCATCCGTAGCGCCCGCTACAGTATTTTGTTCTTCGTCGACACCGCCCGCCCAGAAAGTCCCGCAGGCAGTTAATGCAAGCGTAATCGGGGCGAATGCCCAAAGGCGTTTTTGCGCCGCTATTTTTAGCAGTTTAGTCATGGCGTTCCTCCTTGGGCAAAGTATTTGTAAGGGGGAACAGCTGAACATTCAGGCGGTAAACGCGTTCTTCGCCGGTATCTTCCATGACGATTGAGCTGATGCGTCGACGGAAATCGGCGATTTCTTTAATAATCTTTTCGTAGGCAGTTTCGGAAATACCGATGGTCAGGCCAGAGACATCGCGTTCCTTGACGGGAACGTGGTCGAGGCTTTGCACGCCGAGCTCGCCCATCTGGCGGTGCATTTCGCGGATGGCGAGCGAGGTGACGTCAATGTTTCCCGTAGTCACCGAGCGGTTGCATTGGATATAACGGCCCTGCTCGTCTTTTTCGAGGAAGCCGTTCTTTTCAAGGAGCTTGAGCGAATTCTTGACGTGCGCCGCATCGCTTTCAAAGACGAGCTCCCCCGCCATCTGGGCGGGTGTCGCGCCGTTCAGGCGCGGGGCCATCTCGCGGAGTACAGGATTCAGCCAGCTGCCGTAATAGTCGTATTGATCCTCTCCCACGAGCGCAAAGGAATTGTCATTGGCAAGCGCTCGCATCTCGGCGAATATCTTCTTCTTTGCGGCGGAGGACTTTTCCTGGTCAAACGCGACTAGAAGCCTGAAATACTGCAGATCGATGCCGACAAGCCCCATGGCCGAAGCGACACGTTCTATACCCGCTTCGCTCAGGTTCGCCTTGCCGTCGCAGACAAGTTTCAGGAACACCGGAGAGGAATACCCAGCAACCTTTGCGAAATCGCGCCACGTAAAACCGGAACGTTCCTTACGTTCGGCATAGAAGTCGCGAATATAGATGCGATAGCTGGTGTATTCCATTAAGGGTTTCATGCCCCTAATATAAATTCTTTATGAATGAAAGTCAATAGTTTAAGATACAAAAACGACGATTTCCGTTTAAATTTTAAGCTAATTGCCTAAATTTTAGATTTTTAAGCAATTTCTATGATACAAGCTTGCAAAAAATGATGATAGAGAGCATATTGAAATGTCTCGCCCATAAAAAAAACGCCGCACTAACGGTGTGAGTGGGCGATTTTCCGAAATTGACGCTATACATACCTTGTGTATAGACGCTCAAATTTTGGGATGGTATTTTTATCGGTGGCCGTAGTGGAGCTTCTTGTCCTCGTACATCAGGACGTCGGCTTCGTGCATGGCCTTGCGCACGTCTCCCCCGTTTTCGTCATGGAAGAATCCCAGTGCGTAACTTACGTTGCCTTTTTCCTTGGATTTCTGGCGCAGCTTTTCTACGCGGGCTTCAATGTCCGCTTTGGGCTTGTCCAATGCGACCACGACGAATTCGTCTCCGCCGGCGCGAAAGATTTCGCAATCGTAGAAAGTATCTTTCAAAATCTTCGAAGCTCGTTTCAAAAGGTCATCGCCCGCATTGTGCCCTTCGTTGTCGTTTACGAGTTTGAGTCCGTTCAAGTCGGCGAAAACGACGGATACCATCTTGTAGCTGACGATGCCGTTTACCAGCTGGAATACCTGGTTGTTCATGGCATTGCGATTTTTGACCCCAGTCAGCAGGTCAACATTGCTCAATACCTCGAGCTGCTGCACCAACAAGTAACTCGCCACTTCAGAGGCAATAAAGAACGTCACCAGTTCAAGAGTTTCCTTGATGCGGAGCGCTTTTGTGGTATCAAAGTTCGTCACCCAGATAAAGCCGATAAATTCATTGTTATGCGTGAGCGGAAGCAATACCAGGCTCTTGACGTTTGCCCCTGTTAACGAGGCATACCAAGCGGGATTTCTTTCGCGGACAATTTCCATGTCGGCATCGTTTTGGATAATCAGACAGTTGCTGCCCTTGAGTGTTTCAATCCAGGATTCGGCGTAATCGACAAATTTGTCTGATATAATTTCGTGGATGTTCGTGACATTGGCACCCACTTTTGTGGAAGAACCTAAAACCGAACAGGTTCGGTTCTTGAAATCCGTATGCAACACGCAACAGGTTTCTGCACCGCAAAGTTCACGGATGTCCTCAACGACTTCATCCATGGTCTTGAGGAAGTTCTTTGTCCCGCGCAGCTTGATACAGGCCTTGAGCACGTTCGATGAAATTTCTGCCGAAAGCCTCGTCATGGTTTCAAGGTCCGCTTCGGGAGTCACTTCAAGCGAATAGACGCAATAGCCTTTTTCGGAGTCATCCACCTCGACCGGTAGCATGAACAGGTTGATCCAGAATGGAAAGCGCTCCGGCTGAATGTAGGCATGGACTGGCTTTTTAAGGATGGCGCTCTGGTAGCAGAACTTTTCGAAGTTCAGCTCCTTTTCCATGTACATTTCGTAATTGGAACCGGGGATAAATTTCTGGTTGAAAACGGAATTGCCATCATCGTCCTTCCGCTCCATCGACTTCACATAAAGCTCGTTTCCGGCCTCGATGCGAATAGTCCCAATACTCCCGTCGTTCGTCTTCTCGACCGATAGGATACTGGTCATCGTATGGAAAGAATCGACAAACTTTTGCAATTCCTTTTTTTTCATCTTCTCCTCATAGGAGGATTGCGGTCATAGAACCGTTTCTTGTCCTCGTACATACGGGAATCGGCTTCGCGCATCGCAATACGGATGTCTCCACCGTTCTCGTTAAAATAAAAACCTAACGCAAAACTAACATTTTCTGGATCGGCGGAATCCTTGCGTAGCTTTTCGACGCACTTTTCCAGCTCTTCTTTAGGCTTGTTTGTTGCCACGACGACGAATTCATCTCCTCCGGCACGGTAAATCTCGCACCCCTCAAAAACGGACTTGAGGATAAAGGCCGCTTCCTTCAAGAGGCAGTCTCCGGCGTTATGCCCTTCGGAGTCGTTGATCGCCTTGAGTCCGTTCAGGTCCGCAAAAATGATTCCCAGTTTTTCGGGAGCTCGTTCGCGGCCTGTCACCAGTCGAAGAACCTTGTTGTTCATGGCGTTTCTGTTCAAGACCCCTGTCAGCAGGTCTGTGGTGCTGAGCATCTCGAGACGTTGTAGCAGCTGGTAGTTTGCAATCTCGGATGCGATAAAGAGGGTGGTCAGTTCTAGGGTCTCTTTTATATATTCAGTATTTTTCGTGTCAAAGTTCGTGGCCCAGATAAAACCGATCGTTTCGTTGTTGTGCTGAAGAGGGAAAAGCACTAGACTCTTGACCCCAGCACTCTGAAGCGAACGATGCCAGTTCGGGTTCCTCCGTTTGACCTCTTCCATGTCGTGTTCATTCTCGATAATCAGGCAGTTGCTACCAGCAATGGTTTCGAGCCAACTCTTGGCATAATCAATAAAGGGGTCGTTCAGATAGTTCTTGAGCGAGTATTGGCCGGAGTTCGGCTTGATGCTTTCGCACAGCAACGAACAAGTCCTCTCGTGAAAGTCGGTGAGAAGGATGCAACAGTAACTCGATTCGCAAATTGAACGGATGTCCGCGATGACTTCGTCCATGGTCTTGAGAAAATTCTTGGTACTGCGGAGCTTGATGCATGTTTTCAGCACTTCGGAAGTGGTCTGTGCCGAATGATTTGTCAGCTGGTCGATGTTTGTCTCTGTCGAGATTTCTTGCGTATAGGTGCAATAACACTTGTTCGGATCGTCGATGCTCAGCGGCTGACTAAAAATATTGAACCAAACATTAAACCGGTCCGGATGAATGTAGGCATGCATCGGCTTCTTGTGAACCGCGCTGCTAACAATAAAGTGTTCAAAATTCAGGTCCTTGGGAATATATTCCGTATATTCCTTACCGGGAACGAAAGCTTTGTCGTTGTCGAGACTGATTGGTGAATCGTAATTTTTTTCGAATGAGGCTAGGTAAGCCTTGTTGCCTGCTTCGATGCAGATTTTGCCGTAGCTCCCGTCGGGCTTTTTCTCTACGGATAAGATGCAAGTCATTAAATCGAACTGGTCGACGTATTCCTGCAAGTCCATAAACATCTCCTTATCTGCACAAAGACAGATAACATAAACACCTGAATAATATAATAGCACTTTTTATAAGAAAAAGTGCTAAAAAAAACATTAATGTAAGGAATTCCATATTACAATTTGGAATAGTCTCTACTTAGAAAGATCCTTCACAACCATGATTCCGCTGCGTTCAATTTTGGGATATTGGCGCATTCCTTCGCCGCCCTTACCCTTGTCAAGAACTTCCAGAAGGTCGCCCTTTGTGGAATAAAGATGCAGTTCCCAAGGTCCGTTCGGAGCGTTGAAGTAACCGGAATTCTTCTGCACGTTACGCTGGAATGTACGGTTGAGACGGTCCGCTACGCTACGCGCCTGGACAAGCGAAATGTCGCAGAGTTCCCAGGAAATCGGAACGCCGCCCATATCGTAAATGAGCAGGGCTTCCATGTCGCTTGCTTCTTTCATGGTGAACTTCCAACTGAAGTTCTGCCAGCTGGTACTCAAGTCCAGGATACGGCCGTTTGCGTAGGGAGTGTATTCCTCGGCGTCCTTCTTGATATTCACATTCAGGGTGCGGGGCTTGTCTGCCTTGGCGCGCATGCTGAAAATATAGGTGACGCCTTCGCGCAGAGAAAGCTTCTGCTTGAACTGCAGATTCCAGGATTCCTTGCCCGCCTTCTTGATGTCGAAACGGACGATTCCCTGGTTGACCTGGACGTCGGCCTTGCCGCCCCAGAAATCCACCTGCCAGTTCGAAAGGGGTTCTTCACACTTAAAGTCCCCATTTTGAATGAGGTTCGTTCCCAGCACTTGGGAACCGATGTCGAAATTCTTTTCCTGGATAAACGTCGGGATGACACTCGTGTTCTGGATGCCGTTCGGATTGTCGACGCAGACATCCTTGCCCCAACCGACCAGGGTATTGAAAGAACTGTGGACGGTCATGTCCATTTCTGGGCTGTCCGAGTTGCCGGGACCCCAGCTCCAGGCAAGCCAGCCGATATTCAGGCGTTCGGCTTCAGACATAATGTACCTGTAAGGGATGTCCTTGACTCCCCCAGCGGCAACAGGAGCGAATTCGCCGATGATTAAAGGCAGCTTGCTGTCGACAGATGCTTCCAGGACGCCTTTGATGCGTTCCTGAACGGTCGCATAGCCCGTCTTTTGGGCGTCGTGACGTTCGGTGGGCCACCACATGTGAATCGAGAACAGCAGGTTGTGCTCGGGATCCGCCTGCAACAGCTTCGGGCCAACTTCAAGAAGGTTCTTTTCGCTTTGACCCCACTGGTCTGCGTCGATCATCAGGGGAACACGGATTCCCGAAGCGCGCATCTTGGTGACGATTGCATTGTAGGTGGTGAAAAATTCATCGGAATCCATCGCTTCTGCACCGGGTTCGTTACCGATGTTGACAATCAGGTATTGCTGATGGTTAGTAATCAGCTGGAGAGTTTCGTCGCGAAGCCAGAATTCCATCGCTTCCATCAGGCGTTCCCAGTTGCCTGTGGTGTCGTGAATCTCGGGAATGGGAATCATTCCGTTCGAAATGCACTGGGTAATGATATTGTCCAGGTCGCTGACTCGACCGCGGGTATTCCAGACAATTCGAACGCAGTTTGCGCCGGTTTTTGCAATTTCAGGAATCGTCTTGCCTTCACGGTCGGTCCAAATGAACATGTGGTTGATGCCACGGAGGATGACCTTTTCGTTATCCTTGCTGTATAAAAAGCGGTCCTGAACAAAAAATCCCGGTTTAGCCGAAGCCATATTCATAAAATCAAATTCTCCATTTTTTACAACTGAAAAATACAATTATTTATGAAATAAGGGGTGATTTTTTTGAAAAACACCGAAAAAATGGTTGGAATGTTTGCAACAAGGGAATTTTTAGGCCCACTTCGCCTGAACCTGCCTTTCAGGGAGGTGTTTCCAATATCGTACCGGCAGACATTGTTTCATGAGTTTGGAATTTTCGCGTTCCTTAATGGCGATGGATTTATAGTAATCCTGCCACAATTGAACAAAGTTGTCGGACGAGTTCATCGCCGAGACCTGCCGTATATTTGGGATGGACATTTCGACGGGGTTCTTTCCGTCATAATAGACGCCAAAGCCACGCTTGGAATCGTAAATGACCCACCGTTCGTTAGCAAATCGTCCCCTGAAATGCCCAATCAGCAGTTCGAGAATGTCATATTTAGGCTCAATTTCCGAGAAATAGGTGCCATCCGGCATACGGTTGAAACGGACCATGCCGAGCATGCCTCCGACTTCACGCCTGACGGAGCGAGCTGTCATGAAAATAGGAAGCATCTCGTCGGAGGTGGGATTTTTCGCGTAAGTGGGATCGGTCCCAAGAAACATCTTGCGGAGGTATGCAAGAATTTTCATCTCGATTCCGTCTTCTTCGGAGCGGAATGCGGCATCAAGCGTCGAAAGGATTTCTGGGCTCGCCTGGTTCGATATGGCCCGCTTAAGTCTCTGGGCGGACTCTTCCGAAGTCTCGATTCGGAACGGCTGCATAAAGAGGTTGCAGGGAGAATCGCTGCGGTCAGGATGAATTTCGCCGACATCCAGATGTTGGCGGTAGATTTCAAAGACGACACTTAGGAATCCGTTGAATGTTGAATCGTATGAAATGGAAAGCATAGAGAATTAAGGGGACGGAGTGACTGACGGGATCCAAAGATGAGCATTATCCAGCGGCGGGGAGCGCGAGAGTTTCTGTGGACTGGAACAAATCTAGCTGGAGAGGTTTCGGCTTTGGCAAAAGCAAGGGACGCACCATTTCAGGATACAGTCGACGTAGGCTGGCCGGAGTGTCGGGATGGTAGATGAAATATTGCGCACGCTTCAGGACCACCCCCATTTTTTTCATCTGTTCAAGACGAATCTTGCTGAATCGCCGTCCAGAAACAATCAACTGGGCTGATTTGACACCGATTCCCGGAACCCTTAGCAGCATCTCGTAATCGGCTGTCTGTATGTCTATGGGGAAAAATTCAGGGTGCCTTAGTGCCCAGGCTACCTTAGGATCCAATTCCAAATCCAGGTTTGGGTGTGCCGTGTCCACGATTTCGTCGTAGCCGAACTTATAGAATCGCATCAGCCAATCCGCTTGATAAAGCCGATGTTCGCGAACCAGCGGAGGCTTTGTGGTGAGCGCGGGAAGCCTCTTGTCGGCATTTATAGGCACATATCCCGAAAAATAGACGCGTTTCATTTGCTGTTGCTTGTAAAAGCCGTTAGAAAGTGTCAAAATCTGTAGGTCGGTCTCCCCCGCCGCCCCGACAATCATCTGGGTACTTTGTCCGGCAGGTAAGAACTTAGGCGAATAACGGGAATGTTCCGTCTTGTATTCCAGCTTGCGCTCGGCAAGGAAGTTCATGGGCTTGTAGATGGAGGCATGGTTCTTTTCGGGAGCCAGATATTGCAATGCCCGGTCCGTCGGAATTTCGATATTTACGCTGCTACGGTCCGCATAAAGCCCCGCCTGGTACAGGAGTTCACTCGATGCGCCAGGAATCGCCTTAAGGTGGATATATCCGCCGAACTTGTGAACGGTGCGGAGCTCCTTTACAATTTGCACCAACATTTCCATGGTTCGGTCGGGAGTTCCTACGACGGCTGAACTCAGGAAGAGCCCCTCGATATAGTTGCGACGATAGAACTCCAGCGTCAGCTCTATCAGTTCCTTGGGAGTGAACGTGGCACGGGGAATGTCATTGCTGCGGCGATTGATGCAATAGGCGCAATCATATTTGCAGGCGTTGCTTAAAAGCACCTTTAGTAGCGAAATGCAGCGCCCGTCTGCAGACCATGTGTGGCAAATACCTGCACTGCAAGCGCTTCCGAGCCCGCCTTGAGGGACCTGACGCTTGGATCCGCTGGAAGAACACGAAACGTCGTACTTGGCCGCCGCGGCAAGAATTTTCAATTTCTCCTGCACATTCATAATTGCCTTTTTGTTTAGTTGCACCTTTGTTCACTATAAATATAAACACAACTGCTCAAAAAAGCAAGTGCAAAGAGAACTTTTTTATAAAAAAAGTCGAGCGTGGGGAAAAGGCATGTAGCCTGTTATCGGAGCGAAGGGCGAACCCTTTGGGAATAGGCTCTTTTCTGTGTTCGTTATACAAGAAAAGGACCGCTTTGATGCGGTCCGTTATCTTGATTTTAGTTCTTTGTCTTTTTCTTGGACTTCGCCTTTTTTTCTTTGGCTTTTTTCGCTCTCTTCTCTTTTGCCTTGGCTTCACGTTGTTCCTTGGCGAGACGAGCCTTTTCAGCCTTTTTAGCTAGGCGTTCTGCCTTCAGGGCTTCCCTTTCGGCCTTTTCCGCTTCGCGTTCAGCTTTCTTTGCCTCGGCTAGAGCTTTTTCAGCTTCTTGCAGAGCCTTCTGCGCTTCGAGTTTTGCTGCGAGAGCCTTCTTGCCCCTTTCGATGGCTTGGGCAATTTCGTCATCGTCCTTCTTGGGGGCCGTCGATGTTGTATCGGTCGAACCTGCCACGGCGGAATCCGCTGCGGCCTGTGTTTTCGCTAGGTCTTCTTCGGCATCCTTCATAGCCTCTGCAGCCTTGGCGCGTTCCTTTTCCTTAACCGCGATATCGGCGTTGATTGCAATCTTCTTGACTGCTGCGGAGTCCAGGTCGGGGCAGATCAAGTCCTTGCCGCCCTTTTGACCGTCTGCGCATTCCATTTGGCCCTGGAACATACCCATCTGGTAGGTTCCCCACTGCTTTTTCGTGATGCGTTCGGAGTAGCAAACGGATTCGCCGGGCATCCACTGGTAGCAGGTGTCTTTCACGGTCCAGAAGGTCACAAGACCGTTAGGAAGACCCTTGTGGAATACACCACCGAATTCACCGAAATCGACAAAGCCTTCGAGACTGTTCGCGTTAAAGGTCAGCGTTACCGGCTTTTTCTTGAACGGATTGTAGACCGTCATACGGCCGTGCAGGGCGTTACGCTTGTAGGGAATGTCCGCCATCACGAAACCCTTGTCCGAGAACATACGCACCATTCCGTTGACGTAACCCTGCGTGTAAGGCACTTCCAGGAACTTGAAGTAATAGGTGCTGTCTCCCCTGCCGTAAACCTTTTGGTCGAGGACGCTAGAGCGGTAGAACGTGGAGATTCCTTCGCGCATGCCCATTCTGTAGTTGGACTTCCAGAGGATTCCTCCCCATTCGGGGCCTTGCTTCTTGGGATAGGTCGGGTCGTTCATGTAGCCGATTTCTTCGCCGTAAAGAAGGCCATTGGCATCGACATGTCGTACGTTTTCTACATAGCCGTTGGTTGCAAAACCGGTCAGGAGTCCCTTGTTCAGGCAGCGGACGTCGCTGTAATCCGTAAAGCGGCCTGCGGCGCTCGGAATCAGCTTGCGAGGCATCCCCGAAAGATGGAACAGGTAGGGGTTACGCATATCGCTGTCAAAAGCGGCGTCGGGCCTGTTATGGACATTGATAAAGCAGTTAATGGAATCTGCAGCGGCCTTGTTGGCTTCGACATATTCGCCAAATGGAGTCTTGGAACCATCTTCAAAGGCAAGTGCGATTGCACCTTCCAGAGCGCCACCTTTCGCATAGTCCGCAAGCATCGGAACAGACTGCTTGATATGGTCTACGCACTGTTCAATGAAGAATTCTTCGGAGCAATTCATGCCTTTGGGGCATGTTAAAAGACGCGGTTTCGGGAGATTCCAAACCTGGACGATCTTTTTCCCTTCATCATTTGCTCGCCAACCAAAACCACCCTTTTCACGGACAGTGTAGCAACCACACACCTTGGCCTCGTCGCGAATGGCTCCGATACGGTTCCTTTCCCTAGGGACAATGTTTGTTGCGGGTTCAATCCAGCAGTCCATGTATTCGAAATGATTGATATCGTACATGCCCGGCATATTGGCCGCTTCGGCTGAATCCACCGAGGCAAGTGCATCTTCAAAATCATCGGCAAAAGCAACAGAAACGGTCAAGGCTAGAGCCGAGGCAATCTTCAAAGAAATCGATTTCATACAAGGCAAATCTATATATATAAAGTGAATTTGTCTTGTAAATTAAGTTTACATAGGTGTTTTTGCCCCCCTTGCCCTAATTTACAGATTTTGGTATCTTTACAACACGCCATCGACGACCCGGAAAAACCTTCCGACAGCCGCCAGACGAGAACGGGTACGGCCAAACGGATTAAATCCGCGAACCGCCCCGACCTACAAGGCAAAAATAGGCAAAACGATGGACATCAAGATTCTACAGCAGCCCGACGACGTTACCTGCGGGCCGACTAGCCTGCAGGCAGTCTATAACCACCTCGGCTACAAGATTTCTTTAAAGCAACTAATTTCTGAAATTGAGTTCTTGGAAGACGGCGGGACGCTGGGCGTATTCCTCGGAATCGACGCGCTCAAACGTGGATTCAAGGTGACTATTCATTCGTATAACCTGACGCTTTTGGACCCCACCTGGAGCGAGCTTTCCATGCCGGAACTGAAGGCTAAGCTTGAACTTTTGCACAAGGCGAAGCACGCCCCCAAGCTCCGCAAGGCTATTGAGGCCTACATCCGCTTTATCGACTTGGGCGGAACTGTGGCATTTTCTGACCTGCGTGCAGCCATGTTCGAGAAATATTTCAAGAAAGGCGTGCCCGTTCTGTGCGGACTTTCGGCTACCTACCTGTACCGCAGCATGCGCGAATTCACCGGAGCTGATGACAAGTCCGTCTTTGACGACATCCACGGCGAACCCATGGGGCACTTCGTCGTAGTTTACGGAATCGACGACAAGAAACAGTTCATGGTGGCCGACCCAGACGGCACCAACCCCCTCCACAAGACTCCTTACTACAAGGTGGACAAGTTCCGCCTGCTCCACAGCATCTTGCTTGGCGTCATGACCTACGACGGCAACGTGCTTGTGATAGAGAATAAGAAATAACGGCGTAAAATCATGAAAAAACTGATTGTGGTGAACAATCCCAAGCACTGGAAATTACATGTTCCGGGCATCGATATCATTTCGGCACAGGACTACCTGATTTCCAGCAAGTACACCAACGAGCGCAACCTGCGCGTATTCAACCTTTGCCGCGATTACAACTACCAGAGCAAAGGCTACTACGTATCGCTGTTGGCCGAGGCCCGCGGGCACAAGGTAATTCCGGGCGTCAAGAACATGCGAGACTTCAAGGCTCCGGCGGTCATCAAGCACATTTCCGACGAAATCGACAACTTGATTCAAAAGAGTCTGCACAAGCTTACCGGCACGGAATTCGTACTTTCGATTTACTTCGGCCAGAACGTGAGCCCGCAATACCTGGAGCTTTCGCAGGAACTTTACCGTCTGTTCCAGGCACCCTTGCTTCGCGCAAAATTCGTGTTCAAGCAAAAGTGGTTTATCCAGAGCATCCGCCCGATTTGTGTGGATGAAATTCCCGAATCGCATATGGAATTCGTCGACAAATTTGCGCAGGAATACTTCGAGAAAACGCGCTATGCTTCCAGTAAGGAAGAAGACTACCTGTATGATTTGGGCATTCTCACGAACCCCGACGAAGTAGAGCCGCCGAGCAATGCACAGGCCATCCAGAACTTTATCAAGGCCGCCGAAGAAACGGGATTCCGCGTGGAGATGATTACCAAGAAGGACTACCCGCGCGTTGGTGAATTCGACGCCATCTTTATCCGCGAAACCACGAACGTAAATCATTACACTTATAGCTTCGCTCGCCGTGCGCAGTCGCAGGGAATTGCAGTAATTGACGACCCCGACAGCATCCTGCGCTGCTCCAACAAGGTGTACCTGCAGGAACTCATGCAGGCGGCGAAGATTCATTCGCCGAAGACGATTATCGCCCACGCCGAAAACCGCCACACCTTGGCCAAGGAAATCGGATTCCCGATGGTGATTAAATCGCCGGATTCGAGTTTCTCCATGGGCGTGAAAAAAGCCACCAACAAAGAAGAACTGGAACAGATTCTCGACGAAATGTTCCAGCACAGCGACTTGCTGATTGCCCAGGAATTCACTCCGACGGAATTCGACTGGCGTGTGGGCGTTCTGGACGGCAAGCCGCTTTACGCCTGCAAGTATCACATGGCCAAGGGCCACTGGCAAATTTACAACTGGGAAAGCAACGACAAGCAGAGCGAAGAATTTTCGGGCAAGTGCGAAAGCATCCCCATCGAGATGGTGCCGCACGGAATCGTAAAAACCGCCCTCAAGATTTGCAGTTTGATCGGCAACGGGCTTTACGGCGTAGATTTGAAGGAATGGCACGGTCACCCGATTGTGATCGAGGTGAACGACAACCCGAGTATCGACGCAGGTATCGAAGATGGCGTGGGCAAGAGCAAGGTTTACCTCGCCATCATGAGGTCGTTGCGCCACCGCATCGAAGAACGCATGAATGCCGCACAACACAAATTGCAGCAACATGAGAGGGAATGGTTCTAATGTCCAATTATAAACTTTGGCAACGTTACGGCATCGAGATGGAATACATGATCGTGGATCGTGATTCCTTGAACGTTCTCCCCCGCGCTGATGTCCCGCTTGGAAAAGACAAGAACGGCGAACAACTTTCGGACGTAGAACACGGGCCGATTGGACTTTCGAACGAGTTGGTAAGCCATGTGCTGGAATTCAAGTGCGCACAGCCTGTCGATAGCCTGAAGCACTTGGGCAAGACATTCCATCACGAAATTTTGAAGGCGAATGAATCGCTCAAGAGCATTAACGCGATGCTCTTGCCCACAGCGGCCCACCCCTTTATGGACCCCGCCGAGATGAAACTTTGGCCCTACGATTGCCTGGATATTTACGAGACTTACGACCGCATCTTTAACTGCAAGGGTCACGGCTGGGCGAACCTGCAATCCACCCATATCAACCTTTCTTTTAACGGCGATGAAGAATTCGGAAAGTTGCACGCTGCCATTCGCGCATTGCTGCCGCTGATTCCCGCCATTGCGGCATCGAGTCCTTTCCTTGACAGCAAATACTGCGGATTCCTAGATGGACGAATCGAAACCTACCGCCACAACCAGGAGAAAATCCCGAGCATTACGGGCAAGGTGATTCCCGAAGCGGTCTTTACATACAAGGATTACGAAGAGCAGATTTTCAACCGCGTGAAGGCAGACATTGCGCCCTACGATCCGGAACATTTGCTGAATCATTTCTTCTTGAATAGCCGCGGAGCCATCGCCCGATTTGACCGCGGAGCCATCGAGATTCGTCTGGTTGACATTCAGGAATGCCCCGACGCCGACATCGCGATTGCCGAATGGGAAGTTGCCGTACTTAAGGGACTTACGGAAGGCGCTTTTGCAAGTGAAACTGAAATTCGCGCGCTCGATACCGATGCACTCGCCAAGATTCTGCTTGCAACGACAAAATATGCCGAAAAGACCATTATTAATGACCACGATTTCTTGAAAATTTGGAAGATTGATGCCAGCGAAATCACCGCCGGCGAACTCATCCAAAAAATCACGGACCGTGTCAAAGCCAAAATCAGCGCCCATTCGCAGGCCTTGCTTGCCGAAATGTTCAAGCGCGGCACGCTCGCAAGCGCCCTCGTGAAAGCCGTCGGTGCAGACCCCGATCGAGATGACTTTGTATACGAATACGGAAAACTCGCCCACTGCCTCGCTGAAAATAAGCTGTACGGAACAGAAGAATAGTGTGGAATGTGGAGTATGGAATGTGGAGTGTGAGGTGTAGAGTGTGGAGTGCGAAGTGTGAGGTGTGGAATGCAATTAAATGTCTTCCTGGAGCGACTGAAAGGAGTGACGGGATCCATACAGTTCAATAAACATTTATATTTCCTTTATGAATAAAAGAAGCGACTCCATCTTAATCCTCACTTGCGAGCATGCGAGCAACAAGTTGCCCGCAGCATTCAGGAGCGCCGTTCCCGCCGAGGTCTTAAGGACGCACCGTGCCTACGACATCGGGGCGCTCGCCGTCTTTCGAAAGTTGGTGAAATTTGCGAAGCCCGAATTCTACTGCGAAGGGAAATTCTCGCGTCTATTTATAGATCTGAACCGCACCATCACCAACAAGAGTGCTTTCAGCGATTACCACAAGCAACTTGAAGCCCGCGACACGGCCTTTGCGGCAAAGGTGAAGGCGCAGGCCTCCGCCTACTGGACCGAATACCGCGCTGCCATCGAAAAATTCGTGCAACAGAACATCGGTCCTTCGGCTCGCACTTCGAGAAGCTCTGTGTTACACTCAGAGAGTTTTTTAAGAATCCGCAAAAATAAGGTTGGTGAGCTTGCCGAACCACCGCAAGCAGAAATCATCCACCTGGGCATTCACAGTTTTACGCCAGAATTAAACGGCAAAGTCCGCAATGCAGACATCGGAATTCTCTACGACCCGAGTCGTCCGCAGGAATGCGAACTTGCGCAAGTCATCAAGGCCGAAATCAAGCGACTCTACCCCGCCATGAAAGTTCGCTTCAACTACCCGTACAAAGGCACTTCTGACGGACTCACCACAACGCTCCGCAAGAAATTCGGTTCGCGATACGCGGGAATTGAAATCGAAATCAACCAGAAGTTTTTCTTATAGAAAAAGCCTCGGGATTAACCCGAGGCAAATTCTTTTGCAATGTCACCCAAAATTGTCATCCCGGCCTCTGTGCCGGGACGGGGTCACCATACCGACTACAAGCAGTGCGCTCTCAAATCCTCATCACTCAGAGTGCTGAGGTATGCAGGCGGCACGTCGAGAACGGTCTTGCAACCGGTCTGGCCGTTAGCCTTCATGCGGAGTGCTGCGCGGGCGTAAGCCACGAGAACGCTCGTCGTGAATTCCGGGTTGGAATCGAGCTTGAGACTGTATTCGATCACGTGAGTGTGTTCCTTGTTCATGCCAGTCTTGCCGGTACGGATTACGAAACCACCGTGAGCGAGGCCGCTGTGGTTCTTGTTGAATTCTTCTTCGCTGATGAAGTTGACCGTGGTGTCGTATTCATCGAAGTAGTTCGGCATCGTCTTGATGGCGTTTTCGATGTATGCCTTGTCAGCACCTTCTTCGGCAACCACGTAAACGAGACGAGTGTGCTTCTGACGAGTAGTGAGTTCCGGCATGGAACCGCTACGCACGGCTTCGAGAGCAGATTCCACCGGGCAGGTATACTGCTTCGCGTTCTTCACGCCCTTGATGCGGCGGACAGCGTCGCTGTGGCCCTGGGAAACGCCCTTGCCCCAGAACGTGTAGTCCTTGCCTTCCGGAAGGATGGACTGGGCGTACACGCGGTTCAGGCTGAACATGCCCGGGTCCCAACCCACAGAAATCATCGCGATGTTGCCGGCAGACTTGGCGGCAGCGTCAACAGCAGCGAAATGCTGCGGAATCTTGGCGTGGGTGTCGAAGGAATCGATCACGTTGAACATGGCGGCGTACTTCGGGGTGAGCACCGGCAGGTCGGTAGCGGAACCGCCACAAATGATGAGCAGGTCCACCTTATCCTTCCAAGCTTCCATTTCAGAGACGTTCAGCACCGGAACGCCCGCCGTCTGGATCTTGACCGTCGAGGGGTCACGACGGGTGAAAACAGCGACGAGTTCCATATCCGGAGCCTGCTTCACAGCGCATTCCACACCGCGACCCAGGTTACCATAACCGAGAATAGCAATCTTTGCCATAACAATATCCTTGTTAAAAATTTTTGCGAGTGAAAATATAGGAAAGTAGTATGTCAGAAAATGAAAAAATAGGTGAAGTTTATCGTAAAAAAATGAAGCAGAACGCTTCACTTATTTACATCTTTTGTAAAACCTTCGTTTTTTTGTCAAAAAACTAGTACTTCACCTGATCCGGAATGCAAGCCACCAATTTTTCTTTGGGAATTTCCAAGAAATACTTCACTAGTTCGGCGTCAAGCTGCGTCCCAGCGACTTCCTTGATAATCTGGATGGCGTCCTCGTGTGTCTTGGGAGCCTTATAGGAGCGACGCATGGTGATAGCGGAATAAGTATCCGCAATGGAGATAATCCTTGCTGCAAGCGGAATTTGGTCCCCCGGTTGGCAGTAGTAGCCATGTCCGTCAATTCGTTCGTGATGGTACAGAATCCAGTCGGTAATATGCTTGAACGTCTGGAGGGGTTCCAAAATTTTCACACCGACCTTAGGATGTCGTCTCATGACAGCCCATTCATCAGGCTCCAGTTTTGCCGGTTTATTGAGGATTGCCTCGGGAACACCGAGCTTGCCGACATCGTGCATAAGGGCGGCATATTCCAGGCTCACCGGATTAATTCCCCGTTTAAGGTGAGGTGGCAAGTAGTTGTAAAAAAGCATCGTAATGCGTTGCACATGACGGCTATGACCGTTCAGGTTCGGGTCTCGCGCATCGATGACTCCCACCAGAACTTCGGCGATATCGATACTTCTCGACTTGGCCGTTTCAATCAAGTTGAACATCAGCGTAAGGACTATGGCAACAAAAATACTTCCACCGAAGAGAATCATCGCCATTACAATATCGGGATCCCCTATAAAGGCGCTAAAGAGGTAGCCGAACAAGAAAAAGACCAGCAACACACCTGCAATGGTTTTCCAGACGCGGTCGCGAGCACTTCCTGCGGAAAGGACATCGTGCGAATTCTTGATAAAAAGAAAATACCTGATGATGTTTACCACCATCAGAATCGAGCCTAGCACGATTGCCGCAGTAATGCAGAATTCCAAATTCATTCCAGAATTAAAAAATAATTATTTTTGCAGGAAAAAGTATTTGCGGTCTATTCCAATTTGGAATATATAAAAAGTGTTTTAATCTGAAACGTTTTCGTGCTCTTTAATACTGGCACGGATTTTGCTATCTTTGAAAACGAAAAATGTAAAACGTAAGCCTCTCAGGCATTTTTATAGGAAAATAACGAAATGGCAGAAGATTTGAACCAGCAGGAACCGACCGCAGAAGAAAAGGCAAAATTCGAAGCAGACGTGCTCAAGGCCGCCGAAGAAGCCATGAAGATGGAAGCTGAAGCCAACAAGGCCGATAACGCACAGGCCGACGCATCCACCGAGCAACCCGCTGAAGCCGCAGAAAAACCGGCTGAATCTGCTGAAGCCGCCCCCTCCGCAGAAGAAGTCCTGAAACAGCAACTTGCCGATGCGAACGACCGCAACCTCCGCCTGATGGCCGAATTTGACAATTTCCGCCGCCGTAGCGCCAAAGAGCAGCTCGACATCATCGAAACGGCGAATGGCAAGCTTCTTGAAAAGCTCTCCGAAGTTCAGGATAATTTCGAACGCGCATTCTCGAGCGAAAACAAGGCCAAGGACTTGGAAGCATTCGAAAAAGGCATGCAGATGATCTATAACCAGTTCGCCAAGATTCTTTCGGATGCTGGTCTCGAACAGATTGATCCGACGGGTGCTGAATTCGACCCGAATATGCATGAAGCCCTAATGCAGCAGCCCTCCGAAACGATTCCTGAAGGTCACGTGGTTACCGTGTTCCAGAAGGGGTACAAGCTCAAGAACAAGATCTTGAAGACCGCCAAGGTGATTGTTTCGTCTGGCAAGTAAATTCAGGCGAAGCTACAGTTTTGTAAATAGCGTTTTCGGCTTGTGAGATACCCATAAGGATTCCTTATGGGTTATTTCATATTTAGGAACGCCTGTTTCAGTTCGCGCGCGGCCGTCTCCGGGTCAGTCGCCTTCATAATCGCAGACACGGCGCAAACGCCCGCAATGCCCGAGCCCTTCAGCACAAAGATATTGTCCTTGTTGAGCCCGCCAATGGCATTTACCGGAATCGGCACCGCCTTCACCACCTCTTTCAAGGTTTCTACCGGCGTAATCACTGTTTTCACGTGAGTCGTGGTCGGGTAAATCGCGCCGCAGCCCAAGTAGTCCGCGCCTTGCTCATAAGCTTCAAGCGCCTGCGGCACCGTCTTCGCAGTTGCTCCCACAATCGCGCTCTCGCCCATAAGTTTACGGACAAATTTCACCGGCATATCGCTTTGCCCCACATGAACGCCCTCGGCACCAATCGCCAAGGCAACATCCACGCGGTCATCGATAATCAAAGGAATCCCGTAACGAACCGTGATTGCATGCACCGGTTCGGCCAGCTGCAAATATTCGCGAGTAGAACGATCCTTTTCGCGCAACTGAATAATCGTCGCGCCCCCCTTGCAAGCAGCCTCCACCACAGGCAAAAAACGATCTTCCGGCACAGTCGTGCTGTCAGTAATAAAATAAAGCGTCGTATCGAGATTCTTCATGCGCACAAAAATAAAAAATCCGCCTCGTGAGGCGGACTTTTATTTCAGATTTAGATCCTTCGACTTCGCAACTTCGTTGCTACGCTCAGGATGACACTTTAGGAATTAACCCAAGGTAACAGTCACCTTGTGCACACCCTTCGTAAAGATCGGGGCCACGTCAGCGTCAATCTTCTTGCCATCGACGATCATCTCGGCGACACCCTTGCACACGTGCTTCGGGTTCTTCACTTCGATTTCGTAGGTAGCGCCGCGGAACTTACGGGTCACCTTGAAGCCGTCCCAAGAGCTCGGGATGCAGGGATTCACGATGAGGCCCTTGAAGCTTGCGCGAACACCGATGATGAACTGCGTTGCAGCCTGGTAGGTCCAGGAGCTGGTGCCGGAGAGCCATGCGTTACGGCCCATACCGAACTGCTTGTGTTCGTCACCGAGGATGTTCTGCGGATAGCAATACGGTTCAGATTCGAACTCGTCGAGCTTGGTGTTCTTGGCAGCCGGGTTAATTTGGCTGTAATACTGGAAGGCCTTGTCGCCACGGCCGAGAATCGTTTCGGCAATCATCACCCACGGGTTGGTGTGGAGGAAGATACCGCCGTTTTCCTTGGCTCCAGGAGGATAGGTAGAAATGCCACCCACGTTCGGGTCAAAGCCGCGGTAGCCCGGAGTAGAGCTCTTCACGCCGTTGGCGGTGTTGAGGAGCTTGTTCAGGCTGTCCATGCCCATCACGGCACGGTCGCCAGTAGCAATGCCAGAAATCACAGACCAGGACTGGCTGTTGCAGTAAATCTTGCCGTACTTGGCCTTGTTGGTGCCGTAGGCGTTGCCCTGCTTGTCGAACCAGCGGACCCACCACTTGCCGTCCCAAGCGCTGTCGTTGAAGGCCTTCTTCACGTCTTCGTACCAGCCCTTGTACATTTCGACAGACTTGGTGTCGCCGAGAGCTTCGCAGATGTCCATCATTTCAAGGAGAGCCTTAGCATACAGGCCCGTGTTGAAGGAGGATTCTGCACCGAGCGGCAAGTTCATACAGTCGTTCCAGTCGGCAAAGCCGAGGAGCGGAAGGCCGTGCTTACCGAGGTGAGTACGGGTAAAGTTGAGGGAGCGCTTGAGGTGTTCGAGCACGGTGCCCTTTTCACGCTGGGCGCGCTTCTTGCCGGCTTCGTAGAACGGAACTTCCTTCTTGAGGAGGTCCATCTTGCCGGTTTCCTTGAGGTAGTTTGCAATAGTGAGAACGATCCACAGGTGGTCGTCGCCGTACCAGTCAGCGTAAGCCGGGTTGCCGTTTTCGTCGAGCACGCCCTTCTTTTCGCGGGAGTCACCGGCGTTAGCTTCGTTGCCGTTGTCTTCGGCAAGGGCAAGCGGAGCGTACTGGTGCATGGCGTTACCTTCCGGACGCTGCACAGAGAGCAGGTTCAAGGCGAGTTCCAATGCTTCTTCCGGCATGTGGCTCATCACGCCCATGAGGTCCTGGCTGGAGTCACGGTAACCGATACCGCGGCTGGTGCCGTAGCCCAGCTGGTACAGGGACAGGTAGCGGCTCCAGTTCTTGGTGGTGTGGCACTGACGCGGATTGTGCACGTTCACCATGGAGTTGAACGCTGCATCCGGAGTCTGCACCTGGATCGTAGAGAGGTACTTTTCCCAGAACTTGGCGAGTTCGTCGAAAGCCTTGTCGACGTTCTTCAAGTCGCGGTACTTGGCGATTGCCTTGGAGGCAACCTTCAGGCTCTGTTCCTGACCGAGCTGGGTGCAGGTGCGGAAGGTCTTGCCGGCGGCAATCTTGCCAGCGTGGATCATGAGAGCGGCAATGTTGTCGCCACGGTCGCATTCGCTGTTGGAAAGTTCTTTGTTGGCGAGGCTGAGCGGAGCGGCCCAGGAGCCCATTTCGTTTGCGCCGAGGAACACGCGGCGGTCGCCATCGAAGCTACCGACCTTGCAGTTTGCAGTCACATAGTTCACGGCGAAGTCTCGCTTCATGTAAGCGTACTGTTCGAGCACCACGTGGCCGTCCTTTTCCCAGTGGCCCTTGAGGGTCATGGTCTGCGGGACCCAGTCGGCGTTCGTGAGCTGCTTTTCAGCTTCGAAGTGGCTGAATTCATAAACCGGGATAATGTCCACTTCCTTGGAAGCCTTGTCGAGGTTCGTGACCTGGATATCCTGGAGGAGAGTGTTGGAGCCGGTCGGAACGAAAATCGTCACCTGCGTACGGAGGCCTTCGCATTCGGCAATCCAGCGCATGTAGGACAGACCCACGTGGCATTCCCACTTCTTCATCTTGGTGAGAGTCGGAACCACGAACGGAGAGAACACGGTGTAACCCTTGGCGTTCTTCACGCGGATATAGATGGTGCTGGCCTTAAAGTCAGAGCAAGGCATCTGGGCGATGTACTTGGTGATACGGTTCAGGGCCGGGTCGCCCTTGCAAACGAGGGTACCGCCAGTCGTATCGACGATACCACCAAAGTTCAAAGTACCAACATAGTTGCACCACTTGATCGGGGTTGCCGGCGTGGTGAGCACGTATTCTTTCTTGGCGTCGTCAAAGTAGCCGTACTTAGCTGCAGCCTTAGCTGTAACCTTCTTGGCCTTCGGGGCGCTCTTCTTGGTCTGTTTTGTAGCCATTGTTTCTCCGTAAGAGGGGGTTAAAAATTCAAGTGCAAATATAGAAAATCAATTGATAATTGATGATTGATAATGGTAATCATCAATTATCATTCGTCAATCATTTAATCTTTTTTCTGATTAGAATTCACAAAATCGCGGTTTCCAAAGTTGATGTAGAAGTAACCATTAAGTTTTGTGTTGCGCACGGGATCGCGCAAGATTCCGATGGCGGCGCGCACGTACTTGAGTTCAACAAGAATGTGGTCGCGGCTCATGCAGTTGAGGAAAGGTCCTTCGGCAAAAAGTGTCGGTCGCGGCTCGTCCGCAATCATCTTTTCCAGATGCTCCACTTCTTGCATCAAGCGGCGTTCATGCGCTTCGAGTGAACGGATCAGTTCCTTCTGCTCTGCTCCAAAAAGGAACGCAAATCCAAGCGTCCTGGGGTCGTCGTTGAAACCGGTCAGGTGCTTGAGCACTTCCCTACGCAGAGTGTCTCTCCCCTTTTCGGTAATCGAGAAAACGACGCGCTCCGGGCGGTTTCCGTCACGAACGTTGCGACCTTCGATATTCCCATGCTTTTCGAGTGTCGCGAGTCTGTTGTAAATGGTAGATGTACTGAGGTTCGCCCAACGGTCCAGTTCACGGCTGCGAACTTCGGTAATGATGTCGTAACCGCTGCGCTCCTTCTCAACGATCAGGCCAAGTAGTACCAAGTCATAACGATTCATATAAACACCTTCTTCTAATTCCACAGACGGAAATTCCAGAGATTATTTCACTAACTGAAAATTCATCTGTTGGATTATTCCAACTTGGAATATACATAAAAAATTACAACTGGGCTAAATTTTTTTTCATTTTACACAAAAAATCCCCGCCACCATCGCTGGTAGCAGGGATTTTTAAAGGAAAATTCTGTTAAGAATTATGCCTTATTCAAACGATCCTGGATCTGGTCGATGATGTCGGAGAGTTCCTTCGGGAGGTGCTTGCCGAACTTCGGATAGTGGTTTTCCTTAACGTCAGCGAGTTCCTTCTTCCAGCCTTCCACGTCAACCTTGAGGATCTGCGGGAGGGTTTCCTTATAGTAGTCAGCGAGACCATCAGTATTGATGGCGCCTTCCTTCGGCATGTAACCGATGGCGGTTTCGACAGCGTTGTCAACACCGTTGCAGCGGTCGAAGATCCATGCGAGCACGCGGCTGTTGTCGCCGTAACCCGGCCACATGAAGCCACCCGGAAGCTTTTCGTTGTTGGCGTCCTTACGGAACCAGTTCACGTAGAAGATCTTCGGGAGCTTGTCTTCAGTGGACTTCTGGCCGATTTCGATCCAGTGCTTGAAGTAGTCGCCCATGTTGTAGCCGCAGAACGGAAGGATTGCGAACGGGTCGCGACGGATCTTACCGACCTGAGAGGCGTCAATCGTAGAGGCAGCGGTGATTTCGGAACCCACGATGGAGCCGAGGAACACGCCGTGGTTCCAGCTGAGAGACTGGTGAACCAGAGGAATGGTGGACGGACGACGGCCACCGAAGAGGATAGCGTCGATAGGCACGCCAGCAGGATCTTCCCATTCCTTAGCAATGCAGGGGCACTGGTAAGCCGGAGCGGTGAAGCGAGCGTTCGGGTGAGCCATTTCTTCGCCCTTAGGAGCCTTGTCCTTCGGGAGAGCGTCACGGGTCTTGCCCTTCCAGTCAACGAGCTTGCCCTTAGCCGGGTAGCCGATGCCTTCCCACCAGATATCGCCGTCTTCAGTGAGGGCGCAGTTGGTGTAAATGGTGTTCTTTTCTGCAGAGATAAGAGCGTTCTTGTTGGATTCTGCAGAAGTACCCGGGGCAACGCCGAAGAAGCCGGCTTCCGGGTTGATAGCATAGAGACGGCCATCCTTGCCAAACTTCATCCATGCAATGTCGTCACCGATGGTTTCGACCTTCCAGCCCGGGATAGTCGGGATGAGCATGGCGAGGTTCGTCTTACCGCAAGCAGACGGGAATGCGCCAGTCACGTACTTGACTTCGCCCTTCGGGTTGGTGAGCTTGAGGATGAGCATGTGTTCAGCGAGCCAGCCTTCGTCGCGAGCGAGAACGGTAGCGATACGGAGAGCGAAGCACTTCTTACCGAGAAGAGCGTTTCCACCGTAGCCCGAACCGTAGGACCAAATGAGGCGTTCTTCGGGGAACTGAGTGATGTACTTGTATTCGACGTCAGCGCAGGGCCAGATGCCGTTGTCGCTTTCGCATTCGCGGAGCGGCTTACCAACGGAGTGGAGGCACGGAACGAAGTCAGCGTTCACGTCTGCATTGAAGATGTCGAGAACCTTCTTACCGGCGCGAGTCATGATGTCCATGTTGAGAACAACGTATTCGGAGTCCGTGACTTCGATACCGTTCTTGGAAATCGGGGAACCGAGCGGGCCCATGCAGAACGGAATCACGTACATGGTACGGCCGTGCATACAACCCTTATAGAGCTTACGCATCGTCTGCTTGAGTTCAGACGGGTCGATCCAGTGGTTGGTCGGACCTGCATCTTCTTCCTTCACGGAAGAGATGAACGTACGGGATTCGACGCGAGCCACGTCAGACGGAAGAGAACGGAACAGGTAGCAGTTTTCCTTCTTGGCGAGCTTCGTTGCGAGGCCGGCCTTGACGCACTTCTGCATGAGGGCATCGTATTCTTCCTTGGAGCCGTCAACGACAACGACGTTGTCCGGTTCACACATGGCGATCATTTCGTTCACCCAAGTACTGATTTTCGGGTGCTTGATATCGTTAAGGGTAAGACTCATTATGAGCTCCTATTTGGTTTAACGTTAGTTTCGATAATTTCGAACGCGGTAAAATCTACAAAAAATAATGTACACATTGCAGGGTAATTTTTAAAAATTTGAGCAAAATCACCCCGTCATCCGCCACACGCAGTCCGCCCTCCCCCATCCCAAAAACATTTTTATCACTTTTTTTTGTTTTTTTGATAAAAAAGTTTACATTTTCGTCGAAAATTACATAAATTAGGCATGTGTATACAAAAAAGTAAACCTTATGAGGTTATATGAGTTGGTCTTATTCTAGGGAACACCAAAAAAATATTCTGTGTATGATTATGGCTGGCGGCCAGGGCAGCCGTCTGCAACCCCTCACCCGCGACCGCGCAAAACCGGCTGTTCACTTTGGCGGAACTTACCGTATCATTGACTTTGTTCTGAACAACTTCATCAACTCCGGCATCTTCAAGATCAAGGTGCTCACGCAGTTTAAAAGCGATTCCCTGAACAAGCATATTTCGGCGGCATGGAACTTGAACGCAAGCCTCGACCAGTACGTGGACCTCGTTCCCGCCCAGATGCGTACGGGCGATGACTGGTACAAGGGAACGGCCGACGCCATTTTCCAGAACATTAACCTCATTACTGACGAACGCCCTGACCTTGTGGCCATTTTCGGTGGCGACCATATCTATAAGATGGACATCAACCAGATGATTGATTTCCACCTTTCCCGTGCAGCTCTGCTCACGATTGCCGCTATTCCGGTGCCTGTTTCCGAGGCGCGCGAATTCGGCATTATCGAAGTGGACGCCGACAATCGCATGATCGGTTTCGAAGAAAAGCCGAAGAATCCGAAGGAAATGCCCGGCAATCCCGGCTACTGCCTCGCCAGCATGGGCAACTATATCTTTACGAGCAAGTTCCTGGTGCGTGAGCTCCTGAAGGGTGCCGAAAATGGCGCAACCGACTTCGGCAAGCACATCATTCCGAGCCTGTACAAGGATTACCCCGTTTACGTGTACGACTTCAACACCAACATCGTTCGCGGCGAACAGGCTTCGACCAAGGGCTACTGGCGCGATGTGGGTACGCTCGACGCCTTCTTCGAAGCGAACATGGACCTCTGCTCCGAGAACCCGCCGTTCGACCTGTACAACAACTACTGGCCCATCCGCACATTCAACTGGAACCAGCCGCCTGCAAGGTTCTTTGCCGGGGACGGTGATTCGCACCAGGGCGCAGCAATCGATTCCATCGTGTCTTCGGGCTGTATCATTGGCGGCGGTACCGTTGTCAAGAGCATCCTCTCCCCCGGCGTGACCATCCAGAAGGACGCACTCGTAGAAGAATCCATCCTCTTCCCGAATGTGACGATTGGCCCGGGCGCAAAGGTTCGCCGTGCGATCATCGAAAAGGGATTGCATATTCCTGCCGGTTTCCAGATTGGTTACGACCTGGAGCGCGACAAGAAGCTTTTCCACGTGACCGAATCCGGCATCGTCGTCCTCGCTAAGGATACGATCATTAAAGCGTAGGAGGCGAGTGTCGCGGGAAAGCTTGCTTTCCCATGACATACTGTATTAAATGTCAAGAGGCTTTTGTACAAAAATTCGGTACATAGGCCTCTTTTTTTGTAAGCACCGCATAAAGTTGACGAATCAACTTGTTTGCAACTGCAATCAAGGCTACCTTGCTGGGCTTGCCAGAT
>JAGAHT010000051.1:0-27292 GCA_017626945.1 Fibrobacter sp.
CACACCGATAAAAACGCCCTGCTGCCCTGCTTCTGCAAGGCATAAAACCACTCAAAACGAAAAATAGTCAGAACGCCCTCCAGGCCAAATCGGCTCTGTAAGCCGCTCTATGAGCGGTTGCGGAGAAGTGGACGGTTACACATCATTTATTTTGGAATTCTTCATCATTATTTGTAGATTTGCAATTCGTAAATCATGAATTTCAAATAGATATGAATGAAAAACAAATAGTTATGAGACCTATTGACGTGGTTATCCTATTGAAAAAGATTACACATCAAGGAATCGTCATGAATGGGAAACAGTTGGCAGATTCGTTATGTGTCAGCGCCGCAGAAGTGTCGGTTGCAATGGAAAGAAACAGAATTGCACAATTAGTTGATGAAAGCAAGTCCAGAGTGAATATCCTTGCACTCCGCGATTTTCTGGTATATGGAATCAGATATTGCTTCCCGGCAAAACCGGGCAGTATTGTACGAGGTGTTCCCACAGCATCATCCGCAGGAATTATCAAACAGACAGTTGCGACCAATGGGGAGCAATATGTCTGGAAAAACTCTCTCGGAACGGAAAGAGGACAATCCATAATTCCGCTATATCCCAAAGCCTCCGAAGCAGCAAGAAAAGATACTGATTTATATGCGCTTCTTGTCATAGTAGATTCGCTCCGCATCGGAAAAGCCAGAGAACGAAATGTAGCAATTGAAGAACTTGATAAATACCTGAACCGCTATGCAAGCATTAAGCAATAATGAAAGACTCCTACAAGTTGCATCGGCCCTGGAAGAACTCAACGCAGAAGTTGTATTTGTAGGAGGTGCCGTCATACAGCTTTACTCATCAGATTCAGCTGCGTTGAATTTGTCAATTATAAATGATGTTTGGGCACAAATAGGTATTTTCTAGAAAAAATTTCTGCAATACCCGCAACCTTGGTTAATCTAAACGCAAAGATACTTCATTTTTGTGAAATACAAAAGTTTTCCTGTCAGTATTTGTTGAGCCTATAAGTGCAATAGAGAGAATGCTTCATAGCCTGGACTTCATGCACGCTGACTCTGGGAGACGCCCCGCCCAAGAAAAACCATTTTTGAATAAGGATTGGCGGTTTTGCAAGAAAATGATTATATTTGTGAGCTAAGACAATAAAAAGATACGCCATATGAATCTGACCATTTCCAGCACCAATCTTCTGAAGGCCCTGATGGATGTCTCCAAGGCCATCCCTTCCAAGTCTCCCCTCCCCATCCTGGAGAACTTCCTTTTTGTCCTCAAGGATGGCAAGTTGGAAATCACCGCCTCCGATTCAGAACTGACCCTGCGCACCTCCATTGAGGCCGATGCCTCCGAGGAAGACGGCGCCATCGCCGTGCCCGCCCGTCACATGACAGACCTCCTGAAGGAACTCCCGGACCAGCCCATCCGCATCAAGACCCTGTCGGACAGTTCCTTCGAGTGCAGCTGGGCCAGCGGTAACTCCGTGCTCCCTTATTTCCCGGCCGATGACTATCCGGAAATCAAGACCACCGGCGAGGACGCCCTGAAGCTGGTTTTCCCGGCCGAAAGCCTGGTAAACGGCATCCAGAGCACCATTTACGCCACGGCCGATGACGAGATCCGTCCTGCCATGAACGGTATTTTCTTTGACATTGAGCCCGGCAGCACCACCCTGGTGGCCTCGGATTCCCATAAGCTCATCTGCTACACCACCAAGGACGTGCAGGCCACGGAGAAGGCCTCCTTCATCCTGCACAAAAAGCCCGCCGGCGTGCTGCGCAGCATCATCGGCAAGGAGGTAGAAAACGTGGAAATCAGCTTTGACAGTTCCACCGCCCAGTTCACCTTCGGCGCCACCACCATGGTCTGCCGCCTGGTTGTGGGCAAATATCCCAAGTACCGCGACGTCATCCCCACCGGCAACTCCAATGTGCTGCAGATTGACCGCCAGCTCCTGCTGAACACCGTCAAGCGCGTGGCCGTGTGCGCCAACAAGGCCTCCAACCACATCAAGCTCACCCTCAAGGAAGGCCAGCTGGAAATCTCGGCCCAGGACCTGGGTTTTGCCCTGGCCGCCTATGAAAAAATCAACTGCAACTACGCAGGAGACGAACTCACCATCGGCTTCAAATCCACTTTCCTCACGGAAATCCTCTCCAACATGGGCTGTGGCGGCCTGGTTGTAAAATTTGCCGATGCCCGCCGCGCCGCGCTCATCCTCCCGGCAGAAGAAGAGGCCGAGACGGAGAAGGTCTGCGGAATTTTGATGCCTATAATGATCCAGTAAGTACCTTATGGAGTTACATTTAGAACGGCCGTTGCTCTTCTTCGATATCGAGAGCACCGGCCTTAATATTGCCACGGACGGGATTATTGAATTGTCGTTCGTGAAGGCCATGCCGGACGGCGAGGTGAAAATCAAGACCTGGAAAATCAAGCCGTGGGACTATGCCCTCCATCGGCAGATTCCCATCAACCCGCAAGCCTCGGAGGTGAACGGCGTGAAGGATGAAGATCTCACGAACTGCCCCAAGTTCATTGAGGTGCTTCCGGAGGTGGTTTCCTGGCTGGAGGGCAGTGACCTGGCGGGTTTCAATTCGGCCAAGTTTGACCTGCCCCTGCTGGCAGAGGAAGTGGAACGCGCCCTGGCCTACTGCAAGCAGCGCCTGGACAAGCCGGAATCCCGTGAAAAGGCGCAGCAGATGATAGGCTGCATCGGCAAAATTGACCTCCACGCCTGCCGCATGGTGGATGTGCAGAACATTTATCATCACTTTGAACCGCGAAACCTGCGGGCGGCCTACCGCTTTTACTGCGGCGGCAAGGACTTCGAGAATGCCCACACGGCAGAGGCCGATACCCTGGCCACGCTGGAGGTGCTCAAAGGCCAGCTGGACCGGTATGCAGAACCTACTGAGTATCAGCAGGAAGTGCTGAAAAACAACGTGGAGGCCCTGTCCAAAATCGGCCAGCGCAGCCGGAATGTGGATTTTGCCGGGCGTCTGATACTGAACGACGAGGGGGAAGCCTGCATCAGCTTTGGCAAGCATAAGGGGAAAACGGCCCGCGAAGTGTGGGAAACGGAGCCCTCTTACTTTGCCTGGATTGAGGGCGGAGATTTCACCCTGGACACCAAACGGCAGTTCGCGCGCCTCAAGGCCCGCTTCCAACAGGAACGCAAAGAGGCCCTGAACCGTCCTGCCACTTCCGACGAACTCCAGGGGCTTGCCGATAAATTCAACGGACGGCTGTTCTAAGCAGCCGTATCCTCCCCTTTCACGAAAATCATGGCCATCAGCGGCAACGCCAAGATGGCCATTGTTGCGCTGACGGGCAGGTAGATGCCGAAATTCACATACTGGACCACCAGGTAGGTGATGAGCAGCAAGCCCACCCCCATGGCACTGCTGATAAGGTAATGCTTGCGGATATCCTTGCTCCGGCAGATGAGCCGGCTCAGATTGGGCACGCCCAGGGAGATGAAGCCGATGGGGCCGCAGATGCTCACGGCGCTGGTTACCAGGCACATAATGGCCAGGAGCAGCCAGGCTTTGTGGGCATTGGGGATTTCGATTTCCTCCTTGAAATGCCGCGTGAGCCTGGGTGCCTGCCAAAGCGCCACGCCCAGGCCCACGGCAAAGAGCACCAGGGAGAAAAGGATGTCGCCGGAGGTTACCCCTTCCAGGCGGAAATTGGCCGCACCCCAGAGATAATACTGCTTCAGGAGGTCTCCGTTAGGGGCATTGGTAACCACTATGGTACCCAGCGAGCCGATGAACGTGCCGAAAAGAATCCCGAAGGTAATGAGCTGCTGCGTGTTCACCTTCAGTGTGACAAAGAAGCAGATGACGGTACAGATGAGCGTGCAGACAAAACTGCCCACCGTGAGGGAACACCAGCTGCTCATGGTGGCTGCGGCAGCCCCCAAGCAGGCGGCACTGCCCAGCCCGAGGCTGTAAACATCCCCGAGCTGGTTGCGCCAGAGGTACTGCATCTGGATACCGCCCACAGGAAGCGCGATACCCGAAATCAGGACATATAAGAGACTGAGTAGCATCTAGAACTTGAAACTGATTCCACCGATGAGATTGCGTCCGGGCACAGGATAGCCGGAGATAATCTCATAGCGCCTGTTCAAAAGGTTTCTGGCGGCGAAATGGACGCCAATCGCAGTGCTTCCAAGGCGGAAACTCTTATCAAAAGTGAGGTCCAGAACGTTGTAATCGGGCATTTCACCGGCAGCGTCAAAGCGGCCCGCGCGAAGGAGCCACTGAACGCCCAACGTCCAGCCGGCATACGCCAGAGAAGCCTGCACCTGAGCCGTATGACGGGCCACATAAGAGATTTGCTGGTCAAAGGCATAGCTGTCCGGCGTCTTGTCAACGGCCTTCTGCCAGCCGTAGCGGGCTGTAAGAGAAGCCAGCCACAGGCCGGAAGTGAAGTCAAAGCCGGCCATTACATCGGCCCCGAAAGCCTGTACTTTGCCCACATTGAACGGCAGCCATACGTAAGGGTCATCGGTAGGGGCCGATATAATCTTGTTGGTGAGGTAGTTATAGTAGCCGTCGGCCCGGGCTTTCAGGGTAAAGGTGCCCAGTTTCCGCCGGAAATCCAGGCCCAAGTCGGAGAGCCAGGCGTCCTCAGGTTTCAGCTCCGGGTTGCCGAAGCCGGGATAGTACAGCTCATTGAAAGACGGGGTACGATAGGCGCGGCGGCCGAAAGCCACTGCGTCCAGGCCTTCCAGCAGCGTGAATCGCAGATCCACGGAGGGAGAGACGCTGTTCCAGGAGGCTCCGCTGCGGTCGAAGGTTCCCTGATACTCCACGGCGGCATCGGCCTTGAAACGCCGGAAGCGGAAGGCAGTGGCGGCAGCCCAGACCGTTCCCAGACGTACATCGTGATAAAGATCGGAACTGAGGCCGTCCAGGGAAACATCGGCCGCCACAGACAACTCCCACCAGGGTTTTACGCGGAATTTGTGCACGCTGTTGAGCTGAAATTCCGTTTGCTCGTACGTATTGTCACCCCACTCGCTCTGATAGAAAAGTTTGTCGTATGCCGTTTTGCTGCTGATATGCAGGGTATACACCGGGCCGAAGGACTTCCGAAGCAGGAACTGACCAAACACGTTGCGGTCGCTCTGGCGGTCTGTGGAAGGCCAGGTGAGACTGCCGGGCGTTCCCCTGTCGGCACCATTAAAGTATACTTTGGCATGGAAGTCTCCGCCGTTCAGCAGGCCGAAAAGATCCAGGGCGCCGCGCAACTGCTTAAGGTCATTGTTCTGACGCAGGGTGCCGTCTTCCAGCGGGAAATTGCCATGGGTCAGGATGCCACCGGCCTGCGCCGACAGGCTCCAGCGCTGTCCAAGGCGGAAATTCAGGCGACCATAGGGCTGCCAGGTGCCGAAAGAGCCGTACGAAAGGCGCACATCCCCGGAAACCGGCCTTCCGGCAAACTGAGGGCGGGAGGTGAGGAAATTCAGGCTGTTCTGGGCATAATCGGCCACAACGGAAGAGACTGACTGAAGGTCCAGTATGCCCAGGTCACTCTGGCCGGACTGAACATTGCCAGCACGGATACCATCTATATAGATGGCGGTATGGGGACTGCCAAAGCCGCGGAGGCTCACGGATTTAAGCCCTGCCAGGGAACCATAATCTCCCACATACAGACCCGGAAGCTGCTGCAAGGCCGACGTTACATCTTGTAAAGGATTGATTGTGAGGGTGTCAGTACGGGACACCACCAGGCCTCGGTCGGCCACCACCGTGGCGGCTTGGAGGCTGTCAGGCACGGCTGCAGCGAGCAGCGATGCCGATACCAGTAGAGAAAAAAACATGTAATAGCGTTTATACCGAAGCTTGTCCCCGAGCCCCTACGTTAAACTTGACAAGGCAGGTCTTCTGACTACCCCCGGCGCGGCGTCTTCTCGCATTCCTGCAATGACATGGTTGCCGGACCGTTATGGGTTACACAGCTGCGGGCACAGTTCCGGATTCTCACCGGCTTCCCTTTTGAGGCCTCTTCGGCACGAAGCAAGCACACCTTTGTCCGGCACAAAGATACAAAAAACTATGCGATTACGGGAATTATTCCTTAACTTAGTGGCTATGAAACGAATTCTTACCTTCCTGCTGATAACCGGCACGGCTGTGCTGGCATCGGCCCAAGATGAAGCGCGCCTGCTGCGCTTCCCCGCCACCAACGGCAGCGATGTTGTATTCACTTATGCCGGAGACCTCTGGACGGTTCCCATCGGGGGCGGCGAGGCACGAAGGCTCACCAGCCACATCGGCTATGAGGGCTTTGCCCATTTCTCCCCGGACGGCAAAACCCTCGCTTTTACGGCCGAATATGACGGCAACCGCGAAGTGTACCGCATGCCTGCCACCGGCGGTGAACCCGTGCGCCTCACTTACACCGGCACCAATCCGCGCGACGATATGGGCGACCGCATGGGGCCCAACAACATGGTGATGGCCTGGAGCCCGGACGGCAGCCGGATTATCTACCGCAACCGCGTGGAAGACGGTTTCTTCGGAAAGCTCTGGAGCACGTCCCCTCAGGGCGGAATGCCGGAGCAACTGCCCCTGCCGGAAGGCGGCTTCTGCTGCTACTCCCCCGACGGCAGCCGCCTGGCTTACAACCGCGTGATGCGCGAATTCCGCACCTGGAAGTACTACCGCGGCGGCATGGCCGATGACATCTGGATTTGGGACCCCGAGGAGGGCAAAGTGAGCAACATCACGCAGAATGACGCCCAGGACATCTTCCCCATGTGGGTGGGCGATGAAATCTATTTCGCCAGCGACCGCGACATGATTATGAACCTCTTCGCTTACAATACCGTGAGCGGCGCCACCCGGAAGGTCACCAACTTCACTGAGTATGACGTGAAGTTCCCTTCCACCGACGGGCATACCATTGTTTTTGAGAACGGCGGCTGGCTGTACAAACTGGTGCCCGCCACCGGAGAATGCAGTAAAATCACCGTTACGCTGAGCTCCGATGCCGTTTACGGCCGCAGCAGCTTCAAGAAACTGGCCGATTACGTGAACGCCGCGAGCCTCTCGCCGGACGGTTCCCGCGCGGTGGTGACCGCCCGTGGTGAAGTCTTTGACGTGCCGGTGGGAAAGGGCGTCACCCGCAACCTCACCCGCTCTTCCGCCTCCAACGACCGCAGTGCCGCCTGGAGCCCGGACGGCAAATGGATTGCCTGGATTGGGGACGGCAGCGGCGAAACCGAAATCTACCTCTACGACGTGAAGGCCGCCTCCGTGAAGCAGCTCACCAGCGGGGCCGATACCTATATCCGCTCCCTCCAGTGGGCCCCGGACAGCCGCCACCTTTATTTCACGGACCGTAAGAACCGCTTTGTGGAAGTGTCCCTCAGTGGTGCCAAAAGAACGGTGATGGAATGCCCGGAGCAGGAGTTTCGCGGAGTAAGCATTTCCACGGACAGCCGGTGGATTGCCTATACCCGCCCGGCCGCCAACGAGATGGACATCGTCTACCTCGGGAACCTGGTCTCCGGCGCCGAGTATCCCGTGACGGACCGCTGGTACAACAGCGGCGGCCCCGTCTTCTCTACCGACGGTAAATACCTCATTTTCACCAGCGACCGCGATATGAGCCCGCAATACAGCCGCATTGAATGGAACTATTCCTTCCAGGACATGAGCGGCGTGTATCTGGCCCTTCTCTCGGCCGATACGCCATCACCGCTCATCGCCAAAGACCCTGAGGTGAAGGCCGATAAACCCGCCGACGCCTCCGCCGACAAGCCGGAAAAACCCGCGCCGGCCCCTTCGGTGAAAGTGGACCCTGAGGGCATCGGGGAGCGCATTGTGAAGCTTCCGGTCAAGGGTCGCCGTTTCTACTGCGACGGGAAGAGCCTCTGGTACATCGGCCGGGGCGGCACCCGCATCTTCACCTTTGAAAGCGGAGAGGATGAGGCGTGCAGCGACGCCTCCATGGACGTGACGCCGGGGGCCAAGAAGGCCCTGCTCCGCAAAGGCGGACAGTTGTACGTGGCTTCCATCGGCCCCAAGATGGCCCTCAAGGACAAGATTGAGCTGGACGGCCTCACCACCACCGTGGACTACGCCAGGGAATGGGCACAGCTCTACGACGAAGTCTGGCGCGCTTTCCGGGACGGTTACTACCTGGAAAACATGCACGGCCGCGACTGGAAGGCAGTGAAAGCCAAGTATGAAGTGCTTCTGCCCTATGCCCGCACCCGCCTGGATGTGAACTACATCATCGGCGAAATGATTTCCGAGGTAGCCACCGGCCACTGCTACGTCACGCCCGGCGAGTATCCCAAGCCCGAGCGCATCCAGATGGGACTGCTGGGCGCCGAATTCTCCAAGGTGGACGGCGGTTTCCGCATCGACCGAATCCTGGAGGGCGCCACTTATCGGCCAGAACTCCGTTCCCCGCTCACCGAACCCGGCCTGGACGTGAAGGAAGGCAACGTGGTGAGCGCCATTGACGGGGTGTCCCTGGCCGATGTGGACAACCTCTACAAACTGCTGGTGGGGAAAGCCGGCGTGCTCACGGAACTCACGGTAGGAGGCAGAAAGGTGGTGGTGAAACCCATTGCCGATGAAGGTCCGCTCTACCACTACGCCTGGGTACAGAACAACATCCGCACCGTAGAAAAGCTCTCCGGCGGGCGTGTGGGGTATATCTACATCCCCGACATGGGACCGGAAGGTCTCAGCGAATGGGCCCGCTACTATTACCCGCAGCTGGACAAGGAGGCCCTCATCATCGACGACCGCGCCAATGGCGGCGGCAACATTTCGCCGATGATTATCGAGCGCTTGCAGCGCAAAGTGTACCGCATGACCATGCGGCGGGGCTCCACCCTCAACGGCACCGTGCCCGAAGGAACGCACACCGGCCCCAAGGTGCTCCTCATCAACAAGTATTCGGCCTCCGACGGCGACCTCTTCCCTTGGAGCTTCAAGGCCAATAACTTGGGAACGGTCATCGGCACGCGGACCTGGGGCGGCATTGTGGGCATCAGCGGACCGCTGCCTTATGTGGACGGAACAGACGTGCGCGTCCCCTTCTTCACCAACTACGACGCCGCCAGCGGCGAGTGGATTGTGGAGAACCATGGCGTAGACCCGGACATTGAGCTGGATAACGATCCTGTCCTGGAGGCGGCCGGGGTGGACCAGCAGCTGGAAAAGGCCGTAGAAGTGGCCCTGGAGCAGCTCGCCGGCCGCAAACCCCTTCCCAGCACCCCCGCTCCCCGCACCTTCAAGGACCTGGGGCTCCCGCAGCTGCCGTAACAACGAAAGAACGAGACTGACCAAAAAGTCAAATGGCTAGTGGTTGGCCTCTTTTTCTATTTCACTGTTCCTAATGTCCCCAAAACTGGGACGATAGGAGCAAAATCTGCATGAAATGCAACCGATGTCCCACTTTCTGGGACATTAAGCACATCCGGCCTCAATAAAAAAGAGGGCAACTCACTTTTGAGTCACCCTCTTCTTTCGCTTATATCCAAGTATTACTCGGCCTTGCCGTCGGAGCCCAGCACATTCACAATCTTGTGCATGTAGAGCTTCTTCATCTCGTCGCGGGCGGGACCCAGGTATTTGCGGGGGTCAAACTCACCGGGCTTGTCATTGAAGACCTTACGCACGGCGGCGGTCATGGCAAGACGGCTGTCGGAGTCGATGTTGATCTTGCACACGGCGCTCTTGGAAGCTTCGCGGAGCTGTTCTTCTGGAATACCGACGGCATCCGGGAGCTTACCACCGTGGGCGTTGATGGTATCGACTTCGTCCTGCGGAACAGAAGAAGAACCGTGGAGAACGATCGGGAAGCCCGGGAGCTTCTTTTCGATGGCGTGGAGCACGTCGAATGCCAGGGGAGGCGGAACGAGCTTGCCAGTCTTCGGGTCGCGAGTGCACTGTTCCGGCTTGAACTTGTAAGCACCGTGGCTGGTACCGATGGAGATAGCGAGGGAGTCGCAGCCCGTACGGGTAGCGAAGTCGATCACTTCTTCCGGCTTGGTGTAGTGGGATTCTTCAGCCTGGACTTCGTCTTCCACACCGGCGAGCACGCCGAGTTCAGCTTCGACGGTCACGTCGTGCTGGTGAGCGTATTCAACAACCTTCTTGGTGAGGGCGATGTTGTCTTCGTACGGAAGAGCGGAACCGTCGATCATCACGGAAGAGAAACCGTTGTCAATGCAGTCCTTGCAGAGTTCGAAAGAGTCACCGTGGTCGAGGTGGAGCACGATCTGCGGATTGGCGCAGCCGAGTTCCTTGGCGTATTCAACAGCACCCTGGGCCATGTAGCGGAGGATGGTGCCGTTTGCGTAGTTACGAGCACCCTTAGAGACCTGCATGATCACCGGAGACTTCTGCTTCACAGCAGCCTGCACGATGGCCTGCATCTGTTCCATGGTGTTGAAGTTGAAAGCCGGGATAGCGTAGCCACCCTTAACAGCCTTTGCAAACATTTCCCTGGTGTTCACCAGGCCGAGTTCCTTGTAAGAAACTGCCATTGTTTTACCTCTTGATTTGATTGGCGACTTGCATCGCCGGTTTAAAAGTTACGGTGCTAAATTTAGTAAAAAAATCGGAATTCGGAATTCAGATTTCAGAATTAACCTCCAAAAAACAATTCCGAACTCCGAAATCTGAAATCTGAAATTACTTCGCTTACTGCTGCAGAGCCTTGTCCTGGATCACGAGGTCCACGCGGCGGTTCTTCTGACGGCCTTCCTTGGTGGAGTTGTCGGCGACCGGCATGGTCATACCGAGCCCCTTGGCCGTGAGTCGTTCTTCGGCGATTCCTTGTTCTACGAGGAATGCCTTCACGTTGTCGGCGCGCTGCTGGGAAAGCTTCATATTGTGTTCGGCAGAACCGGTATTGTCGGTGTTGCCTTCGATGGACACGTTGAACTGCTGGTACACGGAGAGGATTCCGGCAACCTTGGCAAGGCTTGTCTTGAGGTCTGCCTTGAGGTCGGCCTTGTTCACGGCGAACAAGATGTCGGACATCGAAAGAATGATGCCGCGGGCGTCCTTGGACACCTGAATCATCTGGGACTGGAGCTCGTTCAACTTGTTCATAGCTTCCTGCTGGCGTGCTTCGGCCTTGGCGCGTTCTTCGGCGAGAGCCTTCTGCTCTTCGGCGAGCTTCTTCTGCAGGTCCGCTTCGCGTTCGCTCGCGGCCTTCAACGCAGCTTCCTGGGCGGCAGCTTCGGCCTGGAACTTCTCCTGGTTCTGCTGCATTTCGGCCTGGAGGCGTGCTTCCTGGTCCTTCATCTTGGCCTTTTCTGCTTCGAGGTCATTCACCTTACCGCTACGGGCCTGGTTGATCTGCTCCTGGATCGCTTCGATAGAACGGGCGGTGGCGGCGCGCTTTTCCCACTTTTCGGCAGTGCTGTTGCGGACCTTCTGGGTTTCTGCCTGGGTAGCGGCGATTTTCACCTGAGTATCGCACTTGCTAGAAAGCGATTTCACCTGGTCAGATTCCGGGTCATCTTTGTAGGCGGCGTCCAGGTCGGCGAGTGTCGACTTGGCGCCGGCGAGGGAGTACTTTGCTGCAGTGGCGTTGGCGGGGATATCCTTTGCGGCGTTATCGATGGCGGCCTGGCATGTTTCCACGGCGTTCGGTGCGGCCTGTTCGGGGGCGGCTTCTTCGGCAGCGAAAGTGAAGGCGGCTGCCATGGCGCTAATCATCAAAAGATTTCTCGTTTTCATTACTTGGCACCTCCGTTCTTGGTTTCCTGGTCAAGGATGCTCTGGTAGATGAGCTTGCGTTCGACATCGCCTCTCAGTTCCTTTTCGACCTTTTCGTCTTCTGTCTTGGCGGCTTTCAGTTCGGCGTTTGCAACAGCGAGTTTGTAATCCAGGACACTTTCTTCGGCGAGAGCGGCAGCCTGTTCTTCTTCACCACTTGCCTGCAGGGCCTTCGCAGAATCCAATTTTGCGTTGGCGGCTTCGATCTGGGCGGGGTCTGCCTTTGTTTCTTCGGCAATAGTCTTGTTGCTGTCGGCAACTTCAATGGACTTTGTGGCGTTTACGCTAGCGGCGCAACCGGACAAGAATGCGAGGGAGGCAAGAGCCGTTCCCGCAATTAAATATTTTGTTTTCATCTAATACTCCCATCGGGTTAATTTATGGTATGATAAATGTACAAAAAAATATTGACGGGGGAGAAGTCCCCCTCATTGGGCTTCATTCGCCAGCATGTACGCCTGGCTTATTACTGTCTTGCCCGACTTGACCAGGCATCTCTTCTCCTACTAAAATTTTACTTGATAAATTAAATTTTTGTATATAAATTTAAACATGTGTCTGGATTGGAGAACTGATGAATATTGCTGCTATAATTAAACCCGTCGCTTTATCCTTTTCGATTGTCACATGCCTTGCGGCAAACTCCCTGGCGGCCGTAGAATATACGCTCCACAAATCGGCAAATCCGAGCGCCGACGAGCAGGACGCCTATAAACGAATCACTGCCGTGATGGATTCAGCAGTCAAGCTCTACAATACTTACTCGAACCTTTCGAAATACATCAACGTGTATTATGCGCCGGGCGTACCCACGGCCGAGGCGAGCAGCAACGGAGACTTGCGTTTTGGCGAGAACCGCAGCTACATGGTCGTGCCTACGGCCATGCACGAAATGGCGCACACGATGGGTGTTGGCACCACGTCAGAATACGCAGCAACGTGCGTGGACGGAGTTTTCAGGAATGACAAGGTTCAGGCGAAACTCCGCGAAATAGACGGACCGAACGCGGAACTCCATTGCGATCGTCAGCATATTTGGCCGTACGGTTTGAACCAGGCTAGCGAAGCCAAGTCCGAACAGGATCTGATAAACCACGTGCTTATCGTAGAGACTATATACCAGCAACTGTTCAAGGTGGCATTTTTTAAGGAGGGGAGAATCAAGTCCCTCGGCGACACCAAAAATTGCATGGGGTTTACATCTTCCAACGCACTGGAATTGATGGATTGTAGTGATTCAGCGACTTTCGTTAAGATTTTCTCCGTGGGCGACAACCCCGTTACCTATTATGTTCAGATGGGGAGCCGCGTAATCGACATCCCGAACGAATCGACTGCGGCTGGCGTGAAGGCATCGACCTACGGTTACAATGGCGGTGCGCACCAGAAATATTTGCTTGAAGATGCTATGGTGAATACTCCGAACGCGTTCCGCCTCAAGAATTACAAAAGTGGACTTTACTTGCAGTCGGTGGGAACGACCGTGGTGCAGAACCCGAAAGGCTCCGGCGACGATTTCATTTGGCAGCTTCTTGAAACTTCAGAAATAGACACCTCGTCTGCTGACACCTCAGTCGCGGATACGAGTAAACAGGATACTTCCAAGACCGATATTGCCGCAAAACAGATAATGAAATCGCAGCAACTCCGCCTACCAACGAGAACCTTCGACTTGAAGGGCCGTCAAGTTCGCAAGCAGGCGTTGAGCCGTGCTCGTGGAACCATCCTGTTCAAAAAGAAACCCTAATTAACGCATTTTTACATACCTTAATTGAATTTTGGGTGTTTTGGTATGTAATTGTATTGTTGATGCATCAAGCCTTACATACTAATTGTCACATTTGGTATGATTAGTATGTAATTTCGGTATTAAAAAGCCCTTTTTAGAGAGTTTTTTTCATATACAGGCGTCATAATCGCCTTTTTTTGGGCTTTTTCGACTGTGAGTAAGCCGTTTTTTACATACTAAATTGTTTTTTTATGCGTTTAGTATGTAACGCTCTATGGCAAGGAATTTGTTCAGTAAACTAAAACGCCTCTCTATTGAGAGGCGTTTTTCGCGGGATAGACGAGGCTTGAACTCGCAACCTCCGGCGTGACAGGCCGGTGCTCTAACCAAAATTGAGCTACCACCCCAAATCGTTTCCGATTTTCGGTAGTGGGCGATAACGGATTCGAACCGCTGACATTCTGCTTGTAAGGCAGACGCTCTGAACCAACTGAGCTAATCGCCCGAAATTTTTACTTGTCTTGATTTTTGCCTTTCCAGAGGATTCCGACCGGAATTACGACCAGGTAGGCGGCAACCAAAATAAGCGGTGCAACCGTGAGAGAAACCGGATTGTCTGCAGGGCCAGTGGCGAGGCAAATGAAACCGATTACGAGGAGTAACACACCGAGAGCAATCAGAATGATATTCTTTTTATCCATCAGTATTAATCCTCATCTCAAGATTACGAAGCCAAATATACAAAGTTTTATGCTCTTGTCAACCGATTTATGGCCAAAAACCGCATTTTTTTTGCATTAGAGTCCGCGGATATTATTTTTGACCAGGATATTTGACTCGTGTATGGTACGTGCCGTCCAAGCTATTCAAGAAAGCCTTTTCAAGCTTGGAAAGTTCCTTGATCGAAAGGTTGCATTCGTTGAACTGGCCTTCGGTAAAGCGACTTTCGATGGTCTTGTGGATCATCGCCGCCAATGTCTCGGGGCTCGTATCGGTCATGGAGCGGCTGGTCGCCTCGATAATGTCTGCAAGCATAAGGATCGCCGTTTCCTTGCTCTGCGGTTTCGGACCCTTGTAGCTGTAGTCTTCGACCTTGACTTCTTCTCCGGTTTCCTTGGCATTTTCAAGAGCCTTATGGTAGAAGTACTGGATAATCGAAGATCCGTGATGTTCGCGGATACCGGCAGCGACAAGCGACGGTATGTTGTATTCACTTGCAAGCGACATTCCCTGTTCCACGTGTCCAGTGATAATTTTGACGGACTGCAGGGGATCGATATTGTTGTGCGGGTTCACGCCCTGCTTCTGGTTTTCTGTAAAGTACTCGGGGCGCATCGTCTTGCCGATGTCGTGGTACAGAGCCATTACGCGCACGAGGAGTGAATTGGCTCCGATACTTTCGGCGACATGTTCTGCAAGGTTCGACACCTGGATGCTATGGTGGAATGTTCCAGGAGCATATTCAGAAATACGCTTAAGGGCCGGACGGTTGAAGTCCGACATTTCCATAAGGGTGAGTACGGTCGTGATTCCGAAGATGCGTTCCATCAAGTGGATCAACGCGACAGAGGCGAGAGCGTAGCAGAGCAAGATATTTGCGCTTCCCACAATTAAGTTCTGGTAGAACGCTTCCAGGGAAAGGCGGTTGCGCAGGAGGTACATCACGCTGATGGCGGCTGCCATGGCAAGTACACCGACAATGATTCCCCATACGAACTGCACGCGGTAACGCATTCTGGCGATGGGGTAGGTGGCGGCAAAGGTCACGCTGAATGCACAGACCATCGCAGCGAGGTCGTAACCGTTCAGGATGCCGAAAATCATCGAAGAGAAGACGCTGAAGGCAATTCCCAGGCGGCGGTCGTAGAGGACCGTTGCAGTCACGGGTGCAAACGCGACCGGGTAAAGCCACATAAAGTCCAGGTTCTCAGGGATAATCGAAATGTCAGCGCTGCTGATACTTCCAGAAAGGTGATGCACTCCCCAGAACGCGGCAAGCTGCAACAGGGCGAGCGCAATCAGGCTCCACAGCTGGCGCGCCGTCTTGAACATGCCCCGCGAGGGCGAGTTGAAAAGGAACAGGAAAAAGAAAGTGATGATGATGGTAAAGACAAGTGCGTTACCGTAGATTGCTGTGAAGGTCTTGGAGTTTTCTTCCTTCTGCTGGGCGCGTTGCAGGGCGTCAATCTTTTCAAGAATGTCCTTGGTAATGGGAGCTCCCTGCGCCACAATTTCCATGCCGCGCGGAACCATGCCCTTGATCAGGGTCACCTTGTTGCGGGCGTCTTCGCGACTGGCGACTGTTTCTTTTTCCAGGTAGAAGACGTTCGGCATCATAAACACGAACAAAGTTTCGTAGAAGGCACTCAAGAGTCCTTGTTCGTTCGGGAAACTCATCTGCAGCTGGGCGAACGCCTCGTCAATACGGCGGCGGAGCGGCTGGATTGTGCTTACTTCGACGGTGGACTTTTCGTTGTCCTTGATCAGCGTGATGTTCGGCTTGTTATAGATGATGTACTTGAAATCTTGCAGGTTGTAGTTGTCGCGGTAGAGCTGCGCGGCAGTTTCGGTACTTGCGATAAAGGTGTTGGACACGCCCATCTGGAGCATGCGGTTAAACACGGAAAGGAGCGAGTCGCGGGCCTTCGAGTTCTGGCTCAGCGGCTTGATAGCCGAAGTCGAAATGCGCTGCTTCAGGACTTCGTAAATACGGGAGGCCTGCACGACTTTGGGCTGCACAGACGAATCGCCGTCGCCGCTTGCGTTCAGCTGGTTTATCTGCGATTGCAGGGAACCGTATTGGGCAAGCTTATGCAGGAACAACTTCAAGTCTTCAGAAACGCGATTGGTCTCGTCGCTGTTGAAACCGAAGATAGCGTTCACCTTTTCGGCGGCACGGGTCTTTTCAGCTTCGATTTCCTGTTCGGACTTGGGCACCTCGAAATTGATGGGGGCGACAATCGTGCGTGTGCTCACCTGGCCCAGGTGAGGTCGTTCGGACTGGAGGGCGATGTTGCGGTCCGGAAAAAGGAAAATGGCGGCGGCAACAACCAGGAGCCATCCAATGATAAAGTGAATTCTCATTTTTTTCTTTTTCATTCTACGACGATCCTTCGTAAGCTTTCAAAATGTCTTTCACGAGCGGGTGGCGGAGCACGTCCGTCGACTCGAATTCCACCTGCGCGATTCCGCGGATTCCCTTGAGCAGGTTCATGGCGTGCACGAGCCCCGATTTCTGTCCCTTGGCCAAGTCCACCTGGGTCGCGTCCCCGGTAATGATTGCCTTGCTATGGGGACCGAGTCGGGTGAGGAACATCTTCATCTGCTCGGGGGTCGTGTTCTGCGCCTCGTCCAGGATGATGAAGGCTCGCTTGAGCGTGCGGCCGCGCATGTAGGCGAGCGGGGCGACTTCGATGGAGCCCGTTTCTTCGTAGCGGCGGAGTTTTTCTGCGGGAAGCAGTTCGGCGAGGCTGTCGTGGATGGGGCGCAGGTACGGTGCGATTTTTTCCTTGAGGTCGCCGGGCAGGTAGCCGAGCGATTCACCCGCCTCGACTGCCGGGCGCACCAGGCAGATGCGTTCTGCCTCATGGCGTTCTAGGCTTGCCACGGCGAGTGTCACGGCAAGGAAGGTCTTGCCGGTTCCGGCAGGGCCCTTCGCAAAGATGATGTCATTATGCTCGACTGCGTGCACCAGTTCGGCCTGAGCCTTGGTCTTCGCGAACACCGAAACTCCCATACGGTTCCTGAAAATAGGGACCGTCGGGATCTCTCCGGATGAATCAAATTCACCCGTGTCGGTAGGATCCAGCAGTCTCGAAAGAGCTCCGGACGAAAGAACCTTGCCGTTTTTTGCGGCCATCTTCAACTGGTCTAGAACGGCCAAAACACCAGGCAAGTCTCCGTTTTCCTTCGCGATAATGCGTAGTCCCGGAAGCCTCGTCTGTATTTCAACACAAAAACGGCTCTCCAATAAGCGGAAAACCGTTTCGTTCTCGCCTGAAACCATTCGTTTCAGGTCATCCGATAGGGAATAGCGTTGTTCGTCCATCTAGAACGCGTGGCTATGATTACTCTTCGGCAGCAGGAGCTGTAGAAATACCGAGCTTGTTCTTGGCTTCGAAGATTTCCTTGCGGAGCTTGTGGTTTTCTTCGGTAATGGCGACCGCTTCTTCTTCGGTCTTCTTCAGCTTGTTTTCGTCAATCTTTTCCTTCGGGGCAGATCTCTGGACAGATTCTTCGGATCCGCCGTCGTTATCGTAATCGTCGCTAGAACCACCGGAAGAGCCGGCGCAAGCGGTGAACATGGCAACAGTCATAGCTGCAAGGAGAAATTTCCAATTTTTCAAAAGAGACATTTAATCAGGCTCCATTCTAGTCTGTGATGCCTAAAATCTATAATAATTTGAGCCGAAAAGGGAACAAAAATGGTAAATTTATTGCGAAAAAACACCTTTTTTGAGGATAATATGGTTGTAAACACTTGCTCCAGACCCTATTCTCAGGTCTTTATCGAATCTTCGCTCTATAATGCCAAGAATTTATACAAAAAACGCCGCAAGGCCATGCTCAAGGAACTGGACTCCTTTTTCGTGATTGCCGGAATGCCCATTGAACCGGGAAGCGAAGAAGCGTTCGTGCAGACCTGGAACAAGATGGTACAGGAACCCGCCTTCCTGTATCTTACGGGAATAAACCAGCCAGGGTGCTACCTCTTGCTCGATCCGAAAACCAACGACGAAATCCTGTTCGTTCCTCCGAAAGATCCGTTCAAGGAATTCTGGAACGGCAAACGCCTCGGGTATCTGGAAGACAATAACGAAGTCGCCCGCATTACGGGAATCAAGGACGTGCGCCCCGTAGACGAACTGATGGATACGGTGGTGGCCCGCGCAAGGAAACTTCCCAAGGGCTCGTATGCCTATGCGTATTTCTTCGAAAAATTCAAGGAAGACCACAACGACCGGTTCAGGCATCAGTTGCTCAAGGCGCTTAAGCCCACGGGTATCAAACTCAAGAGTGCAGCGGCTCTCCACTGGTCGCTAAGACTGCCGCTCGAACCCGAACGCATCATGGACGCCGAAGCGGCGCAGGCTGTAACGGACCATGCGTTCCGCACGATCCTCGCGAACATGTCCTCTTTCAAGAATGAACGCGCCTTGGGCCTAGCCCTCGACTACGAGATGCAGCGCGCAAGTGACGGCGATCTCGCTTTCCCGACAATCGTCGCCGGAGGCGAGAACGCCTGCTGTCTCCATTACGTGAAAAAAGACGAACCCCTTAAGGCGGGGGAGCTGGTGCTCCTAGATTTCGGCATCCGCATCGGGACTCTCCACAGCGACATTTCCCGCACAATTCCGGTGAGCGGCAAGTTCAATCCACTTCAAAAAATGTTGTACGAAATCGTCCTCGACTCCGCCACAGAATACCAGAAGGTCGTACGCCCCGGAGTGTCCCTCAAAGAAATCGGGAACATTCCCTGGGACTTTATCATGCGCGAACTGGAGGCCCGGTTGGTCAAAGGGTGCAAGGGTAAATTCAAGCTGCTTTACGACAAGCGCCCGCACGGCGTAAGTCATTTCATCGGTGAACAGATTCACGAAGGTGAACCCGGCACCCGCTCGCTTGAAACCGTTTTGCGTCCGGGAATGCTGATTTCTTGCGAACCCGGCCTCTACGGTGAATTTGAAGCGACTATCGACGGCAAGAGATACCGCGAAAAAATCGGCATCCGCATCGAGGATGACCTGCTGATTACCAAGGACGGTTTCAGGAACATTTCGCAAAACATTCCTAGGACCGTCGCGGATCTAGAAAAATTGATGGCGTAGCTTTGCTCGGGGCGTGTGACGCCCCGGCATCCCATTAGTCCTTGATGCAGCGGACATTTGCATAATTGTCCTTGGCGTTCACGTAAACCGTGGGCCGACTAGACTCGTCATAAGATGCAGGAACGGTAGATGTTCCAAAGATATTGCTGCATGGATTCTGCGTACTACGGCAGTCGACAAAGCCGTTTGCGGAACCATCTTCTTCGGCAATCCATAATGCCGTATAAAGTTTTTCGTAGTTGAATGTCCCATTGTAGTAGACGCCCGTTCCCTTGTATTCCAGCCCGCTGATGAAATCGGTTGGCTGCTGATCGATTTGCCATGTGCTTGGGTCAATTATGTATAACTCAAGCTTGCTTCCTACGATTTTTTTGTATTCAGCATAACTGGGCAAGTGCCAACCGGTTGGGCACGCCTTTTGGGCCTGTTCCCAGGTGTAGAACCTTCCGTAGCCATAGTCGTCTCCGCAATAGCGTTCGGCGTCCAGGTAGCATTTGCTACCAGAAGTGGCGTAATTCAGGTTGTCCACCATGAAAGTTTCGTTTTCAATGTAGATCGTCCTGTAGATTTTTTTATCGCGCGAGTCGGTCATAGTTCCGTAAACCGGAGTCCAGGAGTCTCCACTGCGTATGTACTTCTGACCGTAGACATTTGCCTCGTTACCACTGAATGATTTCAGGGCTTCCTCAAGATTGGCGGCCTGCCAGCCCCTCCACATGCAGACATAGAAACTGTCATTGTAAGCGACACTCTTGTAGATTCTATCGGAGGTGCAAAGGCCGTACTTTATGGTAATGTCGCCTTCGAATTCCCATTGCAATTTTTGACGGTTTGTACGGGCGTCGCACCGGTAGATGTTTCCCTTATAGGCTGCGTAATGGTTTTGGTTGTATGAATAGCATTTGGTAAGATCCGTGATTTCGTCGGCTTCTTTCCAGGATCCGTTATTACAGAAATAGATGACGCTGCCGGCCCGTCCGGCAAAGTCTTCTTTTTCCGAGGAGCATACGCCTAGCTCATAATACTCCCTGGAGACCGTGGTCCACCCATTGGCGTGACATTCGTAGTAGCTGGATGATTTTTGGGTCATTTTCCCAACTTGGGTTTTAGTGCAAAGTCCGATACTCTTTTCAAGGGACGACAGTTGCCGCCATGCTCCGTCTGTGCAGACTTGGTTCAGGCGAACCGTATCCTGATAATCCATGTCACACTTGATGCCAAATTCTTCTTCGATGGTCAGCTGTTTCCAGTAGTAGTTTCCATTGCTTGTGGTGGAGCATTCATAGGACGAAGAATCTGGGGATGGGGAGACTCGCTTTCCCAACGAATCCTGCTCGCAGATACCGATCCTGTATTCAAGTTCCGTTACCGGCGTCCATTTGTAGTTATGGCAGTAATAACGCAGGGTCGTGACGGATGTCTTGCGGGTGAATTTATCACCCTCGTTCTTGGAGGTACAGTATTCGGTCGTTCCCGTAGGAGGTTCTTCCAGCTTGCGCCAGGCAAGATTGTCGCATACGTATTTCGTAGAATCGTCGTAATATTCATCCTGGAGAGCCTTGGTGCATGCTCCGTAGAATTCCTCGGGGGTTGCCATACGCCATGAGCCCTTGTCGCAATAGACATGGTAACCTGCGGCCATTGTTACGGAATCCTGGATTTTACTGGTGCAGACTCCCGCATATTTTTCGATGGTGGTAGCAAGGCGCCATTTGCCGTTTTCACAGGCATAGCGAGGCCACGTGTTTTTGTCGGTAGCAACTGAAGGTTTCTGCACGACATCGCCGTTTCTCTTGGAATCGCATGCGCCCAGAATTTCGTTGTCATCCGTCGTTTCGTGCCACTGCTTGTCCTTGCATACAAAGAATTTTACCTCGAAGTACGCAATATCGATACCGCCGCCAGAAGCGGCATGTCCAGTAAACTGAACTACGGTATCGCCAGCCATTTTTTCGGTACAGAGTCCTACAGTTGTTTCGGGATAAATGAGTCTACGCCATTGTTGATTTTCGCAAACATATTTATTGCCTTCAAAAGAAACGATTTCGGTGGCATACTTGTTCTTGCAGGCCCCTTTCGCTTCTTCTATGCTCTGCGCACGCCATTCTAGACTGTCGTTGCAGACATAGGCCTTTCCGAACAGGTCGTATGTCTCGCCCTTGTTCACTTCGCTGCAGAAGCCGATTTCAAAATCGAGAGAGGAATATGTTCCCCAAATCCCTGACTTGCAAGTGTAAAGGGTATTATTGTAGATCGTCGTTGCAAGTTCCTTGTTGCAACTATCGGGGCGAGTGTCCCGCACCTTATGCCACTGAGAATACTTGCACTTATAAGGAGTCCTTTCGTCTATGACAAAAGTTGAATCTCCGTTGTTGCAGTTCGCCTGGAGTTCTTTTGCGGTCTGCACGCTCGATGCGGCCTTGATGCAACGCACCGAAACATAGATGGAATCGGCAAAATCTTTCTTGGACCTGAGCACAAGGGAGTCGTTTTCGTAGCTGACTTCGTAAACGGCGCTTGCGGAATCCTTGATGGCGTAGTAAGCGTACTTGTTTAACTTTGCGCACTTGTCTTCCCTGCAGAGGCCTCCGGGTACAAGCGACAAGCCCAGGGAATCGTTACCTCTTTTACCCTTGTCGGATTTTTCCCAATAGCGACTCGTTTTGAGCAGCCCGGTCGAACCTGCAATCTTGATGAGAGATTCCCAGTTTTCCTTGGTTGGCAGACTGAAACCGGTAGGACAAACACTATCGGAATAGACCTTGTACATGCGTCCGAATACTTCGCAATTTTCCAGGCGGTCATCGTAGCACTTGCTCTTGTTCGTCTTGTAAGACAAGTTTTGGGCAAGCCAAACATTCGACCCGATTTGTACGGTCTTGTAAGTCTTGCTGCTCCTGGAATCGTAAATAGAATCGATGTATGCAGAAGTCTTGGGAGAGTCATATTCCTCGGAGGAACTAGACGTTAAAGAGGAGGAGGACTCGGCCGAAGAGCTTGTCTTTTGTCCGCTAGAACTGGATGTGCTATCGGGCGAATCAACGGAGCTACTTGAAAAATCGTCGTATTCCGAAGAGTAGTCTTCATCTATATATTCGGCGTCGGAACTGTTTTTCGCACTGCATCCCCAAAAAGCGACGGATAGGGCCGAAACAGATAAAAAAAGAAATATGGCGTGGAATCGCTGACGCATATATCCTCCTAAGTACAAACCAAATTATAGAATTATAAAGGAGGGGAGCGGATGGAATACAAACTAAAAAGCCTCTCTTTCGAGAGGTTTTTTTAGCGGGATAGACGAGGCTTGAACTCGCAACCTCCGGCGTGACAGGCCGGTGCTCTAACCAAAATTGAGCTACCACCCCAGTGGTTTGTTTTGTTTGGTCAGTTTCCTAACCGAACGAGCCAAATATAAAAAGAAATAATTCCGCTGTCAAGGGATATTGGCGAAAAAACTCATTTTTTTTTTAATGAGGTGTCCGCGGCATTGTCTCGGCAAGTCTCTCCCACAAGGGGTCACGCTTCGCAGGCTCGCTATCCCTAACGCGGATGCTCAAAATGAAGTGCATTTTTTTCCTGTTTTTGTCATTTTGTGCCATTTTATTAATGTATTTTTAAAATGTGCGGAAAAAATATCAGGAATTAAAGAACTAGAAAAGTTTTAAATCAGGGAGGTAAAAATGCTGTATGTAGTTCTATTTTTCGTCATTTTAGTGATTTATCTCTTTATTAATAGGAAAAATAAAACTGATGAAGAACCTCCGGATTTTGATCAATTTTTATCGACATCACAAAATGTCTTAGTCCCAGAGAAAAATCAGCAACCAGTCCAGGTTGCTAAACAGGAGCCTAAAAAGCAATTTGAAGGTGTTCCTAACAAACAGGGATTGTATCCGTCGGAATTGCTTTTGTTGTATTATGCTCCTAAGTATTATGTTGATTCAGATTCTTTCCCCAGTTTTTGGAATTATCAATACGGTATTGAAAATGTTAAGTCTTGTTTGGAAAATCTTGTTTATAAAGGGTTTTTGAAAAAAGAAATGGACCTTCAAATGAATTTAAATGATTTGAAAGTTGTTGATTTAAAGAATCTTCTAAAAGATAATTCTCTACCTGTAACGGGCAAAAAAGATGATTTAGTCAAAAGAATTATTGAGCAAATATCTCTAGATTCTTTAAATGCAAATTTGAAAAAATTGAGATTTTTGAGGACAGAGTCTGGAGAACAGGCTTTATGCGATGCTGCATATTTAGAGTATCTTGATAAGAATAACTTGAATGAAGTTTCTATTTTTGAAATGAGCAAATTTGTTCAACTAATGCCTCAGGTTGATTTTAGAAAAGGCGTTGTTGAAATATTGACAGAAAAGATAAAGAAATTTGCTGCGTCAGGAGATTATGGTCTTTGCCGAAATTGCAAATTATGTCTTCACGAATTCTATTATGTAGAAAAACAGTATAAAGACGCATATTACTCCCTGTTGGATGTAATATTCTTAGATATAAACGATTTTTTAGGAAATGGATTTGACAAGTCGTCTTTGCCTTTACATCTTGACTTTTTTTTTGGTTCCGAACATCCCAAAATTGTTGAATATGCATTTAGTCGAATGACCGAACTACAATCTTTCTTGAATATTTCGGACGAACAACTTTGCGAGAACATGAAGGAACATTGGTTTGGTTTTCAAATACCTTATCACATTTTGAGCGTGGAAGAATGTGCAAAGATATACTTTGCTGAAAAGAATCACGATGCTGAAAAATTGAAAGAAATTTACGATAAACGAAAGTCGCAAAATCTTCGTCATGGAAAAAATGGTGAAGATGAATTAGTCATTGGTCGTTTGGAGTCTGGGTATAAGTGTTTACATGTTGCTATACAAGCTGGATATGCTGCGGATTATTTGAAAGCCAGAATGAGTTATATGAAATGTGTAGAAGCCTTTAAGCAGGCGGATGCCTTATTTGAACAAGAGAAAACCGAAAAAATGTTTGAAGATTTTGCAAGAAAGGATCCTGCGTTTGTAAAACTTGCAAAAATAATTTGTGATTTAATTCGTGCTAATCCTGGCATTTTACAGTCAGATTTCACAAAAAAGTTAGAATCTGGTGATTGGAGTGATATGTATGAATATAATCGTCCGATTTTAAAGGATGATGTCTATTATGTTTTGTATTTTGCCGATAAATTTGGGATGATTGTCCGAAATAAGAAAGGTCGGACTTACGAGTTGTTTGTAAAACAAGAAATATCAAACTAAAATGTAGGATGTGCTGGTGGTCCGTTACCTCACCATACGAATCTCCTTCAACTGAAGGCTAATCCCAAGCGTTTCGGACTTGACGCTTACTAGCAATCCTACATGACAAATATAGTTTTTTCTGTAGAATATATTCCTGCATCCTAAAATTTTTGTTAAATGTCAGAAATTGACTTTTGGATTAGATTATATTTTATGTAGGGCAAGGAATGGTAAATTTATGGCTTTGATTAAATGTCCCCAATGTGGAAATGACGTTTCTAGTGAGGCAACACAATGCCCGCATTGTAAGGTGATTTTGTCTCCACAGAAAGATTTGTGTCGATGCCCTGAATGCCAAAATACGATTCACTTAAATCAGTGGACATGTCCATATTGTGGCTTTAAACGTTCAAAAATTGATTTTGTTAGCCGAGCGATAGATGGTTGTGCCTTATCAGGAGTGTCTTTTTTCATTTGGCTTTCTTTGGCGGTTCTAGGATTTGTAGTGTTTTTTAATGATTTGTTTGGATAGCCCCATGTTCTTATATTTCCCAAAAAGGGAATGGGGGATTTGCTTTTTTACATAAAAAAAGGTATATTTCAGATGAGGTATCAATGGAACGCTTGAAGATTTATTTGGACAACTGTTGCTACAATCGTCCTTATGATGACCAGTCTCAATTAAAGGTTAGTTTAGAGGCTCAGGCGAAATTGGAAATTCAACAGCAGATTCGTAACGGGGTGTTTGATTTAGTTGCATCGTATATTCTTGTTGCCGAAAATGCCGCTAACCGATTTGAGTCCAAAAGGAACGATATTCAGAATTTTATAGATACCTACACGCATACGTATGTGAGTGAAAATGTTGATGAACAAGTAAAGTCGCTCGCAAAGGAAATTATGGCGACAGGCGTTAAGTTGATGGATGCGTGTCATGTTGCAAGTTCAATCATTTCTGGATGTGACTATTTTTTGACGACAGATAAACGCTTACTTAAATATCAAACTGATAAAGTAAAAATCCTTAACCCCATGACTTTCATTCTTGAAGTGGAGGAAAACTATGAGCATTAGTTCCGTCGATGTCATTGAAAAGGGCATGCGTTGCCTAAGTGAAAATATGGGTGCTATGGAAACAGAACTCTTTATAGCGACACTGTTGCGAGAACGCTTTGATTATACAAAGTGGCGTTCTTCTTTAGTTGATAGCGTCAAAACTTTTGCGGATTTGGATAAGTTCGTTGAATCGTCTCGTGGTGTGACGAAGTTTTCGGGAAATCCGAAAGTGGTTCTGTAATAGAAGGACTTAATATCAACTTCACAGGTTTGCTGAAAACTAGTCTGTTTATTTTAGATGTGAGTAATCACATCTATTTATGTATAAAAAACACCCCGCCACTTATCGTGACGGGGTGTTTTTGTAAAGGGAGATCCCCGGTCAAACCGGGGATGACATCCTCAAAGGCCGAAAGGCCTCACTCATGCCTCAGAGCGAGCATCGCGAGCGAGCTCATACCCCAAAGGCACGGAGTGCCGACCTAATACCTCTTACAAGCTGATCAACCCTTCGGTATCCTTGGACATGGCGTCATAGAATGCGTAGCGGGCGTCAACTTCCTTCTGGAGGTCGTCGGCGAGCTTCTTGGCCACTTCCGGATTGTTACGGGTGAGCTGCTTGTAGCGGTTTTCGGTGTAGATGTATTCCGCAACCGGGATCGTCGGCTTCTTGGAGTCGAGGATAAGCGGAGCCTTTCCTTCGGCAGCGAGAGCCGGGTTGTAACGGAGCAGAGTCCAGTAACCGGAATCCACGGCCATCTTCTGGTGCTGAAGCTGGCTGTTGAGATCGAAACCGTGGTTGATGCAGGGGCAGTAGCAGATGATCAGCGACGGACCATTGTGTGCTTCCGCTTCCTGGAGAACCTTCAGGGCCTGAGCGTCGTTTGCGCCGAGGGCGATACGGCCCACGTAAACGTTCTTGTAGCTCATGGCGATAAGGCCCAGGTCCTTCTTGCCGGCGCGCTTACCGGCGGCAGCGAAGAGGGCAACGGCGCCACGGTTCGTGGCCTTGGAAGCCTGTCCACCGGTGTTGGAATACACTTCGGTATCGAGGACGCAGATGTTCACGTTTTCTCCCGTGGCCATCACGTGGTCGAGACCACCGTAACCGATGTCGTATGCCCAACCGTCACCACCGAAGATCCACACGGACTTCTTCACGAGGTAGTCGGCGAATTCGTCGCGGAGGCTGACGGATGCGTCGTCGGTTGCACCGGCGAGGGCTGCCTTCAGGGCGGCGACGTTTTCACGCTGGGCCTTGATGCCGGCTTCGTCATTCTGCTCCTGGGTCGTGAGCTTTTCCTTGAGTTCGGCAGGAACGTTCACGGCTTCGAGGAGGCTCAAGGCCTGCTTGGTATGCTTCGTGATAGCGAGGCGCATGCCGAGACCGAATTCAGCGTTGTCTTCGAACAGGCTGTTGGCCCAAGCCGGACCGCGGCCTTCCTTGTTCTTTGCCCACGGAGTAGTCGGCAGGTTACCGCCGTAAATGGAGGAGCAACCCGTAGCGTTAGCGACAACCATGCGGTCACCGAACAGCTGGCTGACGAGACGCACGTAAGCGGTTTCGCCGCAGCCTGCGCAGGAGCCGGAGAATTCGAACAGAGGTTCGAGGAGCATGGCCTGCTTGACGAGGTTCTTGTTGACCTTGGTGCGGTCGAATTC
>JAGAHT010000052.1:0-7781 GCA_017626945.1 Fibrobacter sp.
CACTAAGCACATCTCCGATTCCTTCAAGCTTCCCGGCGACCTCTCAGGGCTGCCGTACCATCGTTTCCGAAGGTGAGGCCAATTATAGAATTTTCTGGGAGTTTGGCAAGGGTTTTTCTCGAAAAAATTTCACTTTTTTTCTTTTTTTTTGAAAAAACTGGTAAAAACCACCTTTTGGCCAGATTATCAACATATTATTCACGAAGTGTAAGTTTTTTCTACCATTCCCGTATAATTCTAGCATGAGATTCCTGTTCCCGGAAGCCGTCACACAGTTCCTAGCAACCAGAAATCTGCATTGCCAGTTCGTACGCTCATTTTATTACATACAAAATAATACACACAAATTCACAACAACATTTTGTTACGTTGTTCAAAACTCAAGGAGAGCGTCAGCAATCGCTTCAATCGCAAAAAGAAATGCCCACGGAAATTCATCCGCGGGCACCTTTCTCATTTGGACATTGGTGAGAAAAAGATTCTACTTCACATCGATTTTCCGCATCTGCACACCGCCCGCAGTCTTGATGCGCACAAAGAAAACGCCCTTGCCTAGAGTTTCGCTGGCGAGCCGTATATTGCCACGAGCAGGGCGTTCCATTTGCATTACACTCTGGCCGCGACTGTTGAACACGCTTACGCTGCGCACATTGCCCAAGCCGTTGTTTATAGCCCAGCCGCCGTTATCGCGGTGGAGCATGTTGCTGGCGAGAGCCTTGCCCGCAGAAATCACGCCCTGTTTCGGATTTGCTGTAGTGAGTAGAACTGCAGTGATAGACTTTGCCGGGAGCGTCATCTTGAAACTGTTAATGCTGTAGTCGCTTGCAGTGGTGGTTCCGCCCTGCGGATTTGCATCCACCACGTTTTCTTTCAAGGCGTTGTTTGTGTGCGAAACGAACGTTTCGCCCTGGAGGTTCTGCAGCGTGAGTGTTTTTACCGTTCCATCGGAGGCGAAGTTCGCGAGGCTGAGGTTCACGTCTTGGGCGTCCTTTTCGGCGCGGTTCACGAAGATGACTGTGAGCGAATCGCCCTTGTTGCTGATGGAACTGTAGGCGGACACGAGCGAGTCGTTGCTGGAGGTGGATTGCACGCGGTTCGGGTGGCCGTAGCGGCTGAACAGGTGGACCGTTTCGTACATGCCGTCGCCCCATGTCCACGGGGTGAAAATCTCCACGCCGTTATCCTGCATGGTTCCGAGGAACGACGCGTAAGTGAGGGCCGTTACCATGGGGTCGTTGTCAATAATGCTTGTTTCGGTAATGCCGAGCGTAATGCCGTGATTCGTGCCGAAGTACTTTTCGAGCCAGTTGTTGATGCGCACGAAGATGTATGACCTGTAGCCCTTCTCCTTGTCGCTCCAGTCGCACTTGCCCGTGGCGCAGCGCACGCCGTTACCGCCCTTGTAGTAGTAGGTGGTATCGAACAGAACGCGGTGCCAGTTGACGCGGCTTTCGTAGTCCTTTTCAGTGGGGTACCAGTGAATGTCGAACACGTCGAGAAGTCGTGTGCCGCTCGCTTTTTGCGCTTCGGCGATTTTCTTGGTGAAGAATTCTAGCCAGCAGTATTCCTGTCCGTCAATCTTGGGCCTGCTTTCTTCGTTGTAGGCATTGATGTGGCACCATTGCCATTCGTTAGCAACCACCGGGCCGGTGAGCTTGATGTCGCCCCAAGCGGCGCGCGCCTTCTTGGCCACGTCGATATAGCGTTCAACGAGGAAATCTCCGGTTACGGGCAAGTCCAAATCGTTGTGCGTGCCGCGCCAGATTTCTATCTCGTTGTCCATGCTCCAGTATTTAAAACGGCTCATGTCGTACTTGAGTTCATCCTTCCAGTGCGGGATGATTCCAACTGTGGAATCGGCGGGCCATTCCATGTTGTAGAGCGAGGCGTCGCCCGCTTTGATGAGCGTCTGGCCGTCTTCTGATACTTCGCCGCCACCCGCAAGGTCGAATGTCTGTGACGGATACGAGCCGTGTTCTTGTTTCCAGTTCCAGTCGGGGAAGTTGTGGTCGGTGCTGCTTGCCGCGTAGCCCGTGAGCTGGAAGCCGTACATTGCGTCGACTCCCGGCATCTTGTCGAGCACCTTTTTCGCGGTGATGTCCCAGTCGTGCGCATACACGTTGTTGAACCAGTCCGGGTGAACCGTCATTTTGTGGTTCCAGTTGTAGCGCGTGGAGTTGTTGCCGTTGTTCGCGCGCATCATGTGGATGCCCGCGTCGAGCATCTGGGCGATAAAAGCTTCTTCGTCCGCGTCGCTTGCGGCGTCCGTATCGCTGATTTTGTCGATGTTTCGCCCGTAAATGTATGGCGAAATCTTCTTGATGCCCGCATCTGCATCAACGGTAACATTGATGGCGAGTGCGGGAGTGACTGCGAGCAGCGAACCGAGTAGAGCGCCCGCGAAAAACCTTGAATTACCCATATACAACACCTCTAGCCGCGTTTCGGTCGCGGTTTTCCGTAAATATATACTCGAAAAATGATAAAGTTCAAGAAAAATGCCTGCCTGTGGACAAGCATGACAACAGTCACGTTTTTCTTTGAAAAAAGCGGCTACTACGGAATATACTTTGCCTTTCCGTTCTGCTTGCGTTCCTTTTCGCGGTTCTTCTTGCCCTCGGCAAGCATCCTGTCGAAAGCCTCGGTCTCTTCAATCTCGCGTTCTAGTGCATCGTTTGTACCATGCCCGCTCCCCAACCATTCGACGATTCTTTTACCACGTCCCTTCCTCAGCCACTCATTAAGTTTTCTATGCGAAAGCAGGCACAGGACAACGAACACCAGGAGCGAATAGCCGGCCCTTTCCGCAAAGGAGATTCCGTGCGCCTGGAACACCGATTCACGGAAGATACTCAAGGACACCTTTTCAGAATCGGGATAATAGCGGAACTGAGAGAACAAAATTTTTTCACGTTTGTCTATGTCACACTTGAAATAGATATACGGTTTATACGAACCAAATTCATTACCATATCCGGCAGTCGCAAACTGGCAATCTTCACGTGCCACAGTACAGGAATCAAGTTGGCTATTGAGGTAGACTATCTGCGGATCTACGTAGTCGCGGACATACGCACTATGCAAATTCGTTACCGTCTGGAAATCAAGCCTCCTTATATCCGCATCCTCAAAAGCGGAACGCGGACCAATGCTGGCCTCGATTGCCAATACAATCATGGGCGCAGCAATGGCGAGCGAAAGTATTTTCCGGATTGACTTTTTCAGGGATTTCATCGCAGGCCTCAATCGCTAAAGTAAGTGCGGTGATTGTAAACTAGGTTAATCGAGACTCTATTCCCCTCGTCCCAGTCTTCGCCGTAGGTCCAGTCGTAGCGCAACATCAGGGAGAGCCAATGAGTCTTGGAACTAAGCGCAAACAGATTGAGCCCAACATCACCGCCCATATACCAGCCGTTATAGTCCCCATCAAAGCCCCAGCCCCAGACAAAATCAACGAACAGGCCCTTCGTCTGCGAGAACCTGTGAACGGATTCAAACGCCCACCTGAATTGGGTTGTACCCACAGTCCCTTCCAGGCCCAGAAGCCAGGCGTGATTGTCCGAGAAGCCCCATATGACATCGAAGCGCATGTCCGGATACCAGTATCCATAAAGATCCCTGCCACCCGCGGACCCTTCTAGCCCGGCATAATCAGAAAAATTACACAGTATGTCCGAGAAGAAACCTAAGAACAAACCGGAGAAGGAATCCGCATTTTCAGTTGCACGACACGCTTCTGTGTGTGTCATACGCGAGTCAACCACCTCGTTAGTGGGGACGCTAAGTTCCGTATCCGAGTCCATAACCTTATTCACTAGCGAATAGGCGATGATTTCCAGATCGTCACCTGGCATGAACTTTTTATGCACTCCCCGAACGACCTCGTCACCCTCTATGCGCATCATCCCCAGCCAATAGGCTTCTTTCAACTTTAGCAGGACCATCTGGAGCTTGGTCCCGCGACGGTGTTCGACAAGTTGGTACCCGAGTTCCCCGAGGGCCGCTTCCGTATTTCTGGCAGCAAGCCTTGCCGTACTGTCATCCACATCCACGAACACGGGATCCATAAAGAAAACCTCGGGCGGTTTGTCGCCCTTGTAGTCCCTGGGAGCCTTCCGGAAATTTTTCACAAGCATTTTTTTCACGGCATCGTCGGCGTCGTCCATCCCCGCAATCACGACAGAATCCTCTTCAATACCGCCGCCCGGCAAGATCTTTTTCATCTGTATGGTACGTTTCGCCGGACCGGATGCAGAAAAGGAGACCGCAAAGGCTTTACTTTCTAAACTAGGAACGTGCCCCAATTCCGCCAGATAGACATTCGCCATGGCCCAGAGCTTTTTCGACGAAAAGTCCCACTCGCCATCGGCATCGCCTTCAATAACTTGAACATCCGAAGCCCCTGCACACACGGCGAGGAACACGAACAAAATAAAAGTGCGGGCAATCAACGGCATGGAATAAAAACTTACCCTATTCAAAACAAGAATGAAGTCTTGCTTTCCAAATTCCAGATGTGTTCGCTAAAGGCATTGCCAAAATAGACTTTTGCACCTAGAGACTGCTGAATATGCTTTGTAAACAAATAACTCGCACCAAAATACTGGGCAAATATGTAGGGGAAATCAAACGCCAACGAGCAATCCGTGGCCCCGTTCTCATAGCACTTTATATCGCTGTAAAGCCAAGGGGAAAAGACCGACGGAGCATAAGACAGGGAGAATTTCTTCGTCGGAAAAACATTTATATACGCTCCAAAATTTCCGTTCAATTTCCATTCGGAGCAATCGTCACAATATAGACTATCAACCCACACGGAATTACCCCCGGCCATGTTCCCCTGTTCCATATAGTTAACTTGACTCACAGAGTAACTGACATTTGCATATCCAAACGAAACAAATCCTCCAACCTCGAAATAATCGCTATTGAATCCTACAGAGGACCGCATGCTAGGATAAGGGCTAAAGGCAACCCCAAATCCAATGAGGATACGCTTCACGTTAAGAAAATAATCCATCGACCCCGTTACCGGGAAGGACTTGAAATGATAGCTAAGATCGGCCTTTATGTTTTCATCTTTAGGACATTCCTCGCAATCTAAATAGAAGGAATTATTTTGTGTTTTATCATATCTGTTTTCCATTCCATGTAATTGCAGATGCCTATCGCTATAGTTGCGAATAGAAACATTCGCCTTCCAGACACCAGTCGAGTCATCCCCTATGGGGTATGCCAGTCCAGTAAATGTTTCAGGTACAAAGGCCTCAAAGGATCCTTTTTCAATATAACTGTAACTGCACCCCGTAAAAAGGAGAACTAAAAACGAAAAAAAAAGTCTTTTGAGCGTTTTCACTGACATTTGTTCTAAAAATAACAACGTAACGCATCATTTTTCGCCAAAGTCGAAAAAAAAACAACTTTCTCCGGCATTTCATTTATCAAGATAAACGGATAAGCCTTAGGAATTTGCAGTGAGGAGGGGGCGCTCCATACACAAAAAGGACTGCATCGCTGCAGTCCTTTGAATGTTTTGACTCGCTATGATAGAGATTAAATCTCTTCAATAGAAGCGTGGTATTCCTGCAGGCTCTTCACCGCGCCATGTCCGTTACGAGCGGCGGCGATGCCCTTGACGGTGTTGTACGCACCGGCGAGCGTCGTGATGTAAGGCACCTTGTACTTGATGGCGGCCTTACGGATGGCGCTTTAGACTCTTCGAGTTCCAAATGCGGGGCTCGGAAATAGGCCTGCAAGCAGTCCTGCTTCACTCGCCCTTAGCATTTGTCGTCCTTGATGGCGTCGCGCTTTGCCCACGGCGTGTTGATGATGAGGTTCACCTGCTTGTTCAGGATGATGTCGAGAACATTCGGGCGGCCTTCGGCGATCTTGTTCACCACTTCGCACTTCACGCCGGCCTTCTCGTAGAACTTGGCGGTGCCTTCGGTAGCGTAGATCTTGAAGCCGAGCTTCTGGAAAACGCCGCAAGCCGAATATCGCGACAGACCGCTTGCGGACTGGCATGACTGAGGCAAGGAAGTTTCTGCAACTTGTCGAAGGGGAACACGGCTTCCTTGGCGCCGTGGTGGTTGAAAACCCTAAAGCCGAGCGTCGCGGGCAAGCTTGCTTGCACATGACCGAGGCGCATGGGTTTCTGCAACTTCTTGTCCTTGAGTTTGAGGTCTTCGAACTTGGCACCGAGCATCAGGCGGGTGGCGAGACGGGCCCATGGAGACCGTTCGGCTCTTTCGCAAATATGAACCTACGACATCGCCTCACTCCCACCTAAAGGTCGCCATGCCCACATAAGCACTAAAGTGCTAAGTGGTCAAAGGTCGCCTTCGACGACTCGTTAAGACGAGTCGCCTACGGCTCACAGGCGTGTTACAGACCTTGGAGACCAGCGGCACCGTGCGGGAAAATTCTTCTTTGGGCGTTCCCGCACATATATGTGCGGTCGGGCTATATTTTAGGGGCGATCACCTTCGCTTCGCTCGTTACTCGCCTCCTAAAACGAAGCCTTGCTCTCGAAAATATCAAGAAGAAACTGTCCGCAAGTCTTCGCCCCAAGGGGTCACTATCCCTAACGCAAGATTAAAGGTTCCGCTAATAAAAAGGGACTACACATAGATAATCTATGGTAGTCCCTTTGTTATCCTTGTAATAAAATCAATTGATTATGCTTTTTTCTCGCGCAACATTCTACGAATGTTATTCAAGGCCTTTTCCGCAGTTTCCGTAGAAGGCAAGATAGTATCTTCACCAAGTTCTTCCGTTATTTTTCCAGAAGCAACATTTATGCTTAGGGAATCTCCTCCTGAATTATTCAAGCAAAAATATTCTTCATTTACTTTAGCCTTCTTCTTTTTTCCTCCGAAAAAGATGAATTTTCTTGGTTCTTTCACATCCGTTTCATTTTCTTCCGTTTTCGTTTTTACGGATACAATATCTTTATAAAAATATTCTTCTGTTGCAGGCGATAAATATTTTCCCGTATCCAGGTCCAAGTCGCATCGATACGTCACCACTTGATTTTGCGTGTAGTTCAAAATGAGAAACGGTTGCGGGGTCTGTCGGAACTTTTTATCCTTACCTTTTTTCAGTCCAGCAAAGCAATCCGAGCGAGAAGATAATCCACCCCAAATCACATCAGGTTCTGCAATTACTTCCGATTCGTCAATACCAAGTTTAGACAGAGCTTCTTTTTTTACTGATTCCAAGTCTTTTTCAACAAACGCGTCAAATTGTTCGTCAGTTGGTTTGCCTTTAACATTTAAAACAATCGCGAGAATTCCTACTGCCATAAATAACAAGCCCGCAACAACACCTTGTGCAGCAGCCTCACCACTTATTTGCGTATATAGAATTATAACGCCGATTAGGATAAAAAGAATTGCCCATTTAGGGAATTCCTTGAAGTATTTTCTTACCTGTGATCTTTCCATAATTTACCTCATGGTTGTTTATTGTTGTTTTAGAAAGCTTTCTAATTCTGGAGCAATTTTTATAGCAGTAAGCATCCGCTTAAGTTCTCCATCATCAACTCCATCATTCACACCCATTTCGATCAATTCTTGAGATGATTGACCACCATGTTTCATTTTATTAAGTTCATAGTAATCATAGACGAGCACCCCCAAAAGGATTTTCGCTATACCGCAAGAATCGTCAACTTGAATTGCCGTATTCAACAAGTTTTCTATCTTTTTTACATCATTCATTGGCATTATTTTTATACGACGACCCGCTATAATCGCCAGCGACTCATAATAATAAGCCAA
>JAGAHT010000053.1:0-7462 GCA_017626945.1 Fibrobacter sp.
CGTACAAGCGCGTGGAAGCGGAAACCATGTCGTGGGGCGAAGACGTGAGAGTCCGTAAGAGCGGTACCGCCGGCAATACGGTCATCACCAATCTTTCCGAAGGAAAATACACCAAGATTAGCGGCGTGGAATTCGGCGACGCGGGCGCGGAAAGCTTCTCGGCGTCGGTGCTGAGCGTCAAGAAGGCGTCGAGCATCACCGTCCGCCTGGACAAGGTGGATGGCGAAATCGTCGGCAAGGCGGAATTTAGCGCTGACAGCCTGGTGACGGTGCCGCTGACCGGTGCGGTCGGCAAGCACGACGTGTTCTTCGTGTTCGCGGGCGATTTCGAGGCGGACTACTGGGAATTCGAGGACAGCAAGACGTCTATTCCGCAGGGCCCGTTCTGCAAGGCGAAACTCGGCGACCCCGAGGCAAAATGCGACATGCCGGTCGTGGGCGCGAAGGTCGAGGGCACGGCCAACTTCATCGACTTCGAGAACTACGACGTGGGCGGTGCGGGCAAGGCCTACTACGACATGGACACCAAGAACCAGGGCGGCGAATACCGCGAAGACCGCGTGGACATCGTGAAAAACGGCGACGGATTTGCCGTGGGCTACACGCAGAAGGGCGAATGGCTGGAATACACCGTGAACGTGCAGGCCGGCGGGAAACTCCCCTTCGAACTCAGCTACGCAAGCGGCATGGAAAACACGGGCGTGCGCCTGTTCATGGACGACGAGCCGATTACCGACACGCTCGCACTCGCGGGCACCGGGGATTTCGACACCTACGGCACCTTCAAGGGCACGACCACCAAGGAACTCACCGAGGGCGAACACATGCTCAAGGTGCTGGTGACAAGCGACTACGTGAACCTCGACTGGATTGCGTTTGGAGAAATTGGGGGCGAAAGCGAAGGCAGCGCTGAGGATATCAGGAACGGGACCACGGGCATCGTGCCGAAAATCGCCCTAAACGGCGCCGGAGCCGCGGGCATGGCAAATGCTTTCGCGAGGGCCGCAGGCAGCTACAGGGTATTCGACCTGATGGGCTCCGAGCTCGGGAACATCCGCCTGAACGCCGGCGCGACGCTCACGGACCTCAAGGCCGGACTCAAGACCGCCGGCTTCGGGAGCGGCGTCTACGTCGTCCGCAACCCCGCCGGAAAGCCCCTGAAACTGCAAGTCGGGGAATAAGTTCTCGCGCATCTTAAACCGTGAAAAATGTCATCAACGAGCGCCGCATCCCCTTTGAAGTCCGCGAGCCCTCCCCCCGCTACAACGCAAGCGACATCGAAGCCCTCAAGAAAGGCATCGAACAGCTCGACGCCGGGAAAGGTGTTGTTCATGAACTCAGCGAATTAGAGTCAATGGAGAACGACTAATTGTTCATTGACATCCTTTCGTGCAAAGGTCATTACGAAGACGTTTGACGATTAAGTCGGCCTACTGAAGGCTCTTGATGTAATCGCCAATATATTTTGCGTCAATCACATGAAGCATTTTGAATCCAGTACGCTCCAACCCGTACTAGAAAAATTTAGACAAGAATTGTCCGGGTTCAATGGCGGGAACGGCAGATGTCCTGAAATCATCAATATTGCGCGTAACGATGTAATCGAGATTTAAACGGGCGGCACATTGTTGTTGCAAGCCATCTTCTAGATCATCGGTATTCGGTTTTTCTGTAACAGTCATGAAATCCGAAGCCGTTTCTGGAATAACTGTAAAGAACTGGCAGAACATATTTACCAGCTTCAACCTTTGCTCTGCGGACATATCCTTGCGGAGAATGTAGTAGATGTCGCAAAGGGAATGTGCCGTAACAAAACCTAAATGGCTCTGCCTAATACATTCTGCGATAATTTCTTTTGACTCGAGGAAAAATGGTTCACGATGTTGAACCATGTCAAGAATGACATTTGAATCAATAAGCAGGTTCATCTAGAAATCCCTGCTTTCTTCGCGTTCTTTCTTGTAATCAATTTCGCGTTCTACTGAACCGGCGAATTCGTCAAGCAGGGCAAGACCAGCGGCCACATTAGTTGTTGACTTTTTGCGTTCCAAAATACGGTCCAATTTTTGCCGAAGGACAACAATCTGAAACAGGGGGAGTTCTTCCACCTGGGATTCGAGTTCTGCAAAAGCTGCGTCCGACATAATTAAACCTCTTGTCTATACCAAATATACTCTTTTCTTTGCAGAAAAGCAAGCAATGGGCTTTGCTGTGTGGGGCAATTCAGTGTTTTGGTTTCGGGGTGGTTTTCTTTCCGCCAATTTTTATATATTATCCTAGACAGGCACCGGTAGCGGATTTCCGCTTACAAGCCACGTTCGACAATAAAGTCGGCTTTTTGATTATATCCCCAATGAATATTGGGAGTTTTATATATCAAAAGCCGACTTTTTTTGTTAATGTTCAACCCTATTGACTAATAATCAAAAATTGATTATATTTAACAATGTACAATGTAACCATAACCAAAAAAGCGGATCGTTCGGCGAAAACAATGCCTAGAGCGGTGCAGAACAAGCTGAAAGCTCTACTGCAGTCGCTAAAGGTTTCTGGACCCATACAACCACTTTTCTGGCATTACTCAAAGCTTGGCGATAATAGGTATCATTGTCACATCGCCTTGAATTGGGTCGCTTGCTGGACATGCGAAAATGGGTCGATAAATATTGAGGTATACTATGTTGGCAGTCGTGAAAAAGCCCCGTATTGAAATTCGTGCGAAGCACATCCCTGCTCCGCTTGTCAGGTTCTTGAAGGACACCTACAAACCTGAAAACGTGGCGGTCTGCAAAAACGAGGATTCCATTCCCTTCGAGGAGTCCGACTGGTTCAAGAATTTGGATTCTACCCCCGGCGAAATGATTATCGCAAATCGCGATTTGCGCAACTGGTCGCAGGTCACCCTTGCCGAAAAACTCGGAATTCAGGTCCAGAACCTCTGCGCCATGGAAAACGGACGCAGGGCGGTATCCCGCAAGATGGCGGTAAAGCTCGGCGAAATCTTCGGAACGGATCCCGCAGCTTTCTTTGATTTTAGTAAGTGAAGGGGATGCCTCCCCTATGATGGATTTTTGCTAGGAATTCATCAATCCCTTGATGAATTCTTCTGCATCGGCTACAGGTGCTCCGTTTTTGATTTCGGAGATGGCTTTGGAAAGTTTTGCGTATATGTCATTCCAGGGCGTGGTGCGGCCGTTCAGCATATCGCTGTAGCCTTTCTCGAGTTCCGCATCGAAGCGTTCTTTAGACCATGTGGCAGCGTTTTCGGGCTTGTTCATATCGTTTTAAGGCTCTTGATGAATTCCGGGGCGAAATCGACGCCGTTCGACCATGTGATTGAGTGCGCTTGCAGCGTGAAATCCTTAAAGGTATTGATGTCTGCTAGTTGCTGCACGATGGGTCGGTGGTCCGACTTGATGACGCTTTCGAAATCAGCGACAAAACGGCATCCGTCATTGAATTCGACGGATATTTTGTAATCGCCAATGTATTTTGCGTCAATCACGTGAAGCATAGTCTAGACCAGTGGATCGATTTTTTTGTATTCTCCGGTGTTTGTCAAAGAATTCCAGTTATCTAGCAAATCCTGCTTATGAAGAGTTGCCCATTCGACAACGAGACCTTTGACCCTTGCCGGAAGATTGCCTTCCAGCATTTCAAATGTAGATAATTCGAAGACACCTTCCAAGTCATTATATATCGCATGGAAGTGTGGTGGCATGTGATCGTTGAAGTACATTTGGATAACGATGCCCAAAAAACGGCATAATTCTGGCATTTTTTACTCCTTCCCGCCTACAAGCATAAAAAGGCGGAGTTTGTGGTTTTATGTCTGCGAGTAAATATAATTCAATTGCTATGTCAGATTATGACAAAAATGGACTTTTTCGGGGTGTTTGGGCACGGGGTGGTTGATTTTGGGGTGGGGTTAAGCATCCATCATTAAACGAGGTTCCAATGCCTCAATTTTATAGTTGTTATGATTAGTTTTTTTCTTGGTGTTTTTAACGTTCTTCTTCGACATAAATAACTTCCATGGGACTTTTTCTAAAAGCCCTGTTTCATGTTTAAAATTTTAAAGAAAGAAATCCAGCTTACCTAGATTCCGACAAATAATTCTTTACGCAGCGGACGGGAAGGCCAAAGTTTTTATCATGAATCCTATCATACATAAAATATGAATAACGGTAATCAACCAATCCATTCGCTCCACCTTCTGATTCCTCAGAAGGCAACCAATAATTGCAAGCATCTCCAATATCTTCATACACAGCATTAAGTTCAGGTTGCGAAACTAGCTTCCCCCCCCCCACGCAAAGCCGAAAAACCACTTTCATTGCCTCCATACGAAGCTTTTGATATCGCACGAGAAGCGGACTCATCTCCATGAATCAAAGCTCTCCATTCGGTTTCGTTCATCACATGCCATCCCTCAGGGCATATTCCCTGTATTTGGAGATCGCTCCATTCAGCCTCATAAACAATTCCTGGAGCAATTGAATCAGGACAATTTGGAGTCGTACCCGTCCATACACTATCACACGCCTTAGGGAGTCCCATAGCCTCGCTCCAGGAATACAAACCTCCAAAATAGTGCTCGCAATACCAAGGATCATCGTCATAACAGTATTTTTCGACCTTGTTATCGTCAAAAACAGAGGTTTCAAGTTTTATCTGTGTTCCGTAGTTCAGATTCTGAGCAAAAGCCTCAAATTCTGGCACACTAACATATCCCGTTTTTATAACGATGGTCTTGTATTCTTGACCGTCGCGAGAATCCACGAAAGTCCCATACTCCATGTTTTTATTAAACACGCTGTCTTCTTTAAATAATTCCTTGAATGTATAGACTTTTTCTGAAGAACTTGAATACACAACCAATTCATAAACGCCATTCGTACAAAGATACACATCAATCAAACCAGTCGCTTCATTATATCTTGTAACAGATTTTCCCTCCTCTTTACAAGTCCACGCCTTACTTGACGAAGATTTTGCATTCGAGCTACTGCAAGAATGTACCGTTGTTGCGGAACTAGAATTTTTCTGCGAACCATTCGAATCAGGCTTCACAGAGCTAGAGGACTTCGAACTGACACCGGAGGATGCACCGTTGTCCGTGACGGAACTCGAGGAGATTGCTTCGTCGCCACTGGAAGACGAAATTTCCGCTACCGGGTCCGGTCCGGCTCCGCTGGAACTGTCATCACAGGCTGCAATAGTCAATGCGGCCATCAAGACTACGCAAAAGTAAAGACTTTTTGTTTTCATTCTAACTTCCTTTTTATTCTAATACCACAACAGTGCAGGACGCGTTCCGCATCCTACACATCATTCCGGGCGCAAATATAAAATTGATCATAGCTGTTTTTCAGTTGCTGATAAGCAGTTTCCTTATCTTCCCAGTCCTGTTTAAAAGGCTCAACATGTTTCGCGCGCAAATACTCGACACGGTCCTTTACAAAGTTTCGAACAGCCTTCACTTCGCTTTTGAAGTTTATTTTTGAGCCACTCGTGACATCTGTTAAAATGAGACTGGTCGGTTCATCATCAGTATTCGACGAGTCATGAATAAGAATATTTTCCATTTCCATGGAACCGGCGCTAATCGAATATTCGCCAAAATTCATATTAGCAGCATCGGCTTCCTTAATCCAATCATTCGCATTCGGCGCAGCGTCCATCAAGAGTCTCGGTTCGAGAGACTCGATTTTGTAGCTGTTGCGAGAAACTTTCTTGGCAATTTTCTTGTTGTTCTTTTTGGACTTGGACATATAGACCCCATAGGCTTTTCAAAGAAAAGCCTAGTTAATTTGTTTAAAATCTTGTTATAGTTAGTAGTTTTTTACACAGCGGATGGAAAGGGCATGTATCTTACTGGCCCCTCCCGACCGATTAAAAGCACTTGTTTCAACATATACAGCACGGGCAATTGATTTTTCATTATCATATTGCTGTGGAAGATAAAAACCTGCAGACACCTTAATTAGGTCAAATTTACCTAGTTGCCAATACCCAGCAGGCAATATTGACAATCCGTAATCGTTGGTGCCGAAGCCGGCGACCTTCGAACCCATATAGTGGGCGACACTACGACTAGTGATTTCAGCAATATTTGCCCATTCATTATCATTCATTATATGCCAACCTTCGGGACAAATACCTTGCTGTCTTGCGGATTTTAAAGTGTCCGGACATTCAGTGGATTCAACAGATACACTGTCGCATACTGCAGGGAAACCCATCGCGTTGCTCCAGGTATAGAGTCCGCCCCAGCCATTTTCACAATACCACGGGTCATCATCGTAGCAATATTTAGTCGAGTCCCCTTGAACCGAGCCTCCCATCACCATCTTGCCGTAATTCAAATTTTCCGCAAAAATTGTATATGTTCTATCATAAACCTTATCATATATATCCGCCGTCCGGTACGTCTGCCCGTCACGTGGGTCCGTGAACTCGCCGTAAGACACCTTCTCGTTAAACTGGTTCGTCATATCGAAATAGCTGCTGGTAGGCGCAGCCGAACTGGAGGAGGCTATTTCAATCAAAGCTCCATTCTTGCAGATATATTTTTTCCCCGTGAGCGTAAATTCAAATGTTTGCCCCTCTTCTTCCGGAGTACAGCTTAAATCCTCCGCCTTGCTAGAACTGCTATTCCCCGCCGAAGACCCAGCAGAAGTCCCCGAGCTGCTTGACGTTACAGAAGAACTGCTCTTGGCATCCGTAGACGAACTCGATTTCGCAGAAGAAGAGCTGTTCTTCGACGAAGACGAAACGCTGCTACTGCTGGAGAAAGGACTGGATGGATCCCCTCCGCTGCGCTCTGAGGATGACTCGGCAATGGAGCTACTCGTCTCCTTCTCCGGCTCAACGAAGCTGCTGCTGTCATCATCGCCACAGGCGGTAAAAGCAAGAACTAGGCAAGCGATTGCTGCGGTCACTACGATCTTTCGAAATATCATCTATCCCTCAACTTCCGTTTTGCTGAAATATACATTTTTGAAAAAGAATTGGGGTTTTTAAGGGGTGTCCCCTTAGGCGAGGGGGTAGCGGAAGACTGTTTGGACGCAGACGAGAATGGCGATGCCGGAACGGAGTCCGGCATGACAGCCTGCGGCATGATGCGGACAAACCGGCTGGAGCGAGGGGGATTCCTCCCCCACCTCCTAACCACGAACCACCGTTCCATTATGAAACATGGCGCTTTCAGCCTTTTCCAGGTCCTTTTCTTGTTTCAGAACGAAACAAAATGGCCGTTTTTTGCCAGTTATTAGCATTTGGCACGGGTTTTGCTTATGTATGGGCGTAAAAATCGCCCCGTTCAGATTGATTCGCGGGCGGCAAGAATTTAAAATAGGAGACTCATTATGAGCAAGATTATCGGTATTGACTTGGGAACGACCAACAGCTGCGTGTCCGTGATGGAAGGCGGCAAGCCGGTCGTGATCGCTAACGCGGA
>JAGAHT010000054.1:0-6195 GCA_017626945.1 Fibrobacter sp.
CCGGAGAAGTTCACCGGATGGCCGTGAGAAAGGTGTCCACCGTGGTCGAGCTTGAGGCCGAGGACCTTGTCGCCCGGTTTGAGGACGGCGAAGTACACGGCAGCGTTGGCCGGAGAACCGGACAGCGGCTGGATGTTCACATGGTCGCAACCAAAGAGTTTCTTGCAACGATCGATGGCCAGAGCTTCCATCTTGTCGATCACTTCGTTACCACCATAGTAGCGCTTGCCAACGTAGCCTTCGCTGTACTTGTTGGTCAGCACGGAACCCATAGCTTCCATGACTGCCTTGGAGGTGTAGTTTTCAGAAGCGATGAGCTCGATGCCATATTCCTGGCGTTCGGCTTCTTCCTGAATGATGTTGTAGATTTCCGGATCGGTCTGTTGCAGTGTAGATTTGAGCATTTAGCTACTCCTTGATTTGTACGGCGCAAATATAGCAATTTTTAAGGTTATTTCAAAACTATTTAGCCAGACCGAAGCGCAACGGGCGTTCGCCCTTCACGCGAAGCACGTATACACCGCGTTCCAGGTCCATCAAGTCGACAGACTCACCCGCGGAAACTATTCCGCTTTTCACGATGCGACCGCGCAAGTCGGTAACGGCATACTGACGTTCGTTCCCACCCGTCAGATAGAAGCTATGGTTATCTTCGCCCATCTTAAGCAGAGACGGCTTCGCCAAGGCAACAACAATACGTTCAGGACTTGCCGGCTTTTGCGTCTGGGCATAAAGGAAATCGAACACCTTTTCGCGCACCTTGACATCGTAATCGCCTTCATCGTAGAATTCATGAGGCATATCATCAACGAAGTAGGTTTCATGGTCTACATTCTTCTCTGTCAGTACGGAGTCAATTACAAAGCTTCCATAAAGAGTCGGAGTCTGCACTTTAAACGCCGTCGCACCCACCATCGCCAGAGACGCAGGCATCAGGTTTTCCAAGACACCCGCAATATTTCCCAGAGGACGCCCCGTCTTGAAGAGCACCGTGCTATCGGCCTTGCCATGCACCAGGAGCACCGGCTTATCCACATCTTCAATAATGTTAATATCGTGTACCGCTCCCCAAAGTGCTGCCACCGCGTTCGCCTGCGAATTCGCGCCTTGCACACCGTAGGCATCAAGACCACCCAGATCCGGCTCGCGCTTTGCCGCCGCAGGAATCTCGGATTCCTTGTCCATGTAGATATTCTCAAGAGAAAGGATTGCACCAGCACTATTACCAATCAAGTAAATGCGGCCCGGATCCACGCCCAGCTTATCGGCATTCATCCTGACATAGCGAACAGCCGCACGCACATCCTGGATTCCACGATAAACCGTCCTGGAGAAATCCAAGCTATCAATCGTCAGGACCTTGTTCTCGATAGTCGCAGTAATGCCCAAGCGGTACTCCACCGCCACCGCAACAAAGCCGCGAGCAGCCAAAGAATCACAATAGGTAATAGTCTGCTGGTCCGTGTCATCCTTGGCACCGGCAGCAAAGGCTCCGCCATGCATCACCAGTACAGCCGCGCGCTTTGTTTCCGTATCGTCCTTCGGCTTATAGATGTCCATGTGCAAACTGACACTCGTCAAGTCCGTCTCGTTATCATACAAATAAACGGAAGTGCCTTTTCCAAGCATCGAATACATCAGAAGTGCCGTCGAAATGGAATTCAGCTTCTTGAGATGCAGAACACCCGAAGCATAAACGACATTCTTTTCCTTTGAAACTTCGAAAAGGCGATCCTTGTAGCGTTCCGCACCCATCGAGAACGTAACGGCTAGCGTCACGAGAATCAGTACAAATTTATTCATATAAACTCCTAGTTGCGCCAAATATAGCTAAAAGAGTTTAAGTCGTCCGCAATTCTATAAAACGAAGTAGTCCCAGAACTACTTTTCTGACGACTTCTTTTCCGCCAATTCTTTCTGCTTGCGCAGGATTTCTTCGCGAGCCAGTTCCGCCCTTGTCTTTTTCTCCGCAAATAAATTATCCAAAGCCGATACAGCCTTGCCATCAGCATCTTTCGCACGTGAATTGAAGAACATCGCCAACAAGAAAAAGACCACCAGATAAAGTCCCACCGCCGACAGGAGTGCTACGATTTCAGAACCCGAAGCCGATTCCACCTTAAGGTAGAGAACAATCGACAGGGGGATTGCAAGCATAAACAAAAAAGCCGGCAGTTTTTCTTTCATACCGGCTAAGATAAAAAATTATGAAAGATCGTCAGGTCCTTGCACGGGCAGAAACAGCTTGTTTCAGCGGGAACCGCTCTCGTTTTTCAACCTGAGTACAAGCGAAACATCCGCAAGCCCCGATTCGTACTTGTAATCAGGAACGAATCCAACCGCATGGTCAGCAAAGTCTGAATCCGAGCCCCCTACCGAGAACTTGTTTTCGACCATATTCACAAAGCCGACCGTCGAATCAACCGGAGAGCCATCTTCGTTGTACCACCGGTAAAGCGTCACGGGCAACTCATTGTTGAATACATTCTTTTCGATCAGGCAACGCGCCGCATCGGAACAGACCACACCCGACTTTTCGACAGAATCAAAGAAGTTGTTGTAGGCATGCAGTTTTCCCCCATGAGCAAGAATACCGTCTCGAGAAAGTCCCGCAAAATAATTGTGATGCATGGTCAAGCTCTGCGCCGTATCCATAATGATGTCAGCCGCCAGGCCAAACAGGACACCGGTCTGTGCATTTTCAAAGCGAGACCAAGAAATCGTGACATTGTGAGAGCCACGTTTCACATCGAGTTCCACCAGCGGGTATTCCTCGAACACGCAATGGTCGACCCAGACATGATGCGTTCCATTATGGAGCGAAAGCGCTCGGCGTGAACTCGTATCCTGTACCGTAATAGCGGGTGCGGTAAATATCAGGTTTTCAAAAATCAGATTGCTGGATTCCTGAGTCAGAATACCCATGCCTGTAATGCGGATATCTCGCCCACGGCCGTCGAAAGTCTTATCGGAACCGAGTCGAAGCGGAGATTCCAAATTGTAGGTACCGCTCTTTTCGAACAAAATCCATATTGGACCTTCCTTGTAGGCGCACTCGCGAAGTGAACCCGGAGCAATCACGGCGGTCGTTTTCGCATTTCCGGCCGAATCGACTTCCGTCGTATCTTCGACAATCACATAGTCTTCAGTCGTTGTTACGACACAGATTTCGCCTTCGGCAGCCGAGATATTTCCTAAACTATCGGTCACGCCAGCCGCACCGAGCACGCCCACGGCATAACCGTCAACTTGAGCAAGGAGTGCGGCATGTTCGTTCCAGTCGCCTTTCGGGACTTCCGTGGCTACCGATTCAACAGACCCGGTCACCTGAACCACGGAATCGGAGCAGTCTACGTACAGAGTGTCACCCGTAGTTGATTCTACCTTGGCCGAATTGATCGTCTGCGGGTCACCGAACAGGACCTCAAAACTTCCCGTCGGCAAGGAGTCGATTACGAAATGTCCCGTACTGTCGGGAACTACATAGCGGTCAAGGCCTGCGATACGAATCACCGGAGTTGATTCACCAAGCAGCACAAAGCCCTCGATCGACGAAAGTTCAACAAGCTTGATCGTATCAATTACATTAGAAGAACTGGAATCAAGAGCAACACTGTAAACGGCGCCCGTTGCATCGGTTCCATCCACATGGCGGGCTTCAACCGTGTATGCGCCCGGTTCCATCGGAATTTTCACGAAGCCATTTTCATCGGTTTCGATCCATTCCGCTTCGGTCGCCTCTTCTGCCAGGAAATCGTCCGGAAGCGCACGCACGCGGGAATAAGCGGCATTTCCCGACACCTGAATCTGCAGCGCAACAACCGTCGATTCCGCCTCGGTACCGCCGGCAACATTCTTGTCATTGCTACAAGCTGTAAACGAACCTGCAAGCAAAGCCGACGCAAGCAAACTTTTATACAAATTCTTAAGCATCGGCAGCACCCCCTTCGGCATTTCTTAAGGTTTCGGCCAATCCATCCTTGAGTTCCGTCGCCTCGTTCGCATCAACGACAACCTGCGATTCGCCTTCGGTCATTTCAAGTCCGCGAATACGGCGCTTGCGCCCGCGGCGCTGCGGAGGCGGATACGGGTCTGAAAGCGGGAACAACTGCATACCGAGTTGGAACACCCGATTGGGCTTTGCGCACTGCCCCACCTTCGCCAAGACTTCGCGCCTAAAGCGGCGAACCATCTCGACCAGTTCCTTGTAAGTCGGCTCGTCGCAGGCAAAGGCTAGCGTCGACAAATTGCGTTCACCGCGTTCAAAACGGTCCATGGCGTCTTGCGCCACATTTAAGTTCTGCTGAATGTAAGAGTTGACCGCCGTACTGAAAGATTCAGACCCGCTCGAAATCAGGCCCTGCGTCTGTTCGTAAAATCCTGTTGCCTCGTTCTTCTTGATCATCGAGAGGCGTTCCAGCAGCGCAATCGAAGACTTGACCTGCGAAGCCGTAATCGGCGGGCGCACCATCAAGCCAAGCGCCGCGTCATCGCCCACATACGGGTAAAAAGTCACCAGTTCGCGAATCACCGCATGGTACCAGTGGTCAAAGTATTCAAACTGATCCTTGGCCACATTTTCGACCTTGCATTCCTTGGTCGCTACCAGCTTTTCCAGATACTGACGGCTTTCGGAATGGTTTTTCGCCTGGTTGAAAGCCACCATGTCGGCAAAGTAGGCCTTTTCGCGGTCATCATTACAAAAAATATCGGCAAAAACAGAGACAAGACGCGCCGTCAAGTTACGCTTACCCTGTAGAATCTTATTGAACATCGACGCATCGAAACCGGCACGTTCGGCAATGTAGCGATGGCTAAAGCGCCAGTCGCCCTTGTGACGTTCCTCGTAGCTATCCCGCAAGAATTCACGATAGTTCAGATATTCAAAAAGATTCACCATATATATAATCCAATAAAAATAACCGAGCGCAACATGCTCCCGGTTATCAATATAATAAAAATTTCGCGGAAAAGTCTACATTTCTTCAAAATTAACGTCTACAGTTTCCGCAACCACGCCATTGTGCACCTCAAAGAGGAGGAAACGTCTCTTTTTTACTTGTTCGGCTTCGAAACCACGGGACGAATGCGCTTACCGCACAGCGTCACGATAATTCCCGCCTGCGCAAACATGTAGTAAGCCGTGTCGCGGCTGTTGTTCAGCGTGGACTTCGGGTCGTAATCGTCCTTGGTCACGAACACTTCGGCAACGCCCGAAAGGCTCACATCCAGGGCGCAGCGTTCGCACGGAAAACCAATCACATAGAGCTTGGATCCCGGAGGAACTTTGCCGCGGGCATAGTGCAGCGCGTTGATTTCGGCATGCACCATGAACGGGTACTTATTCGCCTCGAACTCGTGGTGGCTCAGGACCTCGCCCGAATCGGCATCCAGCAAATCGTACGCCAGCAGTTGCTTTTCGCGGGTGTACGGCACCGTTTCGTCGTCGAAACCAGCCGGAGCGCCATTGTAGCCCGTGCTGATCACGCGACCGTCGGCCGACACGAGCACGGCACCCATCTGGGTATTCTGATCTTTAGAAAGACGCGCCTGCGCGCACATCATCTGGGTATAGACTTCGTCACGAAGCTTGCTGCGAGATTGAGAATTGTTCATGTGGGATAATATAGTAAGAGTAGACTGTAGGAAGTAGGCAGTAGACAGTGGTTTGCAGGCAAAGCGAGAATACAAAAAGCCCGCCGCATCACCGCGACAGGCTTTTGAAAATGTTCATCCGCGACAATCACATATACTCTTTTTCCGAAAGCTTGGATAAGCGAGTATAGCGAGGCCGCAGACCCCGAAGCCGTACAACTAGTACGGCGAGTGGGTCGAGAAAATCCTTGAGGCGAACGCAGCGCAAGCATATTTATATGCTTGCATTGCTGAGCCGATTGGATTTCTGCAACGAAGCTAGACGAAGCTTAGACAACTTTCGTCATGCCGGACATGCGTTCACGCAGCCAAGCACCGACCTCTTCCACCGGATGCTGACGGATGTTCTTGTTCACCTTGATGAGCTCTTCGTTATCAACTGCGGTGGTCTTGCCTTCGCCGTAGATAGCGCCGATGTCGTCCTTCTTCACTTCGTTCTTCATGAAGTCGGCGAGCAGAGGCACGCACTTGTTGGCGAACAGGTAGCAACCGTATTCGGCGGTGTCGCTGATCACGCGGTTCATTTCGTACAACTTCTTA